>CABZJM010000001.1 GCA_902526075.1 uncultured Bacteroidota bacterium
CTCGAACATATATTGTCTGTTGATAAGCAACTATATTATCATATTCTCCAATGATAGGGAATAGGTTATTTTCTGCATCAGCTTGTGTTTCGTGATAGCTGATTAATAAATTTGGTAATCCATTGGCAATTGCTGCATCGGAGTCGGTAAGGTTAAATATTCCAAAACCATCTGCGTCAGCATCGCAATACTCTAGGTTAGGAGGATTACTTACAGGGGGTGGGATTTGAACGAACAATTCTAAAGTAGTATCTGAGTAACATCCAGTTACTTCAGTCATATCGTCTTCAATTCTCACATACAGAGTCTGTGGATTAATAGTATTTGTGTAAGCTGTCACATTTTCAATAGCATTTATACCTGCATTCATGTCTTCTTCAGTCTCATGATAGGTAATAACATTCTCTGCAATACCAGCCATAATGCCTTCTGTCTTAACAGAGATGTCTATGGTGGTTATTCCGTCGATATCATCGTCATCACAAACAATCAGTGGAGTAGGTGCTGCAAAAACAGGTTTTGGTTCAACTGTTAGAGTGAAGTTTATATTGGAGATAAAACAACCCGTTGTAAAAGGATCACTATTATCAACTTCAACACGAGTATAAATTGTTTGCTGCTCATTAACCGTATAAGGGCTTCCCAATGCATTAAATCCTGTATCTGCGTCTAATTGAGAACTGTGATAGCTTACGATGTATAAATTAGGGTCCTGTGATCCTAATACTTGAGCATCATATTCTGTAAGATCAATATCTATAACCCCAGGGGTATCTGTACATAAAATTTCATCAGGTACTTCATTATACTGTGGAACAGGTAGTACTTCTAATAGCATAGAGTTGATTCCAAAACAATCATTATCTCTCTCGACTCTAAGATACACTGTTTGGGCATTAGGTACTTCACTTATATACTCATTAGGTAGTTGATTTAATTCCAATAATGCATCGTTTTCACTTATATAATATGCTATAGATAATTGACTAGCATCTGTTATGTCATTATTTGGATTTGCTACAATTAATGATAAGACATATTCATCAGCGTCACTTAATGTAAATAACCCTAATCCGTCATAATCATTACCGTTTCCTTCACTATTATCACAAACAATTAATCCTGCATCTTCAGGGATAGGATTGAAAATAGTTTCTAAATAGAAGTAAGAAGTAGTGTAACAAGTTGTATTGATATTTTCTACTCTACAATAGATATTTTGTAAAGGAGTTAGGTTTACATATGCTGTAGGATCTTCAATTGCATTTATACCTGCGTCCAGGTCTTCTTGAGATAAATGGAAGGTAAGCACATAGTTATTAGGATCATCTCCTATAACAAGATTTTCAGCAGCCTCTTCCAAGTTATAAATAGAAATACCATCTTGTACATCATCAATATCACATTGAACTAGATCGGTGTTTTCGATAACATTTGGTAATGGATTTACAGTTACATTAAATGATCCAAAACTAAGACAACCTGTTTCATTTTGTTCTAATCTTATATATATAGTTTCACTAGCAGAGCCAGTATTTGAATAATTTGTCAGTGCTGCAGTGGAAAGAGCATTAATATTATCTTGGGAGTCACTGAATGATGTAAAATAAGATAAGCTAACATTCTGTCCATTGATGATTTCATCATCTTTGGTAGTTATATCAAACACCTCTGTAAGATCTCCCGGATTTGTGTAATCACATAGTTCGTAGTCTGTAACCTCTATTACACCAGGAATATTTACTATTATTCCTTGAGTGGTGGTCGAGTAACAACCAGTTACATCATCTTCTAGTCGAACAATCAGTTCTTGTGTATTAGGGTTACTATTTTGATACTCTGTTGGAAGAATATTGATATTGTTATCCGCATCTTCCTGAGTTTCATAATAAGTCACAGTAATTCCTGTTTGACCATTTAATATAGTATCATCCAATGAGCTAAGATCAATAGTTGTAATCCCGTCATAATTAGCATCACAAACCTCAAGAATAGGAGGGGTGATGATTTCAGGGATGGAGTTAACTATAAGTTCTAAAGTTGTTGTTGCAGCACAACCAGTTTCATTATCTTCTAATCTTACATGTATTGTCTGATTATCTGCTGTTGTATTTGTATAAAAATCAGTAATTGAATTCGCATTGTTTTCAGCATCATCAAAAGTTTCATGATAACTAACTACAATTCCAGTTTGACCATTTAAAACCTCATCAGTCTTCTGTGATAAATCAAAATATGAAACAATACCATCATAATCATCATCACACTCCTCTAAAGCTGTGGGAACTATAATGTCGGGAGGATTGATAGTCTCGATTAAAAAACTACTGACAGAGAAGCACGTTGGATTTGAATCTGGAACAATCCTTGTAAAAATTGTTTGAGAGAATGCAATAGAATTATCGTATGAGCTTGGGTTATCTATCGCATTTAAATCACTAATAGCATCTTCTTCTGACTCATAATAAGTAATGGTAAACTGATCGGAGGTTAATTGATTAATTATATTAATATTTTGTTCATTTAAATCGAAAACACCATCTCCATCAACAATAAAATTATCACAAGAATTTAGTGTGGGAAGATTGTTAACTTCTTCTGGGATATAGAATTCAACTAAAATTTCGTCAGAAGTGGTACAATTTTCAGAAATAATCACATCGACAGAGTAAGTACCAGTTTCAGAAACAACTAATGTCGAAGAATTTTCATCATCTAAAATAGCACCGTCTTTGTACCAGTTATAAATTGTTTCCTCTAGCGTTTCGTCAATTTGAGTATCAAGAATTATATTATTTCCAACACATTCCTCATTTCCAGACCCGACTAAAATATCTTCTCCAAGATTTATTCCTAAATCAAAACTACCTGCCTCAAGAAATACCGCAGAGTCTAGTGAAGCATCTGAGGCATCTGCAACTGCTAGCTTTATGTGATAGGTTTCACCAATATTAACATTAGCCTGAGCTATGAAAGGTACAGTTCTACCATCATAACCAATATCTGGTTCGGATACAGGCGTATAACCATGAAAATATTCAGGATTGGCAGCATCACATTCAGAATTAGCAGGGTGAATATTGGTAATAGCTATTGGGATGTCAGTTTCTGGTAAAACCGCTAAATTAGTTGTTATTCCATTTTGATCAGTCAGTAAAAAGGCAAAAACATCTGAATAATTACACTCATAGTTTCCCATATCATATTCTTCAGATGCCATTATGAACCTGAAACTTAGTTTGTTTGATATTGGTACAAAATCAAACTCAATCACAGATGCATTATAAGTTTCATCTTCGATTAAACTATTAAGATCTGAATCTCCAGGCCAATCAAAATCACCAGATGAAGCTCCTCCCATGGATTCATTAGGACCAGTAGCTAGTAGTGCATTACCAGATGATAAAATAATTCCTTCACTAAATGGAAATCCACCGCTGGGCTCTAAAAAATGTGCAATTCCATTAACATCGCCGAAATCATTTCCGCTACTCCATGATATATTTGAAATATTTGCACATAAATTATTAATTAATACATCAGTCACCAATTCTTCAACTGTATAGCATTCCTGGTCTACGGTTACATTAGGTGTGACAATATCAGGAAATCCAGGTGTAATTACGGCCTGTATTTCAATTCTGTTGTAGTTATCACATTCTCCGTTTTCAAAAGGTGACACCCAATATGAATAATTTCCTGCTTCTAAAGTTCCAGGTTCAAATGAAGTTCCATAAAAAATAGAATCACCTCCATTTTCAGCCTCAAACCAATAAACCGAACCATCTTCATCATCTGATGATGCGTTCATTGATATATATGCACAATCAACTCCAACAAATGGCTCAACTGTTACTGTTGGTGGTGCTGATAAGCTTGTACTTGATGAAAGGATTAATTCAGGATCACCAGGCATTCCTCCGTATTCCACAACATAACCTTTTGGTTGATATGGTCCACTGCTAGCTCCAGTATTTGTTAAATCATTCCAAGAGCCAATCAGTCCTATACTATCATCAGTGATATGTGCGTAGTCCTCATCTCCAGCTTGATTTGGTTCAGATGGGTCTGTATTCCAATTACTGTACATGCCAATCACCGGACCACCACCTGTCTCAGGGCCTTGACCAACCCAAAAGGGTAGGCCCGCTCCACCATTTTCTAAACCCTCTGGACCGGTAACCCAATTCCATTCACCTTCGATTCCCTGATCACTGGCACCAATCCATCCAGCGCCACCTGCCTGTTCTGCAGATATTTGATTTTCTTCATCTGAAAGTATTGTGACTAAGTATCCCTGAAGTCCATAGTAATTTGAATTTTCAGCTGCTTGCTGTGCCTGAATCCATGTTATTCCCGTTTGTTCAAAATAAACATAATAATGACTAGTGGAAGGTAAAAAGTTAGCATCACCAATTGTAAATGAGAAAGATTTATCAGATGGATTTGGATTACTTGAGAAGAAAACAACTTCATAAACCGCGTCAATGATATCAGTAATTAATAAATCCTCGTCTGCAAAACCTGCAATTTCAAGTTTTCCTTCTGTAACATTCCATGTTGTATTTAAATTAGGATTTGAACCGTTATATATTAATTGATCTTCACCCGGTGAATATCCTTCTGAAATTTGAATGTATAATGCATCCAACGTAGTGTCATCAGGATCTTCAATATTAAAAGTGGTGACTATGTTTTGCTCGGTTTGTGGGCAATATACCGCATTACCTTCAGATGAAATCACTGGCGGTAGATTATCTTGGGCTGATATGCTCCATACATTTAAAATAAAAAACAGGGAAAAAAATAATTTTTTGACAGTAATATGCATGCAGTGTTTTTACGCTTAGCAAATATATATTTTATTAGCTCTTTTTTAGTGAAAGAAATATTAAAATTTAAGATTAATTATTTGAAATCATCTGAAAAATGCCTCTAGACAATTGGGCAAGAAAAGGAAAGCCAACAAGATCATAATCATAATTATCATCATTATAAATTTTATTAGAATTCACATCTATTGTTGCTGTAAGAATTATTGATATATCATCGTAAATTATGTATGCCGTATCAGTTAACTGACCATATGCAAAACCAACTTTATTATAAATTTCAAAGCTTTTTGAAAACTCCAATTCTTTATCTCCGTAAATAAAAAACTTATTAAAGTAATAAGGGTAATCATTCTCATCATATCCAAATTCCTTTGGGTATCCAGACATGTATTCGAATACTAAGTCTTTTTGTGTCTGGGTTAAATTAAACCTGCGAGATTCCTCAAATTTTTCTGAAAAAAATAAAATCTTTATTATTTTGTGTAAATCATTGATTGAAATAAAATTTTTTCCAGAAAAATTCATTGGCTCTTTTATCAGACTTCCTGCATGATTAATATAACCAATCCCTTTTTTCAACTCTTTTAAATTTAATTTAGCTGGCTTAATACTTTTATTTTGAAATGAAATTATTGAGTCATTTAGAAAAAAATCAACTCTTTTTCCATTTAAGTTTGAAGAGTTTTTAGTTGAAAGTCTATGAAATATCCTAGATTCATTCAACCCTTTGGAGATAAACTTTTGGTTGATATAGTCTTGACCTAAGAATTCAAAAATTCTATTATTAGCTTGATTATCACTAAGGACAAATATTTTTTCTAGCTCTCTTCTCATAGTAGTTTTTAAAGTATCATCCTCAAGCATAAATGGTGTGTCGATTGATAAATATTTATTTTCATTTAATTTTTCAATAGCAAAAAGAGCGATTGGGAGTTTTACTGTACTAGCTGGATAGAAATATTTATCTGAATCTACGTTATATTCATATTCATCAAATTCTTTGTTTTTGTCAATGACAGTCAGTTTTATTTGGGTTTTGTTGTTCTTTAATATTTTTAAGATATCAGAATTTTTTTTAATAAATATTCTGGTGAATTTTGAATTTCCAGATGAATAACAACTTATAATTAGAAATAGAAGTGTGTAAACTAACTTTTTCATTTGTTATAAATTTATTAATAATTTATTTGATAAATAATTATAATTTAACTCATCTAACATGCTATGTTTGTTAAATTTGTTTTTCAAACAAATCGATATGAACCTACACGAATTTCAAGCAAAAGAGATTTTAAGAGGATTTGGAGTTAGAATCCAAAAGGGATATGTTGCTTCATCACCAGAAGAAGCAGTTGAAGAGGCAAGAAAATTGAATAATGAAACTGGTACGGATTTTTTTGTTATTAAGGCACAAGTACATGCTGGAGGAAGAGGTAAGGGTGGCGGAGTTAAGCTTGCCAAGTCAATTGATGAAGTTTATTCGATTTCGGACGAAATAATAGGAATGAATTTGGTGACCCCACAAACCAGTAAAGAAGGCAAGAAAGTTCATCAAGTTTTAATAGCGGAGGATGTTTATTACCCTGGAGATTCAGAGGTTGAGGAATATTACATTTCAGTTTTATTGAACAGATCTAGTGCAAAAAATATGATTATGTATTCCACTGAGGGAGGTATGGATATTGAGACAGTCGCTGAAAAAACACCTGAACTAATTCATACCCTTGATATTTGTCCAAAAGATGGTTTAACAAATGAAAATGCAAAAAAAATCGCTGATAATTTGAATTTAAGTGGGAATGCAAAACAGGAAATGATTTCTTTTGTCAAGGCATTGTATGATGCATATGATAAATCAGATTCTTCGCTTTTTGAAATTAATCCTGTAATTAAAACAAGTGACGATAAAATACTTGCCGTAGATGCCAAGGTAACAATAGACGATAATGCATTATTTAGACATAAAGACTATTTAGAAATGAGAGATATCAGGGAAGAAAACCCGATTGAAGTAGAAGCTAAGGAAGTTGGATTAAATTATGTTGACTTAGACGGAAATGTTGGCTGTATGGTAAATGGTGCGGGCCTAGCAATGGCTACTATGGATTTAATTAGGCAAGCTGGTGGTGAACCAGCAAATTTTTTAGATGTTGGGGGTACTGCAGATAGCGAGAGAGTTGAAACAGCCTTCAGAATCATAATTAAAGATCCCAATGTAAAAGCAATTCTGGTTAATATTTTTGGGGGAATTGTAAGGTGTGATAGGGTAGCTAATGGTATCGTTGATGCATGTAAAAACATGAAAGGTGAAATTTCGGTTCCAATAATTGTAAGGCTTGAGGGCACAAATTCTGAAATTGCCAAAGAAATCATTGATTCATCAGGTTTGAATTTTTATAGTGCTGTTGAATTTAAGGAGGCAGCTGATAAAGTACAGAAAGTATTAGCTAGTGCTTGACTTTAATTCCTTCATTTTTTTTATTTGGTCTCTATAGAGTGCCGCTGATTTAAAGTCTAATTCTTTAGCAGATTTTTCCATTTCTTTTCTAAGTTCCCTAATTTTTTTATCAAATTCTTTCGCCTTGGTTGGGATATTAAAATCAATAATGGTTTCACTTATTTCATTGATATTATTTTTTAATAATCTTTTCGTCAATGGGTTTTCAGTGCTCTTGACAATTTGTCTTGGTATTACTCCGTATTTTTTATTGTATTCAATTTGTTTGGACCTTCTGTAGTTAGTTTCATCAACTGTTTTCTTTATGCTATTTGTTATTTTATCAGCATACAAAATAGCCACTCCATTGACATGTCTAGCTGCCCTTCCGATAGTTTGGGTTAATGATCTGTGAGATCTAAGAAAACCTTCTTTATCAGCATCCAAGACAGCTACTAGTGAAACCTCGGGTAAATCTAACCCTTCTCTTAATAAATTTACACCTATTAGTACATCAAACTTATCCTCTCTTAACCCTTGCATTATTTCTACTCTCTCTATGGTATCCACATCTGAATGTATATATTTAGATCGAATATCAATTTTAGTTAAAAAACTAGTAAGTTCTTCAGCCATTTTTTTTGTCAGGGTTGTAACCAATATTTTTTCCTTTTTTTCAATTCTTATTTGAATTTCATCAATCAAATCATCAATTTGGTGTTTTGTGGGTTTAATTTGAATTTTAGGATCCAATAAACCAGTTGGTCTGATTATCTGCTCAGTAATTACTCCCTCACACATCTCTAATTCGTAGTCTGCTGGTGTGGCACTTACATATATTATTTCATTTTGTAGTGATTCAAATTCTTCAAATTTTAGGGGTCTATTATCCATTGCCGCTGGTAATCTAAATCCGTATTCAACAAGATTTTCCTTTCTACTACGATCACCTCCATACATAGCTCTAACCTGTGGGATTGTAACATGGCTTTCATCTATAATTGTTAGGTAATCTTCTGGGAAATAATCTAAAAGACAAAAAGGTCGAGTTCCAGGTTTTCTACCATCAAAATAACGAGAATAGTTTTCTATCCCCGAGCAGTATCCTAATTCTTTGATCATTTCCATATCAAATTCTGTTCTTTCCTTAATTCTATTTGCCTCCAATGTATTGCCTAATTCGTTAAAGTAATCGTACTGTTTTACTAGGTCATCTTGAATTAATTTTATTATATCATGAATTTTATTTGGAGATGTGACAAAAATATTTGCAGGATAAATTGTTATTGATTTGTGTTTTGATATTATCTGATTTGTTGAGGGATCAAATTTTTCAATTTCTTCAATCTCGTCCCCAAAAAAATGAATTTTATATGCATGATCGGTGTGAGCAGGGAATATATCAATGGTATCCCCGATAATTCTAAATTTACCCTGTCTAAAATCATCAGCCATGGAGCGAGAGTATAGACTTTGAACAAACCTATTTAGAAGATTAGTTCTAGAATAGTCTTTCTCTAAAGCAACGTCTATTGTATTATCTTTAAACTCTTGAGGGTTCCCCATACCATATATACATGATACTGAGGCAACTATAAGTATATCTTTTCTACCAGAGAGAAGTGCTGAAGTTGCACTTAGTCTAAGTTTTTCAATCTCATCATTAATTGATAAATCTTTTTCAATATAAACCCCAGATGTGGGGATATATGCTTCAGGTTGATAATAATCATAATATGAAACAAAATACTCAACAAGATTATCAGGAAAAAACCCTTTGAACTCAGAGTAAAGTTGTGCAGCTAGTGTTTTATTATGAGCCAGTACAAGTGTTGGCTTATTAAGTGTTCTTATAACATTCGCTACAGTGAAGGTTTTACCCGAACCTGTTACACCTAATAAAGTTTGATGTTTATCCTTGTTTTTAATTCCATCAATGAGCGACTGAATTGCAGATGGCTGATCGCCTGTGGGAATAAAGTCAGTAATTAGATTGAACTTCATTATATTGAATTAATATAAATATTCATCCTCGTCTATATCTTCTTTTACTTTATCCTCATCTGTGAATTTTTTTTCCGGCGCTTTTTCAGGAACATTTCCAACAGAAAATATTATTCTTGGATAAAGGATATTATTGACTTCTTGAGCCTCTTCAATGAGTTCTATATAGAACGTCCACATACTCATAAAATCATAGATATAAAGAAGTTTTGTGTTTTGGTTGTTTAGAATATTAGCTACTAAAATTGAATCCATTGAATCTATTGATTCGTCAAAATTCATTAAACTTATTTCATTTATTTGATTCCACTCTTCGTCAACAGTGTAGAATGATGCCATTTGATCAGCACTGAAATTAAATGAAAGTAATATAAGTTCATGCAAATCAGTTAGATTTGAATTTTTATCTATTTCAATATCCCTAAGAATATCTTCATTTGTATCATTGTCAAGAATTACCCTAAGTCTGTAAATCATATGCTTTTAATTTATTTTTTGTTAAAAAATTTTGAAGTAATATGTAAAATTGAAGTCCAAAAATTATACTTGCAAATACTAAATGTGCAGTTTGGGTTCCAAACGGAAAATCAAAATAAAACATTGAAGCCCCCGTAAATATTTCGCATATAAGAAGCAGAATAACATAATTAATATACTTGTTTCCGAGTTGTAATTTTTTATTAATAAAAAATAAAGCCATGTTTACAGAAATAACCAATATTGAAAATGTTCTGTGATATTCGTAAACAAGTGGAATATCATTAAGCCACAAAGATTTATCATATGCAAATAATTTAGATTGTTCATCCACTACTTGTCTTACTTGCGTGCCCAAAACAATTTGGATTAAAGTAAGAAGCAATCCAAACAGTAATAAATATTTAAATGTCTTATTTCTATTAATATAACTTTTACTTCCAGAGTAGACAAGATAAATTAGTAGTGCAACTATAAATAATGCCATTAACATATGAATAGTTATCTTATAACCTTCTAAATTTGAATCTACAACCGTTTTGCCAAGCCATGCCTGAAAACCCATTGCAACTAGTGTGATCATTGAAATCAATGTTAAATGCCTGAATTTTTTAAAATAAATAATCGAAATAAGAGTGAAAATAAGTATTGGGATACCTGATATTGCTCCAATTAGTCTATTAATGTATTCAATCCATGTGTGAAGAGGGTTAAATAATACATAATCGTGTTTTTCATATACTTCCCAATTATTTAAGTTTATAAAATCATCGCTATTGAAGTCTGATTTTGCAACCAGTAATTCTTCCTCGTTGTATAAAATCATTTGACCCTTTGAGTAATCATAATTACTTTTAAATAATATTTGTGAAAGTTCTGTGGGAGGAATATAAAAACCAAAACATTTTGGCCAATCAGGGCAGCCCATTCCTGAACCAGTCATTCTAACAAATGCACCAGCGATTATTACTAAATAAACAAGTAATAGAGCTAATTTTGTTAAGTTATTAAATTTACTTTTCATGTGATAAACCTAACTTTCCCCCTTCTTCTAACATTAGTTTATAAGCATCCTCATAATTATTTGCAATAATTCCATCTAGAATTGCTTCTTTAATATTTTCTTTGATTATTCCGATTGTTTTACACGGTTTAAGATTAAAAGTACTCATGATTTCAGCTCCGGAAATTGGTGGTTGGAAATTTCTAATATTATCTTTTTCTTCAACTGTTTGTATTTTTTCTCTTACAATTTTAAAATTGTCATGATATTTTTTAAATCTTTTTTTATTTTTTGTTGTTATATCGGCTTCACACAAAGTCATTAGGTCATCAACTGAATTACCAGCATCAAAAATCAATCTTCTTACAGCTGAATCAGTAACATTTTCCTGAGCTAAAACAATTGGCCTAGAACTCATAAGTACTAGCTTTTGGACATATTTCATCTTTTCGTTCAAAGGCATTTTTAATCTCTTAAACAATTTATATACCATTTTACTTCCCTCAAATTCGTGGCCATAAAAAGTCCAACCAATTTTTTTATTAAATATTTTTGTTGAAGCTTTTCCTATATCGTGGAGTAGAGCAGCCCATCTTAGCCATAAGTTATCAGTGTTTAAACAAATATTATCAAGGACCTCTAGAGTGTGATAAAAATTGTCTTTGTGCTTTTGACCTTCAATTTCATCAATTCCTTTTAAACTTGTTAATTCTGGAATAGTTATTTCTAAAATTCCCGTTTGCTCTAATATTTTAAATCCCCTTGAGGGGGTTTTTGATAAAATAATTTTATTTATTTCATCTACAATTCTTTCATTTGTAACTATACTAATCCTATTTTTTTGATTAGTCATAGTTTTGACTAAATCATCGTGAATTTCAAAATCAAGTTGGCAAGCAAATCTTATTGCCCTTAACATTCTTAGCGGATCATCAGAAAATGTAATATTGGAATCTAGTGGAGTATTAATGACTTTTTGTTTTAAATCTGTCAAGCCGCCATGTAAATCTATTATTTCTCCAAAGTTTCGATTATTAAGTGAAATTGCAATTGAATTAATTTTAAAATCTCTTCTATTTATATCATCTTCAAAACTCCCAGTTTCAATTATTGGGTTTCGACTATCACTTGCATAAGATTCTTTTCTGGAACCAACAAACTCTATTTCATAATCGTTTAATTTAAAATAAGCAGTACCAAAATTTTTGAAAATTGTGACAGAAATTTTAGGATCAATTTGCTTGGCAATCTGTTTTGCAACAGTAATTCCATCACCAATAACTAATATGTCGATATCTTTAGAGGGTCTTTTTAAGAAAAAGTCTCGTACAAAGCCTCCGACAACAAATGATTCTATATTATTAGCAGAGCAATAATTTGAAATTTCATGAAATATTGAATTTGTTATGGCTTCCTGAAATACCATTTCTATCTGATTTTATAAAAACTTCCAAACTCATCTAACTTTAAAACCGTTGATGGTTTAGTACACCAGTTATCTTTGGGTAAATTTACGATATAGTCAACTTGTTTTAAAATATCCTCATTAATTTCTTCAAAAGATAAAGGGAATGCTTGCTTATGTATATTTGCTGAGGTTGAAATAAGCGGTTTTTTCATCAGAGTTAGTAAATCCATACAAAAACTGTTTTGAGGTACTCTAAATCCTACAGAACCATCCTCAGAAAGGATGTACTTACATAAATTTCTACCTTTGGGGTATATTACAGTTGTTGGCTTACTTGTACTTTCTAATATCTGACTAACCTCATTTAATGAGCTATTTGTGTATTTTACAATCATATTGATATCTTTCACAAGGGAGAGCATGGGTGTTTTTAAACTTCTTTTTTTTAATTGATAAATTTTCTCAATAGCACTACAATTTGTTGCATCACATCCTAAACCCCAAACGGTATCTGTTGGATATAAAATAATCCCACCTTTTTCGATAAAATCATAAGCTTTGTGAGCTTCATTATTTATTATATTGCCCATTAATAAATATATTTACACCAAAAATATAAATACCTTTTGAATAATTCCTTTTTGATAGAAGATAAGTACAGAGAATTTAGACCTGCATTAAATAAAGTAATTAATGATTTTGATTCAAAAGGTGTATTAATCAAAGGAACTAGAAATACAATCAAAAAAATTAATATTGAAAACTTAGTCGTCAATATTAAAAGGTTTAAAAGTCCAAATATCTTTAACAAAATCGTTTATACTTTTTTTAGATCCAGCAAAGCAAATCGTTCTTATAATTATGCTAAAAAATTAATTGATAATGGCATAATGTCACCAAAGCCAATCGGTTTTTACGAATTTTTCAAATTTGGCCTTTTCTATCAAAGTTATTATGTTTCAGAAAACATTGATTATGATTATGATATGGAATTTGTTTTTAAAAATATTGATCTAGATTTCAGGGATGATATTATTAAAAAATTCACATATTTTACACATAATCTTCACGAAAATGGAATTATGTTTTTAGATCATTCAAGAAGTAATACACTTGTAAAAAAATATGATGATGACTATAGATTTTACTTAATAGATTTAAACAGAATGAAATTTAAATCTCTTTCTGCCGAGGAAAGATTTAAAAATTTTAGAAGGTTAAAACTAAATGATAAGATTCTAGAAAAAGTGAGTAGTTTTTATTCTGAAATGGTTAATATAGAAAAGCAAATTATTTTTGATAAAATAAAGAAATACTCAGATGATTTTGAAAATGGAAGAAAATGCAGGAAAAGATTAAAGAAATTTTTTAGATTGTAGAATGAAAACAAAGTTTCTAGGTATTGATTATGGATTAAAAAGAACGGGACTTTCAATTACAGATACCGATAAAATTTTTTCATTTCCTTTAGAGACGGTGGATACATCAAAATTAATTATTAATCTCAAAACTTTAATTGAAAAAGAAAATATTTCAAGAATTATTATTGGTCAACCAAGGAGGTTTTCCGGTGAATATTCCGAAGTGGAAAATTCAATTATTAAATTCATTGCTTCTTTATCTAATTTCTTTGATAAAAATGAAATTTTTCGTTTTGATGAAAGGTTTAGCTCAAAAATTGCTAAGAAGTTTTTAATTTCAAGTGGAGTAAAAAAGAAATTAAGGTCGGATAAATATTTAGTCGATAAAATAAGTGCTTCTATAATTCTTCAAGATTATTTGCAATATTTAAATATCAATTCCTAAAATTTAATATTGTAATTTTGAAAAAATTTTTTCATGATATTACCCATTGTTGGTTACGGTTATCCGCTTCTTAAAAAAAGATCTGTCAATATTGACAAGAATTATCCTGATTTGAAAATATTGATAAGAGACATGTACGAGACTATGTATAATGCATCTGGTGTAGGGTTAGCTGCTCCACAAATTGGAAAAGGAATAAGACTTTTTATTATTGACACTTCTGCATTTGATAATGAGGAATTTGAATCAAATTCAGGTTTTGAAATAAAATCAGTCAAGAAAACATTTATCAACCCTGAAATTATCAATGAATCTGGGGATTTAAAATCATTTGAAGAAGGTTGTTTAAGTATACCCAGCATTAGAGAAAACATAAATAGAAAATCAGAAATCAAGATTAAGTATCAAGATGAGAATTTTAATATTTATGTGGATAGTTTTGACGGAATTGTAGCAAGGGTTATACAGCACGAATATGATCATTTGGAGGGTGTTTTATTCACTGATAAAATTTCACCTTTCAAAAAGAAATTGATTAAAGGAAAACTTAAAAATATCACGACAGGGAAGGTGCCGGTTGATTATGTAATGAATTTCTTTAAAAGCCAGTCTTGATTTTAAATAGTTACACAAAAGAAATTTCCTATAATTTAAAGCTATCCTATCCAATTATTTTAGGTCTGTTAGGTCATACACTTGTAGGTATGATTGACAACATAATGGTTGGTAAATTGGACCCCACGAATCTAGCGGCTGTTTCATTGGGTAATAGTTTTATTTTCATAGCCATGTCAATCGGGATTGGCTTCTCTGCAGCAATCACTCCAGTTGTTGCAGAAGCTCATAGTAGGAACGATAACAATGATCTGAGGAAATCATTTGTAAATGGTTATTTAATGTGTTTGATTTTGGGGGTCTTTCTTTATCTAGCTATTTTATTACTTAAGCCATTACTTTTTATGTTAGACCAACCGGCTAATGTTGTTGATTTAGCAATACCTTACCTTGATATAGTTGCTGCTTCACTCGTACCTCTTTTAATGTTTCAGGCTCTTAAACAATATAGTGATGGTCTGTCATTAACTGCGAATTCCATGTACGCAACTTTATTAGCTAATATTATTAATGTAATTGTAAATTATGTTTTGATATTTGGGAAATTTGGTTTTCCCGCTTTAGGAATAATAGGTGCAGCTATAGGGACTTTAACATCCAGAATAATTATGTTTTCTTTTTTATTCCTTTTGCTTTTCAAAAAAAATATAATTAAAAATTACATTTTAGAAATATTAAAATTTGTTGTAGATAAGATTATGATAAAGAAGATTCTTTCTTTGGGCTTCCCAACTTCTCTACAGATGTTGTTTGAGGTGGGTATTTTTACCGCGGCTATTTGGTTAAGTGGTTTACTTGGTGAAATTACACAATCAGCGAACCAAATTGTATTGAATATATCTTCGATGACTTTCATGATTGCTAGTGGTTTGAGCGTAAGTGCAGCAATTAGATCTGGTAATCAAAAGGGACTTAGTAATTACAAGGAGCTCAAAAGAATATCTTTATCAATTTTATTCCTTGGAATTTTATTAGCCTTTATTTTCTCCATATTAATTTTTATTTTCAGAGAATATCTCCCATACATATACATAGATATTACGGATGCATATAATTATGAAAAAAATATTATGATTGTCGAAAAATCTGCAAAGCTATTTATCATAGTAGCCTTATTTCAACTTTTTGACAGTGCCCAAGTCATAATATTAGGAGCCTTGAGGGGTATGCAAGATGTAAAAATTCCAACGTTAATAGTTTTTATTGCATATTGGATTATCGGTTTCCCAATAAGCTATTATTTTGGAGACAACAATCAGTTTCAGGAAACAGGAATATGGGTGGGCCTATTGTGTGGTCTTTTGTTTTCTGCTGTTTTTTTATATTTAAGATTCAATTTCCTAACAAATAAAATGATAAACAGTTTTGAATAGAATAAAACAAATTGATACCGAAATATTGATTTATCTAAATAATCTGGGTAGTGAAACTTGGGATCCGCTATGGATTGCAATAACAAATAAGTTCACGTTTATTCCGATGTTCATTTTTCTTATTTATCTACTTTATAAAAAAAATGGGATTAATGGGTTACTTATAATATTGTTTTTTGTCGCGTTATTAATATTGTTCACTGATCAATTTACAAATCTTGTAAAAGATTCAACACAAAGATTGAGGCCTTGTAGAATTGACGACTTACAAAATTTATTAAGAGATATTAATATAAGGTGTGGAAAATATGGGTTCTTTTCAGCTCACGCTGCAAATTCTGTTGCGGTTACAATTTTCGTTTTAAATTGCCTAAACCAATCTGTTAAAAAGTATTTCAAACCAATATTAATAGTATGGGTAATAATTTTTTCATATAGTAGAATCTACTTGGGTGTTCATTATCCCCTTGATATACTATTTGGTTTAACTTTCGGTTTGTTTTCGGGTTTACTATTTAAATATTTATATAATTTTTTTAAATCTCAGAAAGAATTTTCTGGCTAGCTTCGAATATTGAAATTTTTTGTTCTTCAATTTTCTTAATCAAATTATCCAGTTTCAATTTTACAGATTTCCTATTAAAAAATGATTTCCTTAGAGAATAATCTATAATTTGAAGCAACCACGATTTGTTTTGATTTACTCTATTTTCATAAAAATAATTATTCTTTTTAGTTAAGCTCACATAATCATTAATGCAATACCATATGTCTGCTAAACCATCTCCTGTTATACTACTACAGGTCAATACCTGGGGATTCCAATTAGATTTTTTCTTAGGAAATAATTGTAATGCGAGCTTAAATTCATTTTTTGCCTTTATGGAATTTTCCACATTATTACCATCGCACTTATTTATTGCTATTAAATCTGACATTTCAATAATTCCTCTTTTTATACCCTGCAATTCATCTCCAGAACCGGAGATTTTTAATAACAAAAAGAAATCTACCATTTCTGCTACACTAATTTCGTTTTGACCAACACCAACTGTTTCAATTAAAATAATATCATATCCAGCTGATTCACATAAAAAAATTGACTCACGTGTATTTTTTCCAACTCCACCCTGAAAATTTGAGGCTGGACTAGGTCTTATAAACACATCTTTTTTAGAAGATAATGTTTCCATTCTTGTCTTATCTCCCAATATACTGCCCTTAGTAAGACTGCTAGATGGATCTATGGTTAAGACAGCTAATTTTAACCCTAAATCAGTTATATGATTTCCAAAAGACTCAATAAATGTACTTTTTCCAGCCCCTGGCACACCAGTTATACCTATTCTTATCGAATTGTTATTTTTGTTTTTTAGCTTTACTAGGATTTTATTTGCTAATTCCTGGTCGGAATCAATATTGCTTTCAGAAAGAGTAATCGCTTTAGATAATGCCGTTATACTTCCTTTTTTGATTTGATCACAAATTTCTTTGGGATTGATATTTCTTTTATTATTCAAAATTGGTTAATTATTTTTAGTTATTAACCAATCACCACCTGCAATTAATTTTTCAGCATGTTTGAATTTTAAAGTTTTAATTTCCCCATTTTTTATGTTTTTTATTGTAACCTTATCGTTTCTACCAACTTTTGGTTGAGTTCTAACAATAGTTTCAATTGGACCGTTAGATTGTCTGTTTGTAACTACTCTATTTCTTTGCCTTAGCTCTTCGGTATTTGGTATCTCCTCTTTAGAAGTGTTTACATTAAGTGGTTTTTTTGATGTTGCCTGCTGAACATCTCTGTTATTGTTCGTAGCTATTTCAGCCTTGAATAAAAATGATAATATTTCTTTGTTAACTGAGTCAATTAGCGATTTAAATAATTCAAAGGCTTCAAATTTATAGATTAATAGTGGATCTTTTTGCTCATGAACAGCAAGTTGAACGGATTGTTTCAGTTCATCCATTTTTCTTAAATGTGTTTTCCATGAATTGTCAAGAATAGCTAGGGAAATATTTTTTTCAAAGTCAGTGACCAACTGATTTCCGTTCGAATTATATGCTTTTTCCAAATCTGTTATGACTTGAAGATTTTTAATTCCATCGGTAAAAGGAACAACTATCCTTTTGAATTTTTCCCTTTGTTTTTCATAAACATGTTTAATTACAGGATATGCAAGTTTTGCATTATTTTCAATTTTACTCAGATAGTGATTTAAAACAACAGTATAAACCTTATCGATAATATCATTTTCCTTCAATGACTCAAATGACTCAGCATTAATGTCGGTAGTCACAGAAAAATACTTAATTAGCTCAAATTCAAAGTTTTTATAATCGTTTGCAACTTTGTTTACATAAACTATATTTTCACAAGTATCATATATCATATTAGAAATATCTATTCTTAGTCTTTCTCCAAACAAAGAATTGTTACGCCTTCTGTATATAACTTCCCTCTGTGCATTCATTACATCATCATACTCAAGTAATCTTTTTCTGATTCCAAAATTATTTTCTTCGACTTTTTTCTGTGCCCTTTCAATTGAATTAGTAATCATGGAATGTTGTATGACCTCACCTTCTTCAAGTCCCATTCTGTCCATCATTTTAGCGATTCTTTCCGTTCCGAATAATCTCATCAAATTATCTTCTAAGGAAACATAAAATTGAGAGCTTCCAGGATCACCTTGTCTTCCAGATCTACCTCTTAGCTGTCTGTCAACCCTTCTAGAGTCATGTCTTTCTGTACCAATTATTGCTAAACCTCCGCTCTCTTTTACAGCTTCGGAAAGTTTAATATCAGTACCACGACCAGCCATATTTGTAGCAATGGTAACTTGGCCAGGTTTTCCTGCTTCAGCAACTATATCAGATTCTTTTTTGTGGAGCTTTGCATTTAAAATATTATGTGGAATTTTTCTGATTTTTAGCATTCTTCCCAGAAGTTCACTGATCTCTACAGATGTTGTTCCTATAAGAACTGGTCTCCCGCCTCTAGATAGCTCTGTTACTTCGTCTATGACTGAATTATATTTTTCCCTTTTAGTTTTATAAACTAAATCTTCCCTGTCACTTCTTTGAATTGGTCTATTTGTTGGGATTTCCATTACATCAAGTTTATAAATTTCCCAGAATTCGCCTGCTTCAGTAATTGCAGTACCAGTCATGCCAGAAAGCTTATTATACATCCTGAAGTAATTTTGTAATGTTATTGTCGCAAATGTTTGAGTAGCAGCCTCAATTTTCACATTTTCCTTAGCTTCAATTGCTTGGTGTAAACCGTCACTATATCTTCTCCCGTCCATAATTCTTCCTGTTTGTTCATCAACAATCATTACTTTGTTTTCCATTACTACATACTGAATATCTTTTTCGAACAATGCATAAGCTTTAAGAAGCTGGTTTATTGTGTGAATTCTTTCTGATTTAATAGTAAAATCCCTGTATAATTCATCTTTTTCTTTTGCCTCATCCTCCTTAGAAAGACCTTTATTCTCAATTTTTGATATCTCTATTCCTATTTCAGGCATTATAAAGAAATCTGGATCATCCTTTCCCGATAAAAATTCTATTCCTTTGTCTGTTAAATCTATTTGATTATTTTTTTCGTCAATCACATAATAGAGTTCCTTATCAACTTTTGGCATTTCTCTATTATTATCTTGCATGTAAAAGTTTTCCGTTTTTTGTAATAGTTGTTTTACACCTTCTTCACTCAAATATTTTATTAGAGCTTTATTTTTTGGGATACCTCTAAAGACCCTTAACAGATTAAATGACCCTTTTTCTTCTTCCCCAGAGCTAATTTGATTTTTTGCATCTGCCAACGTATTAACAAGTAATTTTCTTTGTGTTGAAACAATTCGCTCAATCTTGGGTTTTAGCTCATTAAACTCGTGTTTATCACCTTTTGGTATAGCTCCAGAAATAATAAGTGGAGTTCTTGCATCATCAATCAAAACAGAGTCAACCTCGTCAACAATAGCAAAATTGTGTTTTCTTTGGACCAAATCATCAGGTGAATTTGCCATATTATCTCTTAAATAGTCAAAACCAAATTCATTATTGGTACCATATGTAATATCAGAATTATACGCTTTTTTTCTCTCCACAGAATTTGGTTTGTGATAATCAATACAATCCACACTTAATCCGTGAAATTCAAATATAGGTGACATCCAAGCACTGTCTCTTTTTGCTAAATAATCGTTAACGGTAACCAGATGTACTCCTCTTCCGGTCAGTGCGTTTAAGTATACAGGCAATGTTGCTACTAGCGTTTTACCTTCACCTGTTTGCATTTCGGCAATTTTTCCCTGATGCATGGCAACTCCTCCAACTAGTTGAACATCATAATGAATCATGTCCCAAACAATGCTTTTACCCGCGGCATCCCATGTATTTTTCCAATAGGATTTATTATTTTTTATTGTAATATAATCTTTGTTAGAGGAAAGCTCCAAGTCATAATCATTAGTTTTAACAACAATCTCTTTGTTCTCTACAAATCTCTTCGCAGTTTCCTTTACGACAGCAAATGCTTTTGGAAGTATTTTATTCAGTGTTTCTTCACTTATCTTATATGCATCTTCATTTAACTTATCAATTTTATTGAAAAGCTCTTCCTTTTTATCAAAATCATTTATATCGTTAATTTCATTTTTAATTCTTTCTATCTCCAGGTTAATTTCAGAGGTGGCATTATGAATCTCTTTCTTAAATATTAAAGTTTGATTTCTTAATTCATCATTTGATAAGCCATTCATTTCCTGATCAAAAGAGTGGATTTCCTCGATAATGGGATTAATAAGTTTTAAATCTTTTTTTGATTTATCTCCTACAAATAGTTTAAGAATTTTTCCTAGCATTAGTTTAGATAATTACTATTTAAATCAGGTTAAATATACGACATGTTTGTCTATTTTAATTAAGAAAACTGTATAAGAAAGTGTTAAATAAAAATGGGATGAATTAATATTCATCTTCGTTCCAAAGGTAATCCTCATCGGTAGGGTAGTCAGACCAAATTTCTTGAATGGATTCGTATAAATCTCCTTCGTCTTCAATTGCTTGAAGGTTTTCTACAACTTCTAGCGGAGCCCCAGTTCTAATTGAATAATCAATCAATTCATCTTTTGTAGCTGGCCAAGGAGCGTCACTTAAATAAGATGCTAGTTCTAGTGTCCAATACATGATTAATTACTTTTTTTTGCAAAAATAATTTTTTATAGGAATTACACAAGAATTTGTTAAAATATTAATCTAAAACATATAATTACCAGTGAGTCTCCTCGATATTATCAGAGTGTTTGATATGTCTGCTTAACACGAAAAAAAAGTCTGAAAGTCTGTTAATATATGATAAAATGTATGGGTTTATCTTATAATTATTATTTAATTCTGAGATTCTTCGCTCGGCTCTTCTACAAATTGATCTACAAACGTGACAATATGATGAAACCTTGTGTCCCCCCGGTATAATAAAATTTTTTAGTTTGGGTAGTTGATCATTCATATTGTCAATATTTGATTCTATATCTTCAACATCTTTTTTCTCAATATTAACCTTTTCTGGCATATTTTGATTTTCAGCTGATGCTAACAGTGAACCGATAGAAAAAAGTTTAAGCTGAATATTATTCAAAACAACTGTTATTTTATCATCCTTTATATAATCTTTTAACAAACCTGTAAAAGAGTTGAGTTCATCAATTGTTCCATATGCATCAACAGACAAGTTATGTTTATCGACAACTTTTCCACCTATTAATGAAGTTTTTCCTTTATCACCTTTTTTTGAATAAATTTTCATTGTATAGTTTTATTGATTTGATACACTAAAAATGAGTATCTGATTAAAAGAGCAACAAATATTGGCAATAAAGTTAAATTATATTTTTGAACTCCTGTAAACCAATGTAAAAACAAGAGGATAATCAGTATAATTAATAATTTGATATATCCAATGGACCAATAAGGTATTTTATTTTTATAAATTGCTAATATTAGAGCAAAATTAAAGGGAAAAGCCCATAGAAAATTGAAATTTTGAGCTCCGGCAAAATGATTACTAAAGAACCATAGATAAATAATTAAAATTCCTATTGACGCTGAAATTAAAAAAATTAAAGTATCTAAGCTTTTATTCCATTTATTACTTTTAAAATTAGATATTGTAATAACGACTATTATTAAAGATAAAATGAGATTTATTAGTAGGGGAGACGGTACATTTTCAAAATAACTATTATCCGATTCAGGACTGTAAATAATGTTTCTTTTTATAATATCCCCTTTATATAAGTCCAAATAGTTCATTAAATTTTCAGGAAGAAAAAATGTTTCTCTGGTTTTGATTTTTTTATCAATTATTGCCCCCAAGCATAAATCAATACCTAGTGCTGCCCATGAATTTTCATTTATTTTTCCGTGAATAAGTTCCCTGTAACTAAGAGTGTCTTCAGAGTATAGTTTTTCATTTTTAAATTTATTATTTGTTTTATCAATAACAATGTCAGCCGCTCTGGTTGTACAATTATCCCTGAAATAATCGTATATGTAATATGGGTCATTTAATTTTTCAACCAATAAATCAATTATTATTTTAATTGAATTTTGATCAAGATTTAGCTGATGCTCAACTATATATCTTTTTTGTCTAATATAATTTTGGGTAAGATCGTAGTAATTTTGTATGCCCAGTTTATACTCAGGTCTACCTTTAACAAAGTTTGAATAAAAGTTTGGTGAATTAAAATCATAAACGCCAAAATTAAATACCACATCATTTTTTAACTCTTCATCTTTAACCCTTATTGCTGTATGTCCAAATGCATCGACTAAACTAGGTCCTTCTCCAATCGATAGAATACTTATTTTGTAACGATTTTTATTCTCTAATTCATAGGCATTAATAGTAATTGAAAAAAACATTAATAACAGTGCAAAAAGGATGTTTATGTAAGTTTTATTCATCTTAAAATACTGAGGTTGAATTTCAAAGAAAAAATATTGGAATATAATGCAGTCGAATGATTACCAATATCAGTAAATGCATAATTAATTTCAATATTATTCATATTAAACCCAATACCAAAGTTGGGTTGAAAGCTGAGTTTTTCTGACGAATCATATTGTATTTCATTCTGAAAATTACCAATACCTAATCTTAAATATACTAAATCAATATAACCCAATTCAAAACCCAATGCAGGATTAATACTAGCGATTTCTGTCGAAACTATATCATTAGTTTCTTCAAACACAACAAATAGATCAAATGCACCCAACAAACTGTATTGATTGTTAAGCGAAAATTCTTTTGAAACACCAAATTGCAGTTTAGGTAATGTTATTTCTGATTTTTCTGGAATTTGCTGATTTTGACCTTCAATTGCATCTTGAATGTTGTTCAATCTGTCCTCGTCAAATGACCAGCTATTATAAGTGGTTGTTACATCCCTTGCCATCAGTCCAAAATTCCAACCATTATTGTTCTTATGCTGAATTCCTAAATCAAATCCAAAACCCCATGAGTTTGCAAAATCTCCAATTATTCTTCTAATTATTTTTACGTTTAGGCCATAACTTAAATTTAGAAAATTATTTTTTTTAGCATAGCTAAACAAAAAAGCATAATCTGCAGCAGAAAATAACTCTATTCTATTAAAGTCAATATTTCCTTGATTATCGATAAGTTGGGTGGTATCCATTATGTCATCAACTCCAAATCTTATTATAGAAAATCCTATTGCAGATTCATCATCTACATTTTTTGCATAAGATATATAGTTGTAATTAGCAATATTTGCAAAATAATTTGAATGCATCAAAGAGATTTCATCTCTTTCAATATTTATTAGACCTGCAGGGTTCCAATAAGTTGAATTCACGTCATTAGTAGAGGATACAACTGCATTTGCCATTCCAATTGATCTTGCATCAACACCAATATTCAAAAATTCGTTTGAATATTTAGATGAACTTTGACTAATTGCAGAAAAGGATATAAAAAATAATAATAGTACTAATATTTTAGTTCTCATTTTTATTATAACATGATTAGGGGTAAGATATTATAATTAAGTAGCAAATTTATAATTAATTTAAAGCTAAATCATTAGTTTTACTACAAATAATTTTTAGTGAATTTTAAGTTTTTACCAAATCTAATCACTCTCTTTAATTTATTTTTAGGTTGTATCATTGTTCTTTTACTAATTGAAAACAATCTTAAGGTAAAACATGTCTTCATAATTTCTGTTATATGTTTAATCTTAGATTATTTAGATGGCTATATAGCTAGAAAATTAAATGCAAAATCTGATATTGGAATTCAGCTAGACTCTTTGGCAGATTTGGTCAGTTTTGGTTTTGTTCCTGGAATATTACTATATAACATGTTTATTGCAGCACCTTCTTCATCTGTGGGTTCTATTTCATCATCATTTATTCCCTTTTTGGGGTTTATTGTAACTCTATCCTCAGCTTACAGGCTGGCTCGCTATAACACGAGAAAATCTTCATCAAAATTTTTTAGAGGCTTACCGACCCCAGCCAATTCAGTTTTAATATATTCTTTTGCGATTATTTCTGCTGAGGGTAATTCATTTTCAATTATAATTCTTGATTACAATGTTTTAATGTTAATTGTAATAGTTTCAAGTATTCTACTAGTTTCAAATTTAAAACTATTAAATTTTAGAATTAAATCACTTAAGTTTAAAGGTAATAGGAGAAGGTTTTTTATAATCTTTATCTCAATACCTTCTCTAATTATTTTTGGTATTTATGCTATTCCCTTGGTAATTTCAGTCTATATTTTAACCTCGATATTTACCTTCTATAAATTGAAGAATTAAATTGTCTTTTTTCTTAATTCAAAATTTTGCCCAAGATAAACCTTTCTTACTAGTTCATCATTGGCTAATTCCTCTGGCTTACCGTCTTTTAAAATACTGCCCTCAAACATGAGGTATGTCCTATCGGTTATTGCAAGTGTCTCTTGAACATTATGGTCAGTAATTAGTATTCCAATATTTCTTTTGGTTAAGTCTCGAACAATTTTTTGAATATCTTCAACAGCAAGAGGATCAACTCCAGCAAATGGCTCATCTAGTAAAATAAAGCTGGGGCTAGTTGCAAGTGCTCTGGCAATTTCAGTTCTTCTTCTTTCCCCACCTGAAAGTAAATCACCACGTCTCTTTCTTATAGCTTTTAAACCAAACTCATGCAATAATGATTCAACTTTATAGTGTTGTTCTTTTTTTGTGAGATTGGTCATTTCCAATACACTATGTATATTGTCTTCAACACTCATTTTTCTGAAAACAGACGATTCTTGAGCCAAATATCCAATACCATTTTTAGCTCTTTTATACATGGGGAAACGTGTAATATCTTTGTCATCTAAAAATATTGAACCAGAATTAGGTTTTATTAAACCAACAATCATATAAAAAGAAGTAGTTTTTCCAGCACCATTAGGGCCTAATAACCCAACAATTTCTCCTTGTTTAAGGTTCAAGGAAACGTCATTTACAACACTTTTGCCGCTGTAGGTTTTAATTAAGTTGTCTGCTTTTAAGATCATTTAGCTTGATTTTTAACAACAATTTTTGAAATAAATATACTTACTTGGTATAATACAACAATCGGTATGGCAACAATAATTTGGCTTGCAACGTCTGGCGGTGTTATAATTGCTGCTAAAACTAAAACTAACACGAGTGCGTATTTTCTGTATTTAACAAGAGATTCTGGTGTAACCACTCCCGCTTTAGTCAAAAAGTATATTATGATTGGTAATTCAAAAATTATTCCCGAAGCTATAGCAGAGGATCTTACTAAACCTATAAAAGAACCTAAATCAATCTCATTAAGTACCTGACTAGAAACTTGATAAGTGCCTAGGAAGTTAATTGACAATGGAGAAATTATATAATATCCGAATAATACACCAATGAAAAACAACAATGATGATATAAAAATAAAACCCCTTGATTTAGCTTTTTCCTTTTCAAGTAAACCGGGACTAATAAATTTCCATAACTCATATAGAATGTAGGGAAATGATATTATGAAACCTGAAATTATTGATGTCATAACATGAGCAGAAAATTGTCCTGCCATAGTCCTATTTTGAACTATGAAAGGAAATTCATCCCCGCAGAAAGTTGTTTCAACTCCTATGAATGTTGCAGCTTGACACAAAAACTTATATGTGGGAAAATCCATTTTTTTTGGTCCAAAAATTATTGTATCAAAGATGAAATCTTTCATTAAAAAGCAAATAAATCCAGCAGAAATAATTACTATTAGTGAACGAATAATATGCCATCTTAATTCTTCAAGATGCTCTAAAAAAGACATGTTATCATGACTTGAACTATCCATTATGAGATACCTTCCTTAATTAGACTTTGTATATGAATTACTCCAAAGTATGAGTTGTTATTAGTGACAATTAGTTGAGAGATTTTATTTTTTTTCATTATTTCCAAGGCCTCTGATGCCAAGCATTCCGAATCAATAATTTGAGGGTTAGTAGACATTATGTCCTTGGCTTTTAATTTTGAAATTTCATGGTTATTTAACAAGGTTCTTCTCAAATCACCATCAGTTATAACCCCCACTATTGTATCTCTGGAAAAAACTGGTGTGATTCCAAGCATTTTATTACTTATTTCTATAATCACATCTTTAATATCGTCATCTATCGAAACCTTTGGTTTTATATTCTTATCGATTAAATCATTCACTTTTAAATATAATTTTTTCCCAAGACTTCCACCAGGGTGAAATTTTGCAAAATCATTGGAAGTAAAACCTTTAATTTTGACAAGTGTAGCAGCAATAGCATCCCCTATAACTAATTGTGCGGTTGTACTATTAGTGGGTGCTAAATTATTCGGGCATATCTCTACATCAACATGACTATTTAAAACCACTGATGAATTTTTTGCGAGTGATGAATTAATGTCTCCGGTAATTGCAATCAATGGATTTTTTGTCATTTTCAAAAAAGGAACTAAATCCATTATTTCTGCTGTGTTTCCGCTTTTTGAAATGCAAATTATAACATCATCTTTTTTTATAATTCCAAGATCACCATGAATTGCATCAGCTGCATGCATAAAAATTGATGGTGTTCCTGTTGAATTTAATGTGGCAACAATCTTGTTGGCTATGATCGCACTTTTACCTATGCCAGTTACAACAACTCTTCCATCTGAGTCAAGGATTAAGTTTATAGCTGTCTCAAAGTTTTTATCAACTAGTTCAACAAGGTTTCTTATGCTCTCAGACTGAAGCTTTATTACTTCCTTTCCAAATTCTATTATGTTTGTTTTGCTCAAATTGGAATGATTATATATAATGCAAAAAAACAAAAATTTTATTAAAGAATTTCTTAAATCAAAAAAGATTGTTTTAACTTAAAGTTACCTTATATTATTCATTCAATTAAATGGACTATGATAAACCGATTTTAGCCTGTCTTCAAAATACTTTTGGATTTAAAGATTTCAAGGGTAACCAAAAGGAAGTAATTCTAAATATTTTAAATAAAAAAAACACCTTTGTTATTATGCCTACTGGTGGTGGTAAATCACTATGTTATCAGTTACCAGCATTGTTGTTGGAAGGTACAGTAATTGTAATATCTCCATTAATTGCTTTAATGAAGAATCAAGTTGACGCAGTGAGAGGTTTTTCAGAAGAAAATAGTATTGCACATGTATTAAATTCATCACTAACCACAGATGAGGTTAATCAAGTCAAAGATGATGTAAAAAATAATAAAACTAAGCTTTTATATTTAGCTCCTGAGTCCCTAGCGAAATCCGGAAATATTGATTTTTTAAAATCTGTGAAAATTTCATTTTTAGCTATTGATGAAGCTCATTGCATAAGCGAATGGGGACATGACTTTAGACCAGAATACAGAAATATCAGAAGTATAATAAATAAAATTGATGATTCTCTTCCTGTAATAGCATTAACTGCAACTGCTACTCCAAAAGTTCAGTCTGATATATTAAAAAATATTGAAATTACTGATGCTATTATTTTTAAATCATCATTTAATAGACCGAACTTATTTTATGAAGTAAGACCAAAAACAGAACAAACAAATAATGATTTGATAAAATTTATAAAAGCTAGGACCGGTAAATCAGGCATAATTTATTGTTTGAGTAGAAAAAAAGTAGAAGAAATTTCTGAATTATTAATTTTAAACAATATTAAATCTGTTCCTTATCATGCTGGGTTAGATTCTAAAACAAGAAATCAAAATCAAGATGCTTTTTTGATGGAGGATCTTGATGTTGTTGTTGCAACAATAGCTTTTGGAATGGGTATAGATAAACCTGATATAAGATTTGTAATCCATTATGATATTGCTAAAAGCCTTGAAGGATATTATCAAGAAACAGGGAGAGCGGGTAGAGATGGCGGTGAAGGACACTGTTTAGCATATTATTCTTACAAGGATATTGAAAAACTAGAGAAGTTTTTAGAATCTAAAAATAAAGCTGAAAAAGCTATTGCTTCATTGCATCTAGAGGAAGTCGTTGCATATTGTCAAACACCATTAAGTAGAAGACAATATTTGTTAAATTATTTTGGTGAATACTTTGATTCTGAAACCGGGGAGGGGAGATTAATGGATGATAATATGCAAAACCCTAAAAATAAAATTAATGTTAAAGAACAGTTAGTTCTAATTCTAAATTTAATTTTAGAAACAAAATCAATTTACAAACAAAAAGATATTGTTAATATTTTGATTGGAAAAAATAGTGCACTTCTTGTATCACATAATATTAAAAACAATAAATATTTTGGATCTGGAAAATCAAATGATGAATACTTTTGGAATATTTTATTATGGTATTTAAGAGTTGAAAATATGATTTCAAAAAAGATCGAAAATTTTGGCTCACTTTCCATCACAGAAAAAGGAATAAAATATTTAAATAAACCAACAGAATTATCAATCCCTGAAATTGAAAATAAAGCTGATTTTAAAGAATCACCAGCTATAACTCCTACTGAATCAGGAGATCTTAATTTGCTTAATAAGTTAAAGAACCTAAGAAAAAAAATTGCAGATATAAAATCAATACCACCTTATGTGATCTTTCAAGACCCTTCTTTGGTTGAAATGTCAATAAGATATCCGTTAAAATTTGAGGAATTATCATCAATTTTTGGAGTAGGAGAGGGAAAATCAAAAAAATATGGAAGAGAATTTTTAGAACTAATCTCAGAACATGTTGAGCAAAACAATATTACAAGGCCTGATGATTTAGTGGTAAAATCTGCTGGAAAAAATTCGTCTTTAAAACTATTTATAATTCAGAGTATTGATCGCAAGTTATCAATAGAAGATATAGCTCAGTCTAAATCAATGGATTTATCAGAATTAATTTCAGAGATGGAAACAATAATTTACTCTGGAACAAAACTTGACATCTCATATTGTATTAATGATTATTTAGATGAAGATCAGCAGGGTGAATTATATGACTATTTCATTGAATCAGAGTCAGATGATATAGAGATGGCATTGGAGGAGTTTGACAGTGAATATGATGAGTTTGAACTAAAACTTTTTAGGATTAAATTTTTAAGTGATTTGGCCAATTAATTATACCATTATTATTAATATATTCGCAAAAAAAACTTAGATTATGAATGGCTTATTTACAACTATTTCTACATCAAAAGGCGAAATAAAGATTGAGTTAGAATTTGAAAAAACACCAGGAACCGTTGGTAATTTTGTTGGTTTATCCTTAGGCTTAATTAATAATTCGATTAAACCCTTAGGTGAAGCATATTACGATGGACTAAAATTTCACAGAGTAATTAATGATTTTATGATTCAAGCTGGATGCCCTCTAGGAACTGGTAGTGGTGACCCTGGGTATAAGTTTGATGATGAATTTCATAGTGAGCTTAAGCATGATCGTCCTGGGGTTATTTCCATGGCAAATGCAGGGCCATCAACAAATGGAAGTCAGTTTTTTATAACTCATATTGAAACCCCTTGGTTAGATAATAAACATACCGTATTTGGAAATGTTATAGATGGAATGGATGTAGTTAATTCTATTTCGCAAAATGATGAAATAATTTCTGTCAAAATTAATGCTGTTGGTGATAAGGCTAAAGCTTTTGATGCCGCAAAAGCTTTTGAAGACTTTAATAAAACAAAAGCTGATAGAATTAAAAAGGAAAAGGAAAATGAGCTTAAGATTCTGAAAGATCTTTCAAAAGGTTTTTCAAAAACTTCTTCTGGATTGCTATATAAGTTTGAAAAAGAAAATAATTCCCATAAACCCTCAAATGGAAATAAGGTTAAGGTTCACTACAAAGGAATGTTACTTGATGGAACTGTATTCGATTCCTCTTTTAAAAGAAATCAGCCTATTGAATTTACATTAGGTGTAGGACAGGTAATAAAAGGCTGGGATGAAGGTATTTCATTGCTTGGTATTGGAGATAAGGCAAGTTTTATAATACCAAGTGATTTAGCTTATGGTGTATCTGGTGCAGGTGGAGTTATTCCTGCTAATGCTACCTTAGTTTTTGAAGTTGAGCTCATTTCAGTTGAATAATTATTTCCATTTAATATTACACCCAATACTTGGTTTTTGAATTCTGTTATTTTCATTATCGGAAAGCAAACAATTAATAGCATAATCTAAATCTTCTCCATTGCATTCAATTCCATTGCCAGGTCTGGAGTTGTCAAGTTGTCCCCTGTATGTTAGCTTTAATTCTCGATCATATAAATAAAAATCTGGTGTGCATGCGGCATCATATTTTTTTGCGATTTCCTGAGATTCGTCGTAGAGATATGGGAATGTGAAATTATTCTCAAATGCATTAACCTTCATTAATTCAGGACTGTCTTCAGGATAATTAATTATATCATTACTAGAAATCCCGATAAAATTTATGTCATTATTTTTAAACTTATTAGATAGATTTACTATCGTTTTGTTTACATGTTTTACATAAGGACAATGGTTACAAATAAACATAATAACGGAACCATTTTTTCCTTTTAATTCGTTGAGGTTTTTTTGTTCTTCACTTATTACATCATAAAGTGAAAAATCTGGAGCCTTTGTTCCAAGGCTAACCATATTTGACGGAGTTCTTGCCATTTTTTTTTAAAATATTTAGTTGTAATTTTACGAAAAATAATTTTATGAAACCACACAAAATAAGCTTTGTTAATGCAGTTATACTAATTTCTTTTGGTCTTTGGGGCTATATTGATGTAGAATATTCTCCTACAGCCTTAATTCCAGTAGTTTTTGGTATTATAATTTTAGTTTTAAATTCTGGATTAAAGAAAGAAAATAAATTGATTGCCCATGTTGTTATATTATTAACTTTTTTAATCCTGTTTGGTCTCGTTAAGCCTCTAATGAGCGCTATTGAGGGTGATAGAATAATGGGAATAATAAGGATTTGTATAATGATGTTATCAACTTTAATGGCATTATTTGTATTTGTTAAGAGTTTTATAGCAAATAGATCTAAAAAAAGTTGATTTGGATAATTTATTTAAATCCTCTAAAGATTTAGATATAAGGGTTGGATCCATTATTCATGCTGAGCTTTTTAAAGAGGCCATTAATCTATTGTATAAATTAAAAATTAATTTTGGAGATTTAGGTATTTTAAAATCATCTGCACAAATTACAAAAAATTATACTACAGAAATGTTGGTTAATTTTCAGACTATCGCTACGGTAAACTTTCCTAAAAAACAAATAGCCAACTTCATCAGTGAATGTTAAGTTTTTGGAGTTGTTCAATGTGATTCAGTGGTTTTAATTACTCCAAATAATAAAATAGCTAATAGTCTAAAGATAGCATAACTTACATTATATTGCTGAAAAATATGGCATTCATTAGAATTTTGTTGGTTCCATACCAAAAGGCTCTAAAATTTGTGTTGTCAGTGAGATAAATCACTTTTCCTTTTCCAATATTATTTATTTTTAGTGGGCTTGTGGACTCAAGTAATTTAATATTTTCATCAGAAATATAACCACTTAGCAATGGGTCTTTTGTGTATAAAATGGGATTTTTGTAACTGTCTTTATCTTTTTCAATAAAAATTGTTGAGTTTCTAAAAATAGGCATTGTTGTGTTGGTTTGGCCAAAATTTATTGGGTGAGATCTGTCAATTTTAGTATTAAAGATTGCTCCTCCAATTCTTTGTGCACCAAAAAATGCATTTCTTTCCTCAAAAGAGATATTTTTTGCATTTATGTTATTCTTTAATTCATTAGCCTTAATCAGTTTATTCTTTTTTAACCAATTGATTGAATTTTTATAAGCAACTAGTGTTCCACCTGATTTTACCCATTTACTAATTTTTTCAGTAATTACTGAATCAGATATTGAGCTATTTGGGGCAATTATTGTTGAATACTCATTTAAATTAGCACGCTTGATATTCCTAACATCCAGTTTCGTTAATTTTACCTGAAATCTTGTGTCAAGAAGATGCCAAATTTCCCCAGCATCATACGCATTTATTCCATCTCCCACGAGCAACGCAATATTTTTTTTACGAATTCTTTTGAAATTATTACTTCCTAAATCAGGGCCACTAGCATAACCTGTTTTAACACTATTTATTTCAACTAGACATTCTTTTGAAACCTGGTTTAAAAATTTATTAAGATCAATATGTTTATTGTTTTGAACGGGAATTAAAATAGTGCCATAATCATAATCTTTCCCACTTAATTTAAACCTTTTAGTCGCGGCTTTTACAATAATGTCATTTTCAAGAAACATATTTAATGCTTTTGGCGATAAATATTCATGCCACTCCATTAAGAATGCATAATTACTTTTTTCAATATTTGAGTTTTGATTATATTCAATTTTATCAATACTATTTTTATTACTAGTGTTCTTGAAATTTAAATCGTAATTTAAGTTGAAAGCTAAAGGAAGTGTCCAGGATGAAACATCGTAAAACAAACTATCTGAAAATGTTGTTCTTGTTTCAAACATCGCATTTATAAGTCTGTATTTTTTTTGATTTTTTGGAACTATGTAAGCATATCCTTTTTTGTATATTTTGTTATTGTGTTTTATATCATTGTTGAGTTCGTATATATTAATTTCATGCCTTCTTAGTATTTCTGCAAGTTTATTTGTTCTGTACTTGTCTTTTGGATTTCCAAATATTATCGATTCACTTTTAAATTTACTTGCTTCCTTGGCAGCATCTAAGTAAAATGTTTTTTGATAATTTAAAATATCGAGCCTAAGATTAACTGCAGCTTTTAATGTTGAAATCCCTGTTGTAAGTTGGTTTTTTATTGTAAACGGAAACTTTAAAATTCCATTATCAGATTCTTGGATGTGACCTCTTGAGCTGGCTTGTTCAAATAATATACCTATTGATCCATTAATATCTGGATAGGTAGACCCTTTTCCATAATAAAAATCATCAAAACTTTCTTCAGAATAATAAAGTGATCCAATCTTATCCAAACTTTCAACATGAAATTTTGCAATTTCCTTTGTAAGTTTTTGATTTAAATCTGGGGTGAGTGGATGGGTTCTTGATGGAATTCCAGGTTGAAAAAAGAATGTGGCATTGGTTCCCATTTCATGATGATCTGTCAAAATATTAGGAATCCACTTATTGAAAGTTTTTATTCTTGCCTGGGATTCTGGTAACTGAACAGGTAACCAATCTCTATTTAAATCAAACCAATAATGATTTGTTCTACCCCCTGGCCAAATTTCATTGTATTCCCTGTCATTGGGGTCATATGTTAAATTTACATTTCTGTTGGTATTTGCCCAATAGGCAAATCTTTGTAATCCGTCTGGATTCATGCATGGATCTAACAATATTACAGAACTTTCAAGCAGATTTTTCACAAAATCACTGTTTGAAGCAGCTAAATAATATGCTAATAGTAAACTTGCATTTGATCCACTTGCTTCGTTACCATGGATTGAAAATCCTTGATATACAATAACAGGTTGATCATTAATTTCTATATTTTGTTGATAATCAGTTATTTTTTTATGTTTTTCTAAGATTTCGTCAATATTTAAATGGTTATTCCTTGAGGTTATTGTAAGGAGTAAAATTGGTCTCCCTTCAAATGTTTTGCCTCTATTTTCGATTGTAACTCTTTCTGATGCATTAGCTAAGGCATACATGTATTCAACTAGTTTATCATGTGATATATGCCATTCTCCTACCTCATGACCAATAATTTCATCTGGGGTAGGTATATTTGAATCCAGTGATTTAGAGTCTAGTTCTGAAAAATAATAATTAAGATCATGGGAGGTATTTTGTGCAAAAACACCCGCACAGAAAAATAGTGCAATTAAAATAAATCTCATTTTACTAATTGGATTGAATATCATCAAAATCAACATCAGTGAACTCATTGGATATTCCTTCACCATTTTCTTCCTTTTTATCATCATCAGATTCCTGTGTAGCTTCAGTATTTTCATCTTTATTGAAGTCTTTTTGGTGTCTCTCGCTAATTACCTCTTCACCTTTTTCAGAAATAACATAACTTGTCATTTCATTAAGAATATTAGAAAATTCACTAAAATCTTCTTTGTATAAGTAAATTTTATGTTTTTTATAGTGGAATGAACCATCTTCATTTGTGAATTTTTTGCTTTCAGTAAGAGTTAGGTAATAGTCTCCTGCTTTGGTAGATCTAACATCAAAAAAATAGGTTCTTCTCCCAGCCCTAAGCACTTTTGAAAAAATTTCTTCTCTCTCCATACTCAAAAATTTTATGTTTGGATTAATAATGTAAAAAATTTTTTTAATAAATCAATAAATTCTAATCATCTTTTTTAGTGAGTTGTTTATGAAACAACTCTTTATAATACCCTTTTTGTTTAATCAATTTTTCATGATTACCTTTTTGAATTATTTTTCCATTTTTAAGAATAATAATATCATTTAAATTTTGAACTGATGATAATCTATGACTTGAAATAATTGTTGTGGTATTAATTATATATTTTTTTAATGATTGTATAATTTTTTTTTCTGTTTCTGTATCCAGAGCAGAAAGACAATCGTCTAAAATTAAAATTTTGGGATTTTTAATGAGTGCTCTTGCAATACAAATTCTTTGCTTTTGCCCTCCACTTAAGTTGACCCCCCTTTCGCCTAAAATTGTTTCGTATCCGTCTTTGAATTTGATAATTTCTTTGTGAATACCGGCAATTTTACAAATTTGTTTAATTTCTTTAATACTTGCTTTTTCATTTCCAAAACGAATATTGTTTATTATAGAATCAGAAAAAAGAAAAGAATCTTGAGGAACAATTCCAATCTGCTTCCTCAAACTTTCAATATTAAACTCACTAATTTTTTTATCATCAATTAAGATATTTCCTGAGTCAATGTTGAAGCTTCTTGTGATTAGCCTTAATAAAGTTGTTTTTCCAGACCCGGTAACTCCAATCAATCCAAGTGACTTTTTGTTATTAATATTAAAACTTATATTCTCTAAAGCTTGAATTTTTGATTCTCTATATATAAATGAAACATTTTTAAATTCAATCTTTCCATTTATTTTTTTGAAACCTTTGAGTTCATTTATAATTTCTGATTTTTCTTTTAAAAACTCATTGATTCTCTTTTGTGATGCTTCTGCTTGTTGAATTATTGAGCTAATCCACCCTAAAGAGGCCACAGGCCAGGTTAACATGTTCACATATATTATAAATTCTGCAATAATTCCAATACTTTCAATCTCACCTTCTAAATATTGTTTACCTCCGACATATATAACAAAAATATTACTTAGGCCTATTAGTAAAATCATTAAAGGAAAAAATAATGCCTGCATTTTTACAAGGCTTATTTGATTTTCTTTATTTTCAGCTGATAGATTATCAAATTGCTTCGATTTAGTATTTTGTATAGCATAAGATTTTATAATTTGAATCCCAGTGAAAACCTCTTGAGTAAAGGATGAAAGCTCGGATAAAGATTCTTGAACTATTCTACTTCTTACATTTATAATTCCACTTAGCTTATAAATTGTATATGAAAGAACTGGAAGTGGGCTGATCGTATACAGAGTTAGCTCAGGTGATTGACGGTACATGTAAAAAAAAGTTATAATAAGTAGAGTTATGGTATTTATTGAATACATTATGGCAGGTCCAAAATACATTCTAACCCTAGAGACATCTTCGCTAATCCTATTCATTAAGTCACCAGTTTGATTTTTCTTGTAAAAGCTAAGGGATAATTTTTGGTATTGAATGTAAATCTCATTTTTTAAATCAAACTCGACATATCTAGAAACATTGATTATAGTTTGTCTTGTTAAAAAAGTAAAGATACCAGCTGAAATCGCAGCCAATAAAATCAAGAAAATATTTTCAACCAATTCGGTTTGAACCATGTCAATACTAATTATATTTCCCTTTCTGTACTCGTCAACAACATTTACAGATTCCCTTATTAATCCAGGCGTGAATAATAATAAAATCCTTGCAATAATGATAATACAAAACCCTAATAACAGGTTGATCTTGTACTTTAGTAAATATTTATTTAAATATTTTAATTCGTTCAATTCAGTAAATTTTTTTAACAATTAATATTATCTTGCAGTAATTTTTAAATGTTCATTCAAAATGTTAAATCGCAGACATATCAGGCTAAAAGTTATGCAATATTTATATGCTGCTGAAATATCAGATTTCGAAGATACGAAACAACATTATAAAAATCTCTCTAGCAGTATTCATTCTGTACACGACTTATACCTTTTACAAATTTCATTAATTATAGAAATTTTTAAAAAAGCATTAAATAAATATAAGATATCTCATAAAAGTATTTCAGGAAATATTAGTGATATCTATTCAAACGAAAAGTTTTCTAAAAACCAATTTTTAAATCAAATCTTTACAAATTCAAAAATTCTAGCATTGATCAGCTCAAAAGATTTTATCAATTGGGATATCGATTACAAATTTGTCAATCTGATTTATGATAAAATTATTCATAGTGATTTATATTCCAAGTATCTAGGTTATGAAAAAACATCCTTTGAAGTTGATCTTAAATTTGTTCATGACACATTTAAAAAAATTATTGTAACAGATGAAAAATTTCAATCATTTGTTGAAGAGAAAAATATATATTGGATGGATGATTATCCTTTGGTGAATACATTATTACTTAAGCTATTTAAAAACTCTAGAGAAAACAGTTTGGAGAAGTTGTTTTATTTTAAATTATTTTCAAATAATAAGGAAAAGAAATATTTTGATGATCTAGCGAATATATCCCTTAAAAACTTTGAATCTAATAATCAATTAATCGATAAATATATTACAAATTGGGATTTAGATCGTTTAGCTAAAATTGATTTGGTCATAATTAATCTTGCACTAAGCGAACTTGTCAACTTTAAAGAAATTCCAATAAAAGTTACTCTAAATGAATATATTGAAATTTCTAAAGATTACTCAACAGAAAAAAGCTCTTTGTTCATAAATGGAATACTTGATAAAATTGTTAAAGATTTAGTCAATAATAATTCGTTAATTAAGGAGGGTAGAGGTTTGAGAGAATAACATTTTTTTTTACTTTTGAACAATTAATAAAAATCCTATGAAAAAATTAATTTATTTATTAGCATTTAGCTTTGTATTTACATCTTGTGGTGATGACCCATTCAGCAAAGTAAAGTCCGAAAATGTTGAATTGGCCTCTGTTAGAGACAATGCACCATCAAAGTTTCCAGTAATGACTTTCGATAAAACATTACATGATTTTGGTACAATTATGGATGGACAGGCTCAAGAAACAGTTTTCTCATATACCAACACAGGTGAAGCACCACTGGTCATTACGGAAATTAAATCAACATGTGGATGTACGGTCCCACAGGATTGGAGCAGAGCTCCATTACTTCCAGGAGAATCATCTCAATTTACTGTCAAATTTAATGGTAAAGGCATGAACAAAACTTCAAAAACTGTTACAATTAAAGCAAATACACAAAAGGTAACAGAGTCTGTTAGAATTTCAGCTTTTATTAATAATCCTAATGGTGGTAAACCTGCAGGGCAAATTATTCAGTAGTTATGGAAAGTTTTTACCAGATGACACCTTTTTTATTAATGTTTTTGGTCATATACTTATTTATGATAAGACCCCAAATGACAAAAGCAAAGAACGAAAGAAAATTTTTAACAGATTTAAAAACAGGTGATCGAGTGGTTATGAAAAGTGGTATGCATGGAAGGATTAATCACATAAATCAAAAGGAGGGAACTTGCATAATTGAGACAACAGCTGGTAAATTAAAATTTAATAAAACAATGATTTCAATGGATGCGTCAAATGAATTAAACAAATAGACTTAGCTTAATATAAATATGTATAAGAAGTTAATTTTACCTTTTTTATTTTTATTTGACCCAGAAAAAATTCATAATTTCACATTCTTTTGTATAAAAACGATTTTCAAAATTCCCCTTCTTGGATTTTTGACCAAGTTATATTTTAAAGTAGAGAATGATAAACTTAAAAGGAACCTCTTTGGAATAACTTTTCCTAATCCGGTTGGTATAGCTGCTGGATTTGATAAAAATGCTACTCACATTTCTGAATTTGAAAAGTTTGGTTTCGGTTTTATCGAAATTGGCACCGTTACTCCTAAACCACAGCCGGGTAATCCAAAAAAAAGGCTTTTTAGATTAAAAAAAGATAATGCTATAATCAATAGAATGGGATTTAATAATGATGGTGTTGAAAGTATAAAAAATAGACTTAGTGGGGATTATAAGGTAATTATTGGCGGAAATATTGGTAAAAATAAAATTACTCCAAATTCAGAGGCAAAAAAAGATTACTTGATTTGTTTTAAAGAATTATACGAGCATGTTGATTATTTTGTGGTTAACGTGAGCTCACCTAATACACCGGGATTAAGAGAACTTCAATCAAAGGAATTTTTAAGTGATCTCTTTGGAGACTTAAATAAATTTAGGTTTAATAAAAAAAATATAAAACCGATTTTACTTAAAATATCTCCAGATTTGAGTAAGGATAAAATAATTGAACTTATCGATGTTATAAATAAAAATAAAATTGATGGGATTATAGCTACAAATACCACCATTAATTTTCCTGAATTTAAATCAAATAATAAATATGAAAAGGGTGGATTAAGCGGAAAACCATTGTATGATAAAAGTAACGAGGTGATTTCTTTTATTTCGAAAATGACTGGTGGTAAGCTTCCGATTATTGGGGTTGGTGGCATATCAACACCTGAAGATGCACTGAATAAACTTAAAGCAGGCGCTCATCTAGTTCAACTCTACACAGGAATAATTTATGAGGGCCCTGGGATAGCTAGCAAAATAAATAAAGAGTTACTTAACCAAGAACTTTAGATTATTTACTTTTTCAGACGATTTAATCGAAATATAATAAAGTCCCTTTTCATAACTACTGACATCAATTATTAAGTCACTTTCATCAATAATAGGTTTAATTTTAATTGTTCGTCCGTTAATATCGAAAATACTGAAAGAATCGGGGATTATATTTTTATAGTTTATTTTTAAAATATTACTTGATGGATTTGGGTATAAAGTAATTTGATTGTTTAATTGACTATCGTTTGTGCTCATGTATGCATTATTAATTAAGGTCAGTTCCTCATATCCAAAATTATTATTAAATTTTATTACTGTGCCATCATTTGTTTTTAGTTCATAAAATTCCTCACCTCCACCAACTGTCCAGCTAGTATTTCCTAATCCATTTCCTGCAGAATCATAAATTATAAAAGAATAACAATCATTCTCATTTATATCAAATTCATAATTGTATTCATTCATTTCAGTATATGGCCCCCCCGAGTAAAGTATTTCTCCACTTCCGTTTTTTAATTCCCAAGTATTTTCATTAGGATCTACGATGAAAAGCTTTAAGCTTACTGATGAAGTATCATAATTTGAGGTATCAAAACTTAAAACTTGAGGAAAAACTTTTGTAATTTCAGATTCATTGTTCGTTATTGTTAATGAAACGTCGTAAGTGCCTGGTTGGTCATAGTTGTGTGAAGGGTTTTGATCAGTATAATCGATTATGTCGTCTCCATCAACATCCCATTCCCACGAATTGGCGCCGACACTTGAATCTGAGAAATTAACTGTCATAGTATCATCACAATTCAATATTTTTTCATATTCAAAATTTACGTTGAAAGAAGGGCAAGAATAGTAAGTTTTAAATGTGTGGAATCCAGCATACATTCTTGCATATTGATCTTGACTGAAAGAATCTATGCAAGTGTTGGGTGAATACGACATTATATTAGAGGTGTCGGGCTCAAAAATCTGTCCTAAAGCATCGGTTTCATTTCCCGTATACAAGCAATTAACCGAGCTAACATTGGAGTTGCCTAGTTGTGGGTCAGCAGGAGTATCACATATTCTATCACCAGCACCTAAACAATTAGTCCCATTGACTAATTCATCTGTTAACTCAACATTTGAAACCCCGTGAGTATGTAATAAATTAAAATGATGACCAAACTCGTGAACCAGAGTATGGCTTATTTCATTAGTTGTACATTGGTTATCCATTACAATAACATCATAATATTGGCTAGAATTCCCAGGAAGATATGTGTAACCACAAGCATTGCCGTTTCCAAAAGCTATAGATTCAACAAAATAAATATTCATAATATCAGGTTGATTATTTGCGTATAATAACCCTTGATCATCAATATCAAAAAAATATAGTTGATTATTTGCAATGTAATTTACATCTTCACAAACGGTTATCTCCAAAAATGAATTTGCTAAAAATGAATTTGCTTCATCAATTTCATCTATTATTTCATCTTCTGTTATTTGAGTCACTCCGTTAGCATCAGTTACAATATGAATTTTAGCAGGAACATTTGTTATTGCTGTAGAAGTTTTTGATGCGAATTTATTATAATATTCATCTAGATAGTATTGAAAGGTTGTTCTATTTTGATTTTCTATTTCTGAAAAATTTTCTGGTACCTGAGTCAAGCATCTTTCTGAATAGTGATTCTGTGAATAAGCAGATAAGCCCAAAAATAAAATAGAAACAAAAATTAGTATGTAGTGATTTTTAACAATCATATTTGGAACGAATTATATGTAAATACTACAATACAAAAATAATTAAATTTATCTTGTTCCAAATTACTATTTAGGTTTATATGTTGTTGTCTTTCATTTTGTCTAGTTTTCTTCTTGCATTGAGTCCAGGCCCCGACAATTTATATTTAACAACTTTAACAACCAAATCGGGTAAACTTTCAGGAATATCTTTTTTAATAGGTTTGCTAATAGGATGCTTAATACACACAACGCTACTTGCATTTGGTTTGAATGCATTAATTCTTGAGTATGAAATTATTTTTGAATTAATAAAATATTTAGGCATAATTTATTTGATTTTTCTATCATATGAAGTTTATAAATCAGATTATTATCAAGATAAATTTGTAAACATTGGTAGATCAAATAAAATTTTTAAAAATCTGAAAAAGGGAATATTTATGAATTTATTAAATCCAAAGGTCTTCTTATTTTTTGCATTATTTTTTCCAAATTTTTTATTTTCAGATGAATTTTCATTCAAAACTCAAATTTTTATTTTAGGCACCATCTTTATTCTGATTACATTTCTTGTTTTTACAGTGATTATTTTATTTTCAGATTTGATTTTTAGAAAGTTTTCACGGAATGATAATTTTAAAATTTTTGCTAAATACTTTAATATATTTGTCTTAATGCTTATTGCAACTCTAATATTATTCACCGAAAATAGCATAACTTTATCTCAATAAAATTCTTAATGCCAAAACTTAAAATCATAGAATGTCCAAGAGATGCTATGCAGAGTATTAAAAAATTTATTCCAACAGAAAAAAAAATAAAGTACATTCAAAGTTTATTAGACGTGGGGTTTAACACAATTGATGTTGGCAGTTTTGTTTCAAAAAAAGTCGTACCTCAGTTAGCTGATACAGGGGAATTAATTAATTCGTTAGATTTTGAGGATAAAAACACAAAACTTTTGGTAATAGTAGCTAATATTAAAGGAGCAGAAATAGCAACAAATTTTAAACAGATATCATATGTTGGTTTTCCCTTTTCAATTTCTGAAAATTTTCAAATGCGAAATACAAATAAAACAATTGAAGAATCATTTATAAATCTTGTTCATATTAATGATATTGTTCTTTCAAGTAAAAAAAAATTAGTTGTTTATTTATCAATGTGCTTTGGAAATCCGTATGGAGAAGTTTGGAGTTTAAATATTTTAGATTACTGGATTGCAAAACTTATTGACTTAGGAATAAAATTAATATCTTTTAGTGATACTGTTGGATCTGCAACACCTAATAAGATAAACGTGGTATATGAATACTTTTCAATGAAATATCCAAATGTTGAGTTTGGATTACATTTACATTCCCACCCTCGATATTGGCGAGAAAAAGTTGAAACTTCGATTGATTCCGGTTGCCTTAGAATCGATGGTGCTATACAGGGATTCGGAGGTTGTCCTATGGCTTCTGATAATATGATTGGAAATATGCCAACAGAAAAAATAATTACTTTTTGTGAAGAAATGGGAATTGAATCATGTATTAATCCTTTAAAATTTGAAGTAGCATATAATTACGCAAGTGATATTTTTTTAAACTATAAATAAATAAATTTTATCTTTAATTTGGATTCTATACTTTGATTAGTCTGCAATTTGTATATTTGCATGCAATTAGTCACTAATTGCATGGAAAATCCTCCCAAAAAAATTATTTCTGAATCGCTAACCTACGATGATGTCCTGCTAGTTCCAGGATATTCTAACATTTTACCCAGAGATGTCAAAATTAGCTCTAGGTTTTCAAAAAATATCACATTAAATATTCCCATTGTTTCTGCTGCGATGGATACAGTTACTGAAAGTAGAATGGCTATAGCAATTGCTCAAGAAGGTGGTCTGGGAGTTGTGCATAAGAATATGTCAATAAAACTCCAAGCTGAAAAAATTAGAAGGGTAAAGCGTGCCGAAAGCGGAATGATTATCGACCCAATTACACTGCCTCTTGACTCGGTTGTTTCTGACGCAAAAAAAAGTATGAAGGAAAATAAAATTGGAGGTATTCCGATTGTTGACGATTCCGGATTTCTAAAGGGAATCGTGACTAACAGAGATTTGAGATTTGAAAAGAAAAATGACAGATTGATAACTGAAATTATGACTAAAGAAAACCTTATTACCGTTGGTGAAGGTACGTCTTTAGAGGAAGCTGAGATTATTTTACAGCAAAATAAAATTGAAAAACTTCCAGTTGTAACAAACAAAAATAAGTTAGTTGGATTAATCACTTTTAGTGATATTACTAAACTAAAGCTTAAGCCAATTGCTAATAAAGATAAATATGGTAGATTGAGGGTCGCTGCTGCAATAGGGGTAACTAAAGACTCAGTTGAAAGATCAAAGGCATTAATTAAATCTGGAGTTGATGCAATTGTAATTGACACTGCTCATGGACACACTGAAAGGGTCGTTTCGTTATTAAAGGAACTAAAGGAGTTAAACAACGAAGTTGACATAGTTGTTGGTAACATTGCTACTGCTGAGGCAGCAAAGTTTTTATTAAAAGCTGGAGCAGATGGAATCAAAGTTGGAATTGGGCCAGGTTCCATTTGCACGACAAGGGTTGTTGCAGGAGTTGGAGTACCACAATTTTCAGCAATCCTTGAAGTTTCTAAAAGTGTCAAAAATAAAGTCCCGATTATTGCAGATGGAGGAGTTAAATACACTGGAGATATTGCAAAAGCAATTGCTGCAGGTGCATCATGTGTTATGTTAGGATCAATGTTAGCAGGAACCAAAGAATCTCCGGGCGAAACAATTATTTTTGAAGGAAGGAAATTTAAGTCTTACAGAGGTATGGGTTCATTAGAGGCAATGAACAAGGGTAGTAAAGATCGATACTTTCAAGATGTGGAAAATGATATTAAAAAATTAGTTCCTGAAGGCATAGTTGGTAGAGTTCCATACAAAGGTGATCTTGTTGAAAGTATACATCAATTTGTAGGGGGGTTGAGAGCTGGTATGGGATATTGTGGAGCTAAGGACATAGACACACTACAAAAAAAATCAAAGTTTGTAAAAATTACAACATCAGGAATTATTGAAAGTCATCCTCACGGAGTAAATATTACTAAAGAAGCACCAAATTACTCTAGATAATTAGAAATTATTTATTAGATATTTTTATTTTTGTCCATCTAAACGACAATTAAATGAATAGATTTTTTATTATCCTTTTTCTTCTCAGTAATTATTCATTTGCACAGCTTGAAAATAATGTACTATTTAAGGTAAATGACAGTTTGGTCTACGTAGATGAATTCAATAGAGTTTACAATAAAAATATTGATTTAATTGATGAAAATAATCAAAAAGACTTTGAATCTTATCTTGATTTATTTATCAATTATAAGCTAAAATTGGCTGAGGCTTATGATTTAGGTTTACAAAATGATCCAAAATATAAAAGTGAACTAAATAAATACGTAAAACAATTACAAACCACTTATTTAACCGACAGGAAAACGGAGGATAGGTTTTTAAAAGAGGCATACGAAAGAACAAAATCTGAAGTTAACGTTTCTCATATTTTAATAAGAATTGACGAGAATGATAATGATACAATTAAAATATATAATAAATTAAATGCTTTGAGGGATAAATTCTCAAATTTATCGGTCAATGATTTTAAGAATAAATTTCAGGATGATCAAGATCTAATTGTTGAGAATTTGGGATATTTCTCAGTCTTTAAAATGATATACGAGTTTGAAAATATGGCTTACAATAGCTCAGTTGGGGAGGTTTCAATACCATTCAGAACAAGATTTGGTTTTCATATATTAAAAGTAAATGATAAAAGACTTTCATTAGGTGAAGTATCGGTTGGTCATATTATGACTTACAAAAACAAACCAAATGCTTTCGAGAGAATTACAAATATTTCAGATTCTTTGAATAATGGGGTTAGTTTTGAGTATTTGGCAAAAAAATATTCTGATGATAAAAATTCATCCTTCAAAGGAGGTAGGTTAAATCCATTTTCTAGTGGGCAAATTAATTCAATACCATTTGAAAATGCTGCATTTGAGTTAGATAAAAAAAATAACATTTCAAAACCAATAGAAACAAAGTATGGTTGGCATATCATAAAATTTTATTCTAAAAAAAATGTAAAAAAGTTTGATGAGATAAAATATGAGTTGTTAAATAAGTTGAAAAAAAGTTCAAGATTTAGCATAGTTTCTGATTCGTTTTATGATTTTTTGATGAATAGATATGGTTTAAGCTACCAAAATAATAACCTAGATTATTTTATTTCAATATTAAATCCAAGTTATTTTAAAGGAGAATGGAGTGTTCCTGAATTAATAAATGAAGAAGAAATATTAATTAAAATCTCAGACAGGCATTTAAAATTCATAGATTTTGCTACATTTCTAGAAGATAACCAAAGAAAAAGTACTGCAATTCCTTACCAAAAATTGATTTTTGATCAGTATAAAAGTTTTGTACAATATAATGCATTAGAAGTTTACAAACGTAATCTAGAAAGTGAGAACTCAGATTACAAATATGTTACAAAGGAATACAGAGAAGGCTTACTTATATTTAATCTTATGCAAGATAAAATTTGGACACTTAGAGATTCAGACTCGACTAAATTGAAAATGTTTTTTGATGATAACAAAAATAAGTACTCATCATTTGAAAATGACAGAGGAAAAGTTATTAGTGATTTTCAGCAATTTCAGGAGGAATTTTGGATAAAATCCTTAAAATCTAAACATAAATTGACTTTGAATAAAAGAACTATAAAACGTTTAAAAAAAGACTATGATTAATGTTTTATAAATTATTTTTTTTGTCGGTTTTTTTATTTTTTTCCAGCTGTCGTTTTGTTTCGGATGACAATTCAAAAAATATTGCGAGATATGGAGAATCATTTTTAACAAAAGAAGAGTTTTTATCCTTAACTGAAGGAGTAAAAATAAACGAATCTATTTCAATGATAAATTCGATTATTAACAATTGGGCAATCGAAAAAATATTAATTGAAAGAGCAGAACTAAATTTAAACGAAGCAAAAATTCAAAAAATTCAGTCATTAGCTGATGATTATAAATCTAGTTTGCTCTCTGAAGCATACCTTGAAGCTCTGGTCAACTCGGCAATTAATTTAGAAGTTGATTCACTTGAAATAATAAATCTTTTCGAAAACAATAAAAGTTTATTTAATTTGAATCAAGACATTTTTAAACTTGTATATATTGAGCTTCCATTAGATTTTTCTGATACTTATGAAGTAAGGTCAAAAATAAAAAGATTCAAAAGAGATGATCAAATTTTTTTAGATTCAATTTCTTTTAGATTTAAAAGTTTCTCATTGACAACTGATGACTGGATTTCACAAAATATACTAATGCAAAAATTCCCGTTTTTAACGAATTATTCATACCGCAGCTTAAAAAATTATAATTTTTTTCAATTCAAAGATTCTTTAAGTTTATATTTGATTAAGATTAATGAATCTGTAAAAAAAGGTGATATTTCACCAATTGATTATGTTATGCCAACGTTGGAGTACATGTCATTGAACAGTAGAAAAAAGGAGCTAATGCTCAGCATTAAAACTGATATTTTGAAAGATGCTCTTGAAAAGAACAAATTAGAAATATACTAGAATGAAAAATTACTTAATATTATTATTGTTTTCATACGTATCAATCATTTTTTCACAAGAAAGACAAAAGATTGATGGTGTTGCAGCAGTAATTGGAGATTTTGTAGTATTGGAATCAGATATAGATAAACAATTTACTCAACTTAAGGTTTCAGGTGTTTCAATGGAAAATATTTCTAAATGTCAGGTTTTTGGCAAATTACTTGAAGATAAATTATATCAGCATCATGCGATTCAAGACAGTATCGACGTTAATAATGCTGAGATTCAATCATACGTTGATCAGCAAGTCAATGCATTTGCTGAGCAAATAGGTTCAATGGATAAGCTCTTGGAATATTATAAAAAAGATTCTGAGCAAGACTTAAGGTCAGAAATGTTTGAACTTAATAAGAATGCTGAGTTGGCTAAAAAAATGCAACAGGCTATAATTGAAGAAATCGAGATTACACCCGAGGAGGTAAGGCAATTTTTTAATTCTATTCCCAAAGATGATAGACCAGTCTTCGGTACAGAGTTGAGAGTGTCGCAAATTGTTTTATATCCAAAAACTACCCAAGTGGAAAAACAAAAGGTGATTAATAGACTAAAGGAATTTAAAGCAGATGTGATTGATAATGGTGCAAGCTTTGTTTCTAAAGCGGTTTTGTACAGTGAAGATCCAGGATCAAGAACAAGAGGAGGTAAATATTCGATTAATAGAAAAAACTCTCCAATGATTAAAAAATTTAATGAAGTTGCTTTTTCGCTAACTGAAGGTGAGATATCTGATCCATTTGAAACCGAGTATGGGTTCTTTATAATTTACCTTGAAAAAATTAGAGGCCAAGAATATGATATTCGAACAATTCTTTTGAGACCTAAGATTAATAACAAAGAAATTGAAGATACTAGAAAAAAACTGGTTAAAATAAGAGAAAGAATAGTTAATGAAGAAATTTCTTTCGCGGATGCAGCTATAGAAGTGAGTGATGAAATAGAGACAAGAAATGATGGTGGGCTTTTGATTAATCCTGAAACACAAGATTATAAATTCGAATTAACAAAAATGGATCCTGAGCTTTATTCCCAAATTGCAAATTTAAAAGAAGGTCAGGTTAGCATAGTTTTTCAGGATGAAGATAGGTTTAATCCAATTAAATTCAAGATTTTAGCTGTTTCTGATAGATACGATGAACATGTAGCAGATTTTTCAAAAGATTACCTAAAAATTCAAAAATTAGCACTTCAAAATAAGCAGTTGAAAGAGATTGAAAAATGGCAAAATGATAAAATATTTGACACCTATATTAATATTAATAATGATTTTCGTGATTGCGAATTCTTCAGTAATTGGTTGAAAAATTAACTATTTTATAAAAATTTCATTTTAAATGTTTCATTATATTAATATTAAGTGATTAATTTTTTTAGTTATTTCTAATGATTATTTTTGTCTGAACTATCAATTAAATAAAAAATGGCCTTTGATTTTGACATGATCAAAAAAATCTATTCAGACATCGTTAAAAATGTTGATGAAGCTAAAAAGATCGTTGATAAACCATTTACTTTAGCTGAAAAGATTCTTTATTCACATTTGTGGGGAAATATTAGTAAAAACTACACAAGAGGAAAAGATTACGTAGATTTCAAGCCCGATAGAATTGCATGTCAGGATGCAACTGCCCAAATGGCACTCTTACAATTCATGCAAGCTGGCAAAGCCAAAGTTGCTGTGCCAACCACAGTGCATTGTGACCATTTGATTCAAGCAAAAATGGGAGCAAAAAAAGATCTCCTGCGTGCTAATAAAGTCAGTAATGAAGTTTTTGATTTTTTAAGAGATGTTTCAAATAAATATGGAATTGGTTTTTGGAAACCAGGTGCAGGAATCATTCATCAAGTAGTACTAGAAAATTATGCTTTTCCAGGTGGCATGATGATTGGTACAGATTCACACACGGTAAATGCAGGAGGACTTGGGATGATAGCAATTGGGGTTGGTGGTGCAGATGCAGTAGATGTCATGGCTGGGATGCCTTGGGAACTTAAATTTCCCAATATTATCGGAGTAAAGTTAACCGGTAAACTAAATGGTTGGACTTCTGCTAAAGATGTTATTTTAAAAGTCGCTGGAATACTTACTGTAAAAGGGGGTACTGGCTCAATAATAGAATATTTTGGTCCTGGAGCAAAAGCTCTCTCTTGTACGGGAAAGGGAACCATATGTAATATGGGTGCTGAGGTTGGAGCAACAACATCGACTTTTGGTTACGATGAATCAATGGAAAGATATTTGAAAGCAACAGGCCGTGAGAATATTGCTCTGGAAGCTAATAAAATCAAAGATTATTTAACCGCTGACCCAGAGGTATATATTTCACCTGAAAAGTATTTTGATCAATTAATTGAAATTAATCTTTCAGAGCTAAAACCGCATCTAAATGGGCCTTTCACACCTGATTTGGCAACTCCAGTTTCAGAGATAGGAGATAAGGCAAAAGAAAATGATTGGCCTTTAAAAGTAGATTGGGGTCTTATTGGATCATGTACAAACTCTTCATATGAGGATTTAACAAGGGCAGCGTCGATTGCAAAACAGGCTGTTGAAAAGAACCTAACTACAAAATCTGATTTTGGAATTAATCCTGGATCCGAACAGGTTAGATATACCGCTGAAAGAGATGGAATACTTAAAATATTTGAAGAACTTAATGCCACTATTTTTACCAATGCTTGTGGACCATGTATTGGTCAATGGGATAGGAGTGATTTAAAAGGTCAAGAAAAAAATACAATTGTTCATTCTTTTAACAGAAATTTTTCTAAAAGAGCTGATGGAAACCCCAACACTCATGCTTTTGTTGGGTCTCCAGAAATAGTTGCCGCAATAGCAATAGCAGGTAGATTAGATTTTGACCCAGTAAAAGATACTCTAATAAATGAAAATGGTCAGGAAGTAATGCTTGACCCACCTGTTGGTGTTGAGCTTCCATCAGATGGTTTTGATTGTGAGGATTCAGGTTATATTAAACCTAAAAAAGACGGCTCTGATGTAAATGTTTTAGTTAATCCTAAATCTGATAGACTACAATTGCTAGAGCCTTTTACGCCTATCGGAAGAGAGATTAATGATGCTAGATTACTAATTAAGGCTCATGGTAAATGTACAACTGATCATATTTCAATGGCCGGTCCTTGGTTAAGATATCGTGGCCACTTAGATAATATTTCTAATAATTGCTTAATTGGTGCGGTAAATAGTTTTAACATGAAAACTAATTTTGTAAAAAATCAATTAACAGGTGAATATGGTGGTGTCCCCGATACCCAGAGGCAATACAAAGATAATAATATAAAAACGATAGTAGTAGGTGACCATAACTATGGTGAAGGTTCATCTAGAGAACATGCCGCAATGGAACCTAGACATTTAGGTGTATGTGCAGTTATAGTAAAATCTTTTGCTAGAATTCATGAAACTAATTTGAAAAAACAAGGAATGCTAGCTTTGACTTTTCAAAACGAATCTGATTATGACATAATCCAGGAGGATGATTTGATAAGCTTTATCAATTTAGACGAATTTTCACCTGGCAAACAAATAATTATCGAGTTAATGCATTCAAATGGAACTAGAAACCTGATAAATTTAAACCACTCATATAATCAATCTCAAATTGATTGGTACGATGAAGGTTCTGCCCTAAATTTAATTAAAAAGGAAAATCTATAAAGCCCTTTTGAATAAACTTTGGATAAAAACTTTGATAAAATAAATTGATCTCATTGAAATAATGATTTTAAAGATATCCAACGGAGTGCTTTCCTCATTCAAGAAACGTAATATTTTTTTTGTAGAATTTCTTTTTATCATTCTGTAAAAAATGGCTTCACCTCTATAATTATATTTAGAAAGTACTCCTAAGAGTATATTATCCAAAAAGAAATACCTTTTTTTTGGAACTATTTTAAAATCTCTAGCTTTTTTTATATTTTCTAGAATCTGGATAGAGTTTTTTTCACAATTCTTGAATGAATAACCTGTTGATGGCTTCACCCAACCACCTGCTGTACCAATTTTAGTAATATTTTTCGTTGAGTCTTTGTGAAAAGGGTAAGTTGTCATTGGAATTACTCCCAATTCTGATTTTAGTATTTCAAAATTCGAGATATTGTAATATTTTTTCAAATATTTTTTTATGTAAATCTCATAAAGCTCTTGATTACACTCATCTTTTGAAAAATAAGTATGCTCGATCAGGGCCTCATTTTTTTTGAAAGGAAGAACATATGTAAATGCTGTACTGTTTTTATCTCTAATTCTATAGTCCATAAAAACAAATGATTTTTTATTAAATTTTTTCTTATTTGTTTTCACAACCCATCCAACAAAATGTTGCTTTAAAGATGTATGGTTTTTTATTTTTTTAAACGTACTGCTATTTAATCTTGAGTCAAAAATATGTTTAGCATAGTAGTTTCTTTTATTTCCGACCGCAACAACTTCATTATTTTCCTGCCTAATTTTTAAGACTGTGTCAACGATAAACTTGAACTTTTTATTCTTCTTTATTTTCTTCTTTACGTGTTCTTTGAATTTTAATGAGCTTAAAGTTTTATAGTTATAATCTGAAAAATCCATTTTAACTTTTCCTTTACTTGAGAAAAAATCTCCTTTATCCCATTTATTTTTTAATATTGTATCCCAATTTCCAGTACCTGCTTCCCAATATGAAAAATAATTATCATGTTTTCTTGGTTTTTCTTTGTCAATAATCAAAATTGAATAATTATTAAAGTATTTATCGTTATTGAAACAATAAGATAAGTGAAGTCCTGATAGCCCCCCACCAACAATTATATAATCGAACTTTGAGCTGGCTTTCATTCAGTAATAATATTATTAGAACTATTTTTCTTTGAAATACTTTAGGGGGGGAAATAGCATTCCGAAACTCTCTCCACCCCCTTTTTTTAAGTTTGCATGATGCATTTTATGTGCTTTTCTTACTCCTTTTGCGTACCAATTATTCGTTTTTCTTAGAAATTTAAAACGTTGGTGAATAAAAACATCGTGAACCATGAAATAAGTGAAGCCATATGCCATGATTCCAAAGCCAATCGCAAATCCAAATTTAAAACCTAATTCGACCTGAGAATAAAAGAATAGCATGCTAACTACTGCATAAAAAACAAAAAACAGATCGTTTCTTTCCCACCAGGACGTTTTTAAATTTTGATTGTGATGATCCTTGTGAAGTGACCACAAAAAGCCATGCATTATAAATTTATGAGAGAACCATGCCATGAATTCCATAAAAATGAATGTTGATATAAAAATTATAGCTATTTTGACTATTTCCATTTAAAGTAGATTTAATTGATATTTTACGTAACTTCTGGTTAAAAGTTCAATTTTCTTTAAGTTAGGCACCCTAATTCTTCTGTTAATAATTTCTTTTGCAGGAGTCTTTTTTAGTTTTTTAAGTAATTGATTGTAGTATCTATATGCCATAAAAACACCAAATTTTGCATCAAGAGGTAATTCTTTAATTCCTTCTAATCCGATTATAAAATCATCTTCGATATCATTGATGATTTCATTTTTTTCAGATTCACTTAGTCTTTCAAATTTTGTATTAGGAAAATAAGTTCTATTGAGATCTTCTCTGTCAGCTTTTAAATCCCGAAGAAAATTTACTTTTTGGAAAGCTGATCCAAGTTTCATGGCGCTGTTTTTTAGCTTAATGTAGAGCATATTATTTCCTTGAACAAAAACTTTTAAGCACATCAGTCCAACAACATCTGCAGAACCGTAAATATATTCTTTATATTCTTCGACTGTGTTATATTTCTTTTTTGTTAAGTCCATTCTCATACTTTTCATAAAGGCATCTACCAAGCCTTTATCAATTTTGTATTTATGAAAAGTATGCTGAAATGAGTTAAGAATCGGATTTAAATGAATCTTATTTCTAATTGCTTTTTCTAAATCAATTGCAAAATCATTAAATAATTCTGATTTGTTGTAATCGTGGAATGAATCAACAATTTCATCAGCAAATCTTACAAAACCATAAATATTATAAATATCTTTTCTAATATTTTTAGAAAGAAGTCTTGTGGCAAGAGAAAAAGAAGTGCTGTAGGTTTTTGTAACCTTTTCACTGCAACTGTAGGAAACTTCATCAAAATTACTTTTCATAAAATAAATTTTTTACAATTTAATAATAAATTAGAAAATATGTTTATTTGTTTATCAAATTAGCAACAAGTTCACCAGAAACTATTGCAGGCGGTACACCTGGACCTGGGACTGTTAGCTGACCACAGAAATACAAATTCTGTACCAACTTACTCTTGATATTAGGTCTTAAAAAAGCGGTTTGAAAAAGTGTATTTGCCAAACCATAAGCATTCCCACCATAAGAGTTGTATTCATTCTTGAAATCACTAACGCAAAAACTTCTTTTATATATAACTGAGTCCCTTAAATCTTGTTTTGTATAATTTTCAAGTTTTTTCATAATAAGGTCGAAATATTTATCTCTAATTTCATTTGTATCCTCAAGATTTGTAGCTATGGGAATTAAAAAAAAGCCATTTTCACAATTTAGGGGTGCAGTTTTTGGATTGGTTTTGGAAGTGAAATTTGCATAAAAAAGAGGATCAGATGGCCAACTTGGGTTATCGTATATTTCTTCAGCATGTTGGTCGAAATCGGTGTCAAAAAATAAATTGTGATGATTGACGTTTTTAATCTTTTTATTAAAGCCAACATAAAAAAGTAATGATGAAGGTGCAAAAATTCTTTTAGCCCAGTATTTTTCTGAATATTGTCTAAATTTATTAGGAAGTAATGTTTCAGTGTGATGATAGTCAGCTCCAGAAAGAACTATATCACAATCGAATTCTTTATTCTTAAAAATTAGTTTATTAGCCTTATTTTCCTTGACTTCAATTTTTTGTAGACAATGATTAATTTGGTAATTGACTCCAAGTGACTTTCCAAGAGAAACCATTGCATTAACTAGATCATAAAATCCGTTTTTTGGCTGGAAAGTACCAAGTCCAAAATCTGCGTAATTCATAAAATTATAAAAGGCAGGAGTATTAGATGCCTTGGCACCTAAAAATAACACTGGAAATTCCAAGACCGATCTCAGTTTGGGGTTTTTGAAATCTTTATGCACATCTTTTCTTATCGTAGACAAGAAATATCTTATTTTTTTTAAAGTTTTAATTGAGACCAGTTCTAAAGGACTTAACCCGGGCATTTTGTATAGCATGTCAGTAACCCCAATCCCGTAATTTTCCCTAGCTTTATCTAGAAATCTAATCAATTTTTTTCCGCTTCCCTTTTCTATTTTTTCAAATTTCAAAGATATTTTTTCAATGCTATCTTCAATGTCAATATAGTCATCTAATCCAAAATAAACTCTGTATGCAGGGTTGAGCTTTTCTATTTCATAAAAATCCCTTGTGGACTTATTAAAATCATTAAAAAACTTATCAAATACGTCAGGCATCCAATACCAACTTGGTCCCATGTCAAAGGTGAATCCTTTAGCTTTGAACTGTCTTGCACGACCTCCTAGTTCTTCGTTTTTCTCAAATACGGTAACCTTGTGACCATTTTTAGCCAAATAACATGCAGCCGATAACGACGAGAAACCAGAACCAATAATTGCTATATTTTTTTTCATATTTTCAGTGCGCACGAGAAGACTCGAACTTCCACAATCTTAAGGATTATTAGGCCCTCAACCTAACGCGTCTACCAATTCCGCCACGTGCGCATATTTAGTAATTTTTTTTAAAATTTTTAGGGGTCAACCCATATTTATTTTTGAATGCGGTAATAAAATGACTTGAAGTGCTGTAACCTAGTTTAATACTAACCTCATTTACATTATAACTGTTTTCAGAGAGAAGTTTTTTAGCTAATTCCATTTTATACTCAAGAAGGTATTGGTATACCGGTTTTCCATATATCTTTTTGAATCCTTCCTTTAATTTTTTTAAACTTAGGTCTATGTCATCTGAAAGTTCAATTAGAGACGGGGGATTGGTCATATTGGAAATAACCAGATTCTTGGCTTTTTGAATTTTTTTAAAGTTTTCTTCGTTAGTCAAGAATGGACACTGTTCAATATTTTGGTCTAAATTTCTGTTATATAAATGACTAAATAGTTCATATATTTTCGCCTTAATAAACAAGTTTTTTGTTGAACTACCTGAGTCAAATCTTTTTAATTCATTCAAAACCAGATATATTTTATTGGAAATTTTATTTTCATAATAATATTTTTGATTAATATTTTCATCCTTGAGGAATGTAATGTTATTACTATCCTCCGAAAATAATTTATGAAATTTTTTTATTGAGATTAATACAGACAAAACAAATGATTTAGGTTTTATTAAAGCATCAACTGGAAGGTTTTTCTTTGGATTGTATAGTACAATATATTTTCCGTTAGACACATCCATTTTATAAGCTCCATTGTTAAAAATAAATGATGCGTTTCCTTCGATAACAAAATGGAACTGAATAAAATTTAAGTCAATCTCTTTCTTTAAAAGTTTATTTTTATCCTTATCATTTTTTGATTTTAAAACAAAGAATTTATCTTCAATTTTAGTTTCTAAAAATGATGGCTTGGTAAACTGCATGAATAGATATCAATTAATCAATAATAAACATATCAATAATTAAACCAATTTCATCTCTTTTAACTACGTTTTCGTCAAAAAGGAATGAAAATAAGGGTTTATTCTCGACAGATCGTCTTAATAATATATCATCTTTTTGTGAATAAATGGAGTTCCACTTTTCTAAAACTAATGACCACTTTTCATTATTTTCATCCCACCATTTTATCGCTTCCCTACAATTTGATTCATCAACCCTTGTATACATATTGAATCCTTTCTCGGATGCTATAATTACTTCAGAATTGGATTCTGAATCTTTTACCACTTTATAATTGTCCTGATCGTGGACCCATCCATCTTTAGTTATTTCGTGACGATTTCCTCTTATCATTATGTTGTAATCATTTCTCTTTGTGTATTCCCTTCTAGGCAGAGGTGCATAGGAGGAATTTTCCCAATAACTTTTTCCGTCTGCATGAACCCATGTAGCTGATCCCTCATATCTTGGGCTATCATCTACTTGAAATACTTTCTGTGTCCATTGTCCTTTTACATCTTTTTTAGTTTTTGATATGTATTTCCAATTATTATTTCCATCATATTTTAAAAGATCTTTATTTTGAAATATCCAATCTTGTCTCCAGTGCTTTATGATATAGTCATTCATTACTAATAAGTGCTGAATAGAAATATGGCCTTTTTCATCTTTAATTAGCTTAGCATACTCTAATGCTTTTGCATTATAATTTTTAGATTTTGAATAATTCGAATCATTACTATACTGAAAAGTTTCAGAAAATTTAAAGTCTATTTCAAAACATCCACACATTTCTTTTATAGCTTCAATGTCTTGTTTTTTTTGAGCATTTATAATGATTGGTGAAACCAGCAATAAGATTATTATTAAGTTATAAATATTAAGTTTTCTCATTTATATATTATTTTATTTAGATATTTGCACCCTTGAAATAATTGCAAGTTTTATTACAGTTATTTTTAATTATATATTTATCTTGCAATTTAGAATAACTCTAAATAACATCAAAATGAAAAATTATTTAATATTATTTTTTTCTCTTTTGCTATTATCATCTTGTGAAGAAAATAATTCAAATGAAATAAATATATACAGTAAAAGGCATTATCAGGTTGATATTAAACAATATGAAAACTTTGAAAAGCTTACAGGGATTAAAGTAAATGTAATTAAAGCTGGTGATGATGAATTGTTAGAAAGGTTAAAAAATGAGGGGCAAAATAGCCCAGCAGATCTATTTGTTACTGTGGATGCAGGAAAATTGCAAAAAGGGGTAGAGATGGGACTTTTTCAAAAAATTCAAAATGAAATAATTGACTCGAATGTGAGCGATGATCTTAAAGATGTAAATGGTTATTGGATACCCATAACATACAGGGCTCGTTTGCTTGTTTATAGTAATGAGAGGGTTAAACAATCGGAACTAAGTACTTATGAAGATTTAGCCAATGAAAAATGGAAAGGAAGATTACTTGTTAGATCATCTTCAAATGCATATAATCAAGCTTTAATGTCTTCGCTTTATGCAAATTTAGGAGAAGAAATGGTTACCGATTGGTCTACTAAAGTTGTAAATAATTTTACTAGAGATCCAAAAGGAAATGATCGTGACCAAGTCAAGGCTATAGCTGCTGGTCAAGGGGACATAGCTATTGTTAATTCGTATTATATTGGATTATTATTATCATCTGAAAAGCAGGCTGAAGTTGATGCAGGAAAATCAGTCTCTGTTTTCTTTCCTAACCAAGGAGATGATGAAAGGGGTACTCATATAAATATTTCTGGTTTTGCTATGACTAAAAATGCACCAAATAAGGAAAATGCAATAAAGTTATTAGAGTATCTTACAGGTGAGGAAGCCCAAAATACATATGTAAATAATAGTTATGAGTATCCTGCAAATCCAAAAGTTAAACCATCTGAAATTGTTCTGTCTTGGGGTGATTTTAAAAGAGATAAATTGGATTTAAATGCACTTGGAATATTCAGGGAAAAAGCTGTAAAGATATTTGATAATACAGGTTGGAAATAAATTTAAATTTGAAAAAAGTAAAGCCTCAAGATAAAGTATCTTTATTACTATTTGTTTTAATCTTTTCTCCGATATTATTTCTATTGGTAAAATCATTTAATCAAGATACTGAATCACTACTGTATTTATTTAAAAATTTATTATTTGATTACTCGGTAAATACTATATACCTTGTCTTAATTACCTCTTTTTTTTCACTTATAATTGGGATTATTCCAGCATGGTATGTGAGTAACTATCAATTTGCAGGACGAAGAATAGTTGATTTGATTCTTTATCTACCGCTGGCTATACCAACTTATATAATGGCATTCACGTACAGTGAACTTTTAAGCTTTACTGGTCCCTTTAGGATTACCTATGATTTTTTACAGATTGAGATTTTAGGAATTCTTCTAGCTTTCTCACTATATCCATACATATACAGTGTTTCAAGAATTTCTTTTAGTCTATTTGGATCAAGATATTATGACATGGCAAAGAACCTAGGTCTTAATGCTTATCAAACAATTATAAAAGTAGTTTTTCCACTTTCAAGACCAGCAATTTTATCAGGTTTATTTTTGGTTGTTATGGAAGTTTTAAATGAGTATGGTGCTGTAAAATATTTTGGTGTTAATACATACACCATAGGAATATTTAGATCATGGAATTCAATGAATGATAGTGGCGCTGCTATTCAATTATCATCAATTCTACTGTTTATAGTTGCCTTTTTATTTTTTATTGAAAAATATTTTAATCAAAACAAAAGATTTAACTTTTCTAAAAACACTCAATTGGCTTCTTTAATTAAGCCAAAAAGTTCTGTTAAATTTTTGATATATGTAATTTGTCTTGTCCCAATTATTTTAGCTTTTCTTATACCAGTTCTTTTTAACTTAATTAATATTTTTTCAATTTATAAGGATATTAATTTTGAAAGATTATTAAATATTACATTTAATTCTTTTACCGTTTCAATGATAGCATCCTTTTTAATACTTATAATTTCAACTTTTTTTCTTTACAATGAGAAAATATCAAAATCAAAATTCTATTATTATATTAATCAGTTTATTTCTTTGGGATATTCAATTCCAGGTGCAGTCGTTGCATTAGCGGTTATAATTTCTGTAAATAGTCTCGACAAACTAGATGATGATATTAGACTTTTGGGTAGTTTTTCTGTCTACTTTTTAATTCTTATTTATGCATACATCATTAGGTTCATGGCTGTAGGTAAATCTCCGATAAAATCTAGCATGGAAAAGTATCCTGATTCATATAATAACTCTGCAAAAAATTTAGGATTATCAAATTTTAAAATTTTTCAAAAGGTATACTTTCCAATCAATAAATATGCGTTTTTCACAGCCCTGACATTGGTTTTTGTTGATATAATGAAAGAACTGCCCATAACATTGATACTTAGGCCTTTCAATTTTGATACTTTAGCAACACAAACCTATGAATTTGCCATCGAAGAGATGATTCCTCTCTCCACTGTATATTCATCTGTAATTATTATTATTTGCTGTATATTGCTGATATTTTTAAAAATGTTCTTGGACAAATCAAATGTATTTAGAAATTAAAAATTTAGTCAAGAGTTATAATAGCTCGCAAACAGTTATTAATAATCTCAGCTTTTCAGTAGAGAAAGGCCAAATTATTTCTTTTGTAGGTGAAAGTGGCTCAGGTAAATCTACATTTTTAAAATGTCTAGCTGGTCTTGAAAAAATTAATTCAGGCATAATTTCTTTAAACGGAAAATTGATAGATGGTAAAGATGTTTTTGTTAGGCCTCAAACAAGAAAAATAGGATATGTGTTTCAGGACTACCCTCTATTTCCACACTTGAATATCAGGGAAAATATTTGTTTTAATCTTGATAATGAATACAACAAAAATTTTTCTAAAATAATAGAACTAACCAATCTCAATAACTTACTTGAAAGATATCCTCATGAAATTTCAGGTGGAGAACAACAAAGAGCATGTATCGCTAGATCTATAATCAGGGAACCTGATTTGTTGTTATTGGATGAACCCTTTAGCAACCTTGATGCTAATATTAAATTTTCAATTAGGGATGAAATATGCAGAATAATTAGAGAAAGTAATATTACTACAATATTAGTTACACATGATATAAAAGATGCCCTTAATGTTTCTGATAAGATATTAATATTTAAGGCAGGTATTGTTCAGCAGTTTTCAAGTCCTGAAACTATGTATTGTGAACCAGCTAATTGTTACTGTGCTGAGATTTTGGGTGATATAAATAAATTTACAGTTGACGGAAAAATATACTACATAAGACCCGAAAATATTAAAATAGTTGAAAATTCAGCCAATTCAATGTATGTTGAAAAATGTTTTTTCCAAGGAAAGGAATACAAATTAGTTGGAAGATTTAAAGAAAATATTTGGTCTATTATTTCTCAAAAACCTGTAAAAGTTAATTCAGAGGTTTTCTTTGATTATTCAAAGCAAGATTTAATATTTTTTGATAAAAATTGCTCAACTTTTTTTACTTCTTAATTTTTTCGAGAGGATTGTGGCCTTTTCGATACAATCACTCACCGAAATGCCATTAACATAGTTACCCAATATATGAAGGTCTTTGTTTTTATTTTCAAAATTTTTAATCTCTTTAGTTATTAAATCGTGATTTAGTCCATATTGCGGTATGCCTTTATACCATAAAAAATCATGCTTCATAATTATTTGGCCATCATAGGAAATCAATTTTCTAACATCTCTTACAATTTTATCAAATAGTAAATCTTTATCTGTTTTTAGTAACTGTTCCTGTCTTGTGCCACCAACCATTACTGTCATTAAATCCTTACCTGATGGCGCTACATGAGGAAATATCCTACTATTAAATATTATTCCTAAAAAGCTTTTATTATCTGACGGTTTTGTTAGTACACCAAATCCACTTATATCATTTTTAATTTTTTGTTTTTCTACACCTAAATGCAATACATAAATTGGACAATAATAAATTTTTTTTAGAGTTTGAGATAGTTTTTTATCAAAAATGACCTCTGACAGGGTATAGGCAGGAATTGTACTGATTAGCTTACAACATCTATACTTAATATGATTATTTACGGTTATTTCATATAAATTTCCAATTTTAGAAATTGATGTTATTTTACTGCTAAATCTAATTTTATCTTTAATCTTTTGTTGTATTGTATTGGTCAAGTCGCTGAGGCCATTTTTAAAGTTGAATGACTTGGGTGATATATTTCTTGATTTTTTTTTAATAAAACCTAAAATTACACTGCCATAATTTTGTTCAACCTCCCAAATTTTCTTGAGAACATATTTTATACTCATTTTTCGAGTATCTCCTGCATAAACACCCGTTAGAAAAGGCTCTATTAATACATCATGAAACTCTTTACCAAATCTTCTTTTAAAGAAATCATAAACAGACAAACTATTGTCACTCTTTTTAATGAAAATTTCAAAAAAAATGCGAATCTTAGCACTTAAACTTAAAATATTTGACATTATAAATTGTCCAAATGACTGAGGTATTTTTATGAGTTTCCCATTCTTGATTAGAAATCTTTTATTATTGTTATTGTTTGGGTAAATAATATCATTTTTTATTTTAAGATCCAAGATTAAATCCTGTATGCTTTCGTTGTTAATTAGAACAGTGTTTGGACCATTTTCACAAATAAAACCCTTTTTATTTTTTGTTGATATATTTCCTCCAATATATTTACTGGACTCAAAAATCAAAAAATCTTTTTCTCTCTTATTAAGATAATAACCCAATGTTAATCCAGAAATTCCAGCTCCTAAAATTATTGTATCAACCTCCTTCATAGACCTGTTGTTCATAGCCTATGTAGATAATTCTATTTTGGCCCATTTTGAAATTAGTTTTGCCCAACTATCATCATCGTTTAGGCAGGGGACATAATAGTAATTTTCACCTCCTGCATCCAAAAACTCTTCTTTAGCTTCCATAACAATTTCTTCTAGTGTCTCTAGACAATCAGTTACAAAGGCAGGTGTTACCACTACCATATTTTTTTTCCCTTCCTTAGCTAATCTTTCTAATTCACTATCTGTATAGGGCTTCAGCCAGGGTTCATTTGCTAATCTTGATTGGAATGAAATGCTATATTTTTCTCTCTCTAAGCCTAAGTATTTAGCAACAAGTTCTGTTGTTATAGTTACCTGATGTTTATAACATGTTTTATGTGCCTCTGAATCTACAGAACAACAGTTTTTTACCTTATAACAATGAATTTTTGTTGGATCTGAAATTTTAAGATGACTCACTGGAATCCCATGGTATGAAAACAGGATGTGATCATATTGTTTGTCTTTTATTGTGTCATTAATTTTTTGACTTAGTAATTCAATATACTTTGGTTCATCATAAAAGGGTTCAATAACTTTTATTTTTTTTTCTGGGAAGTTGATCTTTACCTCTTCCTTTACCTTTTCAACAACTGTTTCGTAGGATGACATTGCATAGTGGGGATAAAGAGGTAAAATTATGAACTCATCAACTCCTTTGTCATTTAATTCCTTTAGTCCATTAAATATGCTTATTGAGCCATAGCGCATGGCTAGTGCTACAGGGATCTGCATTAGGTTAGAGACCTTTTTAAATAATCTCCTAGACAAAACAATTAATGGAGAACCTTCTTTCCACCATATCTTTTTGTAGGCTTTTGCAGATTTTTTTGGCCTAAAATTTAAAACAATTAATTTAACAAGAATCCATCTAAAAATATAACTTTTACCAATAACCCTTTTATCCATTAGAAATTCATCTAAGTATTTTTTCACATCACTAATCGAAGTGCTATCTGGTGATCCTAGGTTAATAAGTAATAAACCCTTCATTATATTGTTTTAGAATAAGTACCTATTTTATTATTTAACAGAGGGTCAAATTCCATAGCAATATTTCTAATAAATAGTCTTGCATCATGTGAAATTGAAACAGTATCATTTTTAATCCTCATAAGATTTAGATCTAAAAAATCGTTAAACTTTTCATGATTAAATTCTAAAATTTCTTTTATATTTTTTGAATCTGTATTGAATCTTTCTGATATTTCTTTAAAATCAACATAATAATTACACATAATTGAATTTATTACATCTCTGATTATTTTTTCTTTTTTAATAAGCTTATAACCACGAAAAACAGCGGTATTTTTTTCATTAATTTTTTTTATATACTGAGCTGCATTTTTGACATTTTGGCTATACGCTGAAAATAGTTGTGAAATTGAGGATGCCCCGAAACCATATACTTGACCGGTTGTTTTAGTGGTACAGTAACCCTGAAAGTTTCTGTGTAATTGATTGTTTTTAAGTGCCAAATAAAACTCATCATTTGGTCTACAAAAATGGTCCATACCAATCGCCACATAACCTGCTTCAGTAAATTTTTTGTAAGCATTTTCATACATTTTTGCTTTTTCCTCGGCAGAAGGGAAACCAATATTTTCTAATATTTTTTGTCTAGGTAGTATTGAAGGTACGTGAGCATATGAAAAAGTCACTATTCTGTCTGTATTTAGTTCAATTGCTTTATCAATAGTTTTGTTGAAATTATCAATTGTTTGCAAAGGTAACCCATAAACAAGATCTATATTAGTCCCTGTAAAACCTTCATCATGGATTTTTTTTATAATCTTATCAATTGGGTGTTTTGGTCTTCTTCTATTTATTGCATCTAAAACTTTATTATTAAAATCTTGAATACCAAGAGATATTCTATTAAAACCAAAATTTTTAAGAAGTTCAACATGTTTAAAGTCTAAGTGTGCTGGGCTACATTCGATAGCCATTTCATAATCATCACTTAGGTCAAAACACTCTTTTATTTTATCTGTAACCCTCTCAATATATTTAAGTGATATTGCATTTGGAGTGCCACCTCCCCAGTGAATTTGGGTTAGTTTTCTATCATCATTGACGTACTGCGAAACAAATTCAATTTCTTTTAACAGAGCATCTACATATCTTTCCAAAAAAGGTTTGGTAAATCCGGATTCAGTGGTACATCCACAAAAGTGACAAATCTGTGGGCAAAATGGTATGTGGATATAAACAGAAATATTTTGAGGATTTTCATTGTTTGAATTTATTACTGAGTTAATAAAATCTTTATCATCATAACTTTCAGAAAAATGAGTGGCTGGGGGATAAGATGTGTATCTTGGTCCTTTCTTATTATACTTTTCAAGTAATTCTTGATTTATATTCATTTTATCTATTCCAGTTATGGTTTTTTACCCACTCGACCACAAAATTTACATTTTTGACATCTATGCCTGGGATAAATCCATGGCCTAAATTAAAAATCCAGTCAGTATTTTTTTTACCAAAATTACTTAAGCCAATCAGATATTTTTCAATTTCCTTTTTATCAGAGAAAAATAATCGAGGATCCATATTTCCTTGTATCCCAATATCACTATTCAGCAATGTTCGTGCCGTTTCAATTGGTATTTGCCAATCTACGCTAGCTATGTCGCATATGTCCTTATTCAGTTCTTTTAACCCTAAATTGTAATTTTTAGGAAAAAATATTGTTTTGCAATTTTTATTCATTGCCACGTTTAATATTTTCTTAGAATATGGTAAAATAAGTTCAGTGTATAGTTGCTCAGGAATAATACCGCAATAAGTTTCAAATAATTGAAAACAGTCAATTCCACAGTCGACTTGCTTATTTACGTACTCGATCGATGCTTCAGTTATCATTTCTAATATTTTAATGCATTTTTTCCTTTCCTTATAAAAGAGTTTTATAACATAATTAAAATCTTTATTCAATTCATTTCTTCTAAACATAAACAGAAATGTTGTAAGCGGTCCTCCACAAAAACCAATTAAAGGAGTTTCGGGTCTTTGAAATTTTATTTCTTCAATGTTATTGTATATATAATCAAGTTTTTGGGGATTAAATTTTAAATTTTCAATATTAATATTTTCATTTAAAGCATTGTGGAATTTGGGACCTTTTGCGGTAAACTCAAGTTCTAACCCAAGAGCTTTAGGAATCACTAGTATGTCAGAAAATAAAATTCCAGCATCTACCCGTAAATCATCTAGTGGGAGTAGAGTTACCTTAGCGGCTAATTCCTTGTTTTGCATCATCTCGTCAAAACTGTACTTCTGCTTTAGTTTTAGGTAAGAGGGTAATATTCTACCAGCCTGTCTCATGAACCATACTGGTGGACGAGATGTTATATTTCCGTTAATATTTTCAATGAATATATTTTTTTTCATTAGATCAATTGAAGGGATTTTTTGTTTGAGGAAATTAATTTATCAATATCTTTTTCACTGTATACGGATGAAATAAACATGCATTCAAATTGTGATGGGGGTAGGTATACACCCTCATCTAACATTGATTTAAAGTATTTTGCATATTTTTTCAAGTCACACGTAATCGCGTCATTATAATTTTCAATTTTGTCATTTTCTGTAAAGAAAAGGGTCATCATTGAGCCTGCTCTATTAATTATAGCATTAGTCCCCGTTTCTTGAATATTTTGTAAGAACCCTTCATGGATTTTCTTTGATATTGATTCTAGTTTTTCATATAATTTATCATTTAGCCTATTTAATACAGAAAGTCCTGCACTCATTGCAAGAGGATTGCCTGAAAGAGTACCTGCTTGATAAACTGGTCCATTAGGGGCTAGGTAATCCATAATTTCAGACTTTCCGCCATATGCACCTACTGGAAGACCACCGCCAATTATTTTGCCAAGAGTTGTGATATCAGGAATCACCTCATATAGCTCTTGCGCTCCACCTTTTGATAATCTAAACCCACTCATTACCTCATCAAATATTAATAGTGATTTATTTTCATCACATAATTTTCTTAAGCCTAGTAAAAAATCTTTTCTAGACTCAACTAGACCCATATTACCAGCGACAGGTTCGATTATCACTGCGGCAATTTTCTCTGGATTCTTTTTAAATTGCTCTGAAACAGATTCAAGTGAATTAAAATCTGCAATAATTGTATCTTTAGCTATATTTTTTGTAACACCTGGGCTATCAGGAAGACCAAGGGTCATCGCACCAGATCCAGCTTTTATTAAAAAACTATCTCCGTGTCCATGGTAATTTCCAGAAAATTTTAAGATTAAATTTCTTGAGGTATATCCTCTTGCTAATCTTATTGCACTCATCGTTGCTTCAGTACCGGAATTTACCATTCTCACTTTTTCAATTGACGGTACTAATTCAATAATTTTTTTTGCCATTTCTGACTCAATAATAGTGGGTGCACCATAAGTTGTTCCTTTAAATAAATATTCGCTTATTTTGGATAGGGTAATTTTATCAGCATGTCCAAAGATAAGTGGCCCCCAAGATGAGATGCAATCAATGTATTCGTTTCCGTCGAGATCATAAAGTTTACTTCCATAACCGTGATCAAAAAAGACAGGGTCACAATTAACACTTTTAAATGCTCTTACAGGTGAATTTACTCCTCCAGGAATCAATCCTTTTGAGTCCTTAAATGCTTTGATACTTTTATTATAAATCATTTGCTTTTAAATATTTAGCAACTTCTAATGCATGGTAACTTATTATTGCATTTGCACCAGATCTTTTAATTGAATGTAATATTTCTAAAATTGTTTCAACACCATCTATAAAGTTCTTTTCTGAAGCACTTTTTACCATTGTATATTCACCACTTACATTGTATGCAATTATAGGAACATTAAATTTTTGTTTGATTCTATATATGATATCTAGATATGAGATAGCTGGTTTAATTATTATAACGTCGGCACCCTCATTTATATCTAATTTAACTTCATTAATAGCTTCCTCAGAATTTTTAAAGTTCATTTGGTAGGTTTTTCTGTTACCAAAATTTGGGCTACTTTTCGCAGCTTCTCTGAATGGACCATAAAATGCCGAGTTATATTTCACAGAGTATGGAAAAATAGGAATCTTTTCAAATTTATTATTATCTAGTATATCTCTTATTGCTTTAACTCGTCCATCCATCATATCAGACGGAGCTAATGCATCAGCACCACTTTTAGCTAAAACTAAAGATTGATTAGAAAGTGTCTTAATGGTCAGGTCGTTGTCAACATCATTATCAATTATGGTTCCACAGTGTCCGTGTGTTGTGTATTCACAATTACAAACATCCGCAATTACAAAAAGTTTATCTTCAAATACTTTTTTTAATTCAGAAATTGCCATGGGGACAATACTGCTAGAACTACAAGAAATTTCACCAGTTTCATCTTTTTTATTGGGAATCCCAAAGACTATTATAGAATTTATTTTGTTGTCAATTAGTTCATTGCAAAATTCTATTGCGCGATCAATTGAATATCTAAATTGTCCCTGCATGGATTTAATAGGTTCTTTTATGTTTTGGCCTTCGGTTATAAATACTGGACATATCAGGTCTGCAGCATTAATGCTTACATCTTCAATCATATTCCTCAGAATTTTATTATACCTAAGTCTTCTCAATCTATTTACTGGAAATTTCATTTTTGATAGAAATATTTAATTAATGATTCTGAAATACCTTCATATGATTGCATCTTTGAGGTTAGCATACAATCAAAACCTTTACTATTGACATAGTCAGTTGTAGTCTTTCCAATACTTATTATTTTAGTGTACTTAGGATTATAAAATTGAACAAATGAGTCAAATGCTGATGGACTGGTAAAAACAGTATATGTATCTTTGGTTTCAATAAGTTTTAATAATTCTTTGTTTACTTTTCTCTTTAAATTAGTCTCGTAAACATTCACTCTCTCTACTGCGCAAAAGCCTTGAAGTTTTATTTTAAAATCATCTTTCGCAATTTTACCTTGAATTAGAAGGGTTTTTTTTCCGTTCAGCAACTTATTATTTTTGAGTTCTTCAGCCATAATATTAGAATAGTTTCTTTTTGAAATATAAGCTGACTCATATCCATATTCATTTAAAGTTTGGTTTGTTTTATTCCCAATGCAAATAAATTTTATTGCTGAAGAAACTTTAACCCTATTGAAAAAATTCTTTATTCCATTTTTTGAGGTAAAAATTACATAATCATAGTTATCAATATTATTCACAGTAAAATCTAGTGGACTAATCTCGATTAACGGAAAATGATGGGTAACTATGTCACTTTTGGATAGTTCTTTAAAACCACTAATATCACCCTCATTAGTCAAAATTATTTGAACCGGTATTTTGTCAGAAATTTTAGACATTAATGTTTTTGCTAGTTTCACCCCAATGTCAATTTGATTGCCGATTTCCTTAGTCATTTTTCCATAAATGTATTTTTTCTCTTTTGCGTCAAATACTTTGCCCTCAATCACAATCTTATCACCATTTAATATGCATAATACAGCATCAGGGGATGAGCATCCTCCACCTACGGTTTTTAAAAATTTTCTTTCTTCATTAATACAAATTTGAGTTGATTTGTCTAGTATTTTTTTTAGAATTGAAATTGTTTTTTTATCATCCTTTCTGAATTCAACAGCTAAAGCTCCCTGGCCTGCTGCAGGAATTATTTCGTCTGATTTGAAATATTTGGAAATTCTTTGTTCTAAACCTAATCTTTTCAAACCAGCAGCAGCAAGTATAATTCCTTCAAGCTTACCATCGTCAAGTTTTTTAATTCTAGTCTCCACATTTCCTCTTATACTTTTTACCTCAACCCCATTGTAAATTTTTTGAATTTGCTCCTTTCTTCTTATTGATGAGGTTCCGATTAATTTTATATCATGTATTTTTTTATACTTAAGTCCTTTTTTTAAAACAAGCACATCCATGGGTTCTTCTCTTTTAGTTACAGTAAAAGAGCTAAGATTATTATTTCCTTCAGATGGCAAATCTTTTAAACTGTGAATAGCAAAATCAATAGTTTTTTTTTCTAATTCATTTTGAATTTCAGAAACAAAAAAACCTTTATCTAAAATTTTAGTCAGGTCTTTATTCAATAAAATATCACCTTTAGTTTTGATTTTTTTTATGATAAATTCCGTTGAAGGGTTTTTTTCTTTTAATTTTTTGATAACATAATTTGTTTGGGTAATCGCAAGTTTACTCGACCTGGTACCAACAATTAACTTATTAATCATCAGTGAAAATTTTATTTATAATTTTTAAAGCATCAGTGTTCTTCCCGTTCTCACTGACACTAATGATCTTTTTTACTAATCTGTCTGAAAACTTATCATAGATTTCCTGTATTTCTGTATTATTATTTTCCAAATTTTCGGCATCAGACATTAAGTTTTTAATTTCCTTTTTTATAGAAATTATACTTGGTCTTAATTCTCTAGAATCTAACCATTGGTTATATTCAATGACATATTTTTCAATAAGCTTTTTAGCTTTTTTAACCTCTGAGATTCTTTTGTTGTAATTTTCGTTTACCTTATCCTTTAGTTTATCAAGATCAACCAATTCTACATTACTGTAGTTGTTATTTATGATAATATTTCTCGGAACAGATAAATCAACCAATATTATTTTTTTATTTCTTTTCGAATCAATATGCAAAAGGTCCTTATCAGTTAATAGGGGTTTTTTGGATGAGGTGCTAAAAATAATAATGTCAACAGATTCTAATTTGCTTTTCCATTCGGTGAATTTTACCAGATTTAGGTCAAACTTTTCAACTAGGTGAGTGGTGTTGGCTTCAGTTCTATTTGTTATAGATATTTTTCCAAAATTTTTTGAGAAAAGTTGTTTTATAGAAAGCTTTGATGTTCTACCTGCCCCAACACATAATATCGATAATTCTTCTGAGTTATTAATATTTCCTATTTGGTCAATGGCAGCTGAGCTCACAGAAATTCCACCTTTGTCAATTTCGGTATTAGTTCTTATAAATTTACTGGCCTCTAACGACTTTTGAATCATTCTTTCAATGGCTGGGCTTAACATTTTGTTGTCTTTGCAAATATTGTAAGAAGTTTTTATTTGATCAACAATTTGGAATTCACCAATTATCATCGATTCAAGTCCACTAGATAGTCTGAACAGGTGTTCTGAAATTTCAAAAGACCCCTGTTTTTTCTTAATATATGGTCTCAATCCGTCATTAAACTTTTTAAGCTTGCTTAGAGTCATAATAACTGAGTGGAATGTTTTATTATGGCTGGCTTGATTTTCAGCTGTTTCAAAATAAAGCTCTGTTCTATTACATGTAGAGATGATAAAGAGTCCTTTCAGAGTTACTCTATTATTAATTTCATTAAATATTATTCGATATTCCTCTGTATATATGTAAAAGAGTTCGCGGATTTTTACCGGTGCTATTTTATAATTTAAGCTTATTAATCCTAACATATCATCTTTATGAATTTGCAAAGATAAATGCAAATTTTATATTTAAAGTAACGCTAGAAGTTCTTTTATTTTGTTATGAGTTCAATCTGTTAATTGATTTTGATTCTAAATAATATATCGTTTACAGATATATTTGTAACACACACTAAATTTTTTTCTTTTTTTCTTAATTTTTATTTAGATTGAATCTAAACTAATGTATATATTTGCACTTGAAATTTAAAAATTTAATCAAATTATGAAAAACTTAATATACAAGTCATTGATTTTATCATTGGCAATTTTTGTTTATTCTTGTGACAATGATGATAACGATAATGATAATGGAGGCAACAATATAGTCGCTCCAACCTCATATGAGTTTACAAGAAATGGAGAGTCAACTGTAAGTTTCTCTGGTCAAACAACAAGACTTACCCAAGCTGAAGAATTATATGCTGCACTGAATTCTAGTGAAGCTACTGAAAGTGGTTTAGACTTAATGTTCAATGGAGATGCTAATGGTTCAGCTGGTTTTGCGGATGCTTCTTTAAATGGTACATCAAAAATTATTGGCAGTAAGACAGCAGCATCCACTTTAGCTGGTAGTGCCACTACAAAGCAAATGTTTGACGATATGATCGCAGATTATGCTAACAATGTAGTACCAAACTGGGGAAGCGATGCAGGACCAGGTCAACCAGGTGCAATTTCTACACCTGATGGTGCTTCAACTTATCACCTAAACGCTGAAGGTCAAGAACTTGATCAGTTATTCTTTAAAGGATTAATAGGTGCATTTACTCTAGACCAAATTGTGAACAACTACATTCACCCAAATCAGTTAGATTCTGGAACTAGAATTGAGGACAACGACAACGATGTTCTTTCAGGTGACAATAATTACACTGATATGGAGCATAAGTGGGACGAAGGTTTTGGATACTTATATGGTCTTGATGGTGATAATTTAGCTAATGCTGGAGCTAGTCCTTCTGGGTCTGGTAGTTTATTAATGAAATATTTCAAGAAAATAAATGATGAAGGTGGATACGAACCCGGAATCGGTCAAGTTGTATATGATGCATTCATTATGGGTAGAACAGCTATTGTCAATAAAGATTACGATCTTAGAGATCAGCAAGCTGCCATTATAAAGGTTGAATTATCCAAAGTTATTGGTTATTATGCAATTCACTACATGAATGACTACGTAGCCAAGTTAGAAGCTGGCAATATAGCTAAGGCACACCATTCTCTTTCAGAGGGATGGGGATTCCTTTTGAGTTTACAGTTTACTAACAATGGAAATGATGAGCCATTTATGGACAAAGCTACTGTGGAGTACTTTTTAGCCAACTATATGGGTGATTTCCATAACATGAACCCAGCTGTGTTGACTGCACCTGCATCTTCACAGTATCCTGGAATGATTGCTTTAGTAAAACAAGCATTCGAGGCTAATGGTGTTACTTTAAACATTGACTAAAAACTTGATGAATTGGTATATGATTTACCAATTTATTTTTTTTGTTTTCTAAATTTTGAGAGGGAAGTAGTGGTCAACACTATTTCCCCTCTCTGTTTAGCTTAATATTTACTTATATTTACATTATCATGAAAAAATTTAAACTATTTTTTTTATTTACCTTTTTTATTATCCTGTCATGTTCAGAAAATGAAAATAATTCATCAACTGATGGTTATGACAGGTCATTACTACTTAGTAATGTAGTTGATAATATAATGATTCCAGCACATCAAAATTTTGATAATGAATTAGAGCTATTCGAATCAGCTGTAAATTCATTTGGTCAGGATAGATCCATATCAAATTTAGAAATGATGCAAAATCAATTTATAGAAGCCTACAAAGCATGGCAACATATCGAAATGTTTAATATTGGTTACGCTGAAGAGATATTTTACGCATCAAAAATGAATATTTATCCAGCTAATATCACAAGAATAACGCAAAACATTAATTCTGACAATGTAGATTTGGATGGTAATTCAAACCAGTACTCAGCCCAAGGTTTTCCTGCAGTTGATTACTTATTGTGTGGATTAGGAGAAACAAACGATCAAATTCTAAATGTATATATAACTGATAATAACATGACTTTTGGATATTTAAACCTTTTGGTTTCAAAGATGGTAAATAATACAGATTCCGTTATTAGTTATTGGAATACAAACAAAGAGACTTTTATAAACTCGACAGCAAACACTTCAACATCAAGTTTAAATAAGCTTGCTAATGATTTTGTTTACTATTATGAAAAGGGTCTTAGGGCTAATAAAATTGGAATACCTGCAGGCGTGTGGTCAGGTCAACTACCACAAAATGTTGAAGCTTACTATAAATCCGATATTTCAAAAATGTTAGCTGTTGAAGCATTACAAGCAAGTGCAGATTTTTTTAATGGTATTCACTTTGGAGAATCTCAAACAAATGGTGAAGGTCTTTATGATTACTTGGCTTATTTAGACGACACAAATTACTCGGATTCCTCAATGTTCCTTGGACTTCAAGATGATATTGTCGAATCATTTGATAACTCGATGGTTAAAATCAATTTGTTAAATGACAACTTTGCTTTACAAGTTCAATCAGATAATATGAAAATGCTTGAAGCTTATGATGCGATTCAACAAGGGGTGGTAAGACTTAAAACAAATATGTTATCCATTCTTGGTATTGCTGTCGATTATTATGATGCGGACGGAGACTAGAGAAAGATAAGATGATAAATAATTTTTCGAGGTATTTTAAACAAGAATCTCTACCTCATTCACTTGCATTATACAGAATTGGTTTTGGTATTCTTATAATGTTTAGCCTGGCTAGATTTGCGCTAAATGGATGGATTGAGTCTTTATATTTAGAACCAGACTTTCATTTTTCTTATTATGGATTTTCATGGGTAAAACCAATTGGCGTTTATACTTATCTAATTTTTATGATATGCTTTTTTTCAGCACTATTTGTTACAATTGGATATAAATACAGGATTTCCATAATATTACTTTTTTTAAGTTTTACTTATATCGAATTGATGGATAAGACAACTTATTTAAATCATTATTATCTAGTAAGCTGCATCTCCTTTTTAATGATCTTCTTACCCTGTTCAACCTATTTTGCTGTAGACAGTGGAAAGAATATTAAAATTCCTCAATGGACGATTGACTCATTAAAATTTTTAATAATAATAGTGTATATATATGCTGGTCTTGCAAAAATTAATTCTGATTGGTTAATTCATGCCCAGCCTTTAAAAATCTGGTTAAGAGCAAAATATACAATCCCTATAATTGGTGAAACTTTGCTGCAAAAAAACTTTTCATACTATTTATTTAGTTGGGGTGGAATGCTGTATGATTGCATCATTCCTTTTTTACTCATTTTCAAAAAAACTCGAAACTTTGCGTTTTTTATGGTAATAGTATTTCATGTAATGACAAGAATTTTATTTCCACCGATTGGAATGTTCCCTTACATAATGATATTTAGCTGTATAATATTTTTTGACAGTGGTTTACATAAAAAAATTCTCGATTTTATCAGATCTATTTTTAGATTAAAAATTACAAATAATGAAAAATTTATTTCTGACCCTATGAGCTTCATGAGAAAAAAGGTTGTTATTCCAATATTATTAGTATTTTTTATCGTTCAGATTTTATCTCCATTAAGAAGTATTTTATATCCTGGTGAATTATTTTGGACTGAACAAGGATATAGATTTTCTTGGAGGGTTATGCTTATTGAGAAAGCAGGTTATACAACCTTCAAGGTTGTAGATAATAGTACAAATAAATTTCAGCTAATAGACAATATGGAATTTCTTACTCCTTTTCAAGAAAAGCAGATGAGTTTTCAACCTGATATGATTTTGGAGTATGCACATTATCTTGGAGATTCATTTAAAAAAAGAGGTTTTAATGATGTCTCTGTTTATGCTGATAGTTATGTAACCCTTAATGGTAGACCGAGTAAAAGATTTATTGATCCTGAAGTTGATTTATATAAACAAAAAAATGATTTAAAACATAAAATATGGATTATTCCAATAAAAGATGAAATCAAAAGTCTACTTTAAAATATTAATTATTTTTCTGTTCTTTTCGGAGACAATTATATCTCAGCAAATTTTTTCAGGGTATATAATTGATGAAGAGACCAATGAAGCCATCGGTGGAGTAAAAATATACTCTAAATCTGATGGTCTTTTGGAAATTTCAGATGAAAAAGGGTTTTATTCATTTGAAGCTTATAAGAATGAATTAATCAGTTTTTATTTGGAAAATTATGAGTTAAATGAAAAAAAAATAGATCAAAATGAGACCATATATCTCAAACCACTTGTGGAAAATTTAGATGAAATTGAAATTATTGTTAGAAATGAAAAGATTTTTTCACTACAGAGATTAAATGCAGTTGAAGGTACTAGTATATTCGAAGGAAAGAAAAGTGAAGTTGTATTAGTTGATCAAAGTATGGCAAACTTAGCGAGTAATAATTCGAGACAGATTTACTCACAGGTGGCTGGTTTAAATATTTTTCAAAATGATGATGCGGGTTTACAACTAAACATTGGCGGTAGAGGCTTGGACCCAAATAGAACATCAAATTTCAATACTAGACAAAATGGATATGATATAAGCGCTGATGTTTTGGGGTATCCTGAAAGCTACTACACTCCACCTTCTGAGGGTCTGAGTAATATACAAATCGTAAGGGGTGCAGCTTCTTTGCAATATGGTACACAGTTTGGTGGATTAGTTAATTTTGTGATGAAAGAGCCAAAAAAAAATCAAAGACAAGAAATTATAACAAGAAACTCTTTCGGTAGTAATAATTTATTCACAAATTTTACAAGTTATAAAGGTTCTAAAAATAAATTTAGATATTATGCATATTTTAATTTTAAGCAAGGAGATGGTTTCAGAGATAACTCTTATTTTAATTCGAAAAACTTTTTTATTAAAACTATTTATGATATTAATCAGGAATCAAAATTATCATTTGACCTAACCTATTTTACATACCTTACACAACAAGCAGGAGGATTAAACGATCAAATGTTTTCAAACAATCCTTTTCAAAGTAATAGAGCGAGAAATTGGTTCAATGTTGATTGGCTATTATATAATTTAAGATATGATCATGAATTTGATATAAAAAAATCATTATCTGTTAGTTTCTTTGGACTGAACGCAGTAAGAAATGCACTTGGCTTTAGAGTAAACAGAGTTGATCAAGTTGATAGTAATGGCCCACGTGACTTGATAAGTGGAGATTTTAATAATTTTGGCTTGGAGGCTAAGTTTTTAAATAATTATAAGCTATTTAACAAAGAATCAATTTTTGTATTAGGTTCAAAATTATATTTTGCTACTAATTATAGTAGACAAGGTCCAGGATCAGACTTTTCTGATGCAGATTTTGATTTTTATAATGATAGTTTTCCTGCATATTCAAACCAATCAAACTACAAGTATCCAAATAAGAATATTTCCTTTTTCGCCGAAAATATAATTAATATCAATGATGGGCTTACAATAACACCAGGATTCAGATTAGAATATATAAATACTCAAGCTCGAGGTCAATTTGAGAGAATCGTTCTCGATGCAGCACAAAATGTTATTCAGCATGATACTATTTTGGAAAATAGAAAGAATGAAAGATTGTTTTTGTTGACCGGAGTTGGTGTTTCTCAAAAACTAGAAAATGATGTAGAATTGTATGCTAATTACTCCCAGAATTATCGTTCTGTCACCTTTGCTGACATTAGTACTGTTAACCCAGCATACGCTATAGACCCCGAGATATCAGATGAAGAAGGCTATACTATAGACTTGGGTTTAAGGGGTAACTATGATAATTTATTTAGTTTTGATGCTAACATCTTTCACCTTGCTTACAATAACAGAATTGGCTTTGTTCAAAGGTTATTTGATGATGGTAATGTTAAGGCATATAGAACAAACACTGGTGATGCTAATATTTATGGTTTGGAAAGTTTACTGGATATTAATCTAAAAAAAGTTTTACAGCTTAATTCTGCATACATATTTAATACATTTTTGAACCTTTCAATCATCGAATCCAAATACATAAAATCAGATGAACCTGGGGTAAAGGGTAAGGAGGTAGAATTTGTACCTAAATATAACATCAAGTATGGAATCAAATTTGGATATAAAAACTTCACATCATACCTTCAATATTCATATTTAGCAAGTCAGTTCTCAGATTCTTCAAATTCAGTAGAGTCAAATTTAAGTGGTGTAATAGGCCAAATTCCAGCTTATGATATACTAGACATTTCAGTAAATTATAAATTGGGTAAAATTAAGCTTGAAACGGGTGTAAATAATATTTTAAATACTTCTTATTTCACTAGAAGGGCTACAGGATATCCAGGACCTGGAATAATTCCCTCACCACCGAGAAACTATTATCTAACTTTGCAATATAAATTTTAGAATGGAAAAAATAATAATTGTTTTTGATGGTTTTTGTGTTTTATGTAATAATTATGTAAGGTGGGTATCAAAAAGAAACCCTAACAAAAACATTTATTTTACCAATTTTGATAGTGATTATATAAAAAATAATTACCCAAAGTTAAATTTAGGTGATACCGTATTCATCATAACAGAAGGTGATCAAATTTTGGAACGGTCTCAGGCAATCAAGTATTGTTTAAAACATGTCAAGCTTAACTATTTTTTGAAAACTATAATTAAGTTATCACCAAACTTTTTATTAGATATATTTTACCGACTTATAGCGAAGAATAGATATTTTTTATTTGGTAAACTGGACGTTTGTTCCATCCCTGATGATGTAAATCAAGAAAACATCTTGTTTTAATCAAATGTTGTAGCTCCTTGGTTTGGTTGATACACATAATTAAATGTGTAATACCTGCTTTGATCAGTAAAGGCATCAGGACTTTCAGGAGCACCTAAATAATAACTTAAAATTTCTGCTTTTGCATACCTGTTGTCATGAGTTCTAAATACCAAGATTTTTCCAGGGGTTGGACTAATTAGAAAAGTTGGGGAACCTGAGTAAGTATACCACCCATTTCCACTTCCAGTTGGAATAGCATAGCCACTCTCCGAATCTTGTGTTAATAAGGAGGTGTCAACAATTTGCATTTCATCCATTGTTCCCTCAAAAATATAGGCAGCTGCATTACCATTTCTTTCTGGCTCATCATCTGTTCCTAACGAAACACCTCCATTAACAATAATTGATGTTCCTCTGAATCCGATATCCCAATTAGTTTCACTTTCCGTTTGAACTCCATCTTCAAAATTAAATTTTGTGAATGGTCCAGAAATTGATTGACCCTGACTTCCTTCTTGTGGCGCATAAAGGTCTTCAACAGTGATGCTAACAGAGTCAATTCCAATACTATTATCATCTTCACAGCTAAAAGAGAACAATAATATAATACAAGTAGTAAAAAATTTGATTTTTTTCATAATTGCTAATTTATATTATAACCAACTCGGCAAAAGTAAATTCTTCCACTTAAATTTGAAATATTTTCTGAATCTAAATAATTAAAAATATTTTCTATTCCTGCCGACAAAGTTAATTTCGAATTTATAATCTTGTTTATATTTACATTTCCAGTAAGATGTCCATTTACAAACTTGTCATATTTATCTAAATAGTTGTTCGAATTACTATCATACAAACCATATTTACTTCTGTATTTAAATCTAAGGTTTGTGCTGAAATTTTTGTCAAGATTATTGTAATTAATTTTAATTATACCCATATGTCTTGATCTGTTATATAAACCAAAATAGTCTTTTTTATTCAGTCTGAAAGCAGGAGATGTAGGTGTTAACCTTGCATATACTTCACCATTTTCAAATGCTTTTCTAGCGTCTAGGTCATACGCATATAGTAGCTGATATCCAACAGAAAAGCTAAAATAGTTATCAGCTTTATATTTTGTATTAATATCAAAACCAAATGTTGAAACATTATTTACATTATAGTATGAAAATACATTTTGACCATTTGTTTTATTTGCAATTACACGATAATCAATTAGGTTTTTGGCTGAATTACTAAAAAGATTGGTGTATAAACTAATTTTCTCATCTAAATCTCTGTCATATCCAATATTTACTCCAAAAGAACTTTCTGGACTTAGTGGATCTTCAAATTCATCAATAGGAACAATAATATTTGCAATTTGACCCTCACTAATCAGCTGATTTAAGACATCATCAACTACGTTATAGCCAATTACGGTGTAGCCAACTGTTGAGTTGGAGAAATTGAAATATAGTTGTCTAAAGTCAGGTGTTTTATAACCATATCCTGTGGAAATCTTTATAGATTCGTTATTTTGTATTTTGTAAATACCTGAGAATTTTGGACTAACCTGTGATTTATATTCTTTGTATTTGTCAAATCTTCCACCTAATATTAAGTTAACCTTTTCATTCGGATTATAATCGTATTGAAAATAAATAAATGGTGAGTTTTGTTTTGGTTCTATTTCAAAATATGTCCTGTTTAAAGTTTCATATTCATTACCCAAACCAAAGACAAATTCCTTTTTATTACTAATCTTGTAAACTGTCTTAATTTCGGGTTTTAAAAATATCTGATCATAAAAACTTTCACTGAATCTATTACCTTGTTCATCATCTAAAAATTCATCTCCAAAATAAGATGTAAAATATACTTCAAAATCAGTTCTAATTTTGTCTGCTTGGTGACTTATTATAAAATTTATATTGTCCTCAGATGTAAACGTTTCTCCACTTAATGAGTTGGGGGCTATATTATCAATTAATTGAGTATAGTATCTCGCATTAATTTTAATTTTTAAACTTTCACCTAAATTTTGTCCTAACTTAATTTGAATAGTATTCGTTTTGAATTTATTCACCGTATTTAACCCATCACCTTCAATTAAATCATATCCATCACTAGAATAATTATTAAAAAAAACTGAGCTATAAAAATTATTCTTTTTGTAGCTAAACAGTACATTGTTATCAGAAGAATTGTGTGTCTCGTAAGAAGATGAAAAATTACCTTTTAATCCGGTTTTAGGTTTTTCCGTAATTATATTTACAACACCAGCAAATGCATTATTTCCGTAAAGACTTGATGATGGCCCTCGAACAATTTCTATTTGCTTTATATTTCCAACTGAAATTCTATTTAAGTCTAAAGTGCCAGCTGTTCTGCCAATCAGAGGTTGATTATCAATAAGAATTAAAGTATATTCTGAATCAAGGCCTTGCATCTGGATTCCTTCACCACCACCAAAATCAGAAACAGTTATTAAACCTAGTTCTTCGTTAATAACGTCAGATAACCTAGTTGCGTTTATTTTTTCTATTTCATCTTTTTTTATGATAGATGCATTAAGTGGAAGTGATGAAAGAACTCTTTCTGTTTTTGTCGCAGTTATGATAACTTCGTCAAGATTATTATTTGTGGAATCAATTTTAAAGTTAGATGGTTGACCCAAGACAAATTTTGAGAAAAGAATTAAAATAAAATAAATAGTCGATTTCTTAATCAAAATCTAAATTTTAAATAAATATAATTACCATAATTTAATTAATAATAACGATTAAAGTTCTTTTATATAGTATAAAGTTCAATCTGTTATTTAATGGAGGAAGGCGATAAAGTATCGATAAAAGTTGGATAAAAAAAAGTGACCTGGCTGGGGCTCGAACCCAGGACCCTCTCCTTAAAAGGGAGATGCTCTACCAACTGAGCTACCAGGTCAAATTTAATTACTTTGAGGCTGCAAATATAAAATGTTTAATTTATATTACAATGCTTTTAAGAAAGAATTAATGAATATTGTTTTAATCGGATATATGGGGTCTGGAAAATCTTTAATAGGGTCTCATCTGGCTAAAAAAATGAAATATAAATTTATTGATTTAGATAAATATATAGAAACAAACGAGGGCTGTTCCATTTCTAAAATATTTAATGATTCAGGAGATATATATTTCAGAAAGATAGAAACTAAGTATTTAATTAAATGTCTTTTAGAAAACAATAATATTGTTCTTTCATTAGGAGGTGGTACACCATGTTATAATGAAAATTTAAAGTATATTAACTCAACTAATAACTTATCTATATATCTAAAAAATAATAATGTCGAGCTTTCTAAAAGACTCTTTAAAAATAATAATAATAGACCTCTTATTTCATCAATAAAATCTGAAAAAAAAATGATTGAATTTGTATCAAAACATCTTTTTGAACGTGAGGTGTTTTATAGCAAGGCTAGTATCACCATTGATTGTTATAAAAAGGATATTTATGCTATTTGTGATTTGATAATTTCAAATCTAAACTAAGAAAGCTTCAATTTTTTTTTCGTCTATAGCTACCTCAACTTTATTTTGAATAGAAGTTGAAAGTGATAATCCTTTGAAATCTACCTTGATAGGATATTTTTTATGATTTCTATCTACCAAAACAGCCGTTTTTAAAGCTTTAATTTTGGTGTTTAAAAAATATTTTACCGAATACATTAATGTAGCTCCAGAATTTAAAACATCATCAACTACAACTACATATTTGTTTTGGTATTCATCAAAACTTATTGATGTTGTGATATCATTTAGTGGGTTTTTTTTATCAATTTTTATTTTACATAGTTTGATATTGCTATTCGAAATTTCGCTTATTTCCTGAGATATTTTCTTCGCAATAATAAATCCATTTACCTCAACACCAGCAATAATTATTTCATCTTGACCATTGTTTGATTCAATTATTTGAAGAGAAATCCTTCTAATCTTTTTTTTAATTGATTCAAAATCTAAAATTTTTTCCTTGTCCATAAAAGATTGTTAAATAAATAAAATATGTTCTTTATAATTGTATTTTTGCTGACAAAGTTAAGTCAATCTATGAAATTTAAAGTATATTTTTTTCTAATCACAATTTTGTTAGTAGGTTTTTCCTGCGGAGATGATGATGACGATGGTATTATTGAGGTTCCTGAAGCTGATAGAACGGAACAGCAGGTCATAGATAATGATTCACTTGTAAGCTTTTTGCAGTCTAATTATGTTGATGCGTCAATTTTGACAAACAATCCTACAATTTCTTTTACTGAAATTGAGATTAATCAATTACCTGATGACGGAGAATTACCAAACCCAGATCAAAACTCTTTACTTATTGATGTCGTTGAGACCTTGACAACAACATATTTCGATGTAGAATATGAATATTATATTCTAAAAATTAATCAAGGTGGTTCAGAAAATTCACCTAATTTTTCGGATAAAGTAAGGGTTTCATACGAGGGCACTTTAATGGATAACACAGTATTTGATAGTTCATCTACACCTGTAGATTTTGACCTTACATCAACAATCGCTGGTTGGGGTAGGGTATTACCTGAGTTTAATATTGCTGAGGATTTTGTAATCAATTCCGACGGAACAGTTACATATAATAACCCTGGAATTGGTATAATGTTCTTGCCTTCAGGGCTAGGATACTACTCCGCTGCTGCTGGAACAGTTCCTGTATATTCAAATTTAATTTTTAAATTTAAAGTATTTCAATCTGAATTAAATGATCATGATTTTGATAATGTACCATCTCATTTAGAGGATATTAATGGAGATTATGATCTTACAAACGATAACTCAGATGATGATACTTTTGCTGATTTTGTTGATTCTGATGATGATAATGATGGAACTTTGACAATTGACGAGGATTTAGAACCTGACATTGATTTAACAGTGGATAGGGACGGAGATGGTGACCCAACAAATGACATTGGAGATGGTGACCCAACAAATGATGATACTGACGGAGATGGTACTCCTAACTATCTAGATCCAGATGACACAGCGTCAAGAGACGACGACTAAGACTATTTCCTAGACATAACTTTTTTAGCCTTGTCTACAATTGAACTAGCGTTCAAACCATATTTTTCCATTAATTGTTCTGGTGTTCCAGACTCACCAAAAGTATCTTTTGTCGAAATAAATTCTTGAGGCAGAGGTAAATTTTTTGATAAAACTCTGGATATACTTTCGCCTAAACCACCAAGAAAATTGTGTTCTTCAGCTGAAACAACACATCTAGTTTTTTCAACAGATTCCAGTATTATTTTTTTATCCAAAGGTTTAATTGTATGAATATTTATTACTTCAGCACTAATTCCCGATTTATTTAAAACTTTAGCAGCTTCCAAAGATTCCCAAACAAGATGACCTGTTGAAACAATAGTTACATCAGTTCCATCAATCAATTTAATTCCTTTTCCTATTTCAAATTTTTGGGTTGGATCGGTGAATACGGGAACTTTTGGTCTACCGAACCTTAAATAAACTGGTCCTTTGTGATCAGCAACAGCAATTGTGGCAGCTTTTGTTTGATTGTAATCACATGTATTTATAACAGTCATGCCTGGAAGCATCTTCATCATACCAATATCTTCAAGGATTTGATGTGTTGCACCATCTTCACCTAGAGTTATTCCAGCGTGTGAAGCACAAATTTTTACATTTTTTCCGGAATATGCTATTGATTGCCGTATTTGATCATAAACTCTTCCAGTTGAAAAATTAGCAAAAGTTCCTGTAAAGGGGATTTTTCCACCAATTGTTAAACCTGCAGCTATACCCATCATATTTGCTTCGGCAATTCCTACTTGAAAAAACCTACTTGGATGATTATTTTTAAACTCATTCATTTTAAGGGAACCGGTCAGGTCTGCACATAAAGCCACTACATCTTTATTTTTTAGTCCCAGTTCAGTAAGACCATCTCCGAAGCCACTTCTTGTATCTTTTTTTTCTGTGTACGTATAATCTTTCATCTTAGTAGTCACCTAGAGTTTCTTTATTTTGACTTAAACCAATCTCTAGTTGTTCATCATTTGGGGCTTTTCCATGCCATTCATGAGTATGCATCATAAAATCAACTCCGTTACCCATGACTGTTTTTAACAAAATACATATTGGCTTTCCATTATAGCAACTCATTTTAGCTGATTGTAGTTTGTCTTTAATTTCAGTAATATTATTGCCATCTGCACATTCGATTACATCCCAGCCAAAAGCGTTAAACTTTTCTTTGATGTTTCCTAAGTTTAATACATCTTCAGTAGACCCATCAATTTGTTGACCATTTAAATCAACAGTGGCTATAATATTATCAACCTTATTGGATGAAGCATACATTATAGCTTCCCAATTTTGTCCTTCCTGCAACTCACCATCCCCCATAAGGCAATAAACTAAGTTGTTATCATAATTTAATTTTTTTGATAATGCAGCCCCTATTGCTACAGATAAGCCTTGACCCAATGAGCCAGATGCGATCCTCACTCCAGGCAGACCTTCGTGTGTAGTTGGGTGTCCTTGGAGTCTTGAATTGATTAGTCTAAATGTATTAAGTTCATTTATATCAAAGTATCCACACCTAGCCAAAACACTATAAAATACCGGAGATATATGACCATTACTTAAAAAAAATAAATCTTCGTCAACCCCATCCATTGAAAAGTTTTTATTTCTTTTCATTTCAGAATTAAAAAGTGTAACCATAAACTCTGCACAGCCTAGAGAACCACCAGGATGACCTGAGTTTACTTTGTGAACCATTCTAAGTACATCTCTTCTAGTTTGGGTAACTATTTTTTCTAGTGATTTTAAATCCACAACAGAAATTTACTTTGTATTAGCAATTTAATTTAATGTAGTTCATTAATAAAATTATTTAATATGCATTTATTAACAATTAGACTTTTTTAGTAACATGAATCTTTTGTGAAACTATCTTAATTATATTTGTTAATATATGAATCCGACTTTTAAATTAGAATATAAAGATAATTTATCAAAAGCAAGAGCTTGTAAAATTAAAACAAGTCATGGTGAGATTAACACACCTATTTTTATGCCTGTTGGTACTCAAGGAACAGTAAAAGGAGTACATCAAAAAGAGCTTAAAGATGAGATAAAGGCTGACATCATTCTAGGAAATACATATCATCTTTATTTGAGGCCTGGAATAGAAATTATTGAAAAAGCAGGTGGTATCCATAAATTTATTAATTGGAAAAAAAATATTTTAACAGATTCGGGAGGTTATCAGGTTTATTCTTTGGCTTCAAACAGGAAGATAACGGAAGAAGGAGTTCAATTCAAAAGTCATATTGATGGAAGTAAACATTTTTTTTCTCCTGAACAAGCAATTGATATACAAAAGTCTATTGGAGCTGATATTGTGATGGCTTTTGATGAATGTCCTCCGTTCCCATGTGATTACAGTTATGCAAAAAACTCTATGAATCTCACACATCGGTGGCTTGATAGGTGTATAACCAGATTTGACAGCACCCCTGAAAAATATAATTATAAACAAATGTTTTTTCCTATTGTTCAAGGAAGTACATATGGGGATTTAAGAAAAAAATCTGCTGAATATATTTCATCAAAAAATTGCTTTGGAAATGCTATTGGGGGTCTTTCTGTCGGAGAACCGCATGATGAAATGTATGAGATTTCTTCAATTGTTTGTGATATTCTTCCTGAAGATAAACCTAGATATTTAATGGGAGTTGGAACACCAGTTAATTTGCTTGAAAATATTGCTTTAGGAATAGACATGTTTGACTGTGTTATGCCAACAAGAAATGGAAGAAATGGTATGTTGTTCTCATCTGAAGGTATAATAAATATTAAAAATAAAAAATGGGAGTTAGATTTTTCATTATTAGATAAGAATGGGACAACTTGGGTTGATAAAACATATTCAAAATCTTATTTAAGACATTTGTTTTCAGTAAACGAAATGCTGGGAAGACAAATTGCATCAATCCATAATTTAGGTTTCTATTGTTTTTTAATGAGTGAAGCAAGAAAAAAAATAATTGAAGGAGATTTTTTAAATTGGAAAGATAAAATGGTTAAAAAATTAAACAACAGATTATAATTGAACAAAATTGATAGTTACATATTAAAAAATTTTTTATTAACATATGTGTTAATCCAAGCATTATTTGTTCCGATTGCAATTGTTGTAAACTTAGCTGATAATATTGATAAGTTATTAGCTAAGCAGGTTCCGTTAAACGAAATTCTTGATCACTATTATAATTTCAGTATTTATTTTTCTTCAAGCTTACTACCTCTTTTTTTATTTCTAGCCATAACCTGGTTTACATCCAAATTATCTTCAAACTCCGAGATTATTGCTTTATATTCATCAGGTGTTTCAGTGAGAAGAATTCTTCAACCGTACATGCTAGGATCATTAATTATTGCTTTCATTTCATTATTAACAGGGATGTATATTGTTCCTGAGTCAACAAAAAAATATAATGACTTTTCTTATAAATATTTAAAGGGTAATAGGAAAGCAGTTGACAATAAAAATATATTTAGAAAGATCAATGAAAATGAATATATTTTTTTAACTCAGTTTAATCAAAATAATAATGTTGGAACTAATTTCACCTTAGAAAACTTTAGAGGTGAAAAGTTGAATTTTAAAATTAGTTCAACAAGTATTAGATTTATTACTGATGTTAATAAATTTAGATTAAACAACTACACTAAAAGAGTTATTACAGATTCAATTGATATCTTAGAAAATCGAAGAACTTTTGATACAGTTTTTTCTTTTAACGTTGATGATTTGACTCCCCTAAATTATGTGGCTGAATCTCTAAACTATAATGAGCTTGTTAATTTCATAGATGTAGAGAAGAGTAGGGGTTCAACTAATATTGAAAGATATTTAGTTGTGAAATATAAAAAATGGAGTATACCTTTTTCAATTTTTATTTTGACTCTAATTGGATTTTCGGTCGCTGCAGAAAAAAGAAGAGGAGGTACAGGTGTCAATTTAGCTTTTGGAATATGTGTTGCAATGGTTTATGTATTTTTTGATAAAATTTTTGGCGTATTAGCTCAGCAATCAGATTTATCTCCTTTAATTGCAGTATGGCTTCCTAATATTCTATTTGGAATTTTAGCAATATATCTAGTTTACAATGCAAAAAAATAATTTAAAGCATTTCATACACCTTCATTTTTTGGTATTCATCGCTGGTTTTACAGCGATACTGGGAGAACTAATAGTTAATTCATCTGAAGTTATTGTTTGGCATAGAATGTTTATTGGCTCAATATTATTAGCTATGTTCATGCTTTTTAGCAAAAGAAGCTTTAAAATCGACTTTAAGCTTTTTCTTCAATATTCCTTTTTAGGACTTATTATAGCTTTACATTGGATTACATTCTTTGAGGCTATTGAACAATCCAATATTTCAGTCACCTTAGCAATGTTTTCTACTGCAGCTTTTTTTACATCATTTATTGAGCCTTTTTTGTTTAAAAGAAAGGTGATTTTTTATGAGGTAATCTTAGGTTTTGTAGTTGTTGGCGGGGTTTATCTAATATTTAATGCCGAATTTCGCTATATTTCAGGTATCATTCTTGGATTATTATCCGCATTTTTTGCATCTCTTTTTTCAGTATTGAATGGTTTAATGATTAAAAAAAATAGTGCTATTTCAATTTCATTTTACGAATTTGTTACTGGAATGTTTTTTATTACAATTTTTCTCATATTTAATGATGATTTAAACTCTGTAATCATACATGACGTATTTTCCCTTAATTATTTTTATATTTTTATGCTCGGAAGTGTTTGCACTGCATACGCTTTTATGGCATCAATATATTTACTTAAATTTATTTCCCCATATTCAGTTGTTTTAACATATAACCTAGAGCCTATATATGGAATATTAATGGCAGTAATTTTTTTTGGTAATAATGAAAATATGAGCTTTTCATTTTACATTGGTCTTTTTTTAATTTTATTGTCCGTAATATCGAATGTGCACATAAAAAAAAGAAATAATAAAGATTATAATTAGTAACTTTTTTATATTTATATCATATATATTTATTTGATGAATTATCTTGATTTTGAAGAACCAATCAAAGCCCTTGATATACAGTTAAAGGAGTGTCTTGAGCTTGGTGAAAAGTCTGAAATTGATGTTACTGAAACCAGCACTAAAATACGTTCAAAATTGAACCAAACTATTAAGGATATTTATAACAATTTAACTCCTTGGCAAAAAGTTCAAATTTCTAGACATCCGGATAGACCCTACACATTAGATTATATTGATAATATACTTGGTGAATCCTTTTTAGAATTACATGGCGATAGGACTTACAGAGATGATAAAGCTATGGTAGGTGGTTTGGGGAAGATTGACAATCAAACATTTATGTTTATTGGACAGCAGAAAGGCCATAATACAAAGGATAGACAATACAGGAATTTTGGTATGGCTAACCCTGAAGGATACAGAAAAGCTCTGAGACTTATGAAAATGGCTGAAAAGTTTAATATTCCAGTAGTGACACTTATTGACACCCCTGGTGCATACCCTGGATTGGAAGCAGAGGAAAGAGGTCAAGGAGAAGCAATTGCAAGAAATATCTTAGAAATGACCAGACTATCTGTTCCGATAATCACAGTCATTATAGGCGAAGGTGCTTCTGGAGGTGCTTTAGGAATTGGTGTTGGAGATAAAGTTTTAATGTTAGAGAATACATGGTACTCTGTTATTTCACCCGAATCTTGTTCATCAATTTTGTGGAGAAGTTGGGATTATAAGGAGACAGCTGCTTCAGCTCTTAAGTTAACTGCTAAGGATATGAAAAAAATGAATCTAGTTGATAAAGTAATTAAAGAGCCTGCGGGTGGTGCTCACAGAAATAAAGACAAGACATTTGAAGCAGTGAAATCTAATATAGTTTCATCATACAATGAGCTTAAAGAATATTCTGAAGCAAGTTTAATTAATATTAGAATGGAGAAATACTCAAACATGGGTGTTTATTCATCATAATTTAGCTCTATTAACATTTTATTAGTTCTTATTAACACCCTTTGTGTTGATTATTAAAAAAAATTAATTGTTAATAATCAATCTTATTTATTTACTTTAGATTTAATGAAACAATCGGCATCATTTCAAGGTCTAAATATTGATAAAAATTCAATAATAAATTTAGAGAAAGGTAAGTTACCACCCCAGGCTATTGATTTAGAGGAGGTAGTTTTAGGGGCTATGATGATTGATAAAAAGGGAGTTGATGAAGTTATTGATTTATTAACTGCCGAGGCATTTTATAAAGAAACTCATCAATTTATTTTTCAAGCAATTTTTGCCTTATTTCAAAAAAGTGAACCAATTGATCTTCTTACTGTATCAAATCAGTTAAAAAAAGATAATAATCATGAAAGAATTGGTGGTGATTTTTATTTAATTTCTCTGACTCAAAAGGTTTCATCATCAGCACATATTGAATTTCATGCAAGGATTATACTTCAGAAATTTATTCAAAGAAGTTTGATTAAAATTTCAAATGAAATTATCACCGATTCGTATGATGAATCCAAAGATGTTTTTGATTTATTAGATAATGCCGAGTCAAAATTATATGATGTTACTCAGGGAAATATTAAAAAATCATCTGAAACAGCTCAAAGTTTAGTTATTCAAGCTAAAACAAAGATTGAGGCCATATCAAATAAAAAAGGATTAAGCGGAATTCCGTCAGGATTTAGTAAAATTGATAAACTAACGGCTGGATGGCAAGAAAGTGATCTTGTTATTATAGCGGCGAGACCCGGGATGGGTAAAACCGCTTTAGCTTTATCAATGACTAGTAACATAGCTGTAGAAAATCAAATACCTATTGCTTTTTTCTCCTTGGAAATGTCTTCAATCCAATTAATAACGAGATTGATTTCATCAGAAACAGGACTAAATTCTGATAAATTAAGAACTGGTAAACTTGAAAAACACGAATGGGAACAACTTAATGTTAGGGTTAAGAATCTAGAAAAAGCACCCCTATACATTGACGACACAGCATCTCTTTCAATATTTGATTTGAGAGCAAAAGCGAGAAGATTAGTATCACAAAAAGATGTTAAAATGATCATTGTTGATTACTTGCAGCTAATGACTACTGGTGGAAATATAAAAACTGGAAACAGGGAACAAGAAATTTCAACAATTTCAAGAAATCTCAAGGCTTTAGCGAAAGAATTAAATATACCTGTAATTGCACTTTCACAACTTTCTAGGATGGTCGAGGGAAGAACGTCTAAACGTCCATTATTATCAGACTTAAGAGAGTCTGGTGCAATTGAGCAAGATGCTGATATAGTATCATTTATATTCAGACCAGAGTATTATAAAATTGATACCTGGGACGACAATGAAAAATCATCCACTGAAGGTGAAGCTGAATTTATTGTATCAAAACACAGAAACGGTGGATTGGACAATATTAGGCTTAGATTTATCCCAACTCTTGGAAAGTTTGAGGACATTGAGCAATATGACTCACCATATGAATTTCATTCTAAAATGAATGCTGCTGCAAATGATGATACCTTCAAGTCTGATTTTGGTAATAAAGATGATTCCAATAATGAGAGTGATTTACCTTTTTAGAAATTATTTTACTTTTTCAACAATGGCTTTAAATCCATCAGGATTATTTACAGCCAAGTCTGCTAAAACCTTTCTATTTATTTCAATTTTGTTTGACTTTAGTTTATTAATTAGCTGTGAGTAAGTCATTCCGTGAAGTCTTGCAGCTGCATTGATTCTCATTATCCACAACGATCTAAAGTTTCTCTTTTTAGTTCTTCTGTCTCTATAGGCATATTGTAACCCCTTTTCCACTGCATTTTTTGCAATTGTCCATACATTTTTTCTTCTTCCAAAGTAACCTTTGGCCTGTTTTAAGACTTTTTTTCTTCTTGCTTTTTTGGCAACAGAATTTACTGATCTTGGCATAGTTTATAATTTTAAATTAGGTGATAAAATATTTACGCTTTTTTTTACCTAGATTTATGGCATAAATTCTTGTATTATTTCAACCTTAATTGTTGTTTAACACTATTCATATCACTATCATGAACCAAACCTGAATGAGTTAATGCTAATTTTCTCTTCTTTGATTTTTTTGTTAGAATATGATTTTTGAAAGCATGCTTTCTTTTAATTTTTCCGGTACCAGTTACTTTGAATCTTTTCTTTGCACTGGACTTAGTTTTCATTTTTGGCATAATTATTTAGTTTTTTTTGGTGACATAAGCATTATCATTTTTTTGCTTTCAAGCTTGGGAAGCTGTTCAACTTTTCCAAATTCCTCTAGCTCTTGAGCTAGTTTCAATAATAATATCTCACCTTGGTCTTTGTAAATGATTGATCTTCCCTTAAAAAAAACAAAAGCTTTAAGTTTTGCACCGTCTTTTAAAAATTTTTCAGCATGTTTCTTTTTAAACGCATAATCATGTTCATCTGTTTGAGGTCCAAATCTAATTTCCTTAACAACCACCTTAGTTGCCTTGGATTTAAGTTGTTTTTCTCTTTTTTTCTGTTCGTAAAGGAATTTTTTATAATCCATTATCTTACAAACAGGTGGAACAGCATTTGGGGATATTTGAACCAGGTCTAACTCAAGATCATTTGATTTTTCTAATGCTTTTTGAATTTGATAAATACCAATTTCAACATTATTTCCAACTAATCTTACTTCCGATGCAGTAATTTCACCGTTAATTTGATGTGGATTAGTTTTTTGGACTCTCCATGGTCTTCTTCCTCTACCTGTTCTTCTTATCGCTATAATTAATTGTTTTAATTAAACTTATATTTTTGTTTTATCATTTATGATTTTAACAAAATCTTCAACTTTCATATTACCAAAATCGTTTCCACCATGACTTCTAACAGAGATTAATTTTTGTTTTTTTTCTTGTTCCCCAATTATTATCATATAAGGAATTTTTTCAACTTCAGCATCTCTGATTTTTCTACCAATAGTCTCGCTTCTGTTATCTATCAGGCCGCGAATTTCGTCATTTTCTAACAAATTTAAAACATTTTCACAGTATTTTTCGTGCTTTTCACTGATTGGGAGAATAATAAATTGGTTTGGTGTTAACCAAAGTGGTAAATTTCCACCGGTATTTTCAAGTAAAATGGCAATGAACCTTTCAAGACTACCAAATGGGGCACGATGAATCATTACTGGTCTTTTGGACTCATTATATTTATCAATATAAGTAAGATCAAATCTATCAGGCAAATTGTAGTCTACTTGAATTGTACCAAGCTGCCATTTTCTTCCTAATGCATCTTTTACCATAAAATCAAGTTTTGGACCATAAAATGCCGCTTCACCTTCTTCAATTTTATATTCAAGATTTATATCTTTTACAGCCTTAATAATAGCTTTTTCAGATTTTTCCCAAGCCTTAACATCTCCAATATATTTTTTCATATTTTTTGGATCTCTAATAGAGATTTGAGCGCTGAAATCACTTAATTCTAAAGATTTGAACACATATAGAGTTAAGTCAATAACATTTTTAAATTCACTGTCAAGCTGGTCTTCGGTACAAAATATATGTGCATCATCTTGTGTAAAACCCCTGACTCTGGTCAACCCATGTAGCTCACCACTTTGCTCATATCTGTAGACAGTACCAAACTCTGCATATCTCACGGGTAAATCTTTATAACTAAATTTTTGGGAATTATAAATTTCACAATGATGCGGACAATTCATAGGTTTAAGGTAAAACTCTTCATTTTCTTTTGGGGTTTTGATTGGTTGAAAACTATCATCTCCATATTTTTCATAATGACCGGAAGTTACATAAAGTTCCTTATTTCCAATATGAGGAGTAATTACCATCTCATATCCAGCTTTTTTTTGTGCTTTTTTTAAAAAATCCTCTAGTCTATTTCTTAATTCAACTCCTTTTGGAAGCCAAAGAGGTAATCCTAAACCTACCTTATTGGAAAATGAAAAAAGTTTAAGATTTTTTCCAATCTTCCGATGGTCTCTAAGTTTTGCTTGCTCGATATTTTCCAAGTATTCTTTTAAGAGCTTTTGTTTTGGAAAAGAAATACCGTAAATTCTTGTAAGCTGTTTCTTGTTTTGGTCAGCTCTCCAAAATGCGCCTGAAATATTTAAAATTTTAACAGCTTTAATTAAAGATGTATTTGGTATGTGCCCACCTTTACATAAATCGGTGAAATTTGAATGATCGCAGAAAGTTATTTCTCCATCATTTAAATCATTAATCAATTCAATTTTGTAATCATTATTCTGCTGTTTATAAAATTTTAAAGCATCTTTTTTTGAAACAAATCTTAATTTAAAATCGTGTTTTTCTCTACATATTTCAAGCATCCTTATTTCAATTTTTTCAAAATCTGACTCAGATATCTTTTGACCACCTAAATCGATATCATAATAAAAGCCACTATTGATAGCAGGTCCTATTGTAAGCTTAGCTTCTGGAAATAATTCTTGTATTGATTGGGCCATTACATGAGAAGAGGAGTGCCAAAAGGCCTTTTTTCCATCATCATTGTCCCATGTGTAAAATTCTAATTTTCCATCTTCGTTGATAATACTATTTGTTTCAATAATCTTTTCATTGAACTTTGCAGATATTACATTTCTTGCTAGACCTTCACTGATGTCTTCAGCGATAGATATTACAGAGGTTTCTTCACTGTATTTTTTAACAGAACCATCCTTTAATATAATATTTATCATTGATGAGAATTAATAGATAAAATTATGAATCATTTTTTAAATAGCTCATTTATTATTCCAAATAATGACATAAATATCATTACTATAGCCGAAATACAAACTATTACACCAAAAATTGTCAAAATATATGTCTCTTTTAATCCTCCAAAATGAATTAATATTGGCCCTATAAATATTGGGATAAAAGATGAAATTAAAAGTTTTATATGATTGATAATTTTTTTATTCATTTATTTTTTTTGAAATTTTTTTACAGCAGTTCTAATATTTTTATGTTCTTCAATCAGTTTTTTTGCAGTTTCTGTTTCTATTTCAAGAATTGTTTTTAAGATTCTAATAGCTCTTTTATAAAGTTTGTTATTTGATAATTTCATATCAATCATCTTGTTATCATGAATCCTGCCTAACTTAATCATAACGGTGGTTGATATCATATTAAGAATCATTTTTTGAGCTGTACCTGCTTTCATTCTTGAGCTGCCTGTAACATATTCAGGTCCAACTATTACTTCAACTGGATAATCTGATTTTTCTGCAATTTTTGTTTGCAAGTTACAAGTTATACAACCTGTGGTAATTTTGTTTTTTTTACTCATTTCCAACCCTCCAATTACATAAGGAGTAGATCCCGAAGCAGAAATGCCAATAACCATATCGTTTTTACTTACATTGTGTTTAGTTAAATCTAACCAAGCTGTGGAGGTAGAATCCTCTGCAAATTCTTGAGAAATTCTAATAGCTTTATCTCCTCCTGCAATTATGCCTATGATTTTATCTCCAATACCAAAAGTGGGTAGACATTCAGATGCATCAACAATTCCCAATCTTCCACTTGTTCCAGAACCTATGTAAAAAATTCTTCCCTTTGAAATAACTAATTCAACAGCCTTAGAAATTAAATCATTAATTTGAGGTAAACAGCTTTTTACAGAATTGGAGATAGTTGAATCCTCTAAATTTATTTCAGATAAAATTTCTTGAACTGATTTTTTTTCAAGATTTGAATAGTTAGAATCTTTTTCTGTAGTTTTTATGATATGTAATTTTATATATTATTAATGATTTCATTAAATAAGATGGATGGCCTCATTATTTGTTTAGTTATTTCATCATTAGTATTATAATATCCTCCCAGATCAACCTTGCAACCCTGAGAAGAATCAATCTCAATAATTATTTGATCCTCATTTTTTGAAAGTAGATTATATACTATTTCAAATTCATCTTTTAAATCAATATTTTCATTTTGTTTTGATAAATGTTCAGCCCAATACAATGCAAGATAAAAATGACTACCTCTATTATCAATCTCACCTACTTTTCTGGATGGAGATTTTTCTTTAGTCAATAACTTTTCAATTGCTTTTGAAAGGCATTTCGAAAGAATTTTACTTTTAACATTTGTTTTGCCGATATTTTCCAATGCAACAGAAATTGCCAAAAACTCACCCAATGAATCCCATCTTAAATGGTTTTCATCAATTAGTTGTTGTACATGTTTGGGTGCAGAACCACCGGCACCTGTTTCAAAAAGATTACCTCCGTTCATTAAAGGAACAATTGATAACACTTTAGCACTAGTTCCTAATTCTAAAATTGGAAATAGATCGGTTAAATAATCCCTAAGAACATTACCAGAAACTGAAATTACGTTATTTCCTTTCTTAATTTCGTTAAGTGTGAATAAAGTTGCTTTATATGGGGAAAGTATTTGGATATTTAACCCGGTAGTATCAATTTTTTTAAGCTCATCTTTTACAACTTTTATAAGTTGCTTATCATGAGATCGATTTTCATCTAACCAGAAAACAGTAGGGTATTTTGTAGATCCTGCTCTTTCTACCGCTAATTTTACCCAATCTTTAGTTGCTTCATTTCTTACAAGGCACATTCTCCAGATATCACCCTTCAAAACATTGTGAGTAAATAAAATTTTACCGTCTTTAGTTTCTACACATATTTTACCATCTTCTTTAATTCTAAATGTTTTATCATGTGAGCCATACTCTTCAGCCTTTTTAGCCATAAGCCCTACATTTTGAACTGTTCCCATTATAGCAGGGTCAAATTGTCCATTTTCTCTACAGAAATCTATTGTTGCTTGATATATTGAAGAGTAGCTGCTATCAGGAATTATAGCTTTAGTATCTTTTAGTTCACCGTTTTTATCCCACATTTTGCCAGAACTTTTTATCATGGCTGGCATCGAGGCGTCTATTATAAAATCACTGGGTATATGAAAATTTGTTATATTTTTCTCAGGGTTTACCATCGCTATTTCAGGTCCATTTTCAATGTCTAATTCTATTTCACTAGTTAATTTTTCCCTTCTTACATTGTCTAATTGATTTAATTTTTCAAATACATTGGATAAACCACTATTAAAATCTACATTAATTTCATCAAGAACTTTATTGTTATTTTTTATAAAATTTTTGAAAAATACCTTCAAAACATGCCCAAAAATTATTGGATCACTTACTTTCATCATTGATGCCTTTAGATGTAATGATAAAAGCATATTTTTTTCTTTGCATTCTCGAATCTGATTATCAATAAAATCTTCCAATGCGGAAATACTCATATAACTGCAATCTATAATAGCTTTCTTATGAACAGTTATATTTTCTTTGAGTATACTTTTCTTTTCATTTTTGTTATAGTGATATATGTTTAAAAGTTCATGTTTATCACTGGTCAAGGAGGTTTCATTATTTCTAAAATCACCTCGACTCATAGATGAAACATGAGTTCTCGAATCTTTAGACCACTTTCCAAGTTTGTGTGGATTGGACTTTATGTAATTTTTTACAGCCTTTGGAACTCTTCTGTCAGAATTACCTTCTCTCAATACTGGATTAACTGCGCTACCTTTTATCTTATCATAAATTGATTTGATAATTAAGTCATTGTCGTTTTCCACTTTCTCTGGATAATTCGGAATATTATAGCCTTGACTTTGAAGTTCGGTTATAGCCTTTTTGAGCTGAGGAATTGATGCACTAATATTTGGTAATTTGATAATATTAGCATTAGGGTCTTTTACAAGCTTACCCAAAAATTCTAGATCATTCTCATATTTAATCTTACTACCTAAAAAATCATTAAAAGTAGCCAGGATTCTTGATGATAAGGAAATATCTCTACTTTCAAATTTGACACCTGACGATTTAGAAAAAGCTTGTAATATCGGTAACAGTGAGACAGTAGCTAAAGCAGGTGCTTCATCCGTCATTGTATATATTATTTTCGACATCAATTTTCTACTGAGTAGTTATTGTTTCAAATATAAAAAATGACTATAAAATAAAAGAATAAATGAAGAATAGTTATTAAAAAATGAAAGCCGCACTAAAGTATTGCTACCTATGTGCGGCTTTCTGAATATCGAATATATTTACTTCCGTTTAAGGTAAGCTTTTTTCCAAGGAATTGAGCTTGCAAACATATTCGCTATTTTCGGAACCGTTTTGTTACTCAGCTCCTAAGAACTTTTCACATTTTGATTCCTAATTACTTACATTCAATCATTTCTTTCGAAATAATTGTTCCTTCAAGTCATTTATTTCACTCCAGGTTACTAATTTCACACTGGGTTACTTTAGTTGCTCTTAGGATTGTCCTTGGGGCTAGGCCTTCAGGACTCAGTGGAGCTAGGCTTCACTAAGTGAAAGTCTTTTATTTTAAAATTGTGCAGGCACACATTTTAAAATTTAGTTTCTTTCTATTTTTGGCTTAAGTTACCTTATTGCCATGTAAGTAATTTGTTAAAGAACGTCCTTGAATTTGTTTACACTTAAAAGTGATTCGTTTATCCTTTTGGGATCCACTACAAACAAATCCTTTTGCTAATTTAAAATATAAGTTGAGTTTTTTAATAAATTTTAAAAAAAAGATGTTAACCTGTTGTAAACTAACGATATTAACAATTGTTAAAAACTATTGATTAATTTCTGATTTCTTTAATTTTTGCTTTTTTACCTGTAAGATTTCTAAAATAAAAAATACGCGCACGTCTTACTTTACCCTTTTTGTTTACCTCAATTTTTTGAATTGATGGGGAATTGACGGGGAAAATTCTTTCTACACCTATAGAACCAGACATTTTTCTTATGGTAAATGTCTCAGTCGAACCTGAACCTCTTCTTTGTAAAACAACTCCTTTAAAAAACTGAGTTCTTGTTTTATCGCCTTCTTTAATTTCATAATAAACGGTTATTGTGTCACCGGAACTGAAGGAGGGTAGATCTTTGCTTTCTACAAATTTTTCTTCTACAAATTTAACTAGTGAGCTCATGTGTGCTATTTTATTTTATTTCTATGCAACGTTAATTACCTTAGCTAAGAGGTTGGATAGAATCGCGTGCAAATATAATTAAAAAAATAAATTATATATAATAAAGGGGGAAACTTTAATTTATAGTAGATCAGGTCTTTTTTTCTTGGTTATTTCAATAGATTTTTCCATGCGCCATTTTTCAATTTTTTTTTGATCTCCTGAAAATAAGATTTCTGGAACATGCCATGATTTATACTTCTTAGGTCTTGTATAGACAGGGTAAGACAGTAGGTTGTCTTGAAAGGAGTCTGTAAGTGCTGATGTTTCATTGCCAATAGCTCCTGGTATTAGCCGAACTATGCTGTCAGTAAGTATTGCGGCAGGAAGTTCACCGCCTGAGAGAACATAATCACCAATTGAAATCTCCATTGTAATTAAATTTTCTCTGATCCTATGGTCAATGCCCTTATAGTGTCCACATAATATTATTATGTTGGTCATACATGACAATTTATTACTTAGGGATTGATTTAATTTTGATCCATCTGGGGTCATATATATGATTTCATCATAATCTCTCTCACTTTTCAGTTTTGAGATACATTTATCAATTGGCTCAATAAGCATTACCATACCTGCTCCGCCACCATATTGATAGTCATCAATAGATTTATATTTATTTTTTGAGTATTCTCTTAAGTTATGAATGTGTATTTCAGTAATATTTTTTTCAATGCTCTTTCTTATAATTGAAGAGTTGAAGGGACCAGAAAGTAGCTCGGGTACAGCTGAAATTATATCTATTCGCATTGAAAAATTTATCTAAAGTTAAATCTTTCTAATTTATTCTCTTGGGTTAATATTTCAATACTTATGGGATCATAATATTTTCTTGATGTTACAATTTTATCAATATCCGAAATAGTGTTAATGTCTTCGCCGTTTATTTTTCTTATCACATCATTTTCTTTAACACCATAGTCTTCCCAGTACGATTTATAATCAGAGTTAAACTCAGAAATTTTTACACCATTATCTAAATTTCGTGCCAATAACTCATCAGGACCCATATTTTTAAGAATTCCTATTAAATAAAAATTAATCCTTTCATTTTTATTTAATTGTACTCTTACCTTTTTTGAGACATTATCTCTTTTGAGATTTACTTCTACTATATCATCTGGTCGTTTAGTATTTAGGTAACCTTTTAAATCTGAGAATTTAGAAATTTTAATACCATCAATATCTTTTATTATATCGCCAATTTCTATTCCTGCTGTTTTGGCTCCAGATTCATTATCAATTCCATTTATAAAAAATCCTTCTGTATCTTCAACTTTTAATTCTTTTGCTCTGAAGCTGTTTAGTGAAGTGCCAGTGACTCCTAGAAATCCATATTGTACATTTCCATATTCTAAAATATCTTCAATCACCTTTTTTGCTATATTACTTGGCACAGCAAAGGAATATCCCACATATGAACCCGTTTGGGTTTGTATTGCCGTATTTATCCCTATCAATTCACCTTTATCATTAATTAATGCTCCGCCTGAATTTCCTGGGTTGACCGCAGCATCAGTTTGTATGTATGACTGGGTTGTTCTTCCAGTTGGATCAAGACTTCTTGATTTTGCAGAAATAATTCCAGCCGTTACAGTAGAGGTCAGATTGAAGGGGTTACCAACCGCTAAAACCCATTCTCCGATTTGTGTGGTATCACTATCACCAAAAACGGCATAAGGTAATTCATCTTGAGTTTCTATTTTAAGAAGTGCAATATCATTTTGCTCGTCACTTCCAATAATTGTAGCGTCAAAAGACTGGTTGTTGTTAGTTGTTATTTTTATATCCTCAGCTTTTTCAATTACATGGTAATTAGTTACTATGTATCCATCAGATGAAATTACTACTCCTGATCCAGAACCCATCTGAGGTCTTCTTTGTGATCTTCCAAAAATAAAATCTTCAATGCTGTAATCACCTGCTGATGAAGAACTTTTAACGTGTACAACTGTATTAATGGATTTTTTAGCTATTTCAACAAAGTCAGGTCTTTGAATATCTAAGTAATTAAAATTTGTGTTTTTTGCCTGACTTTTAAAGCTTTTTAAAACTAAATCTTTGCTTTGTTCTTCTTTTAATTTGCTTATTTCCTCTTGAATATTATTTCTTACAATATTTGTAACAAGTACAATGGAAAGAATTGAAATTAAAGTAACAAAAAAGTAAAAAATAAATTTTTTCATGGCCAAAATTTTATATTTAAATTTAACTATTATCAATTTTCATGCTAATTTTTTTAACTCATATTTAACAATTTAATATGGTCCATTTATTCCTATATTTGCCCACATGAAAATTGATTTTTTCAAATATGAGGGTACAGGTAATGATTTTGTAATTATTGACAATAGAGGGTTAACTTTTCAAAAAAAAGATAAAACATTAATTCAGAATATTTGCGATAGAAAAAAAGGGGTTGGATCTGATGGATTAATTCTATTGGAAAATCATGATAAATTAGATTTTTCTATGATATACTTTAATGCTGATGGTTCTGAATCAGGCTTTTGTGGAAACGGCTCGAGATGTATTACTCATCTAGCAAATAATCTAAATATAATAAATGATAATGCTAAGTTTAATGCTATTGATGGTATCCATGAGTCAAAAATTGCAAATGGTAGGATTAGCGTCAAAATGAATGATGTTTTGAAATCTGAGATATTTAAGTATAATGATAAATATAACACCACATTTATCGACACTGGTTCTCCTCATTTAATTAGAATTTATGAAAATATCGATTCAATTGATATAGTTAAAGAAGCCAGAGAATTAAAATTAAAATATTCAGAATATACTGATGGCTTAAATATAAATTTCTGTGAGATTTCAGATTCTAAAATTAAATTAAGGACGTATGAAAGAGGTGTGGAAGATGAAACCTTGTCTTGTGGTACAGGTGCTGTGGCATCTACAATTTTTTTAAAAGATTCTGGTTTGGTAAGACATGGTAAATTAGAAATATTAATGAAAGGTGGTTTACTTTGTGTTGAATTAAATAATGAAAAAAATTTATTTTCAGATATCTGGCTTTCAGGAGAAGTAAATATGGTGTTTAAGGGGGGTTACAATAAACTTAAATCATGATTTATTTAAGAAAATTAACCATTGATGATTTTGATTATTTGAACTATGTTGAAAATAATAAGTCTTTTTGGAAATACTCATTTCAAAATCAACACTATTCAAATGATGAGTTGATTCAGTTTATTTATGATTCTCAACTTCCTGTCGAACAAACTAAACAAATCCGATTCGTAATTTGTAAAACTGAAACTGATGAACAATTAGGTTTTGTTGATTTATTTGAAATAGATTTAACTAAATCGCAAGCAGGAATTTCAATATTAATTTCAGACACTCATAATAGATCGAAAGGATATGGAAAATTATCTCTGAAAAAAATAATCAAATATGCTAGTGAAGAATTGAATATCAAAAATCTATATTGTAATATTTCTATAGACAACACTTTAAGTATAAATTTTTTCAAAACAGTTGGTTTCAAAGAAATTTCCAAAAATAGCAATCTATATGTATCTTCAACTGCTATTAATTATGAATCCGTAATTCAATTACAATGTATATAAAAAGAATATTAATACTAATAGTAGGAATTGGACTTATTTTTATGGGTTCATTTGCTTTTTATGTTTACAAAGTAATGTTTATGTCAAACACTTCTTTTGAAAATGATTACGTACATATATACATCAAAACTGGTACTACTATAGATCAATTTTTAAATCAAGTTGATTCTTATTTGTTAAATGTTGATGATTTTAACGTATTGATTAAAAGAAAAAAATACAACGTAAAACCTGGAAAGTACATAATCAATAAAGGCATGAGTAATAATGATATCATAAACTCTTTGAGATCAAATAATATTACTGTTAATGTCACTTTTAATAACATTAATAACTTAAATGATTTGGCTAGAAAAATTTCAAATCAAATTGAAGCTGATAGTATTTCATTTTTAAACTCATTCAAGTCAGATTTTTTCATTGAAAAAGGTTATGATGAGGAAAATATTTTATCAATGTATATTCCAAATAGCTATAATTTTTTCTGGAATACAAGCGCAGAAGAATTTAATGAAAGAATGTTTGAAGAATACACCAAATTTTGGCAAAAAAACAACAGGGTTGAAAAGGCCAATAAAATTGGTCTTTCAAAAAAAGAGGTAATGATTCTTGCATCCATTGTATATGAGGAGTCCAAAGGAAATATCGAGCTTCATAAAATTGCTGGCGTATACATAAATAGACTTAATAGTAATTGGAAATTACAAGCTGATCCCACTGTCAAATTTGCTGCATATCAACTAGATGAATATAAAAATACGGTTATCCGTAGGGTATTGAACAAACATCTAAAAATAAATTCACCTTACAATACATATAAATATTATGGTTTACCTCCAGGAATTATTTCTATGCCTTCAATTCAGGCTATTGATGCGGTTATTAATTATGAAAAGCACAACTATTATTTCTTTGCTGCTGACCCGACAAACCCAGGCTATCATAGTTTTGCTAGATCGCTTTCAGAACACAAAAGAAACGCAAGAAAGTTTCACAATTATTTAAATAGTAAGGGTATTAAAAAATAATTGGTTCTGATTGGAAAATAAATATTGTTGGTTCTTTTTCAATAACTCGTTTATTAGACTTCCAGTCCTTAATCCTCATGGTTTTTATATTTTGATTTTTAGAACCAATATTTTTAGCAACACATAGGAATGTATTGTTGTTTAAAATTTTTATTAATTCATCAAGCAGTGATTGATTTCTGTATGGAGTTTCGATAAAGATTTGTGATTGGTTATAATTTTTAGAATGTATTTCTAGTTTTTTAATTTTTTTAGATCTTTCATTATTATCAATTGGTAAATATCCATTAAAGCTAAAATTATTTCCATTTAGTCCAGAGCTCATCATTGCTAAAAGAACAGAGGAGGGTCCAACTAATGGAATCACATTAATATTATTTTCATGGGCGTGTAAAATAAGTTTAGCTCCTGGATCAGCAATATTTGGACATCCTGAATCTGTTAATAGTCCTATATTTTCACCATCAATGCATGGTTCAATCTGCATAGACGTAGCTATTGAATCTTTTTCATTCAATAACTCAAAATTCTCATAACTGATTTTTTTTTCTGGACAAATTCGTTTTATAAAACTTAATGAAACTTTGATATTTTCAACAATAAAATGATTGATTGATTTTATGATGACTTTATTATTTTCAGGAAAAAGATTTCCTTCACTAATTGAGCTGGGGATTATGTAGAGATTTCCTTTGATTTTAAATAGGTTTAAACTGATAGTTTTTTACCTAGGTCTTCTACAAATTTTCTGAATTGTTTGTCAGTGGAAGAAAGATTATCAACAGTTTTGCATGCGTGTAATACAGTTGCATGATCTCTTTTTCCAATTTGAGATCCGATACTAGCTAACGATGCTTTGGTGTATTTTTTTGCAAAGAACATTGCTAATTGCCTTGCTTGAACAATATGCCTTTTTCTTGTTTTGGACTGAAGTGTTGGGATATCCATTTGGAAATAGTCTGATACTATTTTCTGGATATAATCAATTGATACTTCACGTTTGGTATTCTTTACAAACTTTTCAATTATTTCTTTGGCTAGTGAAAGATTAATTTCCTTTCTGTTAAATGAAGCTTGAGCTATTAAAGATATAATTGCTCCTTCTAGTTCACGAACATTACTTTTAATATTTTTTGCAACATAATGAATGACTTCTTCATTCATTTCAATTCCGTCGCGGTATAATTTATTTTTAAGTATTGACACACGTGTTTCAAAATCTGGTTTTTGTAGCTCTGCCGATAATCCCCATTTAAATCTTGAAAGTAGTCTCAGTTCAATGTCTTGCATATCAACCGGAGGTTTATCACTAGTCAATACTACTTGTTTTCCATTTTGATGTAGATGATTGAATATATGGAAAAAGACATCTTGTGTTCCAGGCTTTCCTGAAAAAAACTGAATATCGTCAATAACTAAGACATCTATTATTTGATAAAAATAAATAAAATCATTTCTATTGTTCTTCTTAACAGCTTCGATATATTGCTGGGTGAACTTTTCAGCAGTTGTGTAAAGTACCGTTTTTTCAGGATAGCTTTTCTTAATATCAATTCCGATTGCATTTGCTAAATGTGTTTTTCCTAGTCCAACACCTCCAAAAATTAAAAATGGATTGAAAGAAGTACCCCCTGGTTTATTAGCCACGGCAATTCCAGCATTTCTAGCCAATCTGTTTGAATCACCTTCTAGGAAATTTTCAAATGTATAATTTGGATTTAGCTGAGATTCAACTTTAACATTTTTAATGCCTGGAATCACAAAAGGGTTTTTTAATTCAGGCACAGATCTGTTAATAGGTGTTGTTGCATTTTGGGTTAGGATTGACGACGAATTTGAGCTTGGGATCTTTTCGGTAAATGCTTGTGAATTGCCAAATGTATTTTCCATTTTTATTATATAAACAAGCTTTGCGTCATCACCTAAAGTTTTTTGAAGAGCAACTTTTAAAATTTTTACGTAATGTTCCTCAAGCCACTCATAAAAGAACTTACTGGGTACTTCAATGCTAATGACTTTGTCTGCTAACTTAACTGCTTTGATTGGTTCAAACCATGTTTTGTAAGCCTGCGGTTGAATATTGTCTTTAATAAACTTAAGACAATCAGACCACACAGAATTAGCATTTACATTCATTTATAAAAAAATTAAATTTTCGAAATTAGCCCTATCTTGGTTTAACATTGAATAATATTAAACCCAAAACGTGAATAACAAATATGTAAACAAATTTTTTAAAAAAAAAATTAAAAGGGGTTGTTTTTTAATTTTTTTTTTTAGAGGTTTTGTTAGTTGAAAAATTATTAGTTTTTGATCGATTTTTTTGTGAATTATGAAAACTTTTTCTGTTAAAATTAAAGTACGTTATTGTGAAACAGATCAAATGGGATTAGTTCATCATGGAAGTTATGTGAATTATTTTGAAGAGGCGAGAATTGCTTGGATTTCAAATTTAGGATTTTCCTACAGTGAAATGGAAAACTCTGGAATCATACTTCCTGTTTCAAAACTTAGTGTAAATTATTTGAGGCCTGTATACTTTGACGATAATCTAGTGGTTAACGTAGAACTTGCTGAGGTACCCACTTCAAGATTAATTTTTAATTATACTATTAAAAATAAAGACGAAGTTGTTGTAATAGGAACTACGGTTTTGGCCTTTTTAAAAAAAGAAACTAAGAAGCCTGTTAGATGTCCAGATTACATATTGGAAAAAGTTACACCTTTATTTAAATAGTACTCAAGTTTATTGTTTCCTATATCACATTTCTTTGATGCCTTGTATTTTATATTAGGACCATTAATTCCATCTCCTAATTTCTCATGTGTTTTAAATACTCTAATTTCATCCCATACACCAGAATCTATAAAATTCAACAAAGTTTTTGTACCTCCTTCAACTATAATTGAAAGAATCTTATCGGCATATAATTTTTCGCATATTTGTTTAACAATGTCTTTGTCATAGTCAATTTCTTGGCTATCAAGCATCGTAACTTTTGAGTCTTGGTTGAAAATTTTATAATCCTTTTGAACACCATTTTTTGACAGTATATATATGTCACAATTTTTTCCTTCCCAATCCCTAGTTGTTAGCCTTGGATCATCCTCACGAATAGTTTTAGCTCCAACCAAAATAGCCTGTTCTTCACTACGCCATTTGTGAACTAGTTGTCTGGATCTTGTATTTGATATCCAATAAGGTTCATTAATATTTTTTTCTTTGGGTGCAATAAATCCGTCATAAGTTTCTGCCCATTTAAGAATTATATACGGTCTTTTATTTATAATGTAGCTTAGGAATCTTTTGTGATGTTTAATACATTCATTTTTTAAAACACCAGAAATTACTTCAACTCCATTTTCCTTTAGTTTTTCAATACCTTTTCCACAGACAATTGGGTTAGGATCTTTAATTCCAATTACCACTTTTTTAATTCCACAAGCTATAATTTTATCTACACATGGTGGTGTTTTACCATGATGACAACATGGTTCCAGTGTCACATAGATTGTAGATAGTTTTAATAATGATTTGTCTTCAACGGAATTAATAGCATTAGCCTCTGCATGATTTCCTCCAGCTATGGAAGTATAACCCTCTCCGATTATTTTATCATCAACAACTAGGCAGCACCCAACACTTGGATTTGGATAGGTATTTCCTATTCCTAATTTACCAAGCACAATGCATCTACTAATATATTTTTCGTGTATATTCACAATACAAAAATAGTATAAAATGCTTCAATATAATGGATATAATATAAGGGTTATTGAGAAGAATGATAACGAGCAAGTATGTGGCGTTATAAAGGGAGTGTTTTATGAGTTAGGGTTGCCATTAGTTGGAACAGCATATGCCGACAAAGACACCTCAAGTATGTATAAAGCATACCAAGACCCAAGATCTATATATTATGTTGTTGAAAAGGAGGGGAGTGTTTTTGGAGGCTGTGGAATTAAACAGCTTAGTGGTACCCATGAAAATATATGTGAACTACAAAAGTTTTATTTCCACAAATCACTCAGAGGAAAAGGATTAGGGAAGTATCTTTTAAAATTATGTTTAGATTTTGCTAAAGAGGTTAAGTATGATATTTGTTATCTTGAATCAACTTCAGATCTTAAAACATCACACCATTTATATAAGATCTTTGGTTTTGAAAATTTAGAAGGACCAATGGGTGACACTCGTCATCATAATTGTGATGTACACATGACTAAGAAGCTACAATGACCTTACAAGATTTTAAATTAAAAATGGTTTCAGAGCTTTCATCTATTTATGAAATGGATGAGTTGAATTCTATTTTTAATTTACTGTCAGAGGATTATTTAAAAATTCCAAGATCAAAAATTCTATTAGCAGATGAAATTCATTTAGACGAATCAAATCAAACACTTTTTCTAAGTGCATTAGAAAGATTAAAAACTCATGAACCAATTCAATATGTTTTAGGAAAGACAACATTCATAGATTTGGAATTTAAGGTTAATAGTTCAGTTTTAATTCCTAGACCCGAAACTGAAGAATTAGTAAGATTGATATTAAAAGAAGATTTAGATGGAAAAGAAATTTTTGATATAGGGACGGGGAGTGGTTGTATTGCAATAAGTCTAGCTAAAAATTTACCTAATGCAAAAGTTAGTGCTTTGGATATTTCAATTGACGCACTTGAAGTTGCTAGGGAAAATGCAAAGCTGAATAACGTTAATATTGAATTTATTCATGCAGATATTTTTGAATATCATTTAGATAAAAAATATGATGTTATTGTTTCAAATCCACCATATGTCACTGAGTCTGAAAAATTAAAAATGAAAAAAAATGTTTTAAATTATGAGCCTGAAATAGCTTTATTTGTAAATGATAGTGATCCTACTAAATACTATGAGTTTATAATTAATTTTTCAAAAAATCATCTTCATGCAAATGGTCAGATTTATTTAGAAATTAATGAAAATTATAAATATGATTTAAATCTGCTTGCTCAAAATTATGAATATAAAATAATTGAATTTAAATTAGATACTCATAATAAAATCAGGTTTTTAGTATTATCAGAAGACAATCAATTAGAAAAAAATACACATTAAAAATATATGTCTTTATTTCAAAAATCTGTAATTAATAATAAAATAGAGTCTATTGACGATAATGATATTAAAGTTGAATGGGATAACTTTCAGAGTTACAAGTCAATCATAAATAACATTAAAGAATAGAAAGATGAGGAGTTTCAATTTGACTTTCTCAAAATGATATTTAATGATTGTTTGGGATATAAAATTTCTGATGTTGGTGTAGAACAAAAAAAAGCTATCACAATCAAAACAGAAATTGATAAAATTGATAATGAGATAGACCAAATGGTTTATGAGCTTTATAGTTTAACCAAAGAAGAAATAGAAATTGTAGAAAATAGTTAGATGATGGGAAAAGAATGGAAATTACTTTTGTAGTAAGATTCCCAAATTATATGAACAGGTAATCATAATAATTTGAAGCCAATTGAATTGATTTCACTCTTGAATGAACCATGAATCTCGTTATACAATTCAAAATTTGTAAGATTATTTTTAGTAATACCACTACCAGGCATAATTATAATTCTGTTATTTGAAATATTATTTAATTGTTCAATTAAATCTAGACCATCTATTGCCTTTTCTTCTTGACCTGATGTTAAAACTCTATCAACTCCTATTTCAATAAGTTTTTCAATTTCTTTTAATGGTTTTGAAACTAATTCAAATGCCCTATGAAATGTAAACTCTAAGGGTCTTGATAATTCAACTAGTTCTTTTGTTCTTTCAATATCTATTGAATAATCACTATTTAAAACACCCGAAACAATGCCTTCACAGCCCATTTCTTTGAATTTTACTATATCGCTCTTCATAAATTCAAACTCTTCATTAGAATATATAAAATCACCTTCTCTTGGTCTAATTAATATAAATACAGGGATATTTAGTGAATCAATTGTTCTTTTAGCAGATTCATAATCAGGGGTAAGACCATCTAAATGTAAATCTTTACAAAGCTCAATTCGATCTGCTCCAGCTTTTTCAGCTTTCAATGCATATTCATAAGATTCCGCACAGACTTCAATTATCATTCTTCTAATCTTTCAAGATGTTTAGAGTAATTAATATCCATTTTATCAAGAATGGGATATGTATCAATCACTTTTTTTTCAAAATCTTCAAAAGAGGGTTTGTTCTTTGCCCATACAACTTCTGATAAAGCAAATATTCTTGGAAAAACCATATACTCAACATGTTTACTTGTTTTCATATATTCTGTCCAAACATTTCCCTGAGCTCCAATGATATATTTGTGAAGAGACTCGTCTAATTCATCTGGAATTGGTTCGTAATTATATATTTCCTCAATAGGGGTGTAGCCGCCAATTGCCAATGGTTCATTTTTAGTGTCTTTAGCTTGATAATGGTCAAGATAGCAGGTTGCATTAGGAGTCATTATGACTTCATGATTCATCTTTGCAGCCTCAAGACCACCTGAAATACCTCTCCATGACATAACAGTTGCATTTGGTGCCAGACCACCTTCTAAAATTTCATCCCAACCGATTATTTGTTTTCCTTTGGAGTTGATGTATTTCTCCATTCGAGTGATAAAATAGCTCTGCAATTCATGTTCATCTTTTAATCCTTCACGTTTTATCACATCTTGACAATTTCCACACGCTTTCCAATTTGTTTTAGGCGCTTCATCACCACCAATATGTATGTATTTACCTGGAAAAAGTTCAACTACTTCGTCAATTATGTCCTCTAAAAAATCAAAAGTTTCATTTTTACTACAATAAATCTCCTTAAATACGCCCCATAGTGGAGCGACTCCAACTTGTTCTCCCGTACACCCAAATTCTGGGTAAGAGGATACTGCAGCTTGTGAATGACCAGGCATTTCAATCTCTGGAATAACATTAATTCCTCTTTCTTCAGCATATCTAACAACCTCTTTAATTTCTTTATTAGTGTAAAAACCTCCATATTTAGTTTTATCAAACTGCCATGGTTTATCTGTATAATGACCAATTAATGTGGAATCTCTGAATGAACCGACGTTATTAAGTTCTGGATACTTTTCAATTTCAATTCTCCATCCCTGATCTTCTGTTAAATGCCAATGAAAATTATTGAATTTAAGCATAGCCAATCCATCTATATATTTTTTAATAAAATCGACTGGATACATATGTCTTCCAACATCTAAGTGCATTCCTCGATATTTAAATCTAGGTGAGTCTTTTATCACTTGATTTTGAAGTTTGATTACGCCGCTATTGAAATTAAGATTCATTAGTTGATTTAAAGATTGAAAACCATGGATTGCACCATTTTTGGTTGAGGATTGAATGGTGATTTCGTCTGAATTAATCTTAAGAATGTACTCTTCATTATTTAACTTTTTGTTCAAAGAAAATATAATTCTATTTTTTGTTTGTTTGTCATAAGCTAATTCAAGCTTTTTTACTGCATCTTTAAATAGTGTTGCAGCTGAATTAAGTTCGAAGTCAGCTATTATTTCTGGACTATTTTCTATTTCCATGTGGCCACTATTAATGGTTTGTTCAATAGGCGTTGGAATAATGTTATTTTTTTGGGAAAAAAGTGTATTTATATGGGAAAAAAATATAAAAAAAACAATTATTTTAAGCGTATTCATGAGCTTCAATTTACTATCTTAGAGTAGTTTTTTTGTTACAGTGTAACTAGATAAATGTAATGAATATATCAGAAAAAATTTTTAGTCTTAGAAAAAAACTTCACGACCATAACTATAGATATTATGTTCTTGATGATCCGTTAATATCAGATTATGATTTTGATATGATGTTAAAAGAGTTAGAGCATTTAGAAAATGAAAATCCTGAATATTTTGATGTTAATTCACCAACTCAACGAATAGGTGGTAGTGTCACCAAGTCATTTATCACTTCTGTACACAGTAAACCTATGTACTCTCTTGATAATTCGTATTCTTTAGAGGACTTAAAAGAATGGGAAAAAAGAATAAAAAAGATAATAGACACCCCGTTAGAATATACATGTGAGTTAAAATTTGATGGCGTATCGATTAACTTAACATATAAAGATGGAGAACTTATAAGAGCTGTAACAAGAGGTGATGGTATAAAAGGTGATGATGTTACAAGTAATATTAAAACAATTCCAACTGTACCATTAAAATTGAGAGAGAATATTACAGGAGAATTTGAAGCTAGAGGTGAGATTGTAATGCCTTTAGATGGGTTCAATCAGCTAAATAAGAAAAGGACGGAAAATGGTGAGGAGCCTTTTAAGAACCCTAGAAATACTGCATCAGGTAGTCTAAAGCTTCAGGACAGTAAAGAAGTATCGGGAAGACCTCTAGAATGTCTTTTATACTCTGTAGAGGATCCAAAATTATTTAATAGTCATATCGAGTTTTTAGAGAATGCAAAATCATTCGGCTTTAATATTTATGACAATTATAAATGTAGTAACTCATTGGATGAAATATTTGAATTTATTGAATACTGGGAAAAAAACAGATCAAATCTTCCATTTGAAATTGATGGTGTTGTTTTAAAAGTAAATGATTTTTATCAAAGGGAAGTTCTTGGATTCACTTCAAAATTCCCAAGATGGGCAATGGCATATAAATTTAAGCCAGAAAATACAGGAACAAGATTAAATAGTATATCATTTCAGGTCGGTAGGACTGGATCAATTACACCTGTAGCTAATTTAGAGCCTGTGAATTTAGCTGGTACAATCGTTAAAAGAGCATCTTTACATAATGCTGATTTTATCGAAACGATGGATATTCGGATTGGAGATTATGTATATGTTGAAAAGGGTGGAGATATTATACCAAAAATTACAAATGTTGATATTTCAAAGAGAAGCTTGGATTCTGAAAAATTTGATTTTCCTGAATATTGTCCTGAATGTGGTTCTAAACTATATAGAATTGAAGGTGAGGCAAATCACTATTGTTTAAATTATAATGGATGTAAGCCACAGATTATTGGAAGAATTCAACATTATATTTCAAGAAAAGCATTAGATATTGAAGGTTTGGGGCACGAAACAGTTGCATTGTTAGTTAATGCTAATTTAATTGAGAATTATTCTGATTTATACGAATTAAAATTTGATCAGATTGTAAGATTGGAAAGAATGGCTGAAAAAAGTGCTAATAACTTAATAACTGGAATACTAGATTCTAAGAATATTCCATTTGAAAGAGTGTTATATGGCTTAGGTATCAGATATGTTGGCGAAACAGTAGCAAAAAAGCTTGCAAAGCATTTTGAAAATATAGATAATATTTTGAATTCTGATTTCGATGAGCTAATCTCAGTGGATGAGATAGGGGAAAAAATCGCTAATAGTATTATTGAATTTTCACAAAACTCTGAAAATATAGAAATTATTAATTCACTTAAAAGTCATAATATTCAATTTGAAATAGATGATTCAAACAAAAATGTTTCATCTATTTTACTTGGAAAATCTTTTGTAATCTCTGGGGTTTTCGCAAATTTTTCAAGAGATGAATTAAAGAAATTAATAGAGTCTAATGGTGGTAAAATATCATCATCTATTTCCTCAAAAACCACTTATCTTGTAGCAGGTTCTAATATGGGACCAAGTAAAAAAGAAAAAGCAGAAAAACTAAATATTAAAATAATTACTGAAACTCAATTAAGTAACTTGATATCTGGTCAGAATTTGTTGTTCTAGAAAATAATTTAAATGATCAAAAGATTTGAATTAAAAACTTTGTTGTTATTGCTGTCAAATGAGAAGTCAATTCTTCCAAGATATAGTCCAAAACAACCTACTTGATTAATCAATACATCGTTTCCTACATTATTTTTTACAACTACTGGTTTATTCATAAATGTATGAGTATGTCCACCAATTATTAGGTCAATATTTTTTGTTGATTTGGCTAGATTCAAATCAGATATTTTATTTGGGAACTTTTCATATTTATAACCAAGATGTGAAAGACAAATAACTATATCACAATTTTCAGTCTCTTTTAATTTCTTGGCAGTATCATTAGCTATTTCTATAGGATCTAAATATTTTGTCTCTTTGTACAAGTCTTTGGAAACAAGCCCTTCAAGTTCAATACCTAATCCAAAAACTCCAATTTTGATACCTGATTTATTGTAAATTTTAGAATCACTGACTTTTGATTCTAAAATTGTGTTTTTAAAGTCATAGTTAGATGAGATAATATCAAATTTTGCATTAGGTAACTGCTTATCTAAACCATCCATACCATTATCAAAATCATGATTTCCAATAGTGACAGCATCATATCCAAGCATGCTCATTAATTTAAATTCAATTTCACCACCATAGAAGTTAAAGTATGGTGTTCCTTGAAATATATCCCCAGCATCAAAAAGTAAACTATTAGGGTTTTGCCTTCTGATTTCTGAAATTAACGTAGCTCTTCTTTCAAATCCACCTTTGTTTGGAAATTCTGAGTGATCTTTTGAAAAAGGTTCAATATGGCTATGAACATCATTAGTATGAAGAATGGTAATATTTTTATGAGAACTACAACTAAAATTATTTAGAGCGAGTCCAACTGCAGCAGACCCGTATATTGAGTTTTTTATGAAGGTTTTTCTATTCATTTTATTCTGATAAATCTATTATCCTTTACCAATTTTATTGTATCATTTTTTTTGAAATAGTCCATTAAAACATCTCTCATCTTGTAATTTATATCGATTGTTTTTGTTGTTTCCGCTAAAAAATACATTTTATCTCCACCGTCCAAAAGATAGTCAGTAGTTGCTACGTAATACTTTTTATTTGGATTTATTTTTTGTCCGTTAATATTTGCGTCATTTAAGCTATAATCATCGTTTAGTTTGATTTGCAAACCTCTAATAGGGTGTTGTAATTTGACTATCCTTAAATAATCAATCATTTTGTTTATTGATTTTCCGCTTAATTCTAGCACAACAATACTATTTTCAAAAGGCATTAGTTCAAACGCGTTTTTTTCACTTATATATCCTTTTGAAATTGTAGAACGTATGCCACCATTATTTAATAGAACAATATCAATATTATTTCCAGAAATTTCTTTGAAGCGATCATTTGACATTTCATATGTTGCATCGGCGAACATATTACTTAAGGTACTATTTAGTTCTCCATCATTTTTTTTGTAAGTCTCAAGAGAATATGAAATTGGCTTATTCAACAATGATTCTTCAAGATTTTTTTTAAAGGGGAGGTAAAATTTAACAATTGAAGAATCAATTAAGATATCTTGATTTATCTCAATATTATCAATATCTGTTTTTAGATTAGCATTTTTTGAACAACCAACGAAGATTAGTAATAATAAAAGGTTTGCGAATAAAGTTCTCATATTGAAAAAACAAAGTTAAATTAGTTATTTTTGTTTTAACTACACACAACTATGTTTGTAAAATTCTTTAAAGATAGATCTAATAAAAAGTTTATAAATAAAGCATTAGAGAACAGGTCACTTTCTGTTAATAGCAATAAAATTCAAACTGTAGGTATAATTTTAAATATTGGTGAATTTAAAGATTATGATAAGCTCAGAGACATATTCAAGAATTATGGCATTAACGAAAATAAAATCAAATTTATAGCCTTTCTTTCCGAAAATGACACAAAATTAAATCATTGGGATTCTTATTTTGAACCCAAAGATTTTGGTTGGAATGGTTTGATAAACAATTTAGATCTCCAGGAATTCATTGAAATGGAATTCGATGCTTTAATTAGCTATTATAAAAAAGATAATATTCAGCTTAATTATGCGACAGCTTGTTCCAAAGCAAATTTTAAGATTGGATTATCAAATCATAATCAAAATTTAAATGATATTATAATAGATATTAATCCAAATTTCATAGATATTTTTGGAAAAGAATTAGAAAAATATTTAACCGGTTTGAATAAGATTGGTTAAGTATGTTTTATTATCCACAATAAATTCATAATTTTGAACACCAAATTACACATGAAGAAACTTTTATATTGCATATCAATCTTAATTTTAAATAGTAGTTGTAGCGAATACCAGAAAGCTCTAAATTCTGACGAAGTTTCCGTTAAATTTAACCTTGGTACTGAACTTTACGATTCAGAAAAATATTCTAAAGCATCAAGATTATTTGCCCAAATACTGCCACAATATAGAGGCAAGCCTCAAGCTCAAAAGTTGACTTATATGCAGGCAATGTGTTTTTACAACACTAAGGATTACAATAGCTCTTCTTATCAAATGGAAAGGTTTGTTAATTCATATCCAGAAAGTGAAAAGGTTGAGGAAATGGCTTTTCTCGGGGCCAAAAGCTATTATTTAACGGCGCCAATCTTTTCAAAAGATTCTGAAGACACCAAAATAGCAATTGACAAATTACAGCAGTTTATTAATACTTTTCCCCAATCTGAATTTAATGATGATGCCAACGAATTAATATTTGAATTAGATTACAGGCTTGAATTAAAAGAGTTTAATATTGCATTACAATACAATGTACTTACAGATTACCAAGCTGCAATAAAATCTTTTGAAAATTTTTTAATTGATTTTCCTGGTTCTGATCTAAGAGAAAAAGCTATGTATTACAGATTTGATTCTGCATATAAACTAGCAATCAACAGTGTAGTCTGGAAGCAAAAGGAAAGAATTGAAAATGCGGTTACTTATTTTAACTCATTTAAAAATAGTTACAATGATTCTAAACGTATGGATGAAATGGAGTCCAAACTTTCAGAATTATCAGAAATAAATAATATTTAATTTTAAAAAAAATGGATATCAAAAACACAAATGCTTCTCAAACAACTAAGACTTATAACAGGGATGCAATTGAAAATCAAACCGAAAATATATATGAAGCTATTTCTATAATCTCAAAAAGAGCAGAGCAAATAAAAGGTGATGTAAAGAAGGAGTTAATCGAAAAATTAGAAGAATTTGCTACTTACAACGACAGTCTAGAAGAAATTTTTGAAAATAAAGAACAAATCGAAGTTTCAAAATTTTATGAAAGACTTCCAAAACCTCACGCTATTGCCATTCAGGAGTGGCTCGAGGATAAAGTTTACCACAGAGATAGTAATGAAGAAATAGAAGAATAACAATGTCTATTCTAAGCGGTAAAAAAATACTTGTTGGAATCTCAGGTGGAATTGCTGCTTACAAAACCCCAAATCTAGTTAGATGTCTTATCAAAAGTGGAGCTGAAGTAAAAGTAGTTATGACGGAATCCGCCAAAGATTTTGTTACACCACTTTCACTTTCAACGGTTTCAAAAAATCCAATATATTCCTCATTTAAATCAGATGATGAAGATGGGGTTTGGAACAATCATGTTGAGCTAGGATTGTGGGCAGATTTCATGCTAATTTGTCCAGCCACTGCAAATACGTTATTTAAAATGGCAAATGGTAACTGTGATAATCTTTTGTTGGGGGTATATTTGTCATGTAAGTCACAGGTATTTTTTGCCCCCGCTATGGATTTGGATATGTATAAACACCAATCTACAAAAGAATCAATAAACAAGCTAATTTCATATGGAAATATACTTATACCACCTGCTTATGGTGAATTGGCTAGCGGACTTTCAGGTGAGGGTAGACTGCCAGAACCGTTGGAAATTGTAGATTTTATTGAAAAATTTTATTCCAAAAGTCTTTCTTTAATTGGTAAGAAAGTTCTTATATCAGCAGGACCCACAATTGAAGAGTTAGATCCAGTAAGATTTATTTCAAATCATTCTTCTGGTAAAATGGGTTTTGCATTAGCAGAGACTGCATTAAGTTTAGGGGCTGAAGTAAAACTAATTAGTGGTCCAACCGATCAATTAACAAGTTCAAATAAAATAAATTTGGTAAAAATTAAAACAGGTGTACAAATGCAAAAAGTAATTATGGATGATTATCATGATTCAGATATTGTAATTATGGCAGCAGCTGTTTGTGACTACAAACCAAAAGTATTTTCCAAAAAAAAGATCAAAAAAGACAATAAAGAGATTAATATCAAGTTAGAAAAGACTACTGATATTTTAATGGAGCTAGGAAAAACAAAGAAAAATCAATTTCTAGTTGGTTTTGCCCTTGAAAATGATGACGAGCTTTCAAATGCAAAAAATAAACTGAAAAAGAAAAATTTAGATTTGATTGTGCTAAATTCATTAAATGACTATGGAGCTGGTTTTAGATATGATACAAACAAGGTTACAGTGATTTGTAAATCAGGGATAAAAACCCCATACAAACTCAAAGAAAAAACTGAGGTTGCTAATGATATTTTTAAACATATAATCGAATTGATTTGAAGAGTAAATTTTTAATATTATTTTTTTTGCTTTCCAATTTTATTTTTTCACAAGAATTGAATTGTGACGTAGTTGTTGAAGCTCGTCAAACGGGTAATGAAAATTTACAGGTTTTTAAAAATTTGCAATCTCAGCTAACAGAATTTGTAAATAATACAAGTTGGACGAAAAGGACAGTACGGCAAAATGAAAAAATTAACTGTACAATGTTTATTAATATTAGTTCATTTGAGAACGATGTTTTCCAGGGAACTATTCAAATTCAATCTTCAAGACCAATATTTAATTCCACATACAGTTCTCCAACCTATAACTTTAATGACAGAAATTTTTCATTTAGGTACCAAGAATTTCAAAATTTGACTTTTAATGAGAATCAATTTGAAAATAATTTAATTTCTGTGATTGCATTTCATATTTATATGATTATTGGGATTGATGCTGATTCATTTAAGCTAAATTCTGGAACAGTTTTTTTTGATCAAGCTCGAAAAATCCTTGATTTTTCTCAACAGCAAGGATACAGAGGCTGGGGGGCAGGTGATGGATTACAATCCAGATATTACCTTATAGATAATGTGTTATCAACCACCTTCAAGGAGTATAGAAATGTAATGTATGATTATCATATAAAAGGATTGGATATAATGGTAAATGAGCCAAAGGCTGCAAAAGAATCAATTGCAAAATCTATAATGATGCTTGATCAAATGAACCGAAGAAGGCCTAATTCATATATATTAAGGGTATTTTTTGATACAAAATCTGATGAAATATTGGATATATTTAGTGGGGGGCCTAATGTCCCTGTTACCAATCTAATTTCAACTCTCACAAAGATTGCTCCTAATCATTCTGATAAATGGAGAAATATTAGTTTTTAATCAAAAACAATTTTATTTTTAAGATAATTAGAAAAAATTGCTTAAAAATTTATCCATAAAAAATTATTTACTGATTGATGACCTTTCAGTTTCTTTCAATAATGGTTTCACGGTAATTACAGGTGAGACTGGAGCAGGTAAATCGATATTAGTCGGTGGAATTTCTTTAATTTTAGGAAAAAGAGCCGACCTTTCGGTCAATCGTGACAAGTCTAAGAAGTGTATTATCGAAGGGATTTTTGATATAGGCTCATTTAATCTGAAATCCGTATTTGACGAAAATAAATTGGATTACGAGACAGAAACTATACTTAGACGTGAAATTTTAGTTTCTGGTAAATCCAGAGCATTTATTAATGATAGCCCGGTCAATCTGAATCAATTATCTATCATAGGATCTAAAATTATTGATATACATTCTCAACACCAAAATATTGAAGTTTTAAATAGCGAATTTCAATTTGAACTACTTGATTTAATCTCAAACAATGAAGAAAACATTCGTTTTTACCAAAGATTATATGATGATTATAAACTTAAGTCTAAAGTTTTAGAGGAGTTAATTGAGAGAAAGCAAAGTCTGATTCAGTCAATGGATTACAATAGATATATTTTAGAAGAAATTGATAATGCTAATGTATTAGAGGAGGACCTGAGTGAATTGGAAAACTTGCAAAACTCATTATCAAATTTTGAGGAATTTTCTGAAGAGTTAAAACAAAGTTCACAAATAATTTCTGATGATGACATAGGATTAATTTCAACCTTATCTAGATTGAAAAATTCAATTGACAAAATTTCAAATAATTCACAAAAATTCAATTTGATTTCTAAGAGAATATTATCGATAAAAATTGATTTAGAGGACATTTCAAATGAAATTGATGATTCTTTAAATTCCTTAGAACAAAATCCGGAAAAACTTAATACCATTATTAATAAGATTGATAAAATTAATAATCTGCTGAGAAAACATTCTTTAAACTCAGTTAATGAGTTGTCGATATTTAGAAATAAACTAATTGAAAAGGTTGATACATCTGAGAATATTGATAATGAAATTGAATATCTCCAAAAAGAATGTGAAAATTTAATAATTAAATTGAAAAGTAGTGCAATTAATATCTATGAAAAAAGAAAATCTGTAATCTTTGATTTAACCAGTCAAATTGAAAATGTATTAAGTGAATTAGGAATGGTTAATAGTAAATTCAAAATAAATCTGTCAAAAACTACAAAATTTTATTCGAATGGAATGGATATAATTGATTTTGAGTTTCTTGCAAATAAAGGATATGAATTTAAAAAAATTCAAGATTCAGCTTCTGGAGGAGAGATGTCAAGAATAATGCTTTCAATAAAATCAATTATGGCTAAGTATAAACAGTTGCCATCAATTATTTTTGATGAAATTGATACCGGAGTTTCTGGGGAAATTTCCAAAAAAATGGGGCTAATAATGAAGGAACTTGGTACCAAAATACAAACATTTTCTATAACTCATTTGCCTCAAATAGCTGCTATGGGTGAGTCACATTTTATGATTTACAAAAATGATATTGATGGTTATACAAAAACTAAAATTTCAAGGCTAAATGATAATGAGAGAATAGTTGAAATCGCTAAAATGTTAGAAGGGAATAATGCATCTGAATCTGCATATACTCATGCAAAGCAGTTGCTTAATTAAAACACTATATTTGTTTAACAAAAAAATTAATTATGTCAAATAATTTACTAAAAGGAAAGAGAGGAATTATTTTTGGTGCATTAGACCCTAATTCAATTGCATGGATCACCGCAGAACGTGTTTTTGAAGAAGGGGGGACATTTGTTTTAACAAATGCCCCAGTTGCCATGAGGATGGGTCAAATTAACGTACTAGCCGAGAAAACAAATTCAACCGTGATTCCTGCTGATGCCACCTCACTTCAAGATTTAGAAAATTTAATAACCAAGTCAATGGAAGTTCTCGGTGGAAAATTAGATTTTGTTCTTCATTCCATAGGAATGTCGGTAAATGTTAGGAAAGGAAAATTATATACTGATCAAAATTATGATTGGACCCACAAAGGCCTCGATGTTTCTGCGATGTCCTTTCATAAGGTTATGCAAACTTTATATAAAAATGATGCAATGAATGAGTGGGGTAGTATTGTTGCTCTTTCCTACATGGCTGCTCAGAGAGTTTTCCCAGATTATAACGATATGGCTGATAATAAAGCTTTCCTTGAAAGTGTAGCAAGAAGTTTTGGATACTTCTTTGGAAAAGATAAAAAGGTTAGAGTAAATACAATTTCCCAATCCCCAACTCCAACTACGGCTGGAAAAGGGGTAAAAGGCTTTGATGGTTTTATAAAATATGCTGATAAGATGTCTCCTCTTGGTAATGCGACAGCGATGGATTGTGCCAACTATACTATAACACTATTTAGTGATTTAACAAAAAGAGTCACTCTTCAAAACCTTTACAATGATGGTGGATTTAGTAATATGGGTGTTAGTGACGGAATAATGGATATAATTGAAAAATCATAACTAATTTTTATCATATTCTTTAAAACTCAATCGATTATTTAAAATTTTTTTACTTTTAATTCCTCGTTTTTTAATAAATTGGTAAATCCTCTTTAATTTTAAATATAAATTAAACCATATAAACATGAAAAAAAATTACTTTTTAACATTAACATTTTTACTTACTTCATTTTTTTCAGTTTCTGCACAATGTGATCATACATTTGTAATGAATGATTCTTACGGAGATGGTTGGAATGGTTCAACGGTAGATCTTTCTGTAGACGGAGTTGTTATTGCTGAAGCAATAACCGCTATTGACTCAGGAGGAGTTGGAACTCCATCCACAGAAGAATATACATTTAGTGCTCAAGAAGGTTCCTCAATAACACTTTCAAATTGGACAACAGGAAGTTGGACTGGTGAGGTCTCTTGGTCAATACTTGATGGAACAGGTTTAGAATTGGCATCTGGAGGGCACGGAGTAGATGCTGCCGTTGAAGCTAACTGTACACCACCATCGTGCCCAGCACCGATAATTACATCTTGGAATATGACTCTAGATGGAGTTTCCTTTGATGGAACAAACCAGGATGATATTTTAAGTTATACAGTTGAATATAGTGAAACTACTTTTACCCCTGGTGATGGTACAGCTAATTCATATACTTTTGATACTTTTCCTAATACAATGACTGGATTGTCAGTTGGAACAACTTATTATTTTGCAATGTTAGCAACTTGTTCTGATTCATCTTCATCGTACATTGGATCTCCAGATGAATGGACAACTTTAAATTATGGATCCACCGGTGATGCACCCATTGTTATCGAAACTCTGCCTTATACCACATCTGATGATACAATTTATTATGGTGATGATTATACAAATACTGCTACTGGCTGTGAAGGCTCGGGATCATATTTAGGTGGAGATGATGTAGTTTATTTATACCAAGCAACATCCGATATGTCTTTAAATGTTACATTTACGCCTGATGGAACTTGGAGTGGTATATATGTTTACACAAGTCCTGCAGATATTGGTTCTGCGTGTTGGATTTATAATTCAACAAATTCTGCAGCAGTTGAAAGTATGTTTGAGTTAGCAGTTACAACTGGAAATGATTACTATTTTGTAATTAGCACATGGCCATCACCTCAAAATGTTTCATATACATTTAGTGTTGAAGAATTACAATGCGGTGCTCCAACAGGATTATCTGGATCTGCATCATCTAATACAACTGGAATAATATCATGGGATGGTTTAGATGATGGTACCACATATTTATTAGAGTTTGGTGATAACGAGCCAGATGATATATCTATTTCGGGTACTTATGTAAATGCATCTACATTTGATGCAACTGATTTAAGCTCCAGTACTACTTACACTGTATGGTTGGCTGCTGTTTGTCCTGATGGATCTATGAGTGCAACAGTATCAACTTCATTTACAACATTGCTTACTCCTCCTGATTGTGGAGATAGTATTTCATATGATTATCCAAATGCAACAAGTGGTGGATATAACTTTGCTACTGATTTCACTGAACCCAATCCAGAAGATTTATTATTTACATCAGTTGCTGGTGATCAAGATGGTGATGGTAATATTGATGAAATATCCGTTACACTTTCTGGTACTACAGAAAACAACTATGACTGGATATATATTACTAGTGGTTCTGGTGAGATGTTGTATGGGCCAGTTTCTGGTGAACAAAGTGGCACTTTCACTTCCAGCGATGGAACGATAAATGTGTATTTGGCTGCTGATACATCAGTTCAAGGTGGACCGGTTAGTTTTGATATCTCGTGTGCGGGATTATCAATTGGTGATCAAGAACTAATTGATTTAAGAATTTATCCTAATCCTGTAGACAGTGATTTTGTTACTATTTCCTCATCTGAAAATGGTGATAAATTTATAGAGCTATTTGATATTAATGGAAGAAAAGTTCTTTCTTCAGCAATTATTAATGATTTACTTGATATCTCGAATGTTGATGCTGGATTTTATTTAACGAAGGTTACAATAAACGGAAAATCATCAATTTCGAAATTAATTATTAAATAAATAAATTAAACAAATAGAAATTAAAAAGGGTTTAGTTAAAAAACTAAGCCCTTTTTTTCTGTAATTATTTTTTAATTTTGAATATGGATTTAAAAGACATCTCATTTATTATTCCAGTATATAATAGGCCAGATGAAATTCATGAACTTCTAATGAGTTTTTCATGCCTTGAAGGTGATAAAGACTTTGAGATAGTTGTAATTGAAGATGGTTCTACAAAAAAATGTGATCATATCGTTAATAGATTTAGTGATTTAAATATCTCATATCATTTAAAAACTAACTCTGGACCTGGTGATTCAAGAAATTATGGTATGAATGTCGCTAAAGGAAAATATTATATTATACTAGATTCAGATGTTATCCTTCCAGCAAATTACAATAAAGTACTGATTGAGAATTTAATAAATGATTATTCAGATTGCTTTGGTGGAATTGATGATTCATATAAATCTTTTAGTAATTTTCAAAAAGCAGTTAGTTTTTCAATGACGTCATTTATTACAACTGGACATATCAGGGGAGGTAGTCAATCAATAGATTTCCAGCCAAGAAGTTTTAATATGGGAATCTCTCGAGAAGCATTCCTTAAAAGTAAGGGGTTCGGTAACATTCATCCTGGTGAAGATCCAGATTTATCAATAAGATTAAAGGAACTCGGTTTTAATACAAAACTTTACAATGATTTGAAAGTCTTTCATAAAAGAAGAGTTTCTGTTTTAAGTTTCTTGGAACAGGTTTATAAGTTTGGTGTAGCCAGGACAATCCTAAACAATCGTTACCCAAGTACTAAAAAAATCATTTATTGGTGTCCTTTACTCTTTTCGCTAACTTTTTTGATTTCAATATTTTTATTTTTTCTTAACATTAACAGTACATTAATACTAATGTTCACATTTTATTTTATTATCGTTTTTATTCAATCATCATTTAAAAATAACTCATTGGTAGGTTTATTATCAATTATGACAACCTTAATTCAATTTGTAGGCTATGGTTATGGATTTTTTAAGTCATTTATATTGATTAATATTTTCCCTAATAAAAAAATAGAGAGTATATTTCCTAAAATGTTTTTTAATCACAGTTAATGAAAATTGATTTAAGTCAAGGTAAGTTTAATGTATTCTTAATATTTCTAGTATTAGCTATATCGACATCATTAGTTAGTAAATTAACGTCTACATATGATAAAAATATTGTATTCAAGTTAACTGTGACAGATATTCCTGAGGATAAAGTTATATACAAAAAATCTCATGATTCGGTGGAATTAAAAGTAAGAGGTTTTGGATTTAGTTTGGCAAAATATTATTTCAAAACACCTGAACTTAAAATTTCTGTTAAAAAATTAAAAGAGTTGAATAATTCATTTTTGTGGGAACAGAAACAAAATTTCACAGATACAAAACTTAATTTTGACTCCTCTACAGAGCTTTTAACGATTTTTGAAGATTCTATAATTTTATATTTTGATCAATATATTTCTGAAAAGAAACTTATAAAAACAAACATATCAATAAATTATGAATCAGGATTTGATTCCTTTAAAACCCCATTAATCACAAACGACTCAGTTACAATATTGGGACCAAAAGACATTGTGAGAAAAATTGATTATGTTGACACTGAATTTGTGAAATTAAATAATGTTAATTCAGATATTCAAATAAATTTGAACCTTTTAAAACCAGCTTTTGATGATCTTTCAATTGATTTAAGTATGATAGTATATAAATTAGAGGTTGACCAATATACTGAGGAAATAGTCACAGTTCCTGTTAATATTTTAAGTAAAGAAAATATTAAATATAACTATTATCCAAAAGAGCTTTCGGTTAAATATTTTATAAGCATCGATGATTATAAAAAAACCACACCAATTGATTTTAGAATCGAATGTAAATTAGATAAAATCCAAAGCACATTAATTCCATACCTGACCAAAAAACCTGATTTTATAAAGAATGCCAGGCTAAGCTCAAATCAAATTCAAGTAATTATATTAGAATGAAAAAAATAGCATTAACGGGTGTAATAGGAAGCGGAAAAACAACAGCTGCTACTTGTTTCAAAGATTTAGGAATTCCTGTCTTTATCGCAGATGAATGTGCTAAAGATTTAATGATTAGTGATCCTAACTTAAAATCCCAGATAATTAATTTGTTAGGGGAATACGCATATATCAATAATGAATTAAATAAAGAATTCATTTCAGAGCAGATATTTAATAATAAAAGTCTTCTAGATTCTGTGAATTCTCTAATACATCCAAGAGTACAAAAAGCTTTTGATTTATGGTTAAATAATCAAAATTCAAAATATATTATATATGAGGCAGCTTTGATATTTGAAAATAATTCAGAGAAAATTTTTGATAAAATTATTTGTGTAAAAACTCCTCTAAATATAATTCATAAGAGAATAAGCAATAGAGAAAATTATTCTAAAAAAAGAGTAGAAAAGATTTTAGATTCTCAACTAAGTCAAGATGTAAAGTGCTCAATGTCAGACTTTTGTATTGAAAATACGTCTAGAGATAAATTGTCCAGTGAAATTAATAAGATACATTCGTCATTATTATAGTTCATTATTGTTAATCTTTTATTAAATAACAAAATTTGTCTTTGATTAAATAATAAATTTGAAGTATGAGTAAAAGGATATTCATATTACTTATAGTATTAATGAGTGTGTCATTAATTGGAATAATTTTAATTCAATCATTCTTCATATTTAAAAATTATGAAGAAAATGATAAACAATTTTCTATAAATGTAAATTATGTCCTAGAAGAAACAGCATCCATTGTTGAGAGAAATGAATTCAGAAAATATGTTAGAAAGTTTAGGGATCTTATAGCAAATGAATCAAAAGTGGATACTTTAAGTATTCAAAATCTAATTATTATTGATCAAAACCCCGAAAAAAGGGAAACAATAGTATACAAAAATGGTGTAATTGAGGAAAATATTATTATCCCAAAAACCAAGAGTTACTATGATAATATAATTGATATTATTTCAGATCAAGCAAAAACTCCTGAAAACACCCTTGCTATAAAAAGAGTATCAAATCAGCGTGAAGAAAAGGTCTTCTCTAATCAAATAATAGAAGATAATTTAAGTGCTGAAGAATTTTTATTAAAGGTTGGTAAAATTTCAAAAAGTAAGGAGGTTTTATTTGAAACTGCTTACAATGATCTTTCAAAAAGAAATCCAATTGAGGATAGAATAGGGGATTTAAATAAATTTGAAGAAGTTTTAGAGGGGAATTTCAACAAAATGGATATTGAATTAGATTTTGAATATGCAATTTTTAACGAAGAAAATTTAACTAAAATTGCCTCTGAAGGTTTTGAAATTAATGCTCCAAATTATTCATCGCTTATTTTTAAGGATGAAAATGATTCAAGTAATTATTTACTCAAGGTTAACTTTCCAGGACGAACACCCTTTCTCTTATCTTCATTAATCTCAGTTATTGTTACATCTGTGATTTTTACCTCAATTATAATTATAGCTTACATTACAACAATTCTTCTATTATTAAGACAAAGGCAAATCTCTCAAATAAAAACAGATTTTATTAATAATATGACTCATGAATTCAAAACTCCTATAGCTACAATTAATCTTGCATTATCAGCTATAAAAAATCCAAAAACAATAGTCAATAAACAAAAAGTCAAAAAATATCTTCAAATGATAAATGATGAAAATAATAGAATGCATGATCAAGTTGAAAATGTATTAATGATAAGTCATTTGGAAAGAAATGAACTCAATATAGAAAAATCTAAGCAAGATGTAAATGAAATAATTGACCTTGCTATTTCTCATTTAAGTTTAATAATTGAAAATAAAAATGGAAAAATAGTCACTGAAAAGGATGCACTAAATTCAAAAGTAATTGGAAATGAAACACATTTAATAAATGTGTTTGTTAATATTTTAGATAACGCAATAAAATATAATGAAAACTCACCTGAGATCATTGTAAAAACTAAAAATATCAATAATAAGATTTTAGTAGAAATTATTGATAATGGTATTGGAATGAGTAAGGCTGTACAGTCCAAAATATTTGATAAATTTTACAGAAAACAAACTGGTGATCTACATGATGTAAAGGGACATGGTCTAGGACTGGCATATGTAAGGAAAATTATCAACTTTCACAATGGGAATATCACAGTTGACAGTGTTATAAATAAAGGGAGTACCTTCACAATTCAATTAAATACAATAATAAATAATTAATTATGAGTAATAAAAAGAGAATTTTACTAGTTGAAGATGATCCAAATTTTGGAATAATTTTAAGAGATTTTTTGAAAATGAACGAATACGATGTCATTTTAGCTAAAAATGGCATGGAAGGTTTTGAAAAGTTTAAAAAATTTGAATTCAATCTATGTATATTAGACGTAATGATGCCATATAAGGATGGTTTTACACTAGCTACTGAGATAAAAGTTATATCTCCTGATATGCCAATTATTTTTCTAACCGCAAAGTCAATGAAAGAGGATGTTCTCAAGGGATATAAGGTGGGAGCTGATGATTATTTAAAAAAACCCTTTGATAGTGATGTTTTATTATTCAAAATTAAAGCTATTTTAAAAAGAAATAAACTTTCGTCTGTTATTGACACTGAAGAGACTGAATTTAATTTTAGTTCGTTTCATTTTAACTCCAAACTGAGACACTTAAAATTCCAAAATGAATCAACTGTAAAATTATCACCCAAAGAAAACATGTTGTTAAAGTTATTATTAATTCATATAAATGATTTGATGCCAAGAGAATTAGCATTAACAAGAATTTGGCATGATGATAATTACTTTACATCAAGAAGTATGGATGTATACATAGCCAAGCTTAGAAAACAGCTTCAAAAAGACCCGAAAGTCAGTATTAATAATATACACGGAGAGGGTTTTAGGTTAATTGTTGAGTAATTCTTTTTGACTCTATTAATTTGATGATATTTTTAATTTCATATTGATTTTGAAACCAATTTATCTTATTATTCGAATTAAAATAGGTCAATTGTCTTTTTGCGTATCTCCTTGAATTTGTTTTTATTTTTTCTACTGACTCTTCCAAACTTGTTTGATTATTCAAATAATCAAATATTTCTTTATAACCAATTGTATTTAATGCATTTAACTCTTTAAATTTTTTGAGTGTTTTAACTTCTTCTATTAGACCACATATAATCATTTTGTCTACTCTTTTATTTATTAGTGAATGTAATTTATCCCTGTCACAATTTAATCCAATTATTATTTCATTATAATTTGATTGTTTTGCGGAGTTAGTTAGAAATGAGGAGTAAGGTTTTTTTGATGAAATACTTACCTCAAGAGCTCTAATTATTCTTCTATGGTTACTCAAATCTATATATCTATATGTAGCGGGATCAATTTTTTTAAGTTGAGCTAATAAGTTTTTTAATCCGTTATTTTCAAACTCCTCGTTCAATTTTTCTCTCAGAGAGTTTTCTATATTGGGCATTTTATCAATTCCATATAAAATAGTATCAATATATAATCCTGACCCTCCAACTAAAATTACAGAATCCTTTGTTTTAAAAAGGTTGTCTATAATTTTTCTGGCATCAGCTTCAAAGTGTGAAATATCATATTTATCGGTTACTGAAATATTATTAATTAAATGATGTTTAACAGACGATAACTCATCTTTTGAGGGCTTTGCAGTTCCAATATTTAACTCTCTGTAAAACTGTCTAGAGTCTGCGGAAATAACTTCAGTCTTATATTTTTTTGCCAATTTTATAGCAAGGGATGTTTTTCCTATTGCAGTTGGACCAACGATTGTAATTAAAAATTTACTCATACTGCTTTTTTGATATACTTATCTAATTCCTTTTGACTGATTTTTGACTTTAATAAAATAAATAAATCAAGTGTAGCTTTTGCATCTCCGTCAGCGCGATGTCTATTTTTAATTTTTATTCCAAGATTTGATACCAATTTTCCTAAGCTATAAGATTTCATGTCAGGAAAAACCTTTTTAGAAAGTTCAATTGTACACAGTAAGTCTCTGTCAAATTTCTTACCAATTTGTGAAAATTCATTTCTGAGGACTCTGAAATCAAAGTTTACATTATGGGCAACAAAAATACTATTTTTTGTAAAATCGTAAATATCTCCGGCAATCTCTTCAAAGACTGGCTCATTTTTTAGCATAAAATTATTTAAGCCGGTTAGTCTCTCAACAAATAATTGTATTTTTTTCTTAGGATTAATTAATTGATGATATACAGAAATATTTCCATCATTTTTAATCTTGAAAATTGCAATTTCAGTTATTTTTTCTTGATTGAATTTGCCTCCGGTTGTCTCTATGTCTACAATAGAATAAATAATATCAGTAGTTTCTATCACCAAAAATTAAACTTCCTATCCTTATCATATTACTACCGCACTCAATTGCCAGGTGATAGTCATTACTCATACCCATGGATAATATTTCAAAATTATTATCCATAGCACTAATTTCATCAAAAATATTTTTAGCATATATGAATTCATTTCGAATTATATCTTTATTCTTGGTATTTGTTGCCATTGTCATTATACCACTAATTTTGATATTTTCCATCTCACAATATTCATTTGAAAAAATAATCTTTTTTAATGCATCGGCTTCTAAACCAAATTTTGACTCTTCTTTAGAAACTTTCAATTGTAGCAAGCAGTTTAAAATTCGATTATTTTTTTGCCCCTCTTTGTTTATTACTTTAATTGACTTGAATGAATCTACCCCGTGAATTAAATTCACGTATGGTGCCATATACTTTATTTTATTGCTCTGCACGTGGCCAACCATGTGCCAAATAATATCCTTTGGCAATTCTTCGAATTTTCTGGACATTTCTTGAATCTTGTTTTCACCAAATGATCTATGCCCGTTCTCATAAGCCTTCATTACATCTTCATTTGGTTTTGTTTTTGAGATTGCAATTAGCTCAACATAGTCAGGAATATCTGATCGAATTTTATTGATATTTTCATCAATCATTGGCAAAATCTTTTTGAAATAAATTCAGCTTTTTTTGAGTTTGCATAATCATAAAACCCTTCACCTGACTTAACACCTAATTTTCCTTTGTTTACAAGATCAACGAGTAATTTATTTGGTTTATACTTTTCTTTTTTCAGTCCATTTTGCATCACTTCTAAAATTGATTTACATACATCTAAACCTATCAGATCAGCAAGTTGCAGGGGACCCATCGGGTGCCCCATACCTAATTTCATTATTCCGTCAATATTTTTAACATTAGCAACACCTTGATCTAATGCTTCAATAGCCTCGTTAATCATAGGCATTAGTATTCTGTTTGAAATGAAACCGGGATAGTCATTTACACTTAATGGTATTTTATTAAGCTTTTTTGAAAGGTCTAAAATAATGTTGGTTGTTTCTAAACTTGTGTACGTTGAGTTTATAACCTCAACTAACTTCATAATTGGAACAGGATTCATAAAATGCATCCCAATCACCTTGTCTTTTCTTTTGGTTACATTAGCTAGTTTTGTAATAGATATTGAAGATGTATTAGATGCTATTATTGTTTTTTTATGGCATTTAGCATCCAATTCTTTAAAAATAGATTCTTTAATTTCAAGATTTTCAGTAACAGCTTCAATGACTAAGTCAGAATTAAAAACTTTATTAATATCGTTGGTGTATGTGATATTATTGGATGTTTTTTGCAAATCAGAATGGTTGATAACTTCTTTATTTACCATTCTCTCTAAGTTTTTTAGTATAGTTTTTTTGGCATTATCTAAATTATTTAAGCTTATATCATACAATTTAACATTGAAATCAAATAATGCAAATGTTTGAGCAATACCATTACCCATCGTTCCACAACCAATTACAGAAATAATTTTCATTTTATTTAAAGTTTTTAATTATTTTAATTGCAACATCCAAAGCATTGTGACCATTATATATATCTACTATGGGTTTTTCATCATTTTTTATTGAAAATGCAAAGCTGTTCAATTCGTCAAGTATGGCATTATTCTCAGAAATATCAGGTTTACTATAATAAACTTTCTTTTTATTTCCTTTTGAAGTTTCTAGAGTCATAATCGGTATGTCAGAATTTTTTTTATCTATTTCTACTATTTGTGACTCACGATTCAAAAAATCAACAGAGATGTATTTACCAGATTGAAAAAACCTTGTTTTTCTCATATTCTTTAAAGAAACTCTACTAGCAGTAAGGTTAGCGACACACCCATTTTCAAACTCTATTCTTGCATTAGCAATATCAGGCGTATCACTAATAACCGAAACTCCGCTGGATGAAATATCTTTTATCGAAGAATCAATTGAATTTAAAATAATATCTATATCATGAATCATAAGATCAAGAACAACAGAAACATCAGTTCCTCTTGGATTGAACTGAGCTAATCTATGGGATTCGATGAACATGGGTTGATTGATATGATTTTGAACAGCTGTAAATGCAGCGTTAAATCTTTCTACGTGACCAACCTGAATTTTCACATTATTTAATTTTGATTTTTCGATTAAATTAAATGATTCTTCTGTGTTTGAGCAAACAGGCTTTTCGATAAAAACATGAACTGCTTTTTCAATAGCTTTTAACGCATAGCCATAGTGAGAGGGGGTAGGTGTGACAATATCAAGTACATCAATCTCTTCTATCATTTTTTCAAAACTTTCATATGATTTGCATCCAGACTCATGAGCGGCTTTTTTAGAAATGTTAATATCATTATCATAAACTCCTAATAAATCAAAACTCTCTGATTGATTCAATAGTTTAATATGAATTTTTCCTAAATGACCACATCCTACAACACCTACTTTTAACATATTTTTTTTTACAAATTTAATATTTTGATACCAATATGTTTTAAATTTAAATCTAAATAATTTTAGTCATTGATTCGTTTAAACATAAAGGGTTAAGGAACAAGCTTGTTGCTGAATTAATCAAGAAAGGGATTAAAGACTTGTTGGTTTTGGATGCTATTTCTAAAGTGCCAAGGCACATGTTTATGGACTCAAGCTTTATTGATCATGCATATCAGGACAAGGCTTTCCCAATTTCATCTGGCCAAACCATATCGCAACCTTATACAGTTGCCTTTCAAAGTCAATTATTACAAATAGAAAAAGGTGACAAAATTCTTGAAATTGGAACCGGAAGCGGATACCAAGCAGCTGTACTGTGTGAAATGGGAGTGAAGTTATATACTATTGAAAGAATTAGAGAACTTTACAGAAAAACATCAATATTTTTACCTTCTATCAACTATTATCCAAAGAAAATGATTTATGGTGATGGATACCAGGGTTACTTAGACGAATCCCCATATGATGGGATTATTGTGACTGCGGGTGCTACTGAGGTACCCAAAAACTTGCTCTCACAATTAAAGCTAAACGGAAAAATGGTAATACCTCTTGGAGATGAAGTTCAAAAAATGTTGCTTTATACAAGAATATCAGATGAAGATTATGACATCAAAGATTTTGGAGATTTCCAATTTGTGCCGATGTTAAAAGATAAAATCTAGCTTTTATTTTTATTTATTCTGTCGAGGGTTCTCTTATTATCCTTATCTTTCAATGTACTTCTTTTATCATATAATTTTTTACCTGTAGCAGTAAAAATTTCCAATTTTGCAAAACCTTTTTTACTTATAAATAACTTGTAAGGAATAATAGACGAGCCTTTTTGTTCAACTGATTTTTTAAGTTTATTTAACTCAATTTTGTTAAGGAGCAGTTTGCGTGACCTTTTAGGGTTATAATTATCATCATTTGAATAATCGTATTTTTCAATACTCATATTTATTATGAAAAGTTCTTTATTTGTGAATTTGCAAAAACTTTCTCTTATTGAAGCCTTATTGTTTCTGATTGATTTTATTTCAGATCCACTTAATACAATACCAGCAACATATGAATCACGTAAAATGAACTCAAATTTAGCTTTCTTATTAATTATTCTAACTGCACTTTTCATAGCTGTTAATTAAATATTAATAAATAATATATTAATACAAATAAATCTGATATTTTATTTTTTCAATTTATTAATTTTGTAATTAATTAAACATAATACAAATATGCAAAAAGATAAGGAGATATTTAACTTAATCGATGCTGAAAAGAATCGTCAAATTGATGGTATAGAGCTTATTGCATCTGAAAATTTTACAAGTAATCAGGTTATGTCTGCAACTGGTTCGATCCTTACAAATAAATACGCTGAAGGATATCCTGGTAAAAGGTATTATGGAGGCTGTCACATTGTAGATGAAATTGAAAGCTTGGCAATTGCTAGGGCTAAAGAACTGTTTGGTGCTTGTTGGGCAAACGTTCAGCCTCATTCCGGTAGCCAGGCTAATTCTGCAGTATTTTTTGCGTGTCTAACCCCTGGTGATACCATTTTAGGTTTTGATCTTGCACATGGAGGTCACCTGACACATGGGTCAAGTGTAAATTTTTCAGGGAAATTGTACAATCCTGTTTTTTATGGGGTTGATAAAGTTTCAGGAATGCTTAATTATGATGAAATTGAGAGAATTGCAAAAAAAGAACAGCCTAAGATGATTATTGCTGGTGCCTCCGCTTACTCAAGAGATATTGATTTTAAAAGATTCAGAGAGATTGCGGATTCTGTTAATGCTTTATTACTCGCTGATATTTCCCATCCGTCTGGACTAATCGCCAAAGGAATTTTAAATGATCCAATTCCTCATTGTCATATTGTAACTACAACAACACACAAGACCCTTAGAGGACCAAGAGGGGGGTTGATTTTAATGGGAAAAGATTTTGATAATCCTTTTAATATTAGACTCAAAAACGGTTCACTAAAAAAAATGTCCGCCCTATTAGATTTTGCAATTTTTCCTGGAAATCAGGGCGGTCCCCTTGAGCATGTTATTGCTGCAAAAGCAGTAGCTTTTGCTGAGGCCCTTTCAGAGGATTTTCTTTATTATATTCTTCAAGTTAAGAAAAATGCTCAGGTTATGGCTGATGAGTTTGTAAAAAGAGATTATAAAGTTATTTCTGGCGGAACAGATAATCATATGATACTTATTGATTTAAGAGATAAAAACATCACTGGCAAAGATGCTGAGTCCGTATTGGGTAAAGCTGAGATTACGGTAAATAAAAATATGGTTCCATTTGATGATAAGTCACCTTTTGTTACCTCAGGTATTAGAATTGGGACAGCAGCGGTTACCACTAGAGGCTTGAAAGAAGGAGATATGATTAAAATCGTTGATTTTATTGATAAAGTTATCACCAATAACCATGATGAACAATCTTTAAGACAAATTGCCGCTGACGTTAAAGATTTTATGAGTCACAGACCTCTGTTTGTAAACTAGTCATCGATAATCACGTGTTGATAAGCACCTAAATCACTATTTGAAGTTCTATCGATATTCAATATGTCATAAGGAGTTTGAATTGCAAATTCAAGTGAACCAAGCCCTATTGCTTGTGAATCCTGATTTATTCTAAGATCGTTTTGAATAGGATTAATAAATCCGGGAATTAAATTTTCATACAGATTTTCATAATACTGATCATTTGAAAAATCATATCTTGAATCATTTTCAAAATAATTATTGACATCTTCAAACTTCACAAGTGTATTAATTAGCTTGAAATCAGGATATGTATCACTTAAATTTTCAACCAGAAATTCAATGTTCTGGTTTCCATAGATTATTGAATTTGAAATATCTACATCAAATAATTCATTAACATATTCATTGTTTTCTGAATCAATAAAAAAATCATTAAATAGAACTGAAGGAAATTGTCTGATACCAGAATTCCAAAAATTTGATATTGTACAATGATTTAATTTATATTTTCCTCCGTAAGTACCAGCAAATGAAGATTGTCCAGATTTATTAATTACCAAGTTCTCTGCGTCGATGGATGATGATACGGAAAGGATTCCAAAATTACTACTATTATAAATCTGAACATTAAGTAAATCAAGCTTAAAGCCACTATAGTTTGCTCCGCCGGTAGTATAAATCCCCACTGAGGCATTTTTAATCGTACAAAAACTAAAATCATTATCAATACTGCCGTCTAATAACCAAATTGTCCCCCATTGTCCCGGAATATTTTCAAAAAAAGGCTCTAGTCTATCTCCTTCAAAAATTATTTCATTTTCTAAGCTTTGATTTTGACTAAATTCTCCGTTTGCTTTAATACTACCACCATTGGTAACAATTAACCCTGAATTATCATGAAAATGAATTCTTGAACCTTTTTCTATAATTAACTCTTCCCCGTTATCTACAGCAGCATAACCGTATATAACATAGGGTTTTTCATTTGTGAATATCAGCTCGTTTTCATCCAAATATCTACCTCTAATTTCAGTTTGCTCGCTTATTCCATCTCCGTCATAATCAATTTCAAGTGTTTCATAAATATATTCTTGTTCATTCTCATATCTACCAGGATATATAAATACTGCATCTTTAACTAAAGAAATAAGATTTACGTTTTGTGAGCTATTTAAATTTAAAAATTCAATTTTATCTTCATATATGAAGGAGTTTTGGACTGTGCTAATTTCGCTTATATCAATTGTTGTTTCTATAAATATATAAAGGCTGTCATTAGCCAAAAGTTCAATATTTTCAAATTTTTTTCCGTTATTATCATTTTGGTTATAAATACCATCAACATTGAGTCTAAAAAAAGAATTATTTCCGTTTGAAAGTTTAATTTCAGGTATTAATATATTTTTATTTGAATTATTGTATACTTTTAGGTTATAAGTGCTGGAACCTATATTGGTAAAAACAGTGTCTAAATATACAGTATCCTTTGAAAATAATAGGGGAGTATCGTTAATTTCGAATTCAATATCATCATTACATGAATTCCAGAAAAACAAAACAACAATAGCCAATAATAACTTGATGAGATTATTCATAATTAATCTTTAATTCTTATTTCAAATAGCTTGTCCCACATCTTTCCAGTAACGAATATTGAGTTTCTTTTTTTGTTAAAAGCAATACCATTTATAACGTCAAGCTTTTCGTGTTGAGTGACTTTACTTTTAAGGGAGGATAAGTTAATTACTCCATCAATTGCACCATTTTTTGGATTAATAATGGCAATACCATCGAATAAATATCTGTTCGCATAAATTTTTCCATCGACCCACTCTAGTTCATTTAACCCCACAACTTTATTTTTATTTGTATAAATTTCTATGTAACCTTCTTCTCTTTGATTTTCTGGGTTAAGTGTCCATATTTTTTCTGTTCCGTCACTTTTGTATAATTTATCTCCATCATTACAAATACCCCAACCCTCTGAGCTATTTCTGTATTCGAACGAATTAATTTTATTAAAATTATCTATATCATAAATAAAACCAACCTTTTCTTTCCAAGTTAGTTGAAAAATTTTATCATTTAATATGGTAATGCCTTCAGCGAAATATTCTGAAGGAAGCTTTATTTCTCTTAGTTTTTCTCCACTGTTATAATCAACTTTAACAAGTTTTGATTGACCGTATCTTCCTAAGCTTTCATAAAGGGTATCGTTGTAAAATTCTAGTCCCTGTGTATACGAATCGTTAGATCTACTAAATTCATTTATTATTTCGTAGTTATATATTTTTGGTGCCTCATTATTAAGTAATGTAAAGTTTACTTTCTTTTCATTTTTACTTATTTTGATAATGAGTTCTTTTTTCCCAAGTGTCAGATTGTTAAGTAGAAAATTATATTGATCGATATTTTCAGCTTTTGAATCCATGGGGGTAATTTTCTGAATTTGGTTATTTGATTTTATTTCGAATGTCAAATTTTTGAAGCTTTTACTCAATTTAATTTTAAGGGTATCATCTATTTTTATCTTTTTATCAGTAAGATTACTAAAAATAGAAATAGTATCCAGTTGAGAGTTCTCGCCACAAGATTCTAACAAAAATACATTTAGAAGAAAAAGAAAAAATAATAGCTTATTTGAGTTTTTCATAGCTTTTCCAAATTTAAGCTATATTTTTCAACATAGTCAAAAATTATTATTCTCTAATTCTAATTAATTGTATATTTATAACGGCAAGTCCTACACAACTAGCTCCTGATTAATCCTCCAGGGTGGGAACACAGCAAAGGTATTCGGTTGTAGCAGTGTGATGTAGATAGCTTGCCATTTTTGTATCATTATGTCAAAAGTAATACTCGTAACTGGTGGGTCATCTGGAATTGGAAGGTCAATAGCATCATATGTTCATGAAAAAAATAACCATGTTGTATATGGTTCTAGTAGATATATAAAGAAACTTGATGATGTTTCTTTTGTTCCCATAGAATTGGATGTTACATCTGAAAAATCAATAAATGGTTGTGTAGAAAAAATTATTAACGAACAAGGGAGAATCGATGTTTTAATCAATAATGCTGGAGTTGGTATAACCGGCCCATTAGAGGAGACACCTAACTCTGAAATAGAAAAACATTTCAAAACAAATTTATATGGCCCAATTAATCTTATTAAAAAGGTTTTGCCTCATATGAGAAAAAATAATAACGGATTAATTATTAATATCACTTCAATAGTTGGACATATAGGTACTCCATACAGGTCGATTTATAGCGCTGGAAAATCTTCCCTAGATATAATTTCAGAAACCCTGAATATGGAAACAAAAGATTTCAATGTTAAAGTTGTTTGTGTAGCACCAGGGGATTATTTGACTAATATTTCTAAAGGCAGGTTTCATTCACCGGTTTTAGAAGGGTCTGCTTATCATCACAAATACGAATCATCTCTTAAGAAAATGAATGAAAATATTACCAAAGGAGCAAACCCCATCAAGGTAGCAAAATTGGTAAATAAGATAATCCATCTTAAAAAACCTAGAAAAAAATATGTTTCTGGTTCGTTTTTTGAAAGATTTGGAATATTATTAAAGTTTGTTTTGCCTCAAAGATTTTTTGAATACCTGGTGTTAAAACTTTTTTAATTTTTTACTAGTTTATAGCCTTTTATTTATCGTAAATTTATATTAAACTGATATTATGAAATTCTTTATTGACACAGCTAATCTTCACCAAATAAAAGAAGCACAAGATTTAGGGATTCTAGACGGAGTTACCACCAATCCATCATTGATGGCTAAAGAAGGCATTACAGGAAAAAGTAATATTCTTAAACATTATAAAAATATATGTGAAATTGTTGATGGAGATGTTTCTGCTGAAGTAATTGCAACTGATTTTGAAAATATGGTAATTGAAGGTGAGGAGTTAGCCTCTATTGACGGTCAAATAGTTGTAAAACTTCCTATGATTAAAGACGGAGTGAAAGCAGCTAAATTCTTTTCAAATAAAGGGATTAAAACAAATGTAACCTTGGTTTTTTCAGCAGGTCAGGCTTTATTGGCTGCCAAGGCTGGTGCAACATATGTTTCTCCTTTTCTTGGAAGGTTAGATGATATTTCAACTGACGGATTAAATTTAATCTCAGAGATAAGAGATATTTATGATAATTACAATTTTGAAACTGAAATTCTAGCAGCTTCAATTAGACATACTATGCATATAATTGATTGTGCAAAAATTGGTGCCGATGTTATTACATCTCCGCTTTCATCCATAACAGGCTTGTTAAAACATCCGCTAACTGATATTGGATTAGATAAGTTTTTAAAAGATCATAAAAAAGGGAATTAATTTCTATTTTTGCGGCAAATAAAAATTTGAAATGCTTTCAGTTTCCAATTTATCTATTCAGTTTGGTAAAAGAGTCTTATTTGACAATGTAAATACTTCGTTCAATAATGGTAACTGTTATGGTATCATTGGAGCCAATGGGGCGGGTAAATCAACATTTTTAAAGATATTAAGTGGTAAAATTGACCCAACTTCGGGTAATGTTCATCTTGAATCCGGTAAAAGAATGTCAGTTCTGGAACAAGATCATAGCCTTTTTGATTCTAACTCAGTGTTAGAAACTGTTATAATGGGTGATATTTCATTGTATGAAATTAAAAAAGAAATTGATTCTTTGTATGAAAATTACTCAGATGAAAATGCTGAAAAAATTGGTTCACTTCAGGTTAAATTTGAAGAAATGGATGGCTGGAATGCCGAAAGTAATGCAGCTTCATTGTTATCAAACTTAGGGATTAAAGAATCATTGCATCAGACAAAAATGAGTGACATTGATCCAAAACTAAAAGTGCGTATTTTACTTGCAAAATCTTTATTTGGAAATCCTGACGTTTTGATAATGGATGAGCCAACAAATGATT
>CABZJM010000002.1 GCA_902526075.1 uncultured Bacteroidota bacterium
TTAAATTGTATTTAAGTTTAATAATATGAATTTGATTATAAAATTTTTAATGATTAGTATTTTTTTACTAATTACTAGTAATAAGGATACCGATATAGCTGAAAACAAAAGTAACAAAGATAAAAAGCCTAATATTATCTTTATTCTTTCAGATGACCATACAACAAATGCAATATCAGCATATGGAAGTATTTATAAGAACATCGCACCTACCCCAAATATTGATAGAATTGCAAAAGAAGGTGCAATATTAAAAAATACATTTGCAACTAATTCAATTTGTGGACCAAGTCGCGCATCGATTCTAACAGGGACCTACAGCCATATTCATGGTTATAATAAAAATTATAAAGGTGGTGTTTTTGATAATAGTCTTTGGACATTCCCAAAAGAACTTCAAAAAAATGGATATAACACTGCACTAGTTGGAAAATGGCATCTTGCCTCAGAGCCAACTGGTTTTGATTATTATAAATATCATGATAATCTTGGTCAACAAGGATTTTATTGGGATCCTTTATACAATGAAAATGGTAAAAAAGTAAAGGAAAAAGGTTATGCCACAAATTTAACAACCGACTATGCATTAAATTGGCTTGACTCAAGAAATGAAGAAGAACCATTTTGCTTATTACTTCAATTCAAGGCTCCTCACAGAGAATGGGCACCTGATAAAAAATATGAGGAACTTTGGGAAGATATTGACTTGGCGTATCCAGAAACATATAATGACGATTATAGTTCCAGAGAACTGACAGCTGGAAATACTGAAATGACAGTTGATTATTTTTCAAGAAGGGATATGAAATTAGTCCCACCTGATTCTCTTTCAAATAAAGATAAAAGACAATGGTTATTTTATGGTTTTAAAAGGAACGAAACAGTTTTGTTAGACTCAACCATTTCTCTTGAAGAAAATAGAAACATGAAGTTTCAAAAATATATTAAAGACTATTTGGCTACAGTTAGGTCCGTTGATGATAATATTGGAAGAGTTTTAAATTATTTAAAAGAAAATGATTTAGAAGAAAATACGATTGTAATATATACTTCTGATCAGGGATTTTTCATTGGCGAGCACGGATGGTTTGATAAGAGATTCATGTATGAAGAATCAAGTAGAATGCCATTTGTAATTAGATATCCAGAAAAAATTAAACCAAAAACTGTTAATGAAGACATCATTACAAATATCGATTTTGCCCCAACGTTACTAGACATGGCAAACATAAAAATTCCTTCTAATGTTCAAGGAAAAAGTTTTTTAAGGAATCTAACCACGAATAAATCAAAAAAATGGAGGCAATCAATGTATTATCATTACTATGAATATCCTTATTACCATCACGTTCAACCTCATTATGGTATTAGAACCGAGAGATACAAATTAATTCATTTTTACTATGATGTTGATCAATGGGAGTTGTATGATTTACAAAATGATCCTAATGAGCTTAATAACTTAATTGGTAATGATAAATACGCTGATTTAATTTCTGACTTAAAATCTGACTTATACAATCTCAAGGAAATTTATGGTAATAATTTATCACTGGAGGAGTTAAGATTTATTTCTGATAATGATTTTGGCGGATTAGAATCAAACAAGGGCAAAAAATGAAAATTTTAGTCATAGTTTGAAAATAAAAGTCATATCACCTGGAAGAGTTAATTTAATTGGTGAACATACTGACTACAATGGAGGATACGTTCTTCCCTGTGCTTTGGACTTAACAATCGACCTTTACATTGAAAAAAAATCAAATGAATCATATGTTAAAACCGATTTAGGATATAGCATGTCTTTTAATGTAAACACTACACTAAAAAAAAGTAATAATCATTGGGAAAATTATGTCCTCGGTGTTATCAACGAGCTAAAGCAAATTAAATCTAAATTGAGTAATTTTTCATGTTCAATAATATCAACATTACCATCAGGAGCTGGGATTAGCTCCTCCTCTGCCCTTGTTTGTGGCTTAATAAAGGGGTTAAGTAAATTAAATGAAATTAAACTAGAAAATTCAGAAATAATAAATCTTAGCAGAAATGTTGAGCATAAATATATTGGACTATTAGGTGGAATTATGGACCAGTTTACAATTTTGAACGCAAAAAAAAATACAGCAATTTTGCTAAATTGTGAAAAACTAGATGCACAATTCATAAAACTAGAATTTAAAGAATATAAAATACTCTTACAAGATACAAACGTAAAGCATAATTTAGCAAACACAGAGTATAATCAAAGAGTAAGTGAATGTAAAGAATCAATACAAATAATTAACAGATTGTGTAAAAAGAACTACACTAATTTATCTCAGGTAAATAGACTTGATTTGAGTTCATCTAAAGAAAAACTAGGTGAAACTCTTTATAAAAGGGCCTCATACGTTTTAAATGAAAACCAAAGGGTAATTAATTCGGTAAAATTTTTAGAAAACAATAAACTTAAAGAATTTGGCCAACTCATGTATGAATCGCATTTTGGTCTAAAAAATGATTATGAAGTTAGCTGTAAAGAATTAGACTTCCTAGTTGAATATTCAATGAAGTATGACAAAATATTAGGTTCAAGAATGATGGGAGGTGGTTTTGGAGGATGTACTTTAAGCCTAATAAAGGAAAGTTTTATTGACGAATATATTAAAGAGATTAAACAAGAATATTTTTCTAAATTTAAAAGGAAATTAAATCCAATTATTGCAAATTTGAACGAAGGAATACAAATAAGCTTAAATTAAATGAAATTATGTTAAAAACTGTTAGTGAAGCAATTGAATATAGAAGATCAGTTAGAAAATATCTAGATACTGAATTGGATGAAGAAAAAGTAAAAAACTGTATTAGAAATGCCACATTAGCTCCAAATAGCAGTAACATGCAATTATGGGAATTTTTACATGTAACTGATAATGAAACATTAAAAAAACTATCAAAAGCATGTTTTGATCAAAATGCTGCTAAAACTGCCGTTAATATGGTTGTATTTGTTGCAAGAAGAGACAAGTGGAGAGAAAGAGCAAAATATAATTTAGATTTCTTGGAGGATATGTTTGATAAACAAGAAAAAAAAGGTATCGATGTTGGCAGAAGAAGAAAAGTTTCAAGAAGATACTATAAAAAATTAATGCCTACAATCTATACTGACTTTCTAGGAATTGTGGGCTATTACAAAAAAATATTATCATTTTTTATTGGTTTATTTAGACCAATTTACAGGGAAGTATTATTTTCTGATACGAGAGTTATAACGCATAAAAGTGTAGCTTTAGCTGCCGAAAACTTTATGCTTAGCATGGCAGAAATAGGTTATGACACATGTCCGATGGAAGGATCGGATACCAGTAGAGTGAAAAAAATACTTAATCTACCCTCAAAAGCTGAAATTACTATGATAATTGGGTGTGGAATAAGAGCGGAAAACGGAGTCTATACTGAAAGATTTAGGGTACCGTTTGAAAAAGTTTATAAAAAAATTTAAAATAAGAAATATGAAATCAAAATTAATACTTTCAATTACACTTATTACATGTGTAATTTTTTCATATGCTCAGGATAAAGTTTTAATGGAAGCCTCTAATTCGATTAAAATTGATGAGTTAAAGGGAAAAATGTACACTTATTCATCTGATGAATTTGAGGGAAGAGGCACCCCCAGTAATGGTCAGCAGCTTGCTGTCGAATATTTAGTAAACCATTATAAAAACTTAGGCATTCAATCAGTAAAAACAGATACTTATCTACAAGCAGTACCACTACAATTAGAAGAAAAACCTAATATAAGTCTAAATATTTCAGGTCAAAAATTTATTTATTACCAAGATTATGTATCCTATCTAAATGGTCCTGACAGAGAATATAAATCTGAAGAAATTATTTTTGCAGGTTATGGAATTGATGATCCTAATTATTCAGACTACAAAAATATTAATGTAAAAGGTAAGGTGGTGGTGGCGCTTGGAGGTGAGCCAAAAGATAAGAATGACGAGTATTTTATAAATGGAAAAAATAAGTCAAAATGGTCTATTTTAAGACAAGAAATTGATAATAAGAAAAGAGTGGCAAGAAGAAACGGTGCTTTAGCTATAATTATTATAGATAATTATCTTCACGATAGATACAGTGGAAGATATCGAAATAGTGACATAGGTTACTCAGAAAAAAGAATGACTCTTTCAAATAATGAAGAAAATAACTTTCATGTGTTATTATTCCCTGAAAAATTTAAAAATTTCTTATCCGAAGATAATTTGACTTTTGGTATGATATTTAAGAAAAATATTATAAAGTTTAGTGCAGATAATGTAGCTGCTATTATTGAAGGGTCTAAATTTCCAGATGAGTATGTAGTCCTAACTGCTCATCTTGATCATGTTTTACCCAGAAACGGAAAAATTTATAATGGTGCAGATGACAATGGCTCTGGTACTGTTGCAATGCTCGAAATTGCTGAAGCTTTTGCTTTAGCTAAAGAACAAGGCTATTCACCTAAAAGATCAGTTGTTTTCTTACATGTTACTGCTGAAGAGAGGGGATTGCTTGGTTCTAAGTATTATACAGATTACGATCCATTAGTTCCAATCAAACAAACGATAGCAAATTTAAATATGGATATGATGGGAAGAGCTGACCCGGAACGTGGTGTTAGAAATTTAAATTATGTATATATAATTGGTTCTGATGTATTATCAGATGATTTACATGATATTAATATTGATGCCAATAAATATTCTAATCTTGAATTAGATTTTAGATTTAATGGTATTGATCATCCTGACCAATTCTACTACAGGTCAGATCATTTTCATTTTATAAAAAACAACATACCTGCTATTTTCTATTTCAGTGGTGTACATGAAGACTATCATGAGCCAACAGATACCGCTGAAAAAATCTTATATGAACCATATAAAAGAAGAGTTAAGTTGATTTTTCATACTGCATGGGACTTAGCGAATTCAAATGAGAAAATAAAATTGAAATAAAAAAACCCTCAATTCCTTGAGGGTTTAATAGTTTATTCGTTAGAATCTTGTTTTGTCTGTGACCAGCTTATTAATTTTCCATCATCAATTTGATACCATTCCATGTAAAAACCATCAGTACCTTGGAAACCTGCACTAACCCACTCTCCTCTGTTGTTTGGGTAATCAGTTCCCTCAGGTTTACTGGGTTTTATTGCAAATGCATATGTAGTTGTCCAACCCCATCCTGAATCACTTGCCATATACTCATCATATTCAGCTATAATAATTGAAATAAACTCCTGCCCGTTAGAAGCGGTCTGTCCATCTTCAAAGGTTAATGTTGCATCATCAGCAACGAAAGAAGCAAGCAGATCCCAATCTTTAGCTGCCCAAGCAGCATCAATTTGATTAAAAACATCAACTGTGGCCTGACTTCCCATCATAACTGTTTGACCGTCAAAAGGGGCAAATCCATTTGATTGATCATCACAAGAATTTTTGGTCTGTGAACACGAAGACAGTACCAAAAAACAAATAATATAAATGTAATTTTTCATAATTATAATTAAAGTTTAATTTATAAATGTAATATTAATCTTTTATATAAAATGTTTTTTCAACATTAAAGGTTACACTCTTCAGGTCTTTATCCCTTGATGAATTACCAACAAGGATATCAAAATCGCCTTGCTCAACAATATAATCCATTTCTGAATCATAATAAGCAAAAGCTGATTTGTTCAGTTCAAATAAAATTTCTTTGGATTCCCCTGGCTTCAAACTAACCCTCCGGTAGGCTTTTAATTCTTTTACAGGTCTGGTTATGCTACTATATTTGTCAGAAATATAAAGCTGAACAATCTCATCTCCGGATATTTCACCAATATTTTTTACATCAACTGTAACACTCAAAAGACCTTTTTTAAACTTTGAGCTGTTTATTTTTGGTTTACTAATATCAAATTTTGTGTAGCTGAGACCAAATCCAAATGAATAAAGTGATTTATTAGTTTGCATAGCATAATCTCTAAAATACATTGAGTGCTTATGATTATAAAACATCTTTAATTGACCAACTGTTCTTGCTACAGTAAGGGGTAACTTTCCACTTGGATTTATTTTACCAAATATAATTTCAGCAACTGCCAAACCACCAAAACTTCCAGGCTCCCATGATTCAATTATCGCATTTATATTTTCGGATATCCATGGCTCTGAAATTGGTCTTCCGTTCACATACACAACAATTACATTCTTTCCAGACTTCTTTAATTCCATTGCCAAATCCAATTGCTTTCCTGCTAAATCAAGCTCAGCTCTAGCTGTATTTTCTCCAGCTGTTTTTTGATTCCACTTATACCGCATTGAATTATCTCCAATTACAAGAATAACCATGTCATAATCGCTAGCAACTTCAATTGTTTTATTGATATCTTTTTCTGAAATCCTCTTTATGTTTTCATTGGAATCGTGGTAATCAACTAAATAACCCATTTCAGCACCAATTTTTTTAATTCCCTCAAATACTGTATATACATTTTCATCAGGCTGAGCACTGTGCCAATCACCTAGTATTGATTGGTTATTGGCATTCGGTCCAGTCACTAATATTCTATTTTTTGAATTTTTGGGTCTTCTTAGTGGTAATACATCATTATTTTTTAACAAAACTATACCCTGTCTCGCTAGTTTTAAAGCTGTTTGTGTGTGGTGCTGATTAAATATTTTTTCTGGAATATCATCTTCATCTACAAATCTATTTTCAAATAGACCCAGCTTAAATTTTGCCTCTAATATTTTTGAACATGCATAATTAACTCTTTCTTCTGACAATTTACCTTCATTTACTAAATCAACGACAAGTTCAGGGAAGTCTGGACCATGCATATGCATATCAATACCTGCATCAACGGCAAGATATATGGCTTCTTTGAAATTTCTTGCAACTTTATGTAAAGTTTCTAATCTTTCAATATCTAACCAGTCGCTAACATAAAAACCATCAAATCCCCATTCGTTTCTAATAATATTAGACATTAATTTTTTGTTTGAATGAGATGGTACACCATTTACCTCATTATGAGCTGCCATGATCGAAAATACACCCGCATCAACAGCACTTTTATAGGGTGGCAGATATATCTCATTTAATGTTCTCTCAGAGATATCCATTGGAGATAAATTTAGGCCATTAATTGGCTCACTTCCAGCAATTAGATGTTTTGCACACGCAATAACTTTATTAATTCCTGTGTAATCTTCCTGTTGAAGTCCATTTATCATAGCAACACCCATTTGGGTTACTAGAAATGGATCCTCACCAAAGGTTTCACCAACCCTACCCCATCTTGCATCTCTCATAACATCAACATTGGGTGTAAATGCCCAATGAGAACCCGTAGATCTCATTTCTAAAGCTGTCTGGACACCAACATCATATGAATTATTTTCATCCCAAGTGGAAGCTATTGTTATTGGAGATGGATAAACAGTAGCACCTCTATACAGCGCATTTCCATGTATTGCATCAATACCAATAAGTAGTGGTATTTTCAACTTAGATTTATTCGCCAACTGCTGTAAATAGTTAGCTTCCTCAGCGGTAATTACATGTAAAAAAGAACCTATTTGTCCGTTAATTATCATTTGCTTAACATCATCAGAAAATACCCCTTTATAAAAACCTTGAGCATCACTTTTTTTCATATCCTCAGGTGATAAATCTTTTTCTGCTTTTTTCATATGCTCAAGTCCGACGAACTGATTCATTTGGCATGCTTTTTCAAAAAGAGTCATTCGACTCATTAGATCATCAACTCTCACGTTAATCTCAAGGTTAGAATCCAGATATGGGTAATAACTGTTTTGAGAAAAAATGAATGATGAGGTAATTAGTAGGAGTATCTGTAAAACTTTCATTTAATAAAAATAAAAATAAAAATAAAAAACCCTCTTTATTGAGGGTTTTTTATTACCTATTAAAATTTGATCTACTTAACTATTAGTTTGGATTTATGTAGTTGGCCATTAACATTAATTTCAACAATATAGGTGCCTTGATTCAAAGATGAAATGTCTATTCTACTGTCATCAGTAATTAAATCATATACTTTTCTTCCCATAATATCAAAAATCTTTATGGCTTTTAAATAATTATAATCCATTTTAATATTTAAATAGTGTTCCGTTCTATCCACAGGATTCGGGAATAAGCTAATCTCATTAATATTAAATTCATCTGTTGACAACTCATTATTTGAACCAATAACTAAATTCATCAGAGATGTATTATTACCAACATAATTATAATAATCACACGTTGAATCTATCCAGGGACCAGTCTGAACAGCAGGATAAGGATAATTAGTAGCATCTTGAGGCAGAACGGTAAAATCAGATAAATTACCAGCAATGAACTTTCTTACACCACCTTCAAAACCGGTTGAGGCCTCATCACCAGGACCCATCCAAACCTGAACAATTATATCATCGTTGGCAGAAACTTCGACACCATTTCCATTTAAGTTACCAAATCCAGGTAAAAACTCTAAAGGAACAGTTATTACAGTTTGATGATCCTCAGGTGTTATCTCAAAATTTAATTTAAATGCAATCTGCTCCCAGTAAGCTTGATTTTGTCCTACATTACTTGTGCCTACTCCACCATTAGTTTGTCTATACAAGAAAATATTCTGATATGCTGTTCCTGTATAATCTGTAACTGGTAAATCAGGATTGTAATTACCCTCAGCATCAGAATACCATATACCCAATTCAACAGCTCCAATAGTAACAGTTCCCTCATATCCAAAGTCTGCTGGTATATAGCTTCTTGTGTAAATTTGAGCTCCCACAGTTGTTATTGCTTCAGAATCTGCATTTTCAGAAATTATTGAATAACCTACCTCGTAGAACCATGTACCTTGATTAACCCATTGCGTAGAAATTTCATCTCCGGACATTGCCTCAAAACTGATACTTTGTTCTGAAAGTCCATCGGCTAAGGTTATATCATCAAGCACTACTGTTCCGTTGACTAATACATCTAAAACAGTTTCATTTCCAACTCCATTACCTATCCAACCATCTCCATATGCGTCGGTTAATGTAATTATATAGGGGCCGTCTGATGTAGCAGTAAACGAGGTTTCAGGACATGAAAAACTTGTATCGCTAGCGGAACCAGTATATATAAAGTCATAAGCTGCTTCTGTTGATTCACATATTTGTGAGGGCTCATGAGTAATTTCCTGTGAAGAATTGTGAGATAAAGTATTTTCAGCTGAAAATTCTCCAGCCTCCATATTGGTATACCAAAGGTCTGGCCCGTCATTTCCGTTGTCATTCCAGTCACTTACAGAACCATCAGTACATACAGCTCTATTTGTAAAATAATATGGTGTCCCAGGCATCAAACCTGTAATGGTATGCGGAAATGCATTAAATGTATAAATTTCTGCTGTTCCGTCCCCAGGTGTAAAGGTTTCATATGCCTTGTATTCAATTTCAAAATAGTCAATTTGAGTATTATTGTTACCGTTAATAAATACAAAATCCTCACCTGTTTCAAACCAAAAAATATCAGGATTTGGACATTGTGAATAAATATTTGTAGATAAAAAAATAAGTGCTAAAAAGTATAATTGTTTCATAATAATTTATTTGTTCCTTGAATTTAATTAATTTATCTAAATAAATTATAAAAAAGATTACAGAACTGTTGAAAGTGTAATGTCTATTAATTAATCAAAATAGACATATAAAATATAAAAACCCTCAAAAAATTGAGGGTTTAAAATTGGGTGGAAGACCGGATTCGAACCGGCGACCTCCTGAACCACAATCAGGCGTTCTAACCAACTGAACTACAACCACCATAATAAGGAGTGCAAATGTAATTTTTTTGTATTTCTCTGCAAAACAAGAAATAAAAATTATTTCAAGTCGCTAATATTTTCAATTAAAGGTAAACGAGCAGCAATAAAACCTTCACCATAATCAACATTAGTTAATCGTCCTAGATCTCTAGCCCTGTATTCGATACTATCAATAAAGTTTTTAGTGGAAATAGGTGTGCTATGCACAGTTTCATTTCCATCATAAAATTGAGACTTAAATGCCTTGACGGCTTTAATCTTTGTTTGAAAGTGATTACTAATATCAACAACAAAATCAGGTTTCAAACTTTTCCATTGTATATAATGATAAATATTATTGGGCCTCCAAGGCTCCTGATCAATACCATCTTCAATAGTCTCAACCTTTTTGAGCCCACTTAAAAAACATGAATCGACAACCAATTTAGCACCTCTTGGGTGGTCAATGTGTCTGTCATCAGGTGCATTACACAAAATTAAATCTGGCCTGTATTTTCTGATCTTTTTGATTAGTTTTAACTGATGAGCGTCATCATTTTTAAAAAAACCATCTTTAAATTCTAAATTATCACGAAAAGCAACATTCAAGATTTTAGCCGCATCATTTGCTTCTTTTTCTCTAATTTCAGCGCTACCCCGAGTACCCAGCTCGCCCCTGGTCAAATCCAATATACCTACCTTTTTACCTTTTGAGATTTCTTTTGCAATTGTTCCTGAACAACCCAATTCAACATCATCTGGATGTGAACCAATAGCTAAAATATCAACTTTCATAATACTTTTATTTACAATTGTTAAATGCTTGTTCAATGTCATACTGAATGTCAGGCACATCTTCGATACCAACAGAAAACCTGATTAAATTATCAGTAATACCTTGAGCAATTCTATCTTCCGGAGTTAACAAATAATGGGAAGTCTCGGTAGGGGACAACATTGTACTTTCAACTCCAGCAAAACTCATTGACGGATTAATCATTTTCAATGATTTTAAGAAGGCTTTTGGATCAATTTTTTTATTTAATTCAAATGAAATTACGGCTCCAAAGCCATTCATCTGTTTTTTTGCAATATCATGGTTTACATGTTCTTCTAAGCCAGGATAAAAAACCTTGTCAATGTTACTGCACCCTGTTAGATATTTTGAAAGCTCAACAGCATTCTTTTGCTGAGCAAAAAATCTTACAGACAATGTCTTCATACTTCTCTCCAGAAGCCATGCCGTATAATCACTTAGACTGCCGCCAATATTTTTTGAGAGATTCCAAATTATTTCTCTGTGCTCACTTGTTGATGCAACAGCACCAGCACATATATCACTGTGACCACCAAAGTATTTGGTTGCACTGTGTAATATAATATCGATTCCAAGCTTGTGTGGCTTTTGAAGTAAAGGAGTTGCAAAAGTATTATCAATAAAAGAAATTAGTCCATTGCTCTTTGATAAATTAGCTATCTCTTTAATATCAACAAGTTTGAGTAAAGGATTTGATGGTGTTTCAATGTAAATAGCCTTGGTATTTGGCATTATTTCTTTTTCAAAAGATTTTACATCTAACCCATCTGTAAATGAATATTGTATGCCATATCTTTTAAATTGAGCCTCGACGAGATTTCTAGTACCTCCATAAATATCATTTTGAATTACAATATGATCTCCAGAACCTAGAAAGGCTAGTAATGAAGTACTAATCGCAGCCATTCCAGAGCCTAGAATAATAGCATCCTCTGTTTCTTCTAGGGCAGCTATTTTTTTTGCTAGAAATTCCTGATTTGGAGTTGAGCTATATCTCGGATATCTGTCAATTTCTTTATCAATATATTCGTATGATGTTGCAGGATAGATTGGAGAGACTGAACCTCCATACTGTTCATCTTTGACTTGACCCACGTGGGTACATATGGTATTTACACCCTTGAATATATTTTCATCAGACATAGCGTCTAATTTAGCGATTATTTTTTAGATATTTTTTATACTTGGGATATGCTAATAATGAAAGAATTAAAATAATCGCAAGCGTTATACTGATAAATACTAAACTGATTTCTTGATCATCTTTAGCGTAAGAATGTAATCCTGCTAGATAAAAATTAACGCCAAAATAAGTCATTATGATAGAACCGAAAGAAAGTATTGAAGCCACTGTAAAAGTAAAATTACTTTTTAACCCAGGAATTAATCTCATGTGAATCACAAATGCATAGACCATAATACTTATTAAAGCCCATGTTTCTTTTGGATCCCAGCCCCAATATCTACCCCAGCTTTCATTTGCCCACATTCCACCCAAAAAGTTTCCGATAGTAAGCATTACCAATCCAATTGTCATTGACATTTCATTAATTAAAACTAGCTCTTTAACATTAATATTAAGCAACTCTCTGTTTTTTTTATTTACCAAAATCATCAAAATCAAAGAAACTATCCCTAGAATCATACTGATTGTAAACGGACCATAGCTTCCGACAATAACAGCAACATGAATCATTAGCCAATAACTATCCAGAACAGGAACTAAATTGGCTATAGCTGGATCCATCCAGCTCCAATGAGCAATCATTAAGATCATTGATGTAACAAATGTTGTTGAGGCTAATGTTAACTCGCTTTTTTTACCAAAATAAATCCCAAATAACATTGTAGCCCATGCCACATAAATCATTGATTCATACCCGTCACTCCACGGTGCATGACCAGAAATATACCATCTTGAAATTAATCCTAGAGCATGTATTGTAAAAAGCGCGTAAACAGCATATTTAGAAATTGCGATAATACTGTTAACAAATTTATTTCTGTTAAAGATCTGGAAGATTAGTGCAATGAACAAAATAGTACTAGCGTACAAATACCAACTAAATAAACTTTTAAAAATATCATATTTGTTGTATAGAATTTCAGCATCTACTTTATTTGTAGTTAACATAACCTCAGAACCGTATCTCTTCTGGGTATTAGTAATTGCAACCAAAATTTCATCAGCATTAGAGAAGTCACCTGACTTTTTACCTTCATTTAGGAAATATAAGTATGTTTTGAAACCTGTATTAATAAAATTAGAGTACAGTGAATCCGTTAGCATTACGCTAAATCTATTTTCACTTGGTGATATCCATTTATTGTTTTCATCATCTGGAACAGGAAAAATCTTCAAAGTAGTACCCTGAACTGCATTGTATAATAGGTTTACACGCTGATCAGTCTCTCTGAATTCTTTTTGAAAAGCATTAGGAACAGCCGCTCGATAAGCCTCTTCTAGAAATGGACCTAACTTATACTCTCCCCTTTCAGTGAAAAAATCTACCAATGAGGCATGTTTTAAGTCTTTGTTAACACCAATTATACTTCTTATAGAGTCCGCTTTTTTACTTTTTAAAAATATTAAAGGAACACTGTACCATAACAATGGGCTTTCCTGCATTGATAAATAAACCTGATTGGAATCAAAATCTTTATAATGATCTTTCTTGCTTAATTTTCTTAATAGCTCAGATGAATATGTATTTACCGGCATCATTCTTCCACCAATATCTTGTATTACTAATCTACCGAATTTTCCCGCTTGTTCCTTTGAAGCAATATTTACATCTAGAATAGAATCAATTTTTTCAATATCAGATGCTGATGAGCTATGAACTCCAAATCCTTGAGCATTAATTGTTAATGAAATTAAAATTAGCAGCGAGGTTACAAGCTTTGTTTTATTATTCCTGGCAATATCAAGTTGCCTCTTAAGTGAATCAAATCTTGTAAATCTGGCAAAAAGGATAACAACTAAACCAAAGTACAATAAAATGTAACCAATGTATGTAAATAATGTGCCCCAAAAATCATGATTTACAGATAAAATTGTCCCTTGTTCGTCAGGGTCAAATGAAGCCTGAAAAAATCTGTATCCTTCATAATTAAGAATGCTATTCATGTAAATTCGATAATCAAATGTCTCATCATCAACAACCGTAACCTCACTAGCGAAAGAAGAATAGCTGCTGTCTGTTCCTGGATATTTTTCAGCTATAAAATCATTCAACTTTATACTAAAAGGTAAATCATATACTTTTGATCCATATCTGATTGTAAAGTCTTGATTTCCCACAGAAAAAGTCTTAAATGCATTGTTAGTACCTTTACCACCTATCACTCTAACCGTTTTAGATTCTTCTGGTGTGGAAATCAGAAGCTCTAGACCGTCTTGGTCTGACTTTAAAAGTTCAGACTTTTTAACAATGTCGAAAACTCCTTTAATGGCAGGTTTTGGGAAAACAAGCTGTTGCCCATTAATAATGTATCTTGCCCTAAGATTTAATAATTCGTCAGAATTTTTTGGAAGAAAACCCTGCGTCATAGAAGCCATAACAATGTATTCACCCTCATATGGGGAATTAATAAATAAATCGTAATTCTCATCAAAAGTAATATTTACAGCACCTTCAATGTAATTGTTTAGTGTGTAAAGGGTCCCATGAATATTTTCTGTGGATCCATCTTTAAGGAAATGGTTGTGAGGCATACCCCCTGCCGATTCAACAATTTTTAAATAGTAATCTCCATTTTCATCGAAAACCACATCTTCCTCAGCACCATTTATAAATTCAGTTAATTTGATTGAGATTGGCATATTTGCATATTGAGCATTGAAGCTAAATTTGTTTTCCAATCTTGGTGAAAAGTCAACAGGTCTTTCTGTATACCACCTCTGGGGTAATCCGTCTATCTCATAATCGCCGTCAATGTAAACAGTTAAATAAGTTTCTTCAGACAAAAATGAGCTTTCTGTGGCTCCTTCGCGGATACTCATGACTCCCTCATAACTAATGTATCTGGTTACAAAAGCACCAAGTAAAATAAAAATCCATGATAAATGAAGTAATAAAACCGGCCATTTCCTTATGCTTAATAGATTATATTTAAATATGTTTCCTATAAAATTTATCACGAAAAGAAGCATAATAGCTTCAAACCACCATGCATTATAGATTAAATTTCTAGTTAGTGGAGTTGGTGATGTTTCTTGACCAGCATCCAAAAATGTTCCAATTGCCATAGCAACAGCAAACACAACAAATAATACCCCAGTGAGCCTGTTGGAAAATAATATTTTTTTAAGTGTATTCATTAAGATTTTTATGGGCTACAAATTTAATACCATTTTGACTTTTTTTATACCTAATTATATTATTTATTTTGTAAATTTTAACTAATCATTTATTTCATGATAAAAGTTACAGTATTGGGGTCAGGAAATGTTGGATTTCATTTGATTAATTTATTTGACAACTCAAAAAAAATTAAACTGCATGAGTGGTATTCACGTTCATTAAAATTTGACTCTAGGGTTAAAATTGTTAATGAGATTTCGGGGTTAACTGAATCTGATGTTTATATCATTTGTGTTAATGATGATTCTATTGCTGAAGTAAGTGATAAAATTCCAATTGAGGGAAAATTAGTTGTTCATACGTCTGGAAGCACGCCATACAATGTTTTGAATAAAAACAACAGAAGAGGTGTTTTTTATCCTCTTCAAACCTTTTCTAAATCACAAGAGTTAAATTATTCTGAAATTCCAATGTGTATTGAAGCAGAAAATGTAGATGATCTTAACAGCTTAAAAGACATATCAAAAATTTTAGGTTGCAATTATTATGAAATAAACTTTGAAGAAAGAAAAACTTTGCATCTGGCTGCTATTATTTCTAACAACTTCACAAACTTTTTATTTAATCTTTCCAAAGAATTGACGGATTCAAAGAATTTAGATTTTAATATTTTAAAACCTTTAATTAGGGAAACGGTTAATAAAATTCATAAATTAGACCCCATCAATGCACAAACAGGTCCAGCAAGGAGAAATGATAAAAATATCATGAAAATGCATCTGGAAATGTTAGATGATAAAAATACAATATCTCTATACAAAACTATTAGTGATATGATTAACGACAAGTATGGAAATTAATTACAAAGAAAAATTAGCCGATATAAACGCATTCATTTTTGATGTAGACGGAGTCCTAACCGACGGAAGTTTAATAATAAGTGAATCTGCAGAGCTGTTAAGAACAATGAACGTGAAAGACGGATTTGCTATGAAATTTGCTGTTGATAATGGTTATAAAATTGGAATTATTTCTGGTGGAACTAATGAATCTGTTAGAAAAAGATTAAATGGTCTTGGAATTGAAGAAATTCACTTAAAATCATATGATAAGATTGTTCCATTTAATAATTTTTTAAGTAAATATAAACTAAACAAAGAAAATGTTTTGGTAATGGGCGATGATATTCCTGACATTCCAATTATTAAGTTGGCAGGAATTGGTTGTTGCCCTCAAGATGCTGTTCCTGAAGTCAAATCTGTTTCTAACTATGTTTCTCAAAAAAATGGAGGAAAAGGATGTGTAAGGGATGTCATTGAGCAGGTAATGAAGATTCAAAATAAATGGATTTAAAAAATTTCAAATGGGATAAAGAATATACAATTCTTCTACTTCTCAACTTTATCTACTTTTTATTTTTCCTTTTCATAACTACAAACTATTAGCCATGGATAATTTAGATTGGTTTGTGTTAATTTTTACTTTGCTGGTGATTGTTCTTTACGGAACCATAAAAACCAGTGGTGCAAAAACTGCTAATGATTATATAAAAGCAGGTAATGGAGCAAAATGGTGGACAATAGGTCTCTCAGTAATGGCTACACAGGCCAGTGCAATTACTTTTTTATCAACCCCTGGTCAAGCTTACAATGATGGATTAGGCTTTGTTCAGTTTTATTTTGGTTTGCCAATCGCAGTTGTAATTGTTTGTACCATATTTATACCTATTTATCACAAATTAAAGGTGTATACGGCATATGAATTTTTAGAAAGTCGTTTTGATTTAAAAACAAGATCTTTAACAGCTGTTCTCTTTTTAATTCAAAGAAGTTTATCTGCAAGTATTACTATTTTTGCACCTGCTATAATTCTATCAACAGTACTTGGTTGGGACTTAATAACAACAAATATCATTATAGGTTTACTTGTAATAATTTATACCGTTTCTGGGGGTACAAAAGCTGTTAACTTCACACAAAAATATCAAATGGGTGTGATTTTTGTAGGACTAATTATAGTGCTTTTTACGATTTTCAGCCTTCTTCCCAGTGATATTAACTTTGAAAAGGCAATTAAGATAGCCTCCGCAAACTCAAAAATGGATGTTTTAAACTTTTCATTTGATCTTGAAAACAGATATACTGTTTGGAGTGGCATTATCGGTGGAACCTTTTTAATGATGTCCTACTTCGGCACTGATCAAAGTCAAGTTCAAAGATATCTTTCCGGAAAATCTCTCAAAGAGATGCAACTAGGGATGATTTTCAATGGAATATTTAAGATTCCCATGCAATTTTTTATTCTTTTTATCGGAGTTATGGTTTTTGTTTTTTACCAGTTTAACCCCTCTCCATTAAATTTTAACCCCCAAGGAAAAATTATAATTTCTAATTCTAATTATGAGAACGAATACAAACAACTCGAAGAAAATCTACAAAAAAACTTTGATGAAAGGACCTATGTATTAAATGATATTTTGTCAAAAGATAAGATTGAAGTAAAGGAAAAAATTGACAATTTAAACTATGAAGAAAAAATAATAAGGGATCGAGCTAAGACTTTAATCGGAAAAGCTGCCAAAGATAAAAATGAAAAAGTTGAAACAAATGACAAAGACTATGTATTTATTAATTTTGTCCTCGAAAATCTTCCAAAAGGTTTAATCGGATTCCTGTTGGCTGTTATAATAAGTGCTGCAATGTCTTCAACCTCAAGTGAAATAAATGCACTAGCTACAACAACATCAATTGATATTCTCAAAAGGAATTTCAGCTATGTCAATGATAATAATATTGTTTTTTTTACAAAACTAATGACACTATTTTGGGGCTTGTGTGCCATAGCTATAGCGTGTGTTGCATTTCTTGCAGACAACCTGATTCAACTTGTAAATATTATTGGGTCAATATTCTACGGAAATGTATTGGGTATATTTTTAATCGCATTTTTCTTAAAAGCATTGAAGTCGAATGCGGTATTTATTGGAGCCATAATAACTCAGATAATCATAATTATCGCTTGGTTCTATGACTGGATGCCCTTCCTTTGGCTTAATGTTTTTGGTTGCGTTATGGTGATATTAATATCTTTTATAATTCATCTAACATTGAAAGGCTTTAGAGCTTCTCCGACCATTCAGCAATAGACTGTCTATTCATTTTTACATAACCTTGGTTATCAGCCTTAATTGCATCATTTAATGATTTATTTGCGGCATCAATCGCCTCAGAAAATTTATTGTTAGCTGCCATTAATAAAGATTGTTGTCTGTAATGATAGAATCTTGGATTTTCAAACATTTCTATTGCTTTATTCATCCATAATAATGCTTGAGATAAGTTAACGTTCTCCTGTCTGTAAAAAACAGCTGCAGCATAATAATCAGAGGCCTTTGGATTATCATTAAGGACATTACTAATATCCTTTTCAACCATTGATCTTGTTGGTACTTCAATTCTAACATTAACGGATGAATTTTCCCAAGAAATACTCATATTTACATCATTATTAGTTAAATCATTAAAAGAAATGGTAAATGTCTCAACGGGGTTAATTTTATTTACTTTATAAGTTGAACTAAATACTATTTTATCATCGGACCAATTCCTAGGAACTCCCCAAAGTTCAACATCAGAATATAACATTACCATCCATTCATCTTGTGTTGGAATTGAAAAAATTGAATATGTGCCTGCCTTAATTTTATTATCATCAATTATTACGTCAGTTGTAAAACTAATTTTTGTACTATTATCCGCACCGGTTCTCCAAATTTTATCGTAAGGAACCAAATTGCCAAAAATTTCTCTTCCTCTCATTGAAGGTCTACTGTATTTAACCTCAATCTCGGTTAAACCTACCATCTGATTAATTTCGGAGGCTGGGCTAAATCTGGGAGTATTAATTTGTGAAAAACCAAAATAACCAACAAATAATAATATAGTAAAAATAAAAGCTCTCATGTTATGTAAATAATTTTTATATTGGACTTAAGTTTCAAATTTAACGAATTAATTATGAATAAGTATATAATTGAATTTTTAGGAACATTTTTTCTTGTATTAATAATAGGCCTTAGCCAAAATCCCATTGCAATAGGACTAGGATTATCTGTTTTAGTTTACATGGGTGCTCATATTTCGGGAGCACATTATAACCCTGTTGTTAGTCTTGCGATGTTAATAAATTACCAAGTCGAGTTAAAAGAGTTTTCATTCTATTTGGCAAGTCAACTTTTGGGATCTGTAGTTGCCACTTATTTCACAATTTTATTAGGGAATGATTTTGAAGTCATTTCTAATACCAATGATATTTCTAGTTTCTTTGTAGCTGAAATTTTGTTTACTTTTCTTCTTGTTTTTGTTATTCTTAATGTAGCACTAAATAAAAATTTGAAAGGGAACCAGTTTTATGGACTTGCAATTGGCTTGACCGTCACTGCTGGTGCTTTTACTGTTGGAGATATTTCAGGTGCAGTATTTAATCCAGCGGTAAGTTTTGGCCCCTCATTATTAAGTTTTATTGACCCTCAAGTTGTAGGCACTAATATTTCCTCAGACGACTTCTTTATCTACTATCTCATCTCGGGGATAATTGGTTCAGTTATTGCATCCTACCTTTATCAAAAGGTTTATAGCTAATGCATTTCAACGAGGAGGATATTGAAAATCTTGATAAAGTTTACAGAATTAATTTGATTAATTCTTGCTCTGGATATAAATCAGCAAACTTGATAGGTTCAGTTTCAAATGAAGGAATCAATAACTTAGCGATATTTAGTTCAATAACTCATTTGGGATCTAATCCACCCCTATTGGGTTTTTTTTTGAGACCAACAGAAATTATTCCAAGGCACACCTATCTTAATATAAAAGAAAACTCATACTACACAATAAATTCAGTTCAGTTAGAATTCGCTGATAAAGCACACCATACTTCAGCAAAATATGACAGAGAAACTTCTGAGTTTGATATTACTAAAATTGAATCAGAAATTACAAATAATTTCCCTGCTCCATATGTAAAATCCTCATCAGTTAAGATTGGAATGAAGTTTGTAGAGGAGATTAAAATCAATTATAATAAGTCAAGATTAATTGTGGGTAAAATAGTAGAATTAAACGTTGAAGAGAATCTTATCACTAACGATGGATTTATTAATTTGAGTGGTGCTAAAATTGCAACGATAAGCGGCTGTGATGGTTATTCATTTCCAAAATCAAATTCAAGAAAAGGATATCAGAAACCTCAAAAGAGTTGAAAAAAACATTTTTACCTGAAAAAACATGCCCAGTCTGTAAATTCCCCTTCAAATGGAGAAAAAAGTGGAAGAGAGACTGGGAAAATGTGATTTATTGTAGCAAAAAATGCAGTAAAATTGGAAGAGGTAAACTTAATATTTCCTAATCAACTTTTTGAAAAATCCCCGCTTTTCAACAAAAATGTTAAGACATTTTTAATTGAAGAGTACTTATTCTTTAAGCACTTTAAATTCCATAAAAAAAAGATTTTTTTTCACAGGATAAGTATGAAAAAGTACTATGATTATTGTTTGGGCTACTTTGATGATATTGAATACATAGATTCCTGCGATGAAAATTCTGATATCAGAATTCTATTAAGTATGCTTTTGAGTAAAAATGTTAAGAAAATTAATTATATAGACCCATGTGACAATTGGTTAAATAAAAGAATAAAGGAATCTGGAAAATCAATTGAAATTAATATCATTGACTCCCCTCAATTTATAAATTCTAATGATGAAAACTTAACTTTTTTCAACCCTGATAAAAAGAAGTTTTTTCAAACCAGTTTTTATAAACTACAAAGAAAAAAAATGGACATTCTTATGGTTGATGATAACCCTGAGGGTGGTAAGTGGACCTATGATGATGAAAATAGAAAAAAATATCCCAAAAATAAAATACCACCAAAGATCACTTACCCCAAAGAAGAGGTCTCATATGTTGAAGAGGCATATTTGTTCATAAAAAATAATTTTGAAAACAATTATGGATCACTCAATCAAAAAATAAACTACCCTACTGATTTTGAAACAGCCAAAAATTGGTTAAATGATTTTTTAAAAAATAGATTTTTTGAGTTTGGAGATTACGAAGATGCAATCGTTCAAAAGGAATTAATATTAAATCATAGCCTACTATCTCCTCTGATTAACTCTGGGTTATTAACACCTTCATATGTGGTAAATGAGTTAAACACTTATGCAACTAAAAAAAACATACCCATTAACTCATTCGAAGGAATAATCAGACAAATTATTGGCTGGAGAGAATTTATTAGAGGTGTGTACGTTTCTAAGGGTAATATTGAAAGAACTAAAAACTATTGGGGATTTACAAAAAAAATGCCTGACTCTTTTTACACAGCATCAACAGGCATCAAACCAGTAGATGATAGCATAAACAAAGTAAATGATAATGCCTACTTACATCATATTGAAAGACTAATGGTGATTGGGAATTTTATGTTTTTGTGTGAAATAAATCCAGATGATGTATATAAATGGTTTATGGAATTGTTTATTGACTCATACGACTGGGTAATGGTTCCGAATGTTTATGGAATGAGTCAGTTTGCTGATGGTGGATTAATGTCTACAAAACCATACATAAGCAGTAGTAATTACATAATGAAAATGAGTGATTATAAAAAGGGAGAATGGCAAAAAATATGGGATGGCCTTTACTGGAGATTTATACACAAAAATCAATCTTTTTTTACATCTAACCCCAGATTATCCATGATGGTTAGAACATTAAACAAAATGAGCACTGATAAACTAAATTATCATCTCAAAGTCTCTGAAACATTTTTATCGCAATTAAATTGATTTATAATTCTACTTATACTGATATCGAAAAGGATATAGAGACCGATAACCTGGTTGGAAAAAAATATAACTTGATAAAATCAATTAGATTAGGTGGTATTGGTTCAAAGAGATTAATTGTTGATGAATTCAGTTTGAATTTTAAAAAGCTTATTCAGCAAAAAAATGATATTATTTACTCAAACATTGAGTTAAGAAAAAGTGGAATCATAGTATATGTAGTTGATAGTCAAAGAAGGTTTACTTGGGTAATTCCATTTTATAAATTAGTTGTATACAAAACCCCTTCATTTTCCATACATTCTGACGGAAATTTTATTAGATACAGCAATAAATTGAATCATAAACAAAATCTAGTTTTTTTTAAAAAGGTGTTAGATCATAAATTCAACTTTAACAAACATAATAATCAGATATAATTTGGAAAATTTAAATGGCACAGATATTGATAGAATCATTCAAATGGCATGGGAAGACAGAACAACTTTTGATGCTATTCTAGAGACGTTTGGCTTAAACGAGTCGGAAGTTATCACACTCATGCGAAGCAATCTCAAACCTTCCAGTTTTAGACTTTGGAGAAAAAGAGTAGCTGGAAGGAAAACAAAACATCAGGCCAAAAGAAATTTTGGGCTTGGAAGATTTAAGTGTTCAAGACAAAGAAGCATAAATCAAAATAAAATAAGTAAAAGAAATGGAAGTAAAAGATACCGAAATAATTGATAAAGCAACAGAGTTTGAAAACAGAAAACATGTATACAAAAGTACAAATGAAAAGATAGTTGCATCAAGAGAAGTTAAAAGTCTTATCCTTGAATTAAATGAAATCTACAAGGAAAATAAAGATACTGACATAATGGATATGATGAAAAGACTTACTGTTATCAAAAGAAAGGTAGAAAAGAGGTTAAAAGGAAGGCCTGGCTCATAATGAAAAACATTCTAATTATAGGCGGATCCAAGGGTATTGGAAAATCAATTGTAGACGATCTTGTTGATCACAACAATATTACTTGCTTAAGTAGAAATAAGCCAGACTTTCATCATCAAAATTTTGTTCACAAAGAATTTAATGCCTTAAACGATGAATACCCTGAAATGGATAGTCTAGACTGTCTGATATATTGTCCTGGTAGTATCAATTTAAAACCCATTTCAACTTTGACTTTAGAAGACTTTAGAAATGATTTTGAAATAAATGTTATTGGTGCAGTTAAAGCAATCAAACAATATTTACCATTATTAAAAAAATCACTCTCCGCATCAATATTGTTATTTAGTACAGTTGCAACCAAACTAGGTATGCCCTACCACGCATCCGTTTCGGTAGCCAAGTCAGGTGTTGATGGTCTTGTTAAAACATTGGGTTCTGAATTAGCTCCCAAAGTAAGGATTAATGCAATTGCTCCTACAATAACAAATACTGATTTAGCTTCCAAAATTCTAAGAAACGAAAAAGTAATAGAAAATATGATTGAAAGACATCCACTTAAAAAAATCCTTTCATCTAGTGAAGTAGCTAAAATGGCATGTTTTCTTATTTCTGAAAAAGCATCCTCAATCTCTGGACAAATCTTTAATATGGATGCAGGAATCGTAACATTTAAAAGCTAATATTATGATAAATACAATTAAGATAGTATTAGTTCTCATGTTCTCACTTTTTAGTAGTGACTTTAACAAAAAAAAATCAAATAAAGCGTCTATGTCAATATATGATATCACAATTAAAAATATTGAAGGAAGTGAAATGTCACTAAGCGATTTTAAAGGTAAGTATATATTATTTGTTAATGTTGCTTCAAACTGCGGTTTTACAAGACAGTATAAAGATCTTCAAAAATTATATGATCAAAACTCTGATAAATTAGTTGTAATAGGTGTACCATGCAACCAATTTGGCGCCCAAGAACCAGGAAGTGAAGACCAAATCTCAATATTTTGCTCACAAAAATACAATGTTTCCTTTCCAATGACTGAAAAAACTTATGTAAGGGGGTCTAATCAACATACATTATATAAATGGCTAACATCTAAGGAATTGAATGGTAGGAAAAATTCAAGTGTAAAGTGGAATTTTCAAAAATACTTGGTTGACAAGGATGGAAATCTAATTGATTATTGGTACTCTTTAACTAGTCCCATGAGTTCCAAAATTACGAACTACATTAAATGAAAATTTTTAGATTAGAAAAATCTATAAAATTACCAATTACCATTGAAGAGTGCTGGGAATTTTTTTCTTCTCCCAAAAATCTCAAAATAATCACCCCAGACTACATGGGGTTTAGCATCATCGATGGAGAAAAAACAAAAATGTATTCTGGTCAGATTATAAAGTACAATGTGACTCCAATTTTTGGTATAAATATGAAATGGGTGACAGAAATTTCACATGTCAAAGAATATAAATTTTTTGTTGATGAACAAAGATTTGGTCCTTATAAATTTTGGCATCATAAACATATATTTGAAGTAATAGATGGTGGAGTTAAAGTAATTGATATTTTAGATTATGCATTACCTTTTGGGTTTTTGGGGTTGTTATTTCATCCTATCACTGTCAGACCAAAGTTGAATGAAATTTTTAATTACAGAGAAAAAAAGTTGATTGAAATATTCGGAAAATTATGATGGAAGAGGTTAATATTTTTTGGTTTAGAAGAGATTTAAGATTGTACGATAATTCAGGATTATCTGCAGCTACACATTCCAAAATTAAAGTTATACCCATATTTATTTTTGACACTTCAATAACTGATAAACTCCCCAATAATGACAGAAGAATTAACTTTATATTCGACAACCTAGCGAAGATTGATTTAGAATTAAAAAATAAATTTAATTCGTCAATTAATGTGTTCAAAGGCAAACCTGAAGAAATTTTCAAGGAATTAATCAGAAATTATAAAATAAATTCTGTTTTTATAAATAATGACTACGAACCATATGCTATTTCGAGAGATAAATCAATTAAAGATCTATTAGAAAATAATCAAATTAAATTTAAGTCCTTCAAGGATCAGGTAATCTTCGAAAAAAATGAAGTTGTAAAAGACGATGGTAACCCATATGTTGTTTACACCCCATATATGAGAAAATGGAAAGCTAGTTTGAATGAAGATCTTTCTGAACTTAATGAAAAAGAGGTTATAAATAATTTTTACAACTCCCCCGTTTCTGCTCTAAAGAAATTAAATGAATATGGTTTTATCGAGAATGATAAAAAAATTGAAGCTTTCAAATTAAATAGAGATATAGTAACAAAATATGCTGATACAAGGAACTTTCCTTCAATTAATTCTACATCAAAGATTGGACCTTATCTAAGATTTGGAACTGTCAGTGTAAGAAAAATTGTTTCAGGATTATTAAAATTTAATGACCAAACATATTTAAATGAACTGATTTGGAGAGAGTTTTTTATGCAAATATTGTTTCATTTTCCTCATACTGCAGAAAAAAGTTTTAAGTCAAAATATGATAAGATTATATGGTTAAATGATTCCAAATCGTTTGAAGCATGGAAAAATGGAGAAACTGGTTTCCCTTTAGTTGATGCAGGTATGAAAGAACTTAATAACACTGGCTTTATGCATAACAGAGTTAGAATGATAACTGCAAGCTTTTTATGTAAGCATCTATTAATTGATTGGAGATTAGGAGAAAAATATTTTGCTCTTAAACTTAATGACTATGAAATGGCTAGTAACGTTGGTAATTGGCAGTGGGCAAGTGGATCAGGCGTTGACGCTGCACCTTACTTCAGAATCTTTAATCCTCATACTCAAATTATAAAATTTGATAAGAGCAGGGAATACATTAACAAGTGGGTAAATACTGAATCCGAATCTTATCCAGATGAGATTGTTGATCACAAAGTTGCTAGACAAAGGTGCTTAAATACTTACAAAATGTATTTAGACTAAAATCATTATATTTATCAATATTCATAACATGATGAAGTATCAATTACTCTTTGGTTTTCTGTTTTTTGCAAGCCTTGACGTTTTTTCTCAAAATTTAGACGAGACAAAAAAAAATATTATTTTGTCTATTGAAAACCACGAAGAAGAAATAATAAAAATCAGCGATAAAATATGGGAACTAGCAGAAACTGCTTTTAACGAATATGAATCATCTAAACTTCTTTCTGATTATGCTGAGGTAAATGGTTTTAGTCTTGAGAGAGGTGTAGCTGGAATGCCTACAGCATTTGTTGCAACATATGGGCAGGGCAGTCCAGTTATAAGTGTTTTAGGTGAATTTGATGCTCTTCCTGGTCTATCTCAAGATACTACTCCAACTAAAAAACCCCTGATAGAAGGTGGGAATGGCCATGGTTGTGGACATAACTTATTTGGGGCTGCAAGTCTTGCCTCTGCAATTGCTATAAAAGAACAGATCGAAAACGGAGACTTAAAAGGAACTATTAAATTCTTTGGAACCCCTTCAGAAGAAAAGTTTTTTGGCAAAATATGGATGGTTGATGCAGGTTTATGGGATGATGTAGATGTAAATATAAGTTGGCACCCTGGATACTATACCGAGTCTGATGTTCAGTCTACCTTGGCTTTAATTGATTTTCAGGTTGAATTTTTTGGTCAAGCAGCACACGCGTCAATGGACCCTTGGAATGGAAGAAGTACCTCCGATGCCTTAGAATTATATACAACTGCAATTAATTATTACCGAGAACATGTTGAGCCAACAGTTAGAATGCATTATCACATTCAGGATGCTGGAAAGGTTGTGAATGTGGTTCCCGATTACTCAAAATTATGGGTCAGAGTACGTAACTCAAATAGAGCTGGAATGACCCCAGTTTATGAAAGGGTAATGGAAATGGCAGAAGGAGCTGCAATACTTGCAAATGTTGATTATAAGGTAAAATTAATTTCTGGAATATACGAAGTTTTAGTTAATAGAACGGGTGGTGAAATTATGCAAAAAAATTTAGAGCTATTGGGTCCAATAGAATATCATAATGATGAGATAAAATTTGCCAAAGAATTACAACTTACTCTGGATAAGCCCCAAGTGGGCTTAAATGGAATGATATACCCTCTTAGGGAAACCATAATTAACGGTGGTGGCGGTTCTACTGATGTCGGAGATGTTAGCTGGAACGTTCCAAATATTAATTTATCTGTAACAACAGCACCATACGAAACACCATGGCATTCATGGGCTGTAGTAGCTTGCGGTGGAATGAGTATTGGACACAAAGGTGCAATCTATGCATCAAAGGCAATGGCTTTTACAATGTCTGACTTATTTAAGAGTGATAAGCTTGTAAAAGAAATAAAAGATGAATTTTTAATGAGAAAGGGTGATCATGTATATAAACCAATGATTGATGGTCCTCCTCCGATTAATCAAAATTAAATCCTTTCAATTAAGGCGCCTAGCAACCTTAATCGTTCATCAATATTTTCATAACCTCTGTCAATCTGTTCGATATTTTGAATAATAGACTCTCCTTTCGCGGATAAGGCTGCAATTAGTAGTGAAATTCCTGCTCTAATATCAGGTGAGCTCATGGTAGTGGCTTTTAAAGAAGATTTAAAGTCATGTCCTATAACTGTTGCGCGATGTGGATCGCATAAAATTATCTTTGCACCCATATCAATTAATTTATCAACAAAGAATAATCTACTTTCAAACATTTTTTGATGAATTAAAACACTACCTCTTGCTTGAGTGGCAATAACCAAAATAATACTGAGTAAATCAGGGCTGAAACCTGGCCATGGAGCATCAGAAATTGATAAAATAGAGCCGTCAATATAATTGCTTATTTCGTATCCATTTTTGTGCTCTGGGATAACGATATCATCACCCTCTTTTATCAACGAAATGCCTAGTGATCTAAAAATATTTGGAATAACACCAAGATTATCCCAACTTACATCTTTTATTCTGATGTTACTCTTTGTCATAGCTGCCAATCCAATCCAACTTCCTATTTCAATCATGTCAGGTAATACAAAGTGATCAGCACCACCTAAACAATCAACTCCTTCAATCACTAATAAATTTGAACCTATCCCTTTAATTTTTGCACCCATTTTACATAAAAGCTTACATAATTGCTGTATATAAGGTTCACAAGCAGCATTATATATAGTAGTTATTCCCTGTGCCAGAACAGAGGCCATTAATATATTAGCAGTACCTGTAACAGAAGCTTCATCCAATAAAATGTAGGCACCTTTTAATCCTTTTGATTCTACCCCATAAAAGTAATTCTCTTTGTTATATGAAAAATTAGCGCCAAGTTTAATTAAACCTTCAAAATGTGTGTCTAATCTCCTTCTACCTATTTTATCACCTCCAGGTCTAGGAATAAATGCTTTACCAAATCTAGCCAAAAGAGGACCAACTATCATAATTGAACCTCTTAAACTTTTACCGTCAGTCTTAAATTGCTCAGAACTCAAATAATCTAAATTGATATTATCTGCTTTGAATGAATACTTATTTGAGTCTAGCTTATTAACTTTTACACCCAAAGATTTTAAAAGAGAAATGAGTTTATTTATATCTATAATATCAGGAATATTATTTATTAAAACCTCCTCAGAAGTTAATAGAGTTGCACAAATAATTTGAAGTGCCTCGTTTTTTGCTCCCTGAGGTTTTACTTCTCCTTTGAGTTTTCTTCCACCTGATATTTTAAAAGCTTGCATTTTATGAAGACTAATATCTTTTTCTGTTTTTATTATTTTTCTTGGGAAATTTCTTATTTGAAAACCTTTTCTTAGACCTGAGCAAAAGGGCTGAATCCAATAACTCCTCTTTTGAATCTCTGATATCTATCTTAGAATCCGACAGCTCATATAGATGATCAAATATAACCTGATCCTTTACGCTATCTTTATTCCAATTTAAAAAACACTTTTTCATGTGATTAGCTATTGTTAAAACTAATGCTTCTTTCATTTCACCAGCATCCCATTTTACAGCTTCATCAATCATGATTTTAATATTATTTCCGTAAAATCTATATTTTGGGAAATTCTGAGGATAACTTAGTGGATCTGGTTTAGCATTTAGTACTTCTTTGGAGGGCTTTTCAAATGGCGAATCAGCATCTAGTTTAAAATCTGACATAATGAATAACTGATCCCATAATTTATGCTGAAAGTCAGGTACATCCCTCAAATGTGGTTGCAAATTACCCATAACCGAAATAATTGAATTGGCCAATTTATTTCTCTCTTCTTTACTTTCTCTAGAGGATGCATAATTTATCATTTTTTGAATATGTCTTCCATATTCAGGAATAATTAACTCTTCCCTTATTGTATTATATTCTAAATTTTCAATCAACTTTATATGTTTTACAGGTTAATATGAGGCAAAATACGAAAAATATGTGCAGAAATTATAATAAAATTACATTTTCAATTCTATCAGCGACCTTCTTGTAGTTTTCGATTATTAAATCTGGGTTTTTAGCAATAATTTTTACCGAAACCGAGGTGTAATTGCCGTTTCTAGAGGTTTTAATTTTAAAGTCTGCATTTGATGCTTTAAAAATATCTCTTAATATTTCAATATTCTCAGATTTAGAACTGTAAATAAATTTATATATATATTCTGAAGGCCAAGTGCTTGTGTCATCAAGAAGTTGCTTTAAGTTCTTATAAAAATTTTTATTATTTTCACCCATTTCTTGAAAACAAATATATTGTTAATTATTTTTTCATTTTAAACATTATTGTCGAATTTTATAAAAAAATATTGTTATGAAGATTGTGATTACTGGTGGTCCTGGAACCGGAAAAACTTCGATAATTAACAAATTAGAGAGTCATGGACACCATGTATTTCATGAGAGTTCCAGAGAAATAATCAGAAAATATAAAAAATTAGGTCATGATCAATACTTTTTATCAGATCCTATTAAATTTTCAGAAATACTTTTAAAAAATAGAATTATACAGTTTGAAGAGTCCAATAAATCAGACCATGATATTAAATTTTTTGATAGAGGTATTCCAGATATTATAGCTTATTTGAATTATAAGAAAATTTCATTTGTTAAGGAATTGGAATTAACATCAAAAAAGTATAAGTACGATTTTATTTTTTTAGCTGAGCCATGGAAGGATATATACAAAAAAGACAATGAAAGATATGAATCTTTTGAGGACTTAAAGGTTATTAATAAATACATAAAAAAAATATACTCTGATTATGCTGAAAAGTTTATCACAATTCCAAAAAGTTCGGTCCAAGAAAGAACAAATTTTATAATTGAATCAATTAAATGAATAATAAAGAGGTGAAGATATTATTTATGGGTACTGCCGAATTTGGAATACCGACACTTAAAGTTTTGAAAGATAATTTTAATCTCGATGCAATTATTACAAATTTCGATAAGCCGTCAGGCAGAGGGTTAAAAATTGAATTCTCCCCAGTAAAAAAGTTTGCATTAAGCAATAATATAAAATATTTTCAGCCAAAAAATCTAAAAGAACAAAGTCTCATAGACAAAATAACATCGATAAATCCGGACATTATTATTGTAGTTGCATTTAGAATGATACCAAAAAGTATTTGGCAAATTCCAAAATATGGAACAATTAACCTTCATGCCTCTTTACTGCCAAACTATCGTGGTTCTGCTCCGATAAATTGGGCGATTATTAATAATGAAAATTTCACGGGTGTAACAACATTTTTTATTGATGATAAAATTGATACAGGGGATATATTGTTACAGGAAAAAATAAAAGTTGATAAAAAAATTAATGCTGGAGAGTTACATGATAAATTAAAAGTAATTGGAGCTAGAATAGTTAAAAAAACTATTGAGGAAATTTTGAATTATAGTTTGACACAAAAGAAACAAAAGCATGATGAAAATTATAAAACGGCATATAAACTGGATAAAGAAAATATTAAAATTGACTGGAATCAAAAATGCCTTGAAATCTATAATAAGATCAGGGGATTATCACCGTTTCCTGGTGCAAGAGCATCCCTGATTAGTAATAGCGGAAATGTTAAAAGGGTCGTATTCTACGAATCTGAATATGTTATTGAAAATCATAATTATGAAAATGGACAAATAATCAAAGAAAAAGATTTTATAAAAATCACATGTAATGATGGTTTTATTTTTATTAAAAATTTAAAAATGGAAGGAAAAAAAAGAATGAATTCATCTTCATTTCTGAATGGGTTTAATATTGAAAATTATAAAATGGTTAAATGATTAATAAGGGGGATTTACTTATTTCAACTCCTGAAAGTTTGGGTGATTACTATTTTAATAGATCTATAATTATACTAACGGAAGTGAGTGAAGAGGAAGTAATTGGCTTTATCATTAACAAGGAACTCAATTATACTCTAAGCGATTTATATAATGAAGTTCTAGAAAAAAATATAAAAATTTTTAGTGGTGGTCCTGTAAATCAAGATAATCTTTATTTTATTCATAAGCACCCACATTTAATTGATAATAGTATAAATTTTTTTAATGATCTACACCGGGGAGGTGATTTCAAAAAAATTACAGAAATGATAAATAAAATGAAAATTGACAATTCATCGATAAAATTCTTTTCTGGTTATTCTGGTTGGACATATAATCAGTTAATAGGTGAAATAAATAATGGTTCATGGGTGGTGGTAAAAAATAAAGCCAATTATTTGTTTAAAAAAGATATTAAAAAAATGTGGGGGGAAAAAATGAAAAAGATGGATGAAAAATTTAAAATCTGGTCAAATGCTCCTGAAAATCCACAAGATAATTAGGTAGATCCCAAAACTTTCTTTAAATCGGAGATTTGATTAGTCCACAATAATTTTGACTCTTCAACTTCTTCTTCATCTTCACCATAATCAGTAACGATTAAAGAGACATCTTTAGTTATTTCATCAAACTGTATTCTTAACTCAAAATAGTAATCTGTTTGCTCATCATCAAGCCATTGAAATTGAATCTTTTCATTATTTATTTTTCTGATTAATTTCGCACTTTCTTCAGAATCATCCCAAATAAAAATAAAAATTTCCCCTCTTGAATTTACATTATCAGCAAACCACTCAGACAATCCTGAGGGTGTGGAAATATATTGAAAAAGAAGTTTTTGAGAGACCTTTATTGGAAACTCCATTTCGAATTTAATTCTGTCACTCATATTGAATAATTAGGGATGTAATATATACATTTATTCTTTTTTAAAGCAAGATTTATATAAATAATTTCTTGGTCATATATTGAATCTAAAAAATTTAAATTTTATATTTGCTGCCTTTATAAATGGCGAGATAGCTCAGTTGGTCAGAGCGTCGGATTCATAACCCGGAGGTCCCGAGTTCAAATCTCGGTCTCGCTACAAAGTAAAAAAGACCTCTCATAGAGGTCTTTTTTATATTTGATTATAGTAGAGAAATTTTTTATGTTATTTATATGAACCCTCGACAATAAGATTCGGATCTAAATAATTCTTATTTATATTAAATTTAATAGAGTTTAAAACACTTTTGATTTCTTTAAGTTCTTGCATATATTTTTTTCTGTTAGTTTTTAATTTCTTTATGATGTTCTTAAAATTAACCGGATCAGTATTTTTTAGGTTATTATATTTTTTTTCCATTTCATCCCAAGAACTAAATATATTGTCTATATTTTTTTGCAATAAATCAATTTTATTTTGATAGAACTGCTTACAATTTTGAGTAGATTTATTGTGGATCTCATTAAGTTGGTCTTTGATAGAATTAATATGATTTTTCCAAATAAGATATTCTTTTGTTTCTCTCAAATCATAAGTTATACCAACAAATGAAAGTAATTTGATAATCCACTTGCTTGGATCAAAAGAAAACCATTTAACTCCATTTCTATAATCCCATTGGAATGTATGATGATAATTATGATAACCTTCCCCAAAAGTAAATAAAGACACAAACCAAGAATCGCGTGCCGATGATTTGTAATCATATGGTCTTTTACCAACGTAGTGGCAAAGGGAATTGATAAAAAAAGTTGCATGGTGAACTAAAGTTACTCTTAAAAAACCAGCCCATAAAACTGCTCCAAATGGTCTGTTGTATATCAATCCCACAATTAACGGTAAGATAAAACCAATAATTATTCCTATATGAAAATAATACTTGTTTTGAAATTTTATTGCAGATTTTGATTCTAAATCTTTAACAGCTTTAATCTTAGATTGCTCTTCTGATGTATTTTTTAAAATCCAACCAATGTGTGCATGCCAAAAACCTTCCATAATTGAATATGGATCATCTTTCGTATCTGATAAATTATGATGTTTCCTGTGATCTGAAACCCATTTCAAAATTGTATTTTCAAAAGCAAGTGAGCCTGATATCATTAAAATCCATTCAACAAATGAATTTGTTTTGAAAGACTTGTGTGCAAATAGCCTATGATAACCCATAGTAATTCCCATTCCAGAAACAAACCAAAAAATTAGTAATAAAATAGGTTCTTGCCACACAATTCCATTATGATAAACATAAATAGAGGTGCCAAAAATTCCAATTAAAGGAATTACAGTTAAGAAGAAAACCATATTCCAATTGTATTTATTATTATTTTTCTTTTGATTCATTTTATTTGAAAACAATTACATTAATACTTTCCATTTACAAAAATAAGTTATTTGTTTGATAAATAATTAATATCTATATGTACAATTTATTTATTTTTTAAGCTTGTTATTTATTTAGCAATGTTGATACCCTCCTCTTTCAAGCTATTTCTAAATCACTTAAGTAAGTTAAACTAACATCTATTTAGTAAACACCCATCTAAAAAATTTAAATTTTATAATTGCTGCCTTTGAAAATGGCGTGATAGCTCAGTTGGTCAGAGAGTCGGATTCATAGCCCGGAGGTCCCGAGTTCAAATCTCGGTCTCGCTACTAATTTCCTCTAAGAGTTTTTACTAGTTTTTCCCTGCTAAGTGTTTCTTGATTACCGGTTTTCATATCTTTTAATTGATAACAGTTCTTTTCTTTTTCTTCATCACCGTAAAATAAGACATATGGAATACCATTTTTATTAGCATAATTTAACTGTTTTTTCAAAGAAATAGAATCAGGGTAAAATTCTGCATTAATATCATTTAATCTTAAAAAATTTGCTATCTCAATCAAATCATAAGAAAATTTTGCGCCAAAGTTTAATATCAAAACATTTACTGAATTACAGGAAATTACCGGAAAAAGATTTAGTTCATCGATCAATAAAAATAATCTATCTAATCCAAAGCTAATTCCAATACCACTCATATTTTTTAGACCAAAAATTTCAGTCAAATTATCATAACGCCCTCCACCTGCAATTGACCCAAGATTTATTTTCTTTGGAGGAATAACTTCAAAAATTACTCCGGTATAATAATCAATACCCCTTGCAAGGCTAATATCGAAAACCAGATTGGATTTTATTAATTTATTTTTAGAGAAATAATTGAAAATATACTCAATATCAGAAATTGCTTCTAATCCACTATTTGAAGATTTAAAATATAATTTGATTTCTTTTAAGTTATCATAGAAGTTTTTTGATAGGTCAATAGCTTCAAACAAAGAATCTATTATTTTTTTGTCACATCCATTTTCTGTTAAGTTATTCTTTACAACATTTACATCTGTTTTATCTAATTTGTCTAACTGATTAGTTATTATGCCAAATTTATCGACACAATCATTTATTTCACAAATTGCATACAATAACTTCCTGCTATTAATTTTAATGAGACATCCTTCTAAATTTAAATCATTAAAAACCGAATCAAATAAAGAAATAAAGTCTATTTCTTGCATCATTGATTTAGAGCCTATCACATCAGCATCACATTGAAGAAATTCTCTGTACCTACCCTTTTGAGGTCGATCTGCTCTCCACACATTTTGAATTTGATATCTTTTAAACGGAATGTTAATATTATTTTGATTCTGAACTACATATCGTGCGAATGGTACAGTTAAATCGTATCGAAGCGCTTTATCAACAATTTTTGGAGCTAGATTTGAAAACTCGAAATCTTTACCATCAATATTCTTGAGAAAGTTACCTGATTTAAGGATTTTGAAAATAAGTCTCTCTCCCTCTTGCCCATATTTACCCAATAGAGTCTCTGATCTTTCAAAACTTGGAGTCTCAATTGGATTAAATCCAAATTTTGAAAAATTATCTCTAATTATGTTAATTATATAATTCCTTTTATATAAATCTTCAGAATTAAAATCTCTTGTACCTTTAGGTAAAATTGGCTTTTGCATTTCTTATTTAAATTTAAGTTAAATTAAAAAAAAAACACCTACGGAAGCAGGTGTTTTTAAACTAGAACGTTATTATTGTCTATTTTTTTTCTGGAACTACTTCGAAAGGAAAATCAAACATTACCTCACGATGTAATCTAATTTTAGCAGTATACTTACCTACTTGCTTAATATTATTTCCAGAGATCATAATAGCTTTTTTGTCTATTTCAACTCCGCTATCCGCAAGTTCTTTTTGAATATTAATATTATTAACAGAACCAAACAATTTAACCCCCTCGCCTACTTTTGCCTTTACTTTTATTTCTAGACTGTTTATTTTTTTTGCCAACCTGTTAGCGTCATCAATTATTTTTTTGTCTTTAACAACTTGTTGTTTGATATTTTCTGCTAATACTTTTTTTGCAGATGGTGTAGCAAGAATTGCAGATCCACTAGGAATTAAAAAATTTCTGCCAAATCCATTTTTAACATTAACAATATCATCCTTGAACCCTACACCTTCAACATCTTTTTTTAATATAATTTCCATATTGTAAATTTTTATTTAAGTAAATCCGCAACATATGGCAATAATGCTAGATGCCTAGCTCTTTTTACCGCAACAGAAACTTTTCTTTGATATTTTAATGAAGTACCTGTTATTCTTCTGGGCAATAATTTACCTTGTTCATTAATGAATTTCAATAAAAAATCTGAATCTTTATAATCCACATATTTTATTCCATATTTTTTAAATCTACAATACTTTTTTGTTGTACTGTGTTCAATATTAAGGGGTGTTAGATATCTAATTTCACCGCCTTTTTTTCCTGATGCCTCTTCTTGGATACTTGCCATAATTATGATTCTTTAGTATTAATCTTAGTTCTTCTTTTCTCAGCCCATTCAACAGCGTGCTTCTCAAGTTTTACGGTAAGGTATCTCATAAATCTTTCATCTCTTCTAAATTCAAGTTCTAAATCAGAAATGACAGTAGGATCAACGGTATACTCAAAAAGATGATAAAAACCACTTTTTTTGTTTTGAATTGGGTAAGCTAACTTCTTTAATCCCCAATCCTCTTTAGATACCATTTTTGCACCTTTCGATGTTAAAAATTTCTCATATTTAAGGACTGTTTCCTTTGTCTGTTCTTCAGACAAAACGGGATTAAGAATGAAAACAGTTTCGTAATGATTCATTTTGTTATTTTTAATTTTAATGCGTGCAAAAATAGATAATTTTATAATGTTATGATAATTTTTGTTATCAAATATTTTTTATTTTAGGAATTTAAGATTATTTATCTTTTAAAATTTTATATTTAACTGTTTTAAATCTTCTAATAAGGATCAATATCAACAATGATCTGAACAGATCTAAACTCAGCAATTGACTGGAAAGATAAAATAGACTTTTTCAATATGTTTTTTACAGCGGATAATGATTGGCTACGGGTGATTTTTATAAGTATATTTTTCTGGTATTTATTTCTTATTCTTGAAATATATGGAAACTCTGGACCTAATAAATTTTCTTTGAAATAAGGATATATCTTCTTGTAAAACCAATTTGAGGAATTGTTAACTTTATTTATTTCTTTATGCTTTACTGTTATTTTTATTAGTTTGACAAACGGAGGATAATTAAATTTTTCTCTGTCATGAACTTGATCATTATAAAACATTTCATAATCACCTTTAATAATTTGATTTACAGCAGTGCTTTTCGAATTGTATGTTTGAATTAACACCTCACCCTGCTCCTTTGATCTACCAGCTCTTCCAGAAACCTGCTGAATTAGTTGATAACATCTCTCATAAGATCTAAAATCCGGATAATTCATAGAGCTATCTAAATTTAATACACCAACTAATTGCACATTCTTAAAATCTAGACCTTTGGTTATCATCTGTGTTCCTACAAGAACATCGTATTCGTGATTATCAAATGAATTAATTATATTTTTGAATTTATTTTTAGCTCTTGTAGTATCATAATCCAATCTTGCAACCTGCATTTTCGGGAAAAATTCTTTTAGCTCTAACTCAACTTGCTCAGTTCCAAATCCCTTGGACAATAAATCATTACTATTACACTTAAAACAATTACTATTTAATTTCTCACTATAGCCACAATAATGACATTTTAATAATTTTTTAGAATAATGATATGTTAGTGTAACATCGCAATTTATACACTTGGGGGAATGACCACATGAATTACACTCTAAAACTGGAGAATAACCTCTCCTATTTTGAAAAAGGATAACTTGTTTATTATTGTCGACAACATCCTTAATTCTTTTCAGTAGTCTATCCGAAAAAAGACCATACATTTTTCCGTTCTTGACTTTATCGGACAAGTTGATTAATTCAATCCTAGGAAGAGGAATATTTCCAAATCTACTGTTTAACTCAACCAATGATAATTTTTTAGATGTTTTGGAGTTGTAAAAGCTTTCTAATGAGGGTGTAGCTGAACCTAATATTACGTTTGAATTATAAAGATTCCCTAACATCAATGCGGCATCTCTAGCATGATATCTTGGGGATGGTTCGTATTGTTTGTATGATTGCTCGTGCTCCTCATCAACAATAATTAACTTAAGTTTATTATATGGTAGTAGCACAGCTGACCTTGCACCAATGATGACCTGAGGTTTCTCATTTTTAATTATTTCACTCCAAAGTTCAGCTCTTTGATTTATACTTAACCCTGAGTGATAAACCACCAAATTTTTAGCAAAATAAATTTTCAATCTCTCAACAAGTTGTGTGGTTAAAGCGATTTCTGGAACGAGAAATAAAATCTGGTTTTTTGAATTTAGTAATTCATTAATTAAACTTATATAAATTTCTGTTTTTCCAGATGATGTAATCCCCTTAAAAAGGACGTTTTTATTTTGACTGAACTTGATTTTAATTTCTTCAAAAGCTGTTTTTTGAACATCAGTAAGTTTAAATTCTTTAAAATTAAAATTTTGATCAATTATATTTCTTTTAACTTCAATGTCATAATATTCAAATATTTCCTTTTCAACCATCCTTTTAATAATAGCAAAGTAACCGGAGTTTAATTTTTTAAACTCTGAAACCCTAACATTTTCAATCAATTGTTTTTTTAATGTGGTATAATGTTCATAAAACTGAATTTGTCTTTTTGATTTTTTGATTATTAACATAACGGAGTTCCTGTCAAAATCTTTAATTAAACGAACACATTTTATGAATTTTGGTTGATATTTTGAATATATTTTTTCGTCAACTTTTATTAGATCCTTTTTGTTCATTTTATTTATAACAGAAAAAATATTTTTTCTGTTTAAAATTTCGGATACATTTTTTATTGATAGTTGTTTATTAATATTTAATGCATCAAGAATTAGATATTCAGTATCATCTAACTTGTTATTATCAAGCTCATTTTGATTATTTAAAGTAATTATTGTTTCACTCTGCAAAATTAAATTACTCGGAATAGAAGCTCTCATTACTTCTCCAAGTGATGTAAAGTAATATCTCGAAAGCCAGTCCCAAAACTTTAATTGATGAGTATTTACTAAGGGAGAGTCATCAATAATTTGAATTATTGATTTCAATTCAAAATCACCTTCAAAAAAATTATGAATTTTTACTGAAATTGAGGTGTATAGTTTTGAACTTCCAAATGGGACTATAATTCTCATTCCAGGTTTTAAAAATTCATACTCATCTTTACTTATCAAATAAGTGAATTTTTGATTGACTGGAATCGGTAATATTACATCAACATAATAAGTCATTAAAATATTTAATTATAATATGATATTTTTGAAAAGAGTTAAGTGATAAATTTACTCATAAAATAGATTATGAATATTAAACTTATTTACATAAGTAAAAATAAAAGTAATAATATTGAATTATTAGTTGAATATTATGAAAAAAAAATAAATCATTTCATAAGTTACAGCTCAGTTGGATTAAAAAATAAAAATAAAAAAACCGAAAAAAAATTAATTCAAAAATCTGAATCAGATATTATTTTAAAAAATATTAAAAGCAATGATTTAGTAATTTTACTGGACGAAAAGGGAAAAGAATTTTCGACTATTGATTTTTCTAAATTTATTTCTAATAAAATGATGGAAAGAACAAAAAATATAGTTTTTATAATTGGTGGTGCTTATGGTTTTTCATCGAAATTAAAAGGGAAATTTAAATTAAAGATAGCATTATCAAAATTTACATTTTCTCATGATATGGCGAGATTATTTTTCAGTGAGCAACTTTATAGATGTTTAACCATTATTAATAATATTCCATATCATAACCAATGAATAAATTAATTTTTGCGACTCAAAATATAAATAAAGTTAGAGAGGTAAGAGAACTGCTATCAAATTCATTTGAAATTTTGGGTCTTGATGATATTGGATTTAATGAAGATATAATTGAAGATAAATCTACAATAATTGAAAATTCAATTAAAAAAGCTGAATTTATTAAAATCAAAACTGGATATGATTGTTTTGCAGATGATACTGGGCTTGAAGTAAATGCATTAAATGGCCAACCTGGGGTGTTTTCTAAAAGATTTGCTGGGCCAAATGCTAGTTCTGATGACAACATTGATAAATTATTAGAAATGTTGGGAAATAATCCAAATAGGGCAGCTCGCTTTAAAACTGTCATATCATTGTCAAAAAACAGTGAAATCATAACATTTGAGGGTCTTTGTGAAGGAAATATTGGATATAAAAGAATGGGTAACTTAGGCTTTGGATATGATCCGGTATTTATCCCAAAAAACCGAAACATATCTTTTGGACAAATGAGCTTAAGTGAGAAAAATTTAATAGCTCATCGGGCAAAGGCAATGAATAAACTTGTTGATTATTTAACAAATCTTTATTAATATTAAATATAAATTGGCCTGATTAGTGTATAAATATGATAAATGAATAAGTTAATAGTATTTGTTTTCTTTTTTTTTATTTCAACTTCATTTTTTTCCCAGGGAGTTACTGATGTTAGTGGAACAATTTTAAATTCTAAAACAAATCTTCCATTAGAAAATGTAAATATTGTCAACCTCAACAAAGTTATCGGTACTGCCACAAGTAAGGAAGGGAAATTTGAAATTAATGCCCAAGTTGACGATACATTACATTTTTCATATTTAGGATATAAATCTATCAAGGTTAGAGTCACTAATGACTGGATTAAGTTTGGAACTAATACTATAATCGAATTAACTGAGCTTGCATTAGCTCTTGAAGAAGTAGTTGTTTACGAAATGAAACTAACAGGTTATTTAGAATTAGACATCAAGCAAGTTCCAATAAATAATAATTTTAGATATAGTATTTCTGGTCTTTCTAATGTTGGTTATGAATCAAGTGTTAGACCAACAAAAGCTGTAACAAAAGCGCTGAATGCAATTTTTAACCCAGTTGATTTTCTTTATCAGATTTTTGGCAGAGAACCCAATCAATTAAGAAAACTAAAAAAAATGAAAAGTGACGATCAAATCAGAAATGCCCTATCAAATAGATTTGACAGAGAAATGCTAATTGAATTATTAGATATTGATAAGATTGATCTTGACTTTTTAATCACTCAGTGCAATTATTCTGATGAGTTTATTTCAAAAGCTAATGACTTACAGGTTCTTGACGCAATAAGTGAATGTTATGAAGAATACAAAGTTCTAAATAAAACCATAAAAAACTAAATGAATATTTTCTGAAAAATTTATTTAATTTTTTCATAGTAATTAGCCGTTACAACATAAGAAAAGGGGATATACCATAACAAACCAATAAATAATGTAAAGGGGGTTAAAGCCAGCAATAGCAATAAAATTAGATTAAGAACAAAAAAGTTAAATTTATAACCCTTCATCATTTTCCAACTTTTTTGTACAGCATCCCAAGCATCAATTGAAGCGTCTTCTGCCATTACAAAAAAGGTCATAGCAAAAGGAATGTAAGCAATTATCCAGGGTAGAATAAACGAAAAGCAAAAACTCAAAATACAAAACATCAACAACATTATTGATTCGGCAGCTAGGCCAATAGAAAGCGACCTAAAGGGTGTCAATAGGGCTTCCCATTCTAAAGTGTTAACAAACGCCTCATAGGATTGGGTATAAACAACAGAGATGATTAATAAAAATATAGCAAAGTTTATTAATAAAAACAATATCATTAAAATTATACCAACTACCGCTACAATCGGGATTATTATAAAGTAAGCCAAAATATTATTACCTAGATTGTATTGAAATCCAAATAATAAATCTTTAAATTTTGGAAAACTATCATTGATGATTTTAACACAATATAAACTTACACCTACAGAAAATGGTCCGGTAACAAGCAAACTTAAAAACCCCCCAATTCCAGGGATTGCTTGGACCAATCCAATAATCAAATTAAATACAAAAAAAACAGCTATGGCTTGTAGCCAATGTCCTTTCATTAATACCAAAGACTCAGAAAGAAGGTCTCTTAATTTAATCATTTACCTAATGTATTTATCCTTAAAGGAAGTAAAATTAACCATAAAATGTAATTATTTGATTAACTTTGCAAATCTTTAACATTTGATTGATGAACAATAGTAGACTAAATGCAATTTCTCCAATTGATGGAAGATATTCTTCAAAAACATCAGAGCTAAATAAATTTTTCTCTGAGAAAGCTTTGATGAAATATAGACTAGTGGTTGAAATTGAATATTTTATCAGTTTATGTGAATTTGATATTCCCGAACTAAAAAACTTTGACCAGTCAAAGTTTGAATTACTAAGAAAAATATACCTTGATTTTTCTAACGATGATGCATCAATCATTAAAAAAATTGAAAAAACAACAAATCACGATGTAAAGGCAATTGAATATTTCCTTAAAGAAAAATTTGAAGATTTAAGTCTGTCAAAATATAATGAATATATACATTTTGGGCTAACATCACAAGACATTAATAACACCGCCATCCCTCTGAGTCTTAAAGAAATGTTTGAGGAGGTATATTATAATTCAATCGAATTAATTTTATCATCGTTAGAACAGATTTCAAACGAATGGAAAGATATTTCTATGATTGCAAGAACTCATGGACAGCCAGCATCTCCAACGAAACTTGGAAAAGAAATAAAAGTTTTTATAACCCGAATTAATGAGCAATTAAAACTTTTAAGAGCTATTCCAATTGCAGCTAAATTTGGTGGTGCTTCAGGAAATTTCAACGCCCATCATGTTGCGTACAAGAATCATAATTGGCTTCAATTTTCAAAGAACTTGATTGAAAATAAATTTGGATTGAAACATTCATATCCAACAACACAAATTGAGCATTATGACCATTTAGCTGCAATATTTGATAATTTAAAAAGGATTAATACAATATTAATTGACTTCAGCAGAGATATATGGCTCTACATTTCTATGGATTATTTTAAGCAAAAAATTAAAAAAGGTGAAATTGGCAGTTCAGCAATGCCACATAAAGTAAATCCTATTGATTTTGAAAATAGCGAAGGTAATTTAGGATATGCCAACAGCATTTTTCAACATCTTTCTGAAAAACTACCTATTTCAAGACTTCAGAGAGATTTAACTGACAGTACTGTTTTAAGAAATGTAGGTGTTCCAATCTCACATACCCTAATTGCATTTAAATCAACAATTAAGGGAATTAATAAACTAATTGTCAATGAATCGAAAATCAAAGAAGACCTTAATAATAATTGGGCAGTTGTAGCTGAAGCAATACAGACAATTCTTAGGAGGATTAATTACCCAAAGCCATACGAGGCATTAAAAGAATTAACCCGAACAAATTCAAAAATCGATAAAAACAGTATCAAAAAATTCATTAATTCTCTGGATATTTCAGAGGAGATAAAATCAGAGTTAAAAAATATAACACCAGAAAATTTTACAGGAATTCACTAAATTTAATTATGGATTCTAGATGCTTCTTATTATATCTATTTCTTTTTTCATTGTTATTTACTAGTTGCTTTGAAGATAATGATGACAATGGTGCATCAGCAAGTGAAATAAATGATTTTGTATGGAAGGGTATGAATGCTGCATATTTGTACAAACAGGAAATTTCTGATTTAGATAATGAGAGATTTAATGATTCTGATGAATACGCCAGCTATTTAAATAATTATAGTTCCCCTGAAGATTTATTTGAATCTCTTATTTATGAAAGAGATAATATTGATAAATTCAGTTTAATTATAGATAACTATATTGAATTAGAGCAATATTTAAGTGGTGTAAGTCTGTCTAATGGTCTAAATTATGGACTTGTTTATTTACCAAATTCAAATAATGAAATTTTTGGTTATGTCAGATATGTAAACAATGGATCAGCAGCAGATTTAGCCAATATAAATAGAGGCGATATCTTTCGAAGTATTGATGGTGTAACTCTCACGGTTGATAATTATAGTGATTTATTATCACAAGAAATATATACAGTTAATTTTGCCAATTATTTGGATAATGACACAGAGGATATTAATGATGATACAATAGAGTTGAACGGTATTAATATTGAATTACAAAAAGCTCCCTTAGTTAAAAACCCTGTACATCATTATTCTACTCTGGATTATTCTAATGGAAAAATTGGTTACCTAATGTATAATCAATTTGTTTCAAATTATGATGATTATTTGAAGACAATTTTTTCTGAATTTAAATCGAACTCTATTGACGAATTAATATTAGATCTTAGATATAATCCAGGGGGTAGTATAAATTCTGCAATAGTATTGGCAAGTCTTATTACTGGACAATTTGAAAATGAAATTTTTAATACTGAACAATGGAATAATGATATTCAAAATTATTGGATTAATAATAATCCTGAGTATCTTATAAACAGATTTACAACTTTTCAAAGTAGCTTGAACTTAAGTAAGGTTTTTATTCTTACAACAAGATCTTCCGCATCTGCAAGTGAATTAATTATTAATTGTCTTAAACCTTACATAAATGTTGTACAAATAGGAACTACAACATATGGTAAATATCAAGCTTCTGTTACTTTGTATGACTCAGAAAATTTTTCAAATCAAGATGTAAATCGTTCTCATAGTTATGCTCTACAACCACTTGTTTTAAAAACCTTAAACGCAAATGGTGTAACTGATTATTACAATGGAATTAACCCAGATTATGAATATGAAGAGAGGGCTTTTGATATGGGGCAGGTTGGAGATTTAAATGAACCTATGCTTAATTTTACATTAGACATTATAGACTCTAGAATTTCTTTAGATTTAAAAACAGAATTATTTGAATACATTGATGATAATCTTAAATTTGATTTTCTGGAACGAGAAATGTACATTGATAATAAAGAGATGGTAAAATTTTATGAAAAATAAATTTGATATAATTCAAAAAATTGTCCTCTTAATCATAATTTTTGGGGTTATTTGTCGTATAATACCTCATCCGCCAAATTTTTCACCTGTTACTACAATTGCATTATTTGGTGGGCTGAATTTTACTGATAAAAGAATTGCTTTTTCAATTCCTCTAATTGTTTTATTTCTGTCTGACTTAATACTTGGTATTTCTATTATAAATTTATTTGTTTACACTGGTTTTTCAATAATAGTTTTTTTGGGAACAAAGATTAAATCAATCAAATTTGGAAATATAATTTTAAGTAGTTTTATTTTCTTTTTAATATCAAATTTTGGTGTATGGATAATTGGTTATCCAAAAAATATAGAAGGGTTAATTCTATGTTATACAATGGCGATACCATTTTTTGGTTATTCAATTGCAGGAGATTTGTTTTTTGGGTATTTATTTAAATTCTCATTTGGTAAAATTGCTTCAATTTTACCGAGTAAAATAAACTAATCATCTGATTGTGGTTTTTCAATTAGTTCTGAATTAATATCTAACTTAGAAGTTCCTGAAATCCTTATAATATCTTTATCAATTTTTTTAAATTCTTTAGTACTATCGTTATAATGATTTACAGCAGTTCCTAAGGTATTTCCTAACTTATCGTGATATGTTTTATAAGCATTTAGGTGATTAGATAACTTTTCGACATTTTTTATTATGTCGTTAATAGAATCCTCCACTTTCATATTGTGCAATGCTTTCACTGTTATCTGTAGCATTGGGAAAAGGCTCATTGGTGAAACTATCATTACTTTTTTTTCGTAAGCATAATTGACCAAATCTCTCTGATTAATTTTCAAGGAGCCCACCCTACTATTTAGTAAATCCTGGTATAATCCATCAGCAGGGATAAACATATAAGCATAATCTGTTGTTCTTTCGTTAGGTCTAATATATTTTGCTGTTTCATCAATTCTATTCTTAATATCTGTTTTAAATTTTTTTTCTAGATCGACTAATTCTTCTTTGTTTTCTGACTCAATCATTTTATTATAATTATCTAAAGAGAATTTCGCGTCAATAGGAATAATATATTCACCAACCCTTACTATTGCGTCAACTGTTTCTTTATTTGAAAATGTATGCTGCATTTTAAAAAGTTCTGGTGGTAATACATTTGCAAGTAGATTCTCCAATTGAATTTCACCTAAAACACCCCTTTGTTTCTGATTACCAAGAATTTTTTCCAAGGTTTTCATTTGATTTGCAAAACTTAGAACTTGTTCGTTCGTACCCTTAATTTTTTCAAGCTCAGTAGTAACATCTTTTATTACCTTATTAGACTCTTTAAACTGCTGAGTAATCGAATAAGTGGATGATTTCTGAAAATCATTAATTTGTTTGTTGATAATATTCAATTTTGCTTCTATCTCACCTCTACTCTCCTTTGAATTACTACTAATTTCTTTTCTTATATCTTGAATTTGAGCATTTAGAGTATTGGAAAAATTCATTAAATCAGTGGATTCAATTAAACCAGCTGAGGAACCTGATTTGTAAATTAAATAAACAAGAACTATCGAAACAAAAATCAATAATATTAATATGATTAGATCCATCTAAAACAATTTACAATTAATTTACAGAATAATAAAAAAGAAGATTATTCTATTTACTTAAATACATTTTACGTCTAGAGTATAGCTCATAGAACCTATCATCCTGAAGATTGTCAATAAATAAAATGCTCTCACCAGTACTTTTCATTTCTGGCCCTAGTTTTTTATTTACATTAGGGAATTTATTAAAGGAGAATACTGGCTCTTTAATTGCATAACCTTTGTAAGTTGGTTTAAAATCAAAATCCTTTACTTTATTTTCACCTAGCATTACTTTAGTTGCATAATTTACATAAGGCTCTTTGTAAGCTTTTGAGATAAAAGGAACTGTTCTTGAGGCACGTGGATTGGCTTCAATTATATAAACCTTATCATTTACAATTGCAAACTGTACATTTATCAATCCTACAGTATTTAAGGCCTTAGCTATTTTTTTAGTATGATCTTCAATCTGTTGAATAACTAAATCTCCTAAATTAAAAGGAGGTAAACAAGCATTGCTATCACCAGAATGAATACCACAAGGTTCAATATGCTCCATTATTCCGATTATGTATACATCTTGACCGTCACAAATTGCATCAGCTTCGGCTTCAATTGCACCATCTAAATAATGATCTAATAAAAGTTTATTATCAGGAATTCTTCTTAACAGATTAACTACATGCTCTTCTAATTCTTCCTTGTTAATCACGATTTTCATTCCTTGGCCACCAAGAACATATGATGGTCTGACCAAAATAGGAAAATCTAATTTTTCGGCAACTGCAAGAGCTTCATCGGCAGTCGAAGCAGTATCAAACATTGGGTAAGGAATGTCATTTTCCTTTAATAAAGTTGAGAATGAACCTCTGTCTTCAGCTAAATCTAAAGATTTGAAATTAGTACCAATTATTTTAACCCCGTATCTCTCAAGCTTTTCAGCTAATTTTAATGCGGTTTGCCCTCCTAATTGCACAATCACCCCCTCTGGTTTTTCGTGTCTAATAATGTCGTAAATATGCTCCCAAAAAACTGGTTCAAAATATAACTTATCGGCTATGTCAAAATCGGTAGATACTGTTTCTGGGTTACAATTAATCATAATTGTTTCATAACCACTCTCGGAGCTTGCCAAAATTCCATGTACACAGCAATAATCAAACTCAATCCCTTGACCAATTCTATTAGGCCCGGATCCAAGAACAATAATTTTCTTTTTATCGGTAACCAAACTTTCATTTTCTGAAAATTTTACTCCATCTTTTGTTTCGATTTCGTTTTCAAAAGTTGAATAGTAATAAGGAGTAAAGGCTTTGAATTCAGCAGCACAAGTATCAACCAACTTGTAAACTCTTTTAATACTCATTTCATCTCTTTTTGAATATACTTGACTTTCCAAACATCCAAGTATATGGGCAATTTGTCTATCACCATAACCTTTTTGTTTTGCCTCTAACAGTAAATCTCTGGGGATTGAATCAATCTTATATTTGGAAATTTCATTTCTCAGAATATGTAGTTCCTCGTATTGTTTTAGGAACCACATGTCAATTTTAGTAAGCTCATATATTCTGCTTAGTGGAATACCCATTTGAATTGCATCATAAATAACAAATACTCTGTCCCATGAGGCAATAGATAATTTAGAAATAACAGTCTCATAATCAGTTATTCCTTTACCGTCAGCACCAAGTCCATTTCTTTTGATTTCAAGAGATTGAGTTGCTTTGTGAAGAGCTTCCTGAAATGATCTACCTATCCCCATAACCTCTCCAACTGCTTTCATTTGTAGCCCTAATCTTCTATCACTACCCTCAAACTTATCAAAATTCCATCTTGGAATTTTAACAATAACATAATCTAGTGTTGGCTCAAACAAAGCAGATGTAGATTTTGTAATTTGATTCTGTAATTCATCTAAATTATAACCAATTGCTAATTTTGCAGCAATTTTAGCTATAGGGTAACCCGTAGCCTTACTTGCCAAAGCTGAGGACCTGGAAACCCTAGGATTAATCTCAATCGCAATAATATCTTCCTTGTCATCGGGACTTACAGCAAACTGTACATTACATCCGCCCGCAAAATCTCCAATACTCCTCATCATTTTGATCGCCATATCCCTCATTTTTTGATAAGTTGTGTCGCTCAGAGTCATAGCAGGTGCAACCGTTATGGAATCTCCAGTGTGTATTCCCATTGGATCCATATTTTCAATTGAGCAGATGATTACCACATTATCGTTGGCATCTCTAAGTAATTCTAGCTCATACTCTTTCCACCCAATTAGAGCTTTATCAATCATAACCTCATGTATGGGTGAAGTTTCTAATCCTCTTGTTAGCAATTCATCAAAATCTTTTTCTTCATATACAAAAGAAGCCCCGGTTCCACCTAATGTAAATGAGGCCCTAATGACAAGCGGAAACCCAAACTTTTGAGCAATTTCTTTTCCTTTTAGGTACGATGTAGCTGTAGCTTGTGGTGCCATGGGGATACCGATGTCTAACATTAGATTTCTGAACTGCTCTCTATCTTCTGTAATATTTATAGCATTTATATTGACTCCAATTATTTTTACGTTAAAATCATCCCATATTCCTTTGTCATCAGCCTCAATACAGAGATTTAGTGCAGTTTGACCACCCATTGTTGGTAATACTGCGTCAATTTGAGGATGCTCCTTCAAAATTTTGACAATCGAGGAAGTATTTAAAGGAAGTAAATATATATGATCAGCCATCACAGGGTCTGTCATAATTGTTGCAGGGTTTGAGTTAATCAATATAGTCTCTATTCCATCCTCCTTTAGCGATCTTAAAGCTTGTGATCCTGAGTAATCAAACTCACACGCTTGACCGATAACAATTGGACCAGAGCCTATTATAAGCAGAGACTTCAGGTTAGTATCTTTCGGCATTGAATTAAAGTTTTTTAAATGTACTAATCAAAAAAATAAAAAAAAAGGTGTTACTATTAGTAACACCATATAATATATTAACAATTGTTAATCATTTTATTTCGGGCTATTTTCTGATGAAACTGAAAGCTTCTTTCTGCCCTTTGCTCTTCTTCTAGAAAGCACTTTTCTTCCAGCAGCGGTTGACATTCTTTCTCTGAAACCGTGCTTATTTTTTCTCTTACGTTTTGATGGCTGAAAAGTTCTTTTGCTCATTTTTAATTATAATTATTTTAAAACTAAAACCGCGGGCAAATATACAAAGAGTTTTTAGTTAAACAAATCAATTTATTTAATAATTATCAATTTGTTTTTTATTAATTTTACCCGACTTAAATTATAAAAAATATGTTTAACAAATATATCAAAATAGTATTATCATTATTAGTTTTTGCTCTATCAATTCAGCAATTTACAGATGGTGCAGTAGGGTCTATTGGAAATGGAATTATGTTGATTTTATTGTCATTGGTTTTTGTTTTTTTATTTTTTAAAAATGAATTTTTAATATTGGCATTTTTTCAATTAAGAAAGCAAAATCTAGATGGTGCTAATAGATGGTTGAACAGAATTAAAAATCCAAAATCAGCACTTACGACAAAACAGCTGGGTTATTACAATTACCTAAAAGGGCTAATAATATCTCAAGAAAATATGAATCAAGCTGAAAAATATTTTCGTTCGGCAATATCATTGGGGTTGAATATGGATCATGATTTAGCAATGGCCAAATTAAATTTAGCCGGAATACTTTTTACTAAAAGAAGAAAAATTGAAGCTCAAAAACTGCTAAAAGAAGCTCAAGATCTGGATAAAAATGGAATGTTTAATGATCAAATAAAAATGATGAAAAATCAAATGAAAAAAACAAATATTCCTAATCAACATTTTGGAAGAAATAATATGAGAAGAAGGTAAGTTTTAACTTTCGATTAATAAAGGTAAATTTTCATTAAACCACTTTGCTTTAAGTATTATCATTTCATGTTTACCTCCCTTAATTTTTATACAATTTGAAATGTTTTCAATTGGAAAAACATTGTCTTTATCACCATGAATATGTATCAAATCTGGTCTATATTCTTCTTGTTTCCAGTTTAACAAACTTGAAACAGCCCATTCAAGGTAAATTTCATCTCTCTCAGTTAAATATCTTTCAGCAAGGTCAATTCTCTTATACAATTTATTTATGTTTAGTTTAAGTGAAAACTTGATGAAATTATCAAACATTCCAAACGGCAGAGCATTGTTAAGCTGATAATCTCTTGCAATTTTATAAAGAATAGGAAACTCTTTGTGACTTTTTACACTTGAAACAATAATCAACTTTTTAACATTTACAATTTTATCAAGCTCCTGAACAATAATTCCACCAAAAGAAACCCCTAATAAAATTGGATTATCGTGTTTAATTTTTTTAGACAATCTAAAACAATAAGCATTTAAACTTTCACGCTTTTTTGGCTGAATCCAATCAATTCTGTGTAATGAATATTTTTTACTGTCTAAATTTATATTTTCAAAAACCATGGAGCTAGCTGCTAAGCCCGGCATAAGGTAAATATGTGTTTTTACTTGTGTAATCAATTTGATAATTAATGGTTTGGTATAAATTTATTATTTTTACACTAAACTTTTTGATAAAATTTTGTTAATGGAAATAGTGGACAACAATTTTTTAAGACAATTTGAAACCAAAGTTGGTGGTGGATTAGCCATTATTGAATATTCTGTACAGGAAAGAAAGATTTTTTTAACCAAAATTTTTGTGCCTGAAATCAAATCTAAAGATGAGTTTTCAGAAAAATTCATTTCTGAAGTTTTAGAAATTATTAGTGATAAGAATATAAGTGTTGTTCCAACAGCTGCAATTATCACAAAGTTTATCAGAAAAAACAGAAAGTACAAGTCTCTTCTACCAGTTGGAATTAGAATCTAAATATTGCTTTTCCATCCTCTGTTTTTTTTCACTCAATTGAATTCTCACAAAGCCATCATTATCAATATTTGTCAGCTTAGCTTGAACGATCTTGTTTGATAGTTTCGGACTCCATGGATGTCTGACCTTTACATAATTGTCCGTGTACCCATAAATATATCCAAGTTTATTCTCTGACTCAAATAAAACAGGTTTCAACCTATTAATTTGAGAATAATAAAATATTTTACGCTTTTTTTCGGAAAGAGATCTTAACATTTTACTTCTTTCATGTCTAATATTTTTAGGCACAGGATTTAGCATGTTTGATGCTTCGGTATTATCTCTTTCTGAATATGAAAAAACATGTAAATATGAAATATCTAGATTTAATAAAAAATTGTATGTTTCATGAAAGTCTGAATCTGTTTCACCAGGAAAGCCAACAATCACATCTACTCCAATGCATACATCACGAATCTTTGAGTGAATATATCTGAGCCGATCTTCATAAAGCTCTTTTCTATATCGCCTCTTCATTAATCTTAGTATCTTATTTGAACCGCTTTGCAATGGAATATGGAAATGAGGAACAAACAAGTTACTACTTGCTACAAAATCAATTATATCGTTTTTTAATAAATTAGGCTCAATTGATGAAATTCTAAATCTGTTGATATTTTTTGTTAAATCTAATTCTTTTATTAATTCAAGAAAGGTTGTTTCATGCCTCTTATTACCAAATTCTCCTTTGCCATAATCTCCAATATTTACTCCGGTTAAAATAATTTCTTTTATGTCTTTTGAGGCAATTTCAGAAACATTTATTTTGATATTTTCAAGGCTATCACTTCTCGAAAAACCTCTAGCATTTGGAATTGTACAATATGTACATTTATAGTCACAACCATCCTGAACTTTTAAAAATGACCTTGTTCTGTCATCAACAGAGTAACTACTTTCATATTTTTTAACATCATTAATGTCACAGGAGTAAACAAAGGTATTTGCTTTATCAAGTTGACAAATGTAATCTATTACATTAAATTTTTCATTTGCCCCTAATACCAAATCAACTCCAGGGATCTTGGAGATTGATTTAGGCTTAAGTTGTGCATAACATCCAACAACAATATTAAACGCATTAGGGTTGCTTTTTTTTGCTCTATTTAAAACGTTTTTAAACTTTTTGTCAGCATTGTCCGTAACAGAACATGTATTAATCACATAAAAATCTGCTTTTTTAGAAAAATCCGTTAATTCAAAACCATTTTCTAGAAATGATCTCGCAATGGTTGAAGTTTCTGTGAAATTTAACTTACAACCAAGAGTGTGAAAAGCGACTTTTTTCTTTGTTGACATATAAATCTTATAAAAGGGTTGTAAATTTACAACTAATTATGTTTCACAAAAAAATAAAGCTTGATATTTAAACAAAACATATTCGCAATAATATTAACAATACTTGTCTGCGTTTGCTCTTGTGAAGAGAGAAATTTAATTAATGAAAGTACTGTGTTTAGATATAATGAGCATAAAAATATTAATTCATTAGATCCAATTTTTGCCAAAGATATTGCAAATATTCAAGCGGTAAACCAACTATTTAATGGGCTGGTAGAAATGGATAATCAATTAAATGTTGTTCCATCCATAGCAAAAAGTTGGGAAATTTCAGAAAATGGCAAAATTTATTCCTTTAAAATTGATACTACAGTAAAGTTTCACCCTCACCCAAAACTCAAGAAAAGAAATGTTTCTGCATATGATTTTGAATATAGTTTTAATAGATTATTAGATCCTAAAAACGCATCTCCCGGCAAGTGGGTCTTTGATAAAGTAAATACTTTCAAAGCAAAAAATGATTCGATATTTGAAATCGAGCTTAAATTTCCATTTAATGCTTTTTTAGGCATTTTAACCATGAAATACTGCTCTGTTGTACCCAAAGATATTGTGGAGTATTACAAAGAAGACTTTAGATCAAATCCAATTGGCACAGGACCTTTTAAATTTAAAAGGTGGGAAGAAAATATCAAGTTAGTTTTGAGAAAAAACAATGATTATTTTCAGAAGGATGTTAATGGATCACATTTACCATACCTAGAAGCTGTTTCGGTTACCTTTCTTCCTGAAAAACAAAGTGAATTTTTACAGTTGGTAAAAGGTAAAGTTGATTTTATTTCTGGACTTGACAACTCATATAAAGACGAAATAATAAACAGTTATGGCGAGTTAAATGATGATTATGAAAATAAAATCAACATGTTGCGTGGTCCATACCTAAATACAGAATATTTAGCATTTTTCATGGAATCCGGAAAAAATGAAATTAAATCTGATTTGATAAGAAAAGCTATAAATATTGGATTTGATAAAGGAAAGATGATAAAATTTTTAAGAAATGGCGTAGGTATTCCAGCAAATGCTGGATTTATTCCGGTTGGATTACCTGGTTACAAAAAAAATAATATCAATAAATATAATCCAGAGCTTGCAAAAAATTATGTTGAAAGATTTAAGGAAAAATTCAACATGTCCCCGTCTATTAAGCTTACGACATCCGGTAATTATCTAGACTTTTGTGAATTTATTCAAAAAGAACTTGAAAAGCTGGGTATTGAGATTATTATAGATGTAATTCCAGGATCTGCATTAAAACAAGCTAAAGCCAACGGAAAATTGGATTTCTTTAGAGCCAGTTGGATTGCTGATTACCCTGATGCAGAAAATTACTTATCGCTTTTCTACAGCAAAAATTTTGCACCAAATGGACCAAACTATACTCATTTCAGCAATAATGAATATGATAAGATTTATGAGAATTCGTTAAGAGAAACTAACCCAGAAAAATCTAAATTGATTTATTCAAGACTTGATTCAATAATTTCATCTAAATTTATTATAGTTCCACTGTTTTATGATGAGGTGATAAGGTTTGTTTCCAAAAATGTAGTTGGAATGGAAATAAATGCAACAAATTTATTGGATTTAAGAAGGGTGAAAAAAAATAATTAGAGATATTTTTTCATTACAACGTTATTTACCTCAAAACCATTCCTGCCGTAGAAATTAACCAAAGTTTCTTTACAAAAAAGTGTGATTCTGTAACATCCTTTATTTTTAGCAACTTTAATTAACTCTTTAATCAAAGAAACACCTATCATCTTTCCTCTAACTTCTGAGTCAACAACAATATCCTCAATATGTCCAGCTACCTCTCCCCTAACCTTATTTTCAACAACAACACTTCCATATGCAACGATTTTATCATTACATAAGCCTACAACAGAATTTGAACCGGTATTATTTATAAAATCACTCCAAGCTTTATCTTTGTCTATATTATCAATATCAATTTGTTTCAACTGATTTAGTAAAACAAAAACCAAATCTAAATCCTTTTTTTCAATATTTCTAAATATAACTTTTGACATATAAAAATTTATGATTTTGATAAATGTAAAAAAAAGCCTCTCAAATTTATTTAAGAGGCCTAGTAAATTCTTTAATCAATGTTATTTTTTGTTGAATTTAGCATACTTAGTCTTGAACTTATCAATTCTACCTGCAGTGTCCACCAACTTAGCTTTTCCTGTGTAATAAGGGTGAGAAGTTCTCGATATTTCTAACTTTACTAGTGGATACTCTACACCATCAACAGAAACAGTTTCACTTGTTTGTGCAGTCGATTTAGCTAAAAAAATATCATTGTTTGACATGTCTTTAAATGCAACAAGTCTGTAGTTTTCAGGGTGTATACCTTTTTTCATTTCATTGATATTGAGGTGCAAATTTATTGATTTTTTAACACTAAACAATAATTGAAGAAAATTAATTTAATTTTTATGGGATATCGTTTTGTATATTTGAAACAAATTTGCAAAAGTATGGAAACAAACTTAAAGAAAAATTCGATTGATCTTGGTGTTAAACTAGGTACACTTCTCTTTTTAGTTACGGCTGTAATTTATATTGTAGATGTAAAATTATTTACCAATTTCACTACAATGCTAGCCTACATGATACCAGCTCTAGCGTTTAGCATATACTCTGTTTTTAGTGCAAGAAAGCTTCAAAATCAAATAATATCTTTCAAAGAGGCATTTCTAGCATATTTTTTATGCATCGCGATTGGATACTTGATATTGACAATGGGTAATATTGCGCTTTTTAAGTTTATAGACCCAGCAGCAGCGGATCTTATACATGAAGAAATAATGATAACATCTAAAGAAATGCTGGAAAATTTTGGCACCCCATCTGATGTCATTTCTGCTACTATGGATGAGATGCAAAATAATCACTCCTTTTCTTATGCGGCTATTTTCCAAAACTATGCTAATGCACTTTTGAGAAATGCTATTTTCGGCCTAATAATCGCCGCAATTTTTAAAAAATCATAATATCTAATGAATATTTCTGTAGTTATACCTCTTTTAAATGAAAAGGAATCGCTTTTAGAACTAACTGATTCTCTAAAAGATATTATGAAAAGTTATAACTTTTCATATGAAATCATTTTCATTGATGATGGAAGTAGTGATAATTCATGGAATATTATAGAAGAACTTTCATCTAAATCAAACACAATAAAAGGTATAAAATTTCACAGAAATTATGGAAAATCTCAGGCACTTCATGCAGGGTTTCTAAAGTCTCAAGGGCAAGTGATTTTTACAATGGATGCTGACCTTCAAGATGATCCGAAGGAAATCCCTGCCATGTATGACATGATTATGAACGATAATTTTGATCTTGTTTCAGGCTGGAAGAAAAAAAGATTTGATTCAGTGATATTTAAAAATATACCATCAAAAATTTTCAATTTTGCAGCAAGAACTACCTCAGGAATTAAGCTAAATGATTTTAACTGTGGATTAAAGGCTTTTAAAAAAGATGTTGTTAAAAGTATAAATGTTTACGGAGAGATGCACAGGTATATTCCCATTCTAGCAAAAAATGAAGGTTATAAAAAAATTGGAGAAAAAATTGTCAATCACAGAGCTAGAAAATATGGGAAAACAAAATTTGGACCTAGTAGGTTTTTATATGGTTTTCTTGATCTGTTAACCATATGGTTTATTTCAAGTTTCGGTAAACGACCAATGCATTTGTTTGGCTCACTGGGGCTTATTTTAATTACTACAGGATTTTTATTTGCGGCTTATCTTGGATATGATAAAATAATCCTAAATCCTGGGGGTAGACTTATCACCGAAAGACCAGAATTTTACATCAGTTTAGTTACTATGATTATTGGGAGTCAGTTCTTCTCAATGGGTTTTATTGGAGAACTAATGCTAAAAAGCATTAATCAAAAGCCTCAGTACATAATTCAGAAGCAAACAAATTTGTGATTAATTTAACAACTTATCTATAAAGTATTCTCTTCTATAAGCATAATTTTGAAGTCAATTTGTTCAATGAATAACACGGTAAAAAAAAATATTGAAGAGTGGTCAAATCACCCATTTTGTGAAGAAACACAAAATAAACTAAATCATTTAAAAAATGATAAAGTCAAATTAAATGACGCTTTCTGTAAAAATTTAGAGTTTGGAACAGGGGGAATGAGAGGGTTAATGGGAGTTGGAACAAACAGAATAAATAAATATACAATTGGAAAAAATACTCAAGGAATTTCAAACTTTATAAATAGCAATTACCGTGTTAATAAATCAGTTGTAATTGCTTATGATTGCAGGAATAATAGCAGTGAATTAGCAAAAATTGTTGCTAAAGTATTTTCTGCTAATAAAATCATGGTCTACCTATTTTCAGGAATGAGACCAACACCTGAGCTTTCGTACGCGGTAAGAAAATTAAATTGTTTTTGTGGAATTGTTTTAACAGCCTCTCACAATCCTCCTGAGTATAATGGATTTAAAGTATATTGGAAAGATGGGGGGCAAATAGTCCCTCCAATCGATAACTTATTAATATCCGAAATTGAAAAGTTAAAATTCAAAGATATAAATTTTAATTCCAGAGCAGAATTAATAGAAATAATAGATAAAGAAATCGATAAGCCGTTTATTAATAAATGCTTAGAAAATGCAATCGATAAAGATGTAAAAAACAGAAATGATATTAAAATTGTATTCACTGCTTTGCACGGGACCTCAGCCACAATAATTCCGACATTACTAAAAAAAGCAGGTTATGAAAATGTTAATTATGTAAAATCTCAAATGATTGCTGATGGTAATTTTAGCACTGTTAAATCTCCAAATCCTGAAGAAATTGAGTCATTATATCTTGCCTTAAAGCTTGGCAATAAAGAAAAAGCTGACATAGTCATCGGTACTGATCCGGATGCTGACAGACTGGGTATAGCAATTAGAGACTTAAAAAATGATTTAACATTGATTAATGGAAATCAACTGATGGTTTTGATGTTTAATTACATTCTCGATAAAAAGAAATTAGAAAAAACATTAAATAAAAATCATTTTTTAGCATCAACAATAGTTTCCACTCCAATGATTAAAAATATCGCAAAATATTATAATGTTGATTGTAAATTAAGCCTAACAGGATTTAAATGGATTGCTAAAATGATAGAAGATTTTCCAAATCAAAAATTTGTGATTGGTGGTGAAGAAAGCTTTGGTTTAATGATTGGTGATACTGTTAGAGATAAAGATGCTATAACCGCCAGCTTAGCAGCTTGTGAAATGATTTCTTACTACAAACAAAAAAATTCTTCAGCTTTCAAAGAGTTAATAAAACTCTATTGCCTACACGGTTTTTACAAAGAAAAATTAGTTTCAATAGTTAAAGACGGAGAAAAGGGGCAAAATGAAATAAAAAAAATAATTAATGGTTTTAGAAAAAACCCCCTTAATTTTATTCTAGGATCCAAGGTTAAATATTTTTGCGATTATGCAATTTCATTAAAGAAAAATTTAATTAATGGTGTTGCTGAAAAAATTAGTTTACCTAAATCAAATGTTATTGAATTTGAATCAGTTGATGGATGTAAAATAATTTTAAGGCCAAGCGGTACTGAGCCTAAAATTAAAATGTATATTTCTATAAATGAAGCTTTAAATAGTGTTAATGAATTTGAAAAAGTTGATAAAAACTTGAATGATAAGATTGAAAGAATTATCAAAAGTATTGGTTTATGAACACAAACTACTTTAATAGAATATTTGAATATGCATGGGTGCATAAAAAATACTTCATACTAAATATCATATCTAATGTTTTTTATGCCTTCTTTGGAACCCTTTCAATGATTTCATTATTCCCCATGTTAAAAGTTCTTTTTAATCAAACAGAGCAACTAAATCAACCTCCTGTTTGGGAAGGTATTTCTGAGATTACAAGTTTTGTCCAAAATTATCTAAATTATTTTGTTACGACCAAAAAAGCTGCTGGTAGTGATGATGTACTAATCTTCATGGTTTCAATAATCATTGTTACTTTTTTACTTAAAAATATCTTTAATTATTTAGCAATGTACTTTATAACATTTCTGAGAAATGGAGTTGTTAGAAATATCAGAAATGAAATATATGGTCAAATCATCAAATTATCACTTTCGTTCTATTCAGAGAAAAAAAGAGGAGATATTGTAGCTAGAATTTCATCTGATGTTCAAGAATTGGACAACTCATTTCTTTCAATATTTGAATTAATTGTAAAAGATCCACTTATGGTTTTATTTACACTTATTTCAATGTTTTTGATTAGCCCAAAACTAAGCTTATTTGTAATTATCTTTATACCACTCTGCGGGTTTGTAATTTCTGTTGTAGGAAAATCACTTAGAAGAAAATCTCTCAAGGTTCAAAAAGAACAAGGTCAATTTATTTCTCTAGTTGATGAAACTCTTTTAGGTATGAAAATCCTTAAGATTTTTAACGCAGAGAGTAAGTTTTTAGATAAATTTACAAATTCAACAAAAAGATTTTATCAGTTTTCAAATAGTGTTTTAAATAGAAAAAATCTAGCAAGTCCTCTTAGTGAGTTTTTAGGAATTTCATCAATAGCTGGAGTGTTATGGTTTGGTGGAATCATGGTGCTTAATGAAAATTCACTAGATGCAAGTGCATTCATCGTATATCTTGGACTTGCATATAATATTTTAACACCTGCAAAATCACTTAGCAGAGCAACTTACAAGGTAAAAAAGGCCTCTGCGGCTGCACAAAGAATATTTCATGTTATTGATAATGAAACGGTAGTTAACGAAGAGCCAAATGCTAAAAATATTAATTCTTTTACTGAAAAAATTGAGATCAAAAATATGTCATTTTCATATGATGATGAAAATGTTTTACACGACTTAAATTTATCTATATCAAAAGGGAAAAATATTGCACTAGTTGGTCAATCTGGTAGTGGAAAGTCAACAATTGCAAATCTAATATGTAGATTTTACGATGTGGACTCTGGATCAATTAATATTGATGGACAAAACATTAAAAATTTTAAAAAGAAATCACTAAGAGAGTTAATTGGATTGGTAACACAGGACTCAATTTTATTTAATGATTCAATAAAAAACAATCTTTTAATTGCTAAACCAAATGCTGCAGATGATGAATTAAATGATTGTTTAAAAATTGCTAATGCCTGGGAGTTTGTAAATAAATTACCCAAGGGTATTGATAGTAATATAGGAGATTCTGGAAACAAGTTATCTGGAGGTCAAAAACAAAGGTTGAGTATAGCTCGTGCAGTTTTAAAAAATCCTCCAATTTTAGTTTTAGATGAAGCTACCTCTGCCCTTGATAGTGAAAGTGAAAAACTTGTTCAAAATGCATTGGATAATCTTATGAAAAATAAGACTTCAATCGTAATAGCACATAGATTATCAACCATACAAAATGCTGATAGTATAATTGTTTTAGATAAGGGTAGGATAATAGAATCAGGAGTTCATAAAGACTTGATGAAAAAGGGCGGAATTTACAGCAATCTGGTTAAAATGCAATCTATTTAAATAGCCTGTTTAAAAGAGGTGAATAACTATTTATTTTAGTCAATTTATTTTGATAATTAATAAATTAATTTCGATTAATTTTAGCAATCATATTAATATCAAATGATTTCCTTTTTTGAATCTAAAGATCAATCTGTTTTTGCAGTTCAAACAAAAAAATCTTTCTCCGAAAACGAAATAAAAAAGCTAGAATGGTTATTCGGTAATGCGACTTTTATTTCTGATGCGAAAGTCAACCGTGATCTAATTGGACCCAGAGCAGCTATGGTTTCTCCTTGGAGTACAAATGCAGTAGAAATTTGTCATAATATGGGGTTAACTTCGGTGGCAAGAATTGAAAAATACAATCTAAAAAGTGATGATTCATTTGATTTTGACCCCATGTTAAATGAAAGGTTCAACTCTCTTTCTCAAGATATTTTCAAGATAAATATTATCCCAAAGAAAATTACAAATATTAATGATATTGAAAAATATAATCAAAAAGAAGGTTTATCATTAAGTCCGAATGAAATTTCCTATCTCAATAATGTTTCAAAAATAATAAATCGAGAACTAACCGACTCTGAGATATTTGGCTTTTCACAGGTTAATTCTGAACATTGTAGACATAAAATCTTCAATGGAAAATTTATTATTGACGGAGAAGAAAAAAAAGAAAGCTTATTTTCATTGATTAAAAAAACATCAAAAGAAAATCCGCATAATATAGTTTCTGCATATAAGGATAATGTAGCGTTTATTAAAGGACCAAAAGTTATTCAATTTGCACCTAGTAAATCCGATGAATCAAACTTCTACATTTCAAAAGAAATTGAAACGGTCATTTCCTTGAAAGCAGAAACTCATAATTTTCCTACAACGGTTGAACCATTTAACGGGGCAGCAACAGGTTCTGGGGGTGAGATTAGAGATAGATTAGCTGGTGGAAGAGGTTCAATACCATTGGCTGGAACAGCAGTTTACATGACACCATATTCCAGAGTAGATAACAAAGAATGGGAAAATAATATTGAAGAAAGAAAATGGTTATATCAAACACCGGTTGAAATATTGATTAAGGCCTCTAATGGCGCTTCAGACTTTGGAAATAAGTTTGGACAACCACTCATTTCTGGGTCTGTACTTACTTTTGAAAATGATAATGATGGTGAAATACAATCTTATGACAAAGTAATAATGTTAGCTGGTGGAATTGGTTTTACCAACAAAGAACACTCAATAAAAAATAAACCTGAAAAAGATGATTTGATTGTAATTATGGGTGGTGATAATTACAGAATTGGTATGGGTGGAGCAGCTGTTTCTTCGGCAGATACCGGAGAGTTTTCAACTGGAATTGAACTAAATGCTATTCAAAGGTCTAATCCCGAGATGCAAAAAAGAGTAGCGAATGCTATCAGAGGTACTTTAGAAAATGACAAAAATTGTATAGTCTCAATTCATGATCATGGTGCTGGAGGTCATTTAAATTGCTTAACTGAGCTAGTAGAGGAAACCGGAGGATTTATCAAATTGGATGATTTACCCATTGGAGACCCAACACTTTCAAATAAAGAAATAATTGGAAATGAATCTCAAGAGAGAATGGGATTAATTATTAAAAAAGAAAATATAGATGAATTTATACGTATCTGTGAGAGAGAAAGAGCCCCTGTATACATTGTTGGTCGAGTTACAGATGATAATAGATTCACTATACACTCCGAAAAATCAAATCTTAGTTGCGTTGACCTTGACCTAGATCATTTTTTTGGAAGCTCTCCCCAAACCATTTTGAAAGATAAAAGTATCTCCAAAAAATATAATAATGTTAAATATTCTAATAGACTTATTCATAATTACATCGAGCGAATATTTAGCTTGGAATCTGTGGGCTGTAAAGATTGGTTAACAAATAAAGTTGACAGATGTGTTGGGGGAAAAGTTGCAAAACAACAATGTGTTGGTGAACTTCAGTTGCCTCTTAATAATTGTGGAGTAATGGCGCTAGACTACTCTACTAAAAATGGTGTAGCAACATCCATTGGGCATTCTCCGGTATCAGCATTAATTGATCCTAATGCTGGAAGTAAAAATAGTATAGCTGAAGCATTAACTAATATAATTTGGGCCCCCATTGAAAATGGCTTAAAGGGAATCTCCTTATCAGCTAATTGGATGTGGCCATGCAAGAATCAGGGAGAAGATGCGAGACTTTATAGCGCCGTTGAATCGGTTTCAAAATTTGCAATTGAGTTAGGTATTAATATTCCTACGGGAAAGGATTCTTTATCAATGAATCAAAAATATGAAAACATAGAGGTCAAATCCCCAGGGACTGTAATTATTTCAGCAACCGCTCATTGTAATAATATTTCAAATATTATTGAACCCGTATTTAAGATTGACAAAGGATCTATTTTTTACATAAACCTATCCTCAGATGATTTTAAATTAGGTGGCTCTGCCTTTTCTCAAATAATTGGAAATATTGGAAATAACACTCCAACTATAAACGATTCAAGATATTTTGTCAATGTTTTTGAAACAATACAAAGAATGATAAAAAATAATCATATTACAGCTGGTCATGATATTGGTTCTGGTGGGTTTATTACATCTCTAATGGAAATGTGTTTTTCTACTAAAAACATTGGTGCAAACATAGATTTGTCATCATTAAATGAAAATGATACCGTCAAAATACTTTTTTCAGAAAATTGTGGAATAATTATTCAGGGTAAAGATGATAAAATAGAAAAAGAATTAATCAATAATGGGATAGCTGTCCACAAGATTGGTAAAGTTATCAAAGAAAATAAGTTGAAAATAAAAAATCAAGAAAATGAATTTTTATTTGATTTAGAAAAATATAGAGATTATTGGTTTCATACATCAACTCTACTTGACAGAATGCAAACTTCTAACAACCTAGCTGATTCAAGATTTAAAAATTACAAGAATCAACCACTCAAATTTAAGTTTCCTAAAAATTTTAACGGCGGCTTAATAAAATTACCCTCTGGAAAAAAACCGAAAGCAGCAATATTAAGAGAAAAAGGCAGTAATAGTGAAAGAGAATTAGCTAATGCTCTTAATATTGCAGGATTTGATGTTAAAGATATTCATATGACCGACCTAATTTCTGGTAAAGAAACATTACAGGACATTAAATTTTTGGGTGCTGTTGGAGGTTTTTCTAACTCTGATGTTCTTGGTTCTGCAAAAGGATGGGCAGGATCATTTAAGTTCAATGATAGCGCAAAAAACGCACTTGAAAACTTTTTTTCAAGAAAGGATACTTTATCCATTGGTATATGTAATGGATGTCAACTATTCATGGAGCTTGATTTAATATATCCAGGACATGAAAATCATGGAAAAATGACTTTTAATGATTCAAGAAAACATGAAAGTAACTTCACATCAGTGAAAATAAACACTAATAATTCAATTATGTTAGGCTCGCTTGAACAATTGAATTTAGGTGTATGGATAAGCCATGGTGAGGGTAAGTTTAAACTTCCCTACCCAAAAGAAAATTATAATATAGTTGCTGAGTACGGATACTCAGATTATCCATCCAACCCAAATGGCTCAGATTTCAATACAGCCATGCTTTGCAGTGAGGATGGCAGACATCTTGTAACAATGCCGCATATAGAAAGATCAATATTTAAGTGGAATTGGGCATACTATGAGGATAACAGAGATGACATACTAAGCCCATGGATATTGGCCTTTTTGAATGCCAAAAATTGGATATTAGAAAATTCCTAACTTTTCGGAATAATATTTGCCTTAACCAAAATAAAAAAATTGTTGAAAAAAAATTTGTTTTTTCTTTTTTTAATTCTATTTACGGGACTTGGTCATTCCCAGCATTCAGATATTTTCTATAAAATCAAAATCAATTATTCAACCCAGGAAGATTTATTGAAGCTTTCGAATAGTGGAGTTTGTATTGACCATGGTTTGCATAAAAAAAATCATTTTTTTATATCTGATTTTTCAGTAGACGATTTACATAAAATTAACTCTTTAGGTCTAACATATGATATATTAATCGATGATGTAGTTAACTTCTATCAAAATAGAAACAAGTCTAAATCTAATATTAAATCAAATGAGTTTTGTGATTCTGTAAATGATGATTATACCACTCCAGAAAACTATGATATAAAAGACGGAGACGATTTTGGTGGTTTTTACACTTATGATGAAATGATAAGTGAAATTGATGACATGTATACTCAATATCCAACCATAATTTCTCAGAGGACTGATTTAAAAGATAATAATTACAGTGGAACACCTCATATTCATGAAACTTATGAAGGAAGATTTTTGCAAATGGTTAAAATATCTGACAATCCAAATGAAGATGAAGATGAACCTCAAATTTTATACACTGCTCTTCACCATGCCAGAGAACCGGGATCTATGCAACAATTGATTTTTTTTATGTGGTATCTACTCGAGAATTACGATTCAAATGATAGTATTAAACAGATAATAGATAACTCTGAGTTGTATTTTGTTCCTTGTGTTAATCCTGACGGATACATTTACAACGAGACTAGCGAACCAAGTGGTGGTGGAATGTGGAGAAAAAACAGAAGGGATAATCACGGAGTGGATAATAATAGAAATTATTCTTACATTGACGAGAATGGTAACGAAGTCTGGAATACTTCTGGTACATCAAATAATCCAAGTGGTAATACCTATGCTGGGGATGAACCTTTTTCAGAAGCTGAAAATCGAGCCATTAGATACTTAGTCGAATCCAAAAATTTTAAATTGGCATTAAACAATCATACATACGGAAACTTGCTTTTATACCCATATGGATATGATTACAATCAACCAACTGAAGATAACGAGATTTTTGAATTTATATCCTCTGAACTTGTTAGCGAAAATAATTATGACAATATAATAAGTGCAGACTTGTATCCCGCTGCAGGTGATAGTGATGATTTTATGTACGGCATGCTGATCACAGAAGATAATGAAACCAGAGAAAAAATATTTGCAATGACCCCAGAAATTGGGAGTTCATTTTGGCCTCAGACATCAACTATTGAGGATCTATGTAAAGGCATGATACATTTGAATCTGACTGCTGCTAAAATGATAGGAAATTATGCAAATCTAGAAGACAACACACCAAATTTCATAGCTGACACAAATTTTCAATCAAATTTTAGTATTCAAAGGCTTGGTATTATTGATAATGGAAATTTTTCTATTTCTTTAATTCCAGTTTCTACAAATATCGATTCAGTATCTTCAGAAATTAATTTAAACTCACTATCAATTGGTGAAATTATTTCAAGTAGTTTCCAAGTTAATTTAAATGAATCAGTCAATGAGGGAGATAGTATTGTTTACAAATACATTGTAAATAATGGTTTATTCGAAGAAGAAATATTGATTAATAAAATATTCGGAGAACCTCAAATAATTATTGAAGATGAAAGCGATAATTACACCAATTACTGGAGTAATGATTCTGATTGGTCAAATACATACGAGGAATATTTTTCACCTGAGACTAGCATAACAGACTCACCATATTCGAATTACAGCAATAACTCAGAAGAAATAATTGAGTTACTAAATACTGTTGAGCTTTCGGGTCTCATACATGCCGAAATCAATTTTGATGCCAAGTGGAATATAGAATCTGGATATGATTATGTGCAACTGGAAATTTCTACTAACAATGGGGACTCATGGATCCCACAATGTGGAAAATATACAACCAAAGGAATTGAAACACATGATTATGCCTTAGATGAACCGCTGTATGATGGCAACCAATCGGATTGGATAAATGAAAGCATTTCATTAACAGACTATTTGGGTGAAGAAATCTTAGTTAGATTTAAACTATACACAGATGGTGGATTACGTAGAGATGGATTCTATTTTGATAATTTTAAAATTAAGGGTCTCTCGGAAAACTTAAATCACAATGAGATTGATCAAACTATTTTTAAAATATACCCTAATCCTGTAAAAAATTTCATCAATATTTATTCAAATAATGAAATATCTAAGATTGAAATTTATGATTTATTTGGTAAAAATCTTTTGGTGAAACAAGACGAAAACTTAAGTAGAGTAAACGTGACTCAACTAGTTTCTGGGATTTACATCGTCAAAATATTTTCTAGAGAAACAATTGAAATTAAAAGAATTATAAAAAAATAAACTAATTTTTTAAATTTACTAAGATCTCGAATTGATAAATCAGATTCAGAAGTGTTTCACAGAGTTTTATGAAAAGTGAATGAGATTATTGAACAAGGAGATGTTTTTAAAAATTAGAATTCCCTTTCTCTATTTAATTCTATCGCTCTACTTAATTCATTTTGTGGGATAACCTTTAAAAATGTTTCATGTTGTTCAATAGAATATGCTATTTTATTTATAATTTCATCGGTTGACTCGTTTTCATAATCAATTTTGAGTGGCTCCTTTATAATCATAGTTTGAAGAATATTTTTTTTCTTAACCCTAAGACCTTTTTTATCAAATGACCTGCGGAATCCATCAATGACAATAGGCACCACAACTGGTTTGTATTGTTTTATCAAATATGCTGTACCTTTTCTCACTGGTTTGAAAGGGGTTGTAGTGCCTTGAGGAAAGGTAATGACCCAACCATCATTTAGTGCTTTTCCAATATTTGAAATATCACTAAATTTCACTTTTCTATTAATATCTTCACCATTACTTCTCCATGTCCTTTCTATGCTAACTGAGCCAGCATAAGCTAACATCTTTGGTATTAATCCGGCATTCATAGTTTCTTTTGCAGCTATAAAGTATATGTTAAGTTTTGGATTCCACAAATAGCCAATATTTTTAATAGAATCTACTCTTCCTTTTAGACTGGCATTAAATACATGAAGCATGGCTACAACATCAGCAAAGTATGTTTGATGATTTGAAATAAAAAGCACATTAGAATCTTGTAAATTTCTAATAATTTCAGACCCCTCAATTTTTAATTCATTAAAGCCTCGATATCTTCGGTGACTGTAGGCGCCAAGTATTCTTATTAGCCACTTTTTTAAAAATAGTATATGTCCAAAAGGGTTTCTTTTAAAAAATTGCATGACTTATAATATAATTTAAAATTTAAAGAGCTGCTAAGTATCTCTCAGCATCTAATGCAGCCATGCAACCTGTTCCAGCTGCGGTTATTGCTTGCCTGTAGGTATGATCTGCTGCATCCCCTGAAACAAAAACTCCCTCAACATTAGTTTTAGTTGAACCTAATTCATTTATAATATAGCCTGTTGAATCCATGTCAAGAAAAGGCTTAAAAATATCGGTATTAGGCTTATGCCCTATTGCAACAAAAAAACCAGTTGCTGGTATTTCTTTTAACTCCTTGGTAATATTGTTTTTGGTTAGTATAGATGTCACGACCTGACCATCACCCTTTACCTCCACGGTCGATGTGTTAAAAAGAATTTCGATATTTTCTGTTCTCTTTACCCTTTCTTGCATAATTTTTGAAGCTCGTAATTCATCCTTTCTTACCAGCATTGTCACCTTGCTACACAGTTTTGAGAGATAATGAGCCTCCTCACATGCAGAATCTCCACCACCAACTATTACAACTTGCTGGTTCTTGTAAAAAAAACCGTCACATACAGCACAAGCCGACACTCCTCCTCCGGACTCCAAATATTTTTTTTCTGATTCCAAACCTAAATATTTTGCTGACGCGCCTGTAGAAATAATTACAGATTTACATTCTAACTCATGTTCGTCATTAACCCATAATTTTAGTTGATTATTAAAATCAACCTTAGTAATCCAACCATTTCTTATGTCGGTACCAAATCTTTCGGCTTGCTTTTGTAATTCAATCATCATTTCGGGGCCTGAGATCCCGTCAGGATAACCAGGAAAATTTTCTACATCAGTAGTTGTGGTCAACTGACCTCCAGGTTGTATTCCTTGATACAAAACAGGATTCATATTTGCTCTGGCAGCATATATTGCAGCAGTATATCCAGCAGGACCTGATCCGATAATAAGACAATTTATTTTTTCACTCATCATCATTTTATTTGATTAACAAAAATATGTAATTATTGTTTATTTGTGGCATTCATTTTAGCATTTAATAACTAGTTTTTTGTAATTTCATTATATGAAAAAATTTGTTCAATTATTCGTTGTTTTTTGTTTTATAAATAATATTTACTCTAATGAGTTAAAATATGAATTAGTAGTTGATAAACTTGAAGTTCCATGGGCTTTTGTTTTTTTACCTGACAATTCAATATTAATATCCGAAAGAAAAGGTGAATTAATCCATTTTAAAAATGGTGAGAGAAATCAAATCAAAAATCTTCCTGAAATAATATCAAAAAATCAGGGAGGACTTTTAGATATTGAGCTACACCCAAATTACAAAGAGAATAACTGGATTTATATTTCCTATTCATCATCAAATGACAAAAATCCCGGAACTAACACAACTATTCTGAGATTTAAATTAAATAACGACTCAGCAGAAAGTCAAGAAATTATATATAAGGCCACCCCAAACAGCAAAAGAACTTTACATTATGGAAGCAGAATAATTTTTGATAAAGAAAATTATATTTTCTTTAGTATTGGTGATAGAGGAAATAGAGATCTTAACCCTCAAGATATTACAAGAGATGGTGGTAAAATATACAGGTTACATGATGATGGAAGAATTCCGGTTGACAACCCCTTCGTTAATGAAAAAAATTCAAAAAAAGCAATATTTAGCTATGGACATAGAAATCCACAAGGAATGTTCTATGATAAAAATGAGGATAAGATATGGATACATGAACATGGACCAAGAGGAGGAGATGAAATTAATATAATAAAGTCTGGTGATAATTATGGATGGCCATTAGCTAGCTATGGAATTAATTACATAGGAACAAAATTTACGGATAAAACTTCCATTAAAGGGATGATTGATCCAATTCATTATTGGGTTCCTTCAATTGCACCTAGTGGAATGATATATGTTGATAATCCAAATTATCCAACATTGAGTAAAAGCATACTAATTGGGTCTTTAAAATTTGCTTATCTCCATCAATGTGTTATTGAGAATGGGAAAGTAATAAAAGAAAATAGATTGTTAGAGCAGATTGGAAGGGTTAGATCAATTGAATTAGACAATGATAAAAATGTATATGTTGGAGTTGAAAACTTGGGTATTATTAAAATAATCGAATAGCGTGTTTATTATTGGGATAACAGGTGGAACAGGCAGTGGTAAAACTACAATTGTTAATAAATTAAAAAATTTGTTTGACCAATCAGATGTTGGTTTTTTATCCTCAGATTCATATTATAAGGACAACAGTAATTTAAATTTTAGTGAGAGAGATAAGTTAAATTATGACATGCCTGATGCAATAGACTTTGATTTACTAAATCGTCATATTAAACTACTGAAAACGGGTCAAGATATCAGTGTACCTCATTACTCTTTTAGTATACACCTTAGGCTTAAAAACTCAACATTATTTAAACCAAAAAAAATTCTAATAATTGAAGGAATATTAATTCTTAGTAATATAACTTTAAAAAGTCAAATTAATTATAATGTTTTCCTTGATTGCTCAAGAGATACAAGATTGAAAAGAAGACTTGAGCGAGATATTAGTGAAAGAGGAAGAAATAACGAAGATGTAATTAAATTATTTGAAAATCGTTTGGATAAGATGCATAGAACTCATGTGGAGCCAATTAAAAAAGAATGTGATTTAATTTTAAACTCAGAAAACAATACTAAAATTGACATACTAATTGATATCATAAAAAAAAAATTGAGTGAAAAATAGACTTTTTAAATTTATTAAGAGTACATATGGCGTCATTATAATATTGTTCATTTTTTGGATGATTTTTTTTGATAGTAACTCTTTGATTATACACAATGAGTTAAACAATGATATAAATGAACTAGATGTTCAAAAATCATACTACGAAAAAGAAATAGCAAAAGATAACATAGAATTACAATTGATACAAACAGATTCAGGTCTTGAAAAATATGCTAGAGAAAAGTTGTTCATGAAAAAAGATAATGAAGAAATTTTTTTGATTGAATATGATACGATTTCTGATTAAATGAAAGATTCAAAAAATTTAAAAAAAGCATGGAAAGATAAAATTATTTTAGATCTTGGAACAGATAGTTACAAAAGATTATTCTCTAAGACAAATGAGGATATAACCATTTCTCCATACTACACCTCAAATAAAAAATCCTTAATTAATCCAGAAAAATTATTGTTTCCTAAGCAATGGGATATTGTTAACGAATTAAAGTGCGATAAAACTACTGACCTAAATAAGCAGATTAAGTCATTGTATAAAAACGAAATAAAAAATCTAATTATTAGTAATTATGAAGATCAATTTATTGATAATTCTTTTTTGTTTCAGGGAAACATATATTTTAAAACCGATAAACCTGTAAACTATAATCCTAAATTTAAACTATTAATTGAACCTAACTTAAACAGCAAAGAGCCAATAGATTTAAATAAATTTTATCAAAAAAACTTCATGTTAAATTTATCTTCAGAGTTTTTTAAAGAATCTGGAGCAAATATAGTTCAAGAAATTGCATTTATACTTTCAGCTGGGATTGATTATGTTAATAAATTTGGAAACTCTCTGTTTAACAAAATATCATTTGAGTTAATCCAAGGAAATAATTATTTTTTTGAAATTGCTAAAATTCAAGCGACGAGAATTTTATGGAGTATCATTTCAAAGAAATATGGAAATCAAATAGATGATTGTATTATCACTGCAAAACCAACAACAAAAAATAAAACAAAAGAAAATTATAATAATAATATAATTAGAGCCACATCCGAGTGTATGTCAGGCATTTTGGGCGGTTGTGATTTTATAAAATCTATACCATATGATATAAAATTCAATGATCAAAACGAATTTTCTCAAAGGATTACTAATAATCAACTTTTAATTCTTAAAAATGAAACATTAATCAAGTTCGTTAATAATTCAATCAGTGGTAGTTATTACATCACATATTTAATTGAAAAATTAGCTGAAAAATCTCTTAAATTAATAAAGAAAATTGAAAAAAATGGAGGGTACTTTCATGATCAAAAAAATCAAAAGATTTTTCAAGAGATTTTGATGAATCATAAGAAAGAAAAAGAACAATATGAGTCAGGAGATAAAGTTTTAGTTGGTCAAAATAAATTTATAAATGCTTAGAAAAGATTTAAACAAACTTGATTTAACAGACTATAAACCCATAAAAGAGGTTAATAAAGAACAAAGTTTTTTTGAAACTGATGAGAAAATTACAATTAAGAATTTTTATGACTCAAGTGATTTATCAAACCATAATCACGGTCAATCAATCGCTGGCTTACCACCATTTGTCAGAGGACCATACTCATCCATGTATACCAATAAACCTTGGACTGTAAGACAGTATGCTGGCTTTTCAACTGCTAAAGAGAGTAATCAATTTTACAAAGAAAATTTAAAGGCAGGTCAAAAAGGACTTTCTGTTGCATTTGATTTACCAACACACAGGGGATATGATTCTGATAATCAAAGGGTAATTGGAGATATTGGCAAAGCTGGGGTTGCGATTGACACTGTAGAGGATATGAAAATTTTATTTGATGGAATTCCTCTAGACAAAATGAGCGTGTCAATGACCATGAATGGGGCTGTTCTGCCTATCATGGCATTTTATATTGTTGCAGCTGAAGAGCAAGGGGTCGATATTTCTAAACTTTCAGGTACAATACAAAATGATATCTTGAAGGAATATATGGTTAGAAACACCTTCATATATCCGCCAGAGGAATCAATAAAAATTATAGCGGATATTTTTGAATTTACTAGTAAAAATATGCCAAAATTTAACAGCATAAGTATTTCTGGTTACCATATGCAAGAAGCTGGTGCAAGTGCTGATTTGGAACTTGCCTACACATTAGCAAACGGAATTGAATATGTTAAAACCGCAATTAATGCTGGTCTCAAAGTTGATGAATTTGCTAAAAGGTTCTCTTTCTTTTGGGGAATTGGAATGAATCACTTTATGGAAATAGCTAAAATGAGAGCTGCTCGATTTCTTTGGACAAAATTAATGGAACCATTTAATCCGCAAAAGTATAAATCATCTTGTCTTCGGGCTCACTGCCAAACTAGTGGCTGGAGTTTATCTGAACAGGAACCGTTTAATAATATTACTAGAACTACAATTGAAGCATTATCAGCGGTTTTTGGTGGAACACAAAGTCTTCATACAAATTCATTAGATGAAGCTATTGGTTTACCAACAAAATTTTCATCAAAAATTGCTAGGGATACTCAACTTATAATTCAGGAAGAAATTGATGTGTGTAATACAGTTGACCCATGGGGCGGTAGTTATCATATTGAAAGTTTGACCCATCAACTTATAGAAAGAGCAATGATTCACATCAATGAAATTAATGATGCTGGAGGGATGACAAGAGCAATTGAAAAAGGAATACCGAAAATGAGAATTGAACAGGCAGCAACACAAAAACAAGCTAAAATTGATAATAAAGAAATCATAATCGTAGGGGTTAACAAATTTAAACTGGAGGAAGAGGAAATAATAAATTTTTTAGAAATTGATAATCATGAGGTCAGAAATAATCAAATAAAGAAATTAAAAGAAGTTAAAAAAAACAGAAATGAAACAAAAGTAATTGATATATTGAATGAGCTAAGTTTAGCTGCAAAGGAGAAAAATAAAAATTTATTAGCTTTATCAATTAAAGCTGCTAGAGCTAGAGCAACACTAGGAGAAATAAGCTCTGCTCTGGAAAAAGAATTTGGACGTTATAAGTCTGAAATTAAAAGTTTTACGGGTGTATACAAAACAAATATGAAGGATAATAGTTCTTATTTAAATTCAGTAGATCTTTCAAATAAATTTGCTGAGATTGATGGTAGAAGACCTAGAATTTTAATAGCAAAGATTGGACAAGATGGACATGATAGAGGGGCTAAAGTTATTGCAACCAGTTTCGCTGATATTGGATTTGATGTAGATATAGGTCCATTATTTCAAACCCCAGAAGAGGTTGCTAAACAGGCAGTTGAAAATGACGTACACATTATAGGGATATCATCGCTTGCAGGTGGCCACAAAACTTTAGTTCCTAATCTTATAAAAGAATTAAAAAAGTATGACTGTGATGATAAAATGATAGTGGTGGGCGGAGTGATCCCAAAAAAAGATTATGACTTTTTATTTGATAATGGGGTTAAATGCATTTTTGGCCCTGGCTCTAATATAGGGGAATCAGCCTCAACTATACTTGAATCACTTATAAATACCCATAGTTAATTTTACTGTTAACATTTTAAAATTTCTTTAACATGATATTGTATTTATTACGTTTTATTAATTGTAAATTTAATATTCATTATTTCATTAAAAATGAGCAAGATTATTGCTATTTCTAATCAAAAAGGTGGAGTTGGAAAAACAACTACTTCTGTTAATTTATCCTCCGCACTTGCAGCTTTAGAAAAAAAAGTCTTATTAATTGATTTTGATCCCCAAGCAAATGCCAGCTTATCTATTGGGGTGGAGGTAAATATTAGAAGCAAAACAATTTATAATTTATTGGAAAATGAGTGTTCAACTAATGAATGTATTTATAAAACTAAACTCGAGTTCCTTAATGTCATTCCTGCCCATATTGATTTGGTCGGAATTGAGATTGAATCGGTCAACATGATTGAAAGAGAGTATTTGTTAAAGAACGCAATTATGGAGGTTGCAGCAAATTATGATTTTATAATTATTGACTGCCCTCCTTCTCTTGGATTATTAACAATTAATGCATTGTCAGCGTCTGATTCAGTGTTGATTCCAATACAGTGTGAATATTTAGCACTTGAAGGTTTAGGCAAACTCTTAAATACTATAAAAAGTATTCAAAAAATTCACAATGAAAACCTGTTGATAGAAGGACTTCTTTTAACTATGTATGATACTCGCTTAAATCTTTCAAATCAGGTTAAAAAAGAAGTAAAAACTCATTTTAATGAAATGGTATTTAAAACAGTTATTCACAGGAACGTAAGACTTGGTGAGGCAACAAGTTACGGCAAAAGTATCATTGATTATGATGTTAGCAGTAAAGGAGCTGATAATTACTTAAATTTGGCAAAAGAACTTATTTCAAAAACTCATAATGGCTAAAGCAACAAAGAAACAAGTTTTAGGTAGAGGATTAAAATCTATTTTGGAAGATTCAAAAAATAATCCTGGCTCAATTTCTAAAATAAACAAAAATTATAGTACAGAAATTGATATTTCGAAAATTGCCCTAAATCCATTTCAGCCAAGATCGGTGTTCGATAAAGAAAAACTAGAAGAATTAGTCATTTCGATTAAAAATATTGGACTTATCCAGCCCATTACAATAAAAAAAATCTCTAAAAATAAGTTTCAATTAATTTCTGGCGAGAGAAGATTAAGAGCATTTAAAAAGCTTAAGATCGATAAGATACCATGCTATATAAGAAAGGCTAATGATCAACAATCTCTTGAGATGGCATTAGTTGAAAATATTCACAGACAAGACTTGGATTCTATTGAAATAGCTATTTCTTACAAACGACTAATCGAGGAAATCAAAATTACACAAGAAGAATTGAGTGAAAAAATTGGAAAAAAAAGAACAACAATAACCAATTATTTGAGATTACTTAAGCTCAATCCAATAATACAGAGTGGTATAAAAGATGGTTTCATCTCTATGGGGCATGGTAGGGCAATGATAAATATTGATGATGAAAAACTACAGCTTTCAATTTATGAAAGAATAATTTCAAAGAATTTATCCGTTAGAAATACTGAAAAACTAATTAGCTCATTTAAAAATCCTCCTAAAAAAAATATAAAAGATAATCTTGAAAATAAATTCTTAAAACAAAAAATTAAAGCTGAAAAAAAACTTCAAACCAGTGTTAATTTTATTTTTAATAAAAATAAAACAGGAAAAATCATTTTAAATTTTGAATCTAAATCTGATTTTTTAAGATTAATTAAAAAAATCAATGAATAAACTTTATTTATATATCATTCTATTTTTTGTTTCTATTTTTAGTTATGGTCAAAATGAGGATTATGAAAAAGATTTAGAAATGGCATTAAGACCATCAAAAGCAACATTTTATTCTGCTGTACTACCTGGATTAGGTCAGGCATACAATAAAAAATATTGGAAAATACCTATTGTTTATGGTGCACTTGCAACAGGGTTATATTTCTATAATCAAAATGATAATGATTACAAAAGATATCGTAATGCTTACAAAAGAAGATTAGCAGGATTCACTGATGATGAGTTTTACGGAAGTGGGGCTTACCCTTCAATATCTAATGATGGTTTAATTAGAGCACAAAGCACTTTAAAAAGAAACAAAGAACTATCTATTTTAGTTACAGTTGGTTTGTACATTTTAAACATTATTGATGCGAATGTGGATGCACATCTATTGCAATACAACTTGGATGATAATTTATCTTTAAGACCTAATATAGAATTTAACGAAGTTGATAGTCAATCTAATTTTGGAATTTCTATAAATATCGAGTTATGAGTGAAATAATATTGATTTTATTGATTTTAAATTTTATTCATGGATTAGGTACATGGAAATTATACAAGATTTCCGGCAACAGTGCATTTCACTCATTTATTCCTCTGTACAATGTTTTTGTGCTACTAAAAATAATAAACAGACCCTGGTGGTGGATTTTTATTATTCTGATGCCGGTATTGAACACAATTATAATTCCTGTTATTTGGGTTGAACTTTCCAGAAGTTTTAAGAAGAATTCGTACACTGATACTTTTTTGTCTATTTGTACATTTGGTTTTTATAATTATTACCTAAACTATTTTGAAACTATTGAATATGTTGAAGATAGAGACATTAACCCTAAAAGCTCAAATGGGGAGTGGACAAGCTCAATTATATTCGCTGTAATTGCTGCTACATTCGTTCATACATACTTTATTCAACCCTACACGATACCCACTTCTTCACTAGAAAAATCCCTTTTAGTTGGAGATTTTTTATTTGTGAGTAAGTTTCACTATGGCGCAAGAGTTCCTATGACAACAATTGCGGCCCCAATGGTACATGATACTATTCCAATCATCAAGACCAGGTCTTATCTCAACAAAAAACAGCTCCCATTTTTAGCAGAACTACCATATTTAAGACTTCCTGGTTTTCAAAAAATTAAAAGAAATGAAATTGTGTGTTTCAATTGGCCTGTTGATACTTTTAAAAACATGTATTATACTGACAAATATTACTATAAACCGATTGATAAAAAAACAAATTATGTAAAGAGAGCTGTTGGTATAGCTGGTGATACCCTAGAGGTAATTAATGGATATGTTTATATAAATGGAGAAAAAAATCAATTACCAAAAAGGGCAAAGTTGCAATTTTCATATTTGGTTCAACCTAAAAAGAATAAGTTCAATAAAAAGGTTATGATTTATAATTATGATATAACTGACAGATTTGGACCCATAAATAGCAACTATACTTATAAATTTATGGGGATCAGTGATGCATCACTTGAAAAACTAAAAAAAGACACTAATGTTGGATGGATTAAAAAAGATACACTTCCAAAGGGAGTAAAAGATCCATCAGTTTTTCCTCAAAAACCATCTTACAATTGGAATAATGATTTTTTTGGTCCGGTTTATATTCCAAAAAAAGGCACTACAATTGAAATAAATAAAGACAATTTTCCGATTTATGAAAGGCTTATTAAAATTTATGAAAATAATGACCTTTACATGCTGGATAGTGATGTTTACATCAACGGTTTCAAAACAAATCAATATACTTTTAAACAAGATTATTATTGGTTGATGGGTGATAACAGAAGCAATTCTCAAGACTCAAGATCTTGGGGTTTTGTTCCATTTGATCATGTTGTTGGGAAGCCTGTTTTCAAATGGTTAAGTATAGACTATAATGGTAAGGGGTTTGATAAAATTAGGTGGGACAGAATGTTTACTACTGTTCACGGAAATGGGCAACCAACATCCTATTTTATACATTTTATTGCAATAGTTTTGTTGTGGAATATAATTTCTTATTTCAGAAGAAAGAAATTGCAATGAAGACCATAATACATCCCACCTATTTTCCAAATATTGAATTTTTTTCACATCTTTTACAATCTAAAAATTTAATTTTTGAAATAAATGATTTTTATCAAAAACAGACATTTAGAAATAGAGCATCAATTTACGGGTCAAACGGAAAATTAAAACTGATTATACCTGTAAGTTTTACGAGTTCAAAAAAAACAAAACTAAAGGATATCAGAATATGTAATAATAGCAATTGGCAAAAAAATCACTTTAAGTCAATCCAAATAGCTTATAGAAGTTCTCCTTATTTTGAATTTTTTGAAGACTATTTTATTGGAATTTTTGAGGAAAAAGAAGAATTCTTAATTGATATAACCATCAAATCAATAGCAATTATATTTAACATAATTGAAAAAGATTTAAAATTTAAATTAACTTCAGCTTATCAAGATAATTATAATTCAGATTCTGATTTTAGGTTTTTAAGCATCAGAAACAGAAAAGCGCAAAAAAGTCTAATAAAACCATATAGTCAGGTTTTTGAAACTGAACATGGGTTTATTTCTAATTTAAGCATCATTGATTTAATCTTTAACGAAGGCCTAAATAGTGAAAATTATTTTAATAAAACTAATATGTAAATTGAGAAAAAATGGGCTCATGATCTGACAAGTTAATATTATAAGTCTTGAAGTAATTTATTTTGAAAAGCTTGTCACTTAGAATGAAATCAATTCTTAATGGAATAAAGTTGTAATTAAATGTAATTCCAAAACCATTTCCCTTTTCTTTAAAACTATCATTAAAATAACGGGAAAGTTCTTTGTATGTATATGAAAATGCAGTATTGTTAAAGTCACCTGAAAGAATCACTTTATAGGGGCTTTTCTTAATACTTTTTTTGATCAATTCTACTTGTTTCTGTTGAATGATAAAAGTTTTGGATAAATCATTCATTATTTTTTCATTGTTTTTATTTAACTCAATTAATTCTATTTTTTTTTCAAAAGAAAAAGATTGAAGATGAACATTATAAATTCTGATGGTGTCATTACTAATTTTTATATCTGAAAAAATAGCATTATTTGAAGGACTATTAAAATCAATTGATCCTTTGTTAACAATGGGATATTTTGAAAATATTGCTTGACCATATTTTAAATTACCGCCTCTTAACTTTTCATACTTATAATCATAATTATCGAGATTAAAATCAGTATTTTGATATTCCTGTAAACATATAATATCAGCATTTTTATTTATAAGAAATTCTTTGATTTTTATTGTTACATTATCTTTCTCAATCCAATTATATGCATTAAAAAGCCTAACATTATAACTTATTACTGAAAATTCATTATCAGCTATAAATTTTGAGTTATTTGAAAAATTAACAAAACTTTTTAAACTATCATTTCCAAGAATGAGAACTATAAATGATAACATAAATTGTTTCTTTAGCTTTGCGATCCAAAAAAACATAAAAAGAATATTTAAGCTTATTATTAGTGGGGTAAATAAACTGAATATCGAGAAATATGAAAAAAGGGTAGGTTTTACGTAAGGTAGACATAAAGAAATTAGAAAAGAAAACGCTAATAAGCTATTGACCAAAAAAAGAAATTTTTCAAAAAAACTAAGTTTTTTCATTTATTCCTCCCCTGTTTGAAAAGATATTCCTTTTCTTCATCACTAAGGCTGTCATATCCGCTTTTACTAATCTTATCTAATATCATATCAATTTTATTCTGCTTATTTTTAAAATTCTTTTTTCTTATTTTTTGATTTTTAAATTTTATATTTTTTGGAAAACCATACAAAGAATAATAATAACAAGTTCCAACAAAATAGCCGCCAATGTGGGAATAAACACCAAATTGGCTAGGTGATATTAATTTTAAAAAATCAGTAAATAATATAAAAGCCATAATATATTTAAATTCTATTGTAAATTTAAATATTCTAACTCCCATATTTGGAGATAATAAAAGCAGAAAAAATAGTAGTGAAGAAACTCCAGCTGAAGCACCTATTAATGAGCCTTGTGATCCCGAAAATAAATAGGCTACTCCTCCAAAAAATATTCCTAAAAAAAATAAATTAATTGTGGTTTTTTTTTCTAATAAATTAGCAATTGAATTAGTTGAAAATGTCAATAAAATTATCATAAAAATCAACTCAAAGAGTCCCTCGTGAATGAAAGCATATGTGAAAATTGACCATGGTTTTGTCAGAAAATCAGTTTCTAAGGAAAAATAGGAAATAAAATCATTCTGAAAACTAAACATGAAAGTAAGCCTATATACAATAAAAACTATTATGTTTACTACAATTATTTTTTGAAAAAAATCAAGTTTGTTTAAATCTACATTAAACTTTTCTAAAAAATTCATCAAAACCATCTGTTTCGGTTAAACTGATTCTTTTTCCAATAATACATGATTAAAAATCCCGTAAATGCACCTCCTAAGTGAGCTACAAAAGCAGTATTACTTGGACTGAAAATAGCCTGACCAGTAATAGCTGAAAATAAATCTAATAATATTATGCCAGGGATAAAATATTTTGCTTTTATGGGGACTGGAAAGAAAATTAACATCAGCTTGCTTTCAGGGAAAAACATTCCAAAAGCTACAAGAACACCCATTATTGCTCCTGATGCACCCACCATAGTAGATAAAAATGAGGTATTAAAACTAATGAGACCTTCTTGACCTAATATATTTGCCCAACCTGTATTGTACTTTCCTTCCATTAGAAGATTTAAAACAGTTTGTTGCTCATATCCTGAACTAAGTAATAAATCTAGATTAGAATAGAATGAGTAATAAAGAAAACTTATTTGAGCAATAGCAGCACCTAAACCACATGTCAAGTAAAAAAACAAAAATCTTCTGGATCCGAAAATTGACTCAATTGCTGATCCAAACATCCATAATGCAAACATATTGAAAGCTAAGTGTAACCCCCCCCCCATGCATAAACATGTGTGTGAGTAGTTGCCAAAACTTAAACTCAGGATTTTCAGGAAAATGTAAGCTAAATAATGAATAAATAAAGTCTGTATTCAATGAAAAACTTGAACCAAAATAAAAAATAATGTTGATTATTAAAAGTTGTTTTACTGTTGGTGAAATTCTATTCATTTACTTGAACATATTTTCAATTTCGGAAAAATCTAATTTGACAAAAGTCCTCTTATTAAATGGACATATCATAGTCTCTTTACAAGCAAAAAGCGAATTAATAATGTATTGCTGTTCTTTTACTTTTAAAGATTTACCGTTTTTTATAGACAAAGACTTTGAAATAATCTTGGAAATGAAATCAGATTCACTAAAACTTTCATCTGGAAGATCATTCTTAACATTAAATATAAGTTCATTAAAAGATTGAGTAAAATTTGCAGAATCTATAAATGACGGAATTGAATTAATAATTATTTTATCAACACTTAAATCAAAGTCTAAGCCAAACTGATTAAGAATATCTTTTTTAGAGTTTAAAATTTTAATATCAGGCTTTGAAAACTCAATTTCAATTGGATGAAGTAGTTTTTGGGAACTAATTTTACTTAGAGTTACTGACTTTAAAAATTTCTCATATAAAATTCTTTGATGTGCTCTTTCTTGATTGATAATTATAAGGCCCGATTTAATATTATTAATAATAAATTTTTTATTAATCTGAATTGAATTATTTGTATTAGAAATTGAGTTCAAATCATCAAAATTAAATTCCTTCATTTCATTAGTTTCTGATGAAAACTCTAAAAATTCCATTTTTTTATTAAAGGAATCAATCGAGATAAATTTTTCTTTCACTTCATTTTTTTCAAAAGGATTATAATTAGGGTTAATATCAATTCCCACAGACGTAGATTTACTTTTCTTTTCAAAATCATATGGAATATCCAATGATTTATTCCTATCAAAATCCAATACTGGAGTAATACTATATTGACCGAGACTATGCTTTACTGAGGCTCTTAAAATTGCATAAATTGAGTGCTCATCTTCAAATTTGATTTCAGTTTTAGTTGGATGAATATTTATATCAATCGAAGTGGGGTCAACTTCTAAATTTAAAAAATAAGAGGGATTATATTTTGAATCAATTAATCCCTCGAATGCGGAATTAATTGCATGATTTAAATATGCACTTTTAACAAATCTATTGTTGACAAATAAAAACTGTTCTCCTCTGGTTTTTTTTGAATATTTGGGTTTAAATATAAATCCATCAATTTTTAATATTTCAGTATTTTCAGAGACTGGAACTAATTTTTCAGAGGTTTTTGAGCCAAATAAATTAATGATTCTTTTTTTGAAATTTGAAATAGGTAAACTGTATATTTCTTCGACATCATTATAAAAAATGAATTTTATTTCAGGGTGGGCTAAAGATACTCTGATAAACTCGTTTACGACGTGTCTAAATTCAACATTGTTAGATTTAAGAAAATTTCTTCTGGCTGGTATATTAAAAAAAATATTCTTTACCGAAATTTTAGTACCCGCTTCACTTACCGTCGACCTGATACTTTTTACCTCACTTCCATGTACTGCAAGTTCTGTTGCTAACTCAATTCCATGCTGTTTTGAAATTAAATTGACATGAGAAATCGCTGCAATGCTAGCTAATGCCTCACCTCTAAATCCTTTTGTTCTAATATTAAATAAATCCTTTGCATTTGAAATTTTTGATGTTGTATGTCTATCAAAACATATTGAAGCATCTCTTTTGGACATGCCTATTCCATTATCAATAATTTGAATGATTGTTTTTCCAGCATCTTTAACAAGAACTTTTATTTCGGTTGCCTTTGCGTCAATAGAGTTTTCAAGTAATTCTTTTACTACTGAAGATGGTCTTTGAACAACCTCACCAGCTGCAATCTGATTAGCGACATTTTCAGGGAGAATATTGATTATATCTTTCATTCACTAATAATATTAAATCAAAAAAAACACCATTATTAATGAGAGTAAAATTAAAGTGATAATTATAAGCCGAGTTCTTACCGACTTTTCTGATCCTCTCTTATAATCCTCAACAGCATTCCTAAATTTTTTACTAAAGCTATTATCATCACCAACTGTTGTTCTAAATTCATCAAATTTTGATCTAATTTTCTTTGGATCAGAATGTTTACCAACATATGTAGTATCTTCGGAGAATCTTCCTGAATAACTATAGCGTTTATTTTTTTTTAATTTAAAAAGACCCACTTTATAAAATTATGAATTTAACTAAATATAATAAAATATCTTACTTTAAGGATGCCATTTTTATCGCTGCAATAGCTGCTTCAGCCCCTTTGTTCCCATGATCACCTCCTGATCTTGCAATGGATTGTGATTTTTTATGATCGGTTAAAACACAGAAAATTACAGGGGTTGAACCTGAAATATTTAGTTGCATTAGGCCGTTTGAAACAGAGCTACAGATAAAATCGTAGTGGTCAGTTTCACCCTTAATAACACATCCTATAGCAATAACTGCATCAAGATTTTTTTTGGACAACTCTTTGGATCCATAAACCAGTTCAAAACTACCTGGAACCCATGAGATAATGATATTTTTTTCGTTAACCCCTAATTCACTTAATTTATCCTCAGCACCTTTAAGTAAATTTGTAGTAATATCAATATTCCATTCAGAAACAACTATACCGAATTTATAATTTTCTAAACTTGGGTAATTTTTTATATCAAATTTTGTAAAGTCTTGTTTTTTGGAATTCATTTATTAATTGGATGCAACAGATTTAGAAATATAGGCATCAATGTTTTTAGCTTCAGCACTATTTGGATAATCTTGCTTGATGATGGAAAAATATTCTTCTGCTTTCTTAAATTTATTTAATCTCATTGCTAAAGAACCAGCTTTAAATAGATACATAGGAGAAGAATAATTATTATTAACTTTTGACGCTTTTACATAATAGTCCAAAGCATCATCAAATTGATTTAATTCAGCAAATGCATCGCCAATTGAACCAGTTGCTAAAGAGCTTAAAAGAATATCATCGGAGCTAAAATCTGAAAGATATTTAATCGAATTTGGGTAATCATTCATCTTTAAATACATGATTCCGGTGTAATATTGAGCCAGGTTTGCCGCATCAGTTCCTCCAAATTCATCAATTATCTCTAGCATACCCATATTTAAATCATCACCATTTAATGCAATGTTATAAATTGAATCATTGTTAATTAGCACAGCCTCATCAAACTTCTTTTGAGCAAAATACATTTTATTGAAAGCATTACTTTCTTTTGGTTCCTTAATAAGTTTTGAATAAGCAAAAACACCGATGACAATAAATGATATTACGGCAACGAGTCCAAGGATTTTATTCTGATTCCTCTCTACCCATTGTTGTGTTTGAGATGAGCCTTTATCCAGGGTATTAAAAACATTCGCAGTTGTTGACTTTTTTTCGAGAGCTTGAGCCTTGCTTGATGATGCTTTATTTTTAAAACCTCTCTTCTTATAAGTAGCCATAGTGTTAATTTAGGGCGTAAAAATAAAATTTTTATTATTAAAAAATGGATAATTTATTTGTTATTTTTGAATTAAGTGGAACACACCGATTATTTTCTCATACATTAGTTGCCCTTTATGTTTCTAGAAGAGTTATCCTTAACAAACTATAAAAATTTTGAAAGTATCAAGTTTAATTTTGATACAAAAATTGTTTGTTTTGTAGGATTAAATGGAGTAGGAAAGACAAACATTTTAGATTCAATTTATCATTTATCCTATACAAAAAGCTATTTTAATCCAATCCCCTCTCAAAATATAAAATATGGGGAAAAATTTTTTTTTATCTCTGGAGCCTATCAGATTAACAATAAGAAAGAAAAAATTTTAATTTCCTTAAAAAAGGGTGAAAAAAAAATAATAAAAAGAAATAATAAGCCTTACAAAAAGTTTAGCGATCACATTGGAGCTATTCCACTTGTTATTATTTCTCCTGATGATAGAAATTTAATTATCGAAGGAAGTGAAACAAGAAGAAAATTTATTGATGGAATAATTTGCCAGACTAACAAAGAATATTTGAATTCATTGATTGATTATAATAAAATTTTAAAGCAAAGGAATGCATTATTAAAGATGTTTTATAATGATTCTGAGAAGATGAAGAAAACCATTGATATATATGATAATCATTTATCTTTAAATGCTCAAAAGATTTTTGAAAAAAGAACGGAATTTCTATCTGATTTTATTCCTATTTTTAAAATTAGATACAAACAACTCAGCGATGATAAAGAAAATGTGGAAATTATTCACAAGACTGACATTTCTAAAAACCAAAGTCTTTATAAATTACTGAAAAAAAATATTGAAAAAGATTTAAGGTTTCAGTTCACAACAAAAGGTATTCATAAAGATGATCTAACATTTATTATAAATAGCTTTTCTGTTAAGAAATTCGGTAGTCAAGGTCAGCAAAAAACATTTTTGATTGCGCTAAAACTTGCTCAGTTTGACTACTTATCCAAACTTAATTCAAAACCAATATTATTGTTAGATGATATTTTTGATAAGCTGGATGACAACAGGGTTAAACAAATCATAAACCTGGTAAATGAAGAAAAGTTCAATCAAATTTTTATTTCTGATACTAATAAAATTAGATCTGAAAATATTATCAAGAATGTAAACAAGTCCTATAAAATATTTGAAATTTGATGAAAAAAATCAATTTTACAATAATTATCTTTTCTGGATTAATTTTTTATTCATGTAATGAGACAAAAAATCTGCGATATTTGAACGGTTATTGGAAAATTAGCTCTGTTCAGATTGAGGGAAAAGAGATTAAGAATTATCCGTTTAGCGGCACAATAGATTATTTTATTTTAGACGAAAAAAATAAAGGCTTTAGAAAAAAAGTTAAGCCAAAAATCGATGGTAGTTTTGATATCACCATGCATGAAATCAAGTTTAAAATTGAAATGAAAAAAAATGATATATATTTAGTATACGGCAAAGGTAAAAATTTTGTTGAATCATTAATGGAACTTGATTCAACAAAAATGATATTAAAAAATATGGATGGGTTTGTTTACGAATATAAAAGATTTTTGCCAAATAATTTTCTAGATGAATAATAACGCAATAAAAAATCTACTTGAAATATTTCTAAAAAAAAATAATTTAGAAAAGGGTCTGTTAGACCTAGAGGTTAAGAGAGCTTGGCATGAATTAATGGAAAACGGTGTTAGTAATTACACGACAGACGTCAGCTTAAAAAATAATACTCTTTACATCAAGCTAAGCTCTCCAGCCCTTAAAGAGGAACTTAGCTATGGAAAAGAAAAACTAATGAAATTAATTAATGATAGATTTAAAAAAAAAATTGTTCAAAAAATTGTTCTTAATTAAATATTTCGTCAGGTGAAAAATGGAATTCACATTCAATTTTAGCATTTTCATCACTATCACTTCCATGAATAGCATTTTCGCTAATTGATTTTGCAAACATATTTCTTATTGTTCCCTCTTTAGCCTCCTCTGGGTTTGTTGAACCAATTAATTCTCTGAAATCGTTGACAGCATTTTCCTTTTCTAAAATAGCAGCGACAATAGGTCCACTAGTCATATAACCAACTAAATCTTTAAAAAAGGGTCGTTCACTGTGTATTGAATAGAAACTGCTAGCTTTTTCGTCAGTCATTTTTGTGAACTTCATTGCCTTAATCTTAAATCCAGATTTAACTATTTTGTCTAAAATAGCACCGGTATTTCCGTTTCTTATAGAATCTGGCTTTAGAATTGTAAAAGTAATATTGCTCATTATTTTAACATTTAGTTTGCAAAAGTAACACTTTTTATTAATTTATACGGTTTTACATTTAATGATTATCTTCGTTAAATATGAATAAATCTGAAATAGATAAAATAAAAAGATTTCTTTCCGAAGAAAGAAAAATTGTAATTATACCACACAAAAATCCCGATGGCGATGCTATTGGTTCTAGTACGGCTTTAAAATACTATTTAGATAATTTTAATCATATTGTTGATATTATAAGTCCTAATCAATTTCCGGAATTTCTTAAATGGATGGATCCTTATAATGTTATTAAGATCTTTGATGAAGATGAAAAATATGCACAAAAAATTATTGATGCTGAATTGATTTTTACATTAGATTTCAACAATTTAATTAGAATTGCTAGTATGAAAGAGCATGTAGTAAAGTCAAATGCACAAATTATAATGATTGATCATCACGAGGAACCATCAGATTATGCTGATTTTATGTATTCAGAACCAAATATGAGCTCAACTTGTGAAATGATATATCATTTTATTGATAAAATGGGAGATTCTAATAAAATTGACAGAAATATTTCCAGATCTTTGTATGCAGGAATTATGACTGATACAGGCTCCTTTAAATTTCCGTCTACTACAGAATTGACTCATAATGTAATTTCTAATTTATTAAAAACAGGAATATCCCATTCTGAAATCCACAACCACATATATGATAATAATAAGTTTGAAAGAGTACAATTATTAAGCTATGCATTAAGCAAAATTAAAATTGTCGAAAATCTAAATACGTGCTACATTTCATTAGCTCAGAAAGAACTAGAAAAGTATAACTATGAAAAAGGTGACACTGAAGGAATTGTAAATTACGGTCTTTCAATAAAAAATATTAAGTTTGCTGTTATTTTTATGGAAAATTCTAATGATAATGTTATAAGGATTTCATTAAGATCTAGGGGTGAGTTTGATGTTAATAAATTTTCTAAAAAAATCTTTGGTGGTGGAGGCCATAAAAATGCAGCAGGTGCAGTTAGTAAAAGATCTCTTGATGATACGATACATTACTTCTTAGATTCATTAAAAAATTATAAAGAATTATTAATCTAAAACAGATATGAAAACAAATTTTGTAATATTTTTTCTTGCATGCTCAATGATATTTGCATGCAATAACAAAAACAAAGATCTTGATGATGGTCTTTATGCTGAATTTAACACGAGTATGGGTACAATACTAATAAAATTAACTTATGAAAAAACGCCTGTTACAGTTGCGAATTTTGTTGCACTAGCAGAGGGAAATCACCCAAAAGTTGATAATGATTTTAAGGGTAAAAAATTCTATAATGGAATAATTTTTCATAGAGTTATTGATAAGTTTATGATACAAGGTGGTGATCCTCGAGGGGATGGAACAGGTGGACCAGGATATAAGTTTTTAGATGAAATTGATTTATCACTAAAGCATGACAAACCAGGAATACTTTCTATGGCAAATTCTGGACCCGGCACCAACGGTAGTCAGTTTTTTATAACAGAGGTAGCTACTCCACATTTAGATGGTAGACATACAGTTTTTGGTCATGTGGTTAAAGGAATTGAGGTTCAAGATGCAATTTCAAATGTTGAAACCGCTGTGGCAGATAGACCTGTAAAAGATGTTGTCATCAATAAAGTAAAAATAATCAGAGTTGGTTCAAAAGCAAAAAAATATGATGCAGTTACAACCTGGAATGAAATGGAACCAAAGCTTTTTATGGTGCAAGAAGAAAAGAAAAGAGCTGCTATAGCTAAAATGGATTCTCTTGCCAGAATCGAAAAAGAGAAAAATTCAAATTATAGAAGCAATGCTAAAAAATTAAGATCTGGTGTTGAAATTCATTTTATAGAAAGAGGAAACGGAGTAAAACCAATGGAGGGTGATGAAATTTTTATTTATTACGAGGGTTATCTAGCTTCAAATGGAGTATTATTTGGGACCAACAGAAAAAATATTATGATTAATTATGATAGATACTCAGAAGATTCTGAAAATAAAGGATGGTATGATCCTTTAAAAGTTTCATTCTCAAACCAAATGCAATTAATCGAAGGCTTTAAAAAAGCTTTAATGATGATGAATGTTGGTGATAAAGTTTATGCATTTATCCCATCTGGCATGGGATATGGTTCAAAGGCACAGGGGAATACAATTCCTGCGAATTCTGACCTTGAATTTATTATTGAATTAATTGATATTTCTAATTAATCAATTTTTTGAGGAATATTAGCAAGAACTTTGGTAAAAAAGCTCCAAAATTTTTGAGTTGAAGATATAGACGCCTTCTCATCAGGGGAATGTGCACCTAATATTGTAGGTCCAAAACTTATCATGTCCATTTCTGGATAATGGGAGCCAATAATACCACATTCTAACCCGGCATGAATAACGTTTACTTTCGGCTCCGATGAGAATAGTTTAATGTATGAATTTTTGACTTCTTTTAAAGTATTAGAATCTATGTTTGGTTCCCAGCCAGGGTATCCTCCAGAAAATGTACAATCACATGAAATATCTTCAAAAATTTTAGATATAACCTTTGATAATTGCGCTTTAGAATCTTCTGATGAAGATCTGGTTAAACACATAATTTTTAATTCTCCTTCAATCAATTTTACATTAGCTAAGTTATTTGAAGTTTCAACAAGTCCATCTATACTTTTACTCATTTCAAAAACTCCATTTGGACAATTATTGATTGAATCAATTAATTCAACAGTCTCTTTGTCATTAAGTTGTTTAATTTTATCATTTAATATTTGAAATTCAATATTTAAATTGGGATCAGTAAAATGAAATTTTGTTTTATATTTATGTAAGTTTCTTTTAACTATTTGTTCAAAGAAATTAACATGTTCTTTTAGAAATGAGATTACTGCACTGCTTTCCCTAGGAATGGCATTTCTAAGGCCACCTCCATTAATTGAACATATTCTAATTTTAAAGTGTTTAATTATTTCATTTAATATTTCAAATAAAATTTTATTTGAATTACCAATACCTTTATGTATTTCTGCACCTGAGTGACCACCTGTTAATCCATTCAATGAAATTTCCACACATACCTCATTATTAGACAAATCATTTAAAATATAACTTCTGTTCATAGTTATATCTATACCCCCAGCGCATCCAATACAAAGTTCATCATCCTCCTCAGTATCAAGATTTAATAATATTTTTCCAGATAAAATTGAATCCGATAGATTTAAAGCACCTGTCATTCCAGTCTCCTCATCAATAGTAAATAAGGCCTCTATTTTTGGATGTGAAATTTCTTTACTTTCTAAAACTGCCATAATTGCCGCTACTCCTAAGCCATTATCTGCCCCTAAAGTAGTACCACTGGCCTTAACCCAATCTCCATCAACATACATCTTGATTCCAGAATTTAAAAAATCAAATTCAACTTCATTATTTTTTTCATGAACCATATCAACGTGTGATTGTAGAACTACAGTTTCGCAAGTGGACATATCAGATGTAGCTTCTTTGGTAATTACTAAATTACCTATTTCATCTTGTTTATATTCTAGATTATTTTTTTTTGCGAAGGATATTAGAAATTCAATAACTTTTTCCTCTTTCTTAGATGGTCGAGGAACTTGATTTAACAAAACAAAGTTTTTCCATACCTCTGTAGGTTCTATATTTGAAACTTCTTGACTCATAATTAATCAAATTTTTACAAAATTAACGAATAATTAATTTATAATTTCGTTTGTATTATTTAAAAATGAAAAAATTAAAGTTATCTTTCTTACTGAGTTTATTACCAATGTTAATAATTATCAAAAACATTGAGGTTGGTAATCCATATGTAGAAAAATACTACTCTGATTTTTTTTATTTATTTATTTCTGAAAAATTAAGACTTATGACTGGGTGGGTTAGCTTCCCTATTGGAGATTTGTTATATCTATTTATGATTATAAGCTTGATTTATTTTATATTTTTTAGTATTAAAAGCAGTAAAAATATTCTTTTAAATCTTGGCTCATCAGCCTTTGTCTTTATATTCCTTTTTTATTTGCTTTGGGGTTTAAATTACAAAAGACTTACAATAAAAGATTATCTTGAAATTAATGGTGATTTCAAAAAAAACGAATTAATAAACTTTACAGAAAATTTAATAGATAGAATTAACAAGAAACATGTTTTTCTATTTAAAAATGACAGTATTCGACCAATCAATGAATATAGTTTTAAACAAAGTGTTGAAATTTCGAAAAGGAACATTGATAAGCTTAAAGAAAAAGTGAAAATACCAATTATCAAATCTGACTATAAAAATGTTTCGGTGAAAAAGTCATTATTTAGTTTACCCCTAACTTACATGGGATTCAGTGGATACATTAATCCTTTTACTAATGAAGCAAATATTAATTACAAAATTCCTTCAACCAGTTTAATATTTGTAATCAATCATGAAATAGCACATCAATTGGGTATAGCAAGTGAAAAAGATGCAAATTTTATTTCCTATTTAATGTTAATTAGTAGTGATAATGAATATCTAAAATATTGTGGATTATCCTATGCATTAAGATTATGCTTAAACGAACTGTATAAATTAGATTATGAAAAATACAAATATTTACTGGAAAGTATAAACAAAGGTATTATTAAGGATTATGCAGAAATAAACAAATTTTGGAAAAATTATGAAGGAAAAATCGAAGAAATTTCAAAAAAAAGCTATGACATATACCTAAAACAAAACAATATTCAATCTGGAATCAAAAATTATAATGAAAGTATTTCGTTAATTTTGAAATATAAATTTCAGGGAAATGAATAAAAGAATAACCAGTTCAGAAAATAAGGATATAAAAAAACTTATAAAACTCGCTAATAAACCTAGATTAAGAAAAGAATCTAAATCTTTTGTTGTTGAGGGCAAAAGGGAGCTTGAAATGGCGTTTTCAAATGGATTTCTAATAAAAAAAATCTACTGTAATCCCAATATAGTTGATCCAAAAGCTATCAAATCTGAATATGATTCGGAGATAATTGAGGTAAATAATGATATTTACTCAAAAATAAGCTTCAGGAGCTCTACAGAAGGTTTAGTAGGAATTGTATTTCAAAAAAATAGTAATTTCAAATTAGACGATGGTAAAAACAATTTAGCAATTATTCTTGACGGAATAGAAAAACCCGGTAATATTGGTGCTATTTTGAGAAGTTGTGATTCGGCTGATGTTGATTTAATTATTCTTAATAATGAAAAATGTGATTTATACAATCCAAATCTTATAAGATCAAGTTTAGGTTCAATATTTTCTCTGAATATTGTAAGTATGGAATCAGATAATACTCTTGATTTTTTAAAGGATCATAAATTTAAAATTTATGCAACATCTCTCAAATCAAAAAACAGTTTAGAAAAAATTAAATTTGGTAATTCATCAGCCATAGTTTTAGGTTCTGAAAGTTCGGGCATATCAAAATTTTGGTTAAACAATTCTGATGAATTAATAAAAATTCCCATGCTAGGTTTAGTTGATTCACTTAATGTTTCTGTCTCAGCTGCAATTACTTTATATGAAGTAAATAGGCAAAACAACTTTAATAGATAAGTTCTTAAATATTACATAAAGAAATTGCCTATTAATCTTCTTTATGCTAATTTTAAGTAATGCCAACTCAGGATTTAAAAATAGAAAAGAAAGCTCTAGCTAAGGAGTATAAAGAACTTTTAAGAATAAGTTACCAATCTCTAAGCAAAGAAGACAAAAAACTAATCAGAAAAGCTTTTGATTATGCTGTTGATGCTCATCAACACCAAAGAAGAAAATCTGGAGAGGCCTATATTTTTCATCCTATTGCAGTTGCAAAAATTGTTGCCGCTGAAATTGGATTAGATGCAATTTCAATAGCATCTGCTCTAATTCATGATGTAGTTGAAGATAATTCAGATCATACCCTTGAAAAAATTAAAAATGAATTTGGAGAAAATATCACAAAAATTGTTGACGGTTTAACCAAAATTGGAAAATTAAACACTAAGGGATATTCTGATGTTTCAATTCAAGCTGAAAATTATAGAAAAATGCTGCTGACTCTTAATCAGGATATTAGGGTTATTATAATTAAAATTGCTGATAGACTTCATAATATGCAAACTTTATCAAGTATGCCATATGAGAAACAAATTCAAAAAGCATCTGAAACATTATACATTTATGCCCCACTAGCTCACCGAATAGGATTATACAATATTAAAACTGAATTAGAAGATCTTGGACTAAAATATACTGATCCTGATACTTATGATGAGATTTCAGAAAAACTTATTGAAAGTAAAAAAGATCAGGAAAAATACATAAAAAAATTCAACTCGATTATTAGTTCAACATTAACAAAAGAAAAACTAAAATACATTATAAAGGGAAGAACAAAATCTATTTTTTCAATTAATAATAAAATGATAAGACAGGGCATTTCTTTTGAAGAAGTGTATGATAAATTTGCTGTAAGAATTATTTACAAATCAAAGCCTGAAAAAGAAAAGTTTGTAGCATGGAAAATTTACTCAATTGTCACCGATCATTTTACCCCTAATCCCACAAGATTAAGAGATTGGATTTCTTCTCCTAAGTCTACAGGTTACGAAGCTTTACACATCACTGTCGTTGGACCCAAGAGCAGATGGGTAGAGGTTCAAATTAGAAGTGAAAGAATGGATGAAATTGCGGAAAAGGGTTATGCTGCACATTATAAATACAAACAAAAAGATGATTCAAATGACAATTTAGATACCTGGATTAACAAATTACAGGAGGCATTAGAAAATTCCGAAACTAATGCCGTTGATTTTGTTGAGCAATTTAAGTTAAATTTATACTCAAAAGAAATTTTTGTATTTACACCAACTGGTGATCTGAAATCTCTTCCAAAAGGAGCTACACCTTTAGATTTTGCATTTGCAATACACACTGAAGTTGGAATAAAAACTAGGGGAGCAAAGGTAAACGGAAAGTTAGTTCCGTTAAACAAAGAATTATCAAGTGGTGATAGAGTTGAAATTTTAACTTCGGATAAAATAAAACCCAGTGCTAACTGGCTGGATTATGCTACTACTGCAAGGGCAAAATCTAAGATTAAAGCCACTTTAAATGATGAAAAGAAACTTTTAGCTGACAATGGTAAACAAATTCTTAAAAGAAAACTTAAATCTCTTAAAATTAATTTCAATGATAGTATAGTTACTGAGCTTCAAAAATATTTTAAACTAAACACAAGTCAAGACTTGTTCTACAGAGTAGGAATCAACACTATTGATAATGAAAAATTAAAGAAATTTGTTGCGTCAAGAAGTAATAAATTTATTAGTTACATCAGAAAAAAGATTTCTAGAAACAGTGATAGAAAAATTGATGAGATTAATCAGGATGAGATAACTTCAAAATATGATTTACTAGTTTTTGGAAACGATGAAGAAAAACTTGATTACAAAAATGCTCCTTGTTGTAATGCCATTCCGGGTGACAAAGTTTTTGGATTCATTACAATAAATGATGGGATTAAGATTCACAAAAAAGATTGTCCAAATGCTGTAAGTCTTCAATCAAATTATGACTACAGAATTATAAAAGCAAAATGGATCGATTCCTCACAAGAAAAATTCACAGTACAAATTAATATAACAGGAATTGATAAAGTCGGACTTTTAAATAATATAACAAAAGTCATTTCAGAAAATATGAATATTAATATGAAAAGACTTAATTTTGAAACTGCTGGAAATACATTTGTAGGTAATATAATTATTTCAGTAAAATCGAAATTAGAAGTAAATAATCTTATTAAGAAACTTAAAGTTTTAAAAGGAATTGATAAAATCAAAAGAACATAAATAAAGTAAGTTAATTATGTCAAAAAATACTGATGATCAAAATATAGTAAAGGATGTCTTTACAGAGTTTTTAGAAAAAAAAAATTATAGAAAAACACCTGAAAGATATGCAATTCTAAAGGAAGTTTATGAAACCAAGTTTCATTTTGATATTGAGTCTCTATATATCAAAATGAAAAACAAAAAATATAGAGTTTCAAGAGCTACTCTATACAACACTATTGAACTTTTACTTGAGTGCTCATTGGTTAGAAAACATCAATTTTCAAATGACCACCAGGCATCATATGAAAAGTGCTATTTTAATAAACAGCATGATCATTTAATATTAAGTAATTCGGATGAAGTAATTGAATTTTGTGATCCAAGAATAAATACAATTAAGGAAACAATAGAAGAAGTTTTTAATGTGACAATTGAAAGTCATTCATTATACTTTTACGGAAAAAAAAATAATACAAAATAAATGGCGGTTGACTTATTATTAGGACTTCAGTGGGGTGATGAAGGTAAAGGTAAAATTGTTGATGTTTTAACATCTAAGTATGATATAATAGCTAGATTCCAGGGTGGCCCAAATGCTGGTCACACCCTTGTGTTTAATGAGAAAAAATATGTTTTACATACTATTCCATCGGGAATATTTCACAAAGAAAAAATAAACCTTATTGGTAATGGTGTTGTAATTGACCCGGTTATTTTAAACAAAGAAATTGAAAATATTAAAGCAGAATATGTTGATATAACTAAAACTTTATTTATTTCAAGAAAGGCACACTTAATACTACCAACTCATAGACTTCTTGATGCAGCAAGTGAAAAATCTAAGGGTAAAAATAAAATCGGGTCAACACTGAAAGGAATTGGCCCTACATACATGGATAAAACTGGAAGAAATGGCTTCAGAGTTGGTGATTTAGAAAATGAGAATTGGAAAACAAAATATGATGAGCTTTCTAAAAAACATCAACAATTAATTAATTTTTATAATGTCGAGCTCAATTTTAGTCTTGAAAATTTAGAATCTGAATTTTTTGCTGCTATTGAAAAGCTAAGAAAAATCAATTTTGTTGATTCAGAAAATTTATTACTTAAATCTCAGGAATCGGATAAATCCATATTGGCTGAAGGTGCCCAGGGCTCTTTACTAGACATTGATTTTGGCACCTATCCCTATGTCACCTCATCAAATACAACTGCTGCTGGTGCTTGTACTGGACTTGGAATATCTCCAAATTCCATAAATGATGTTTTTGGAATTTTTAAAGCCTACACTACTAGAGTTGGATCTGGACCATTTCCCACCGAACTTTTTGACGAATATGGTAAAAAAATGAGTAAAATCGGAAATGAATTTGGAGCAACTACCGGAAGGCCTAGAAGATGTGGTTGGTTAGATTTGGTGGCGCTTAAATATGCATGTAAAATTAATGGAGTTACAAAGTTGATGATGATGAAGACTGATGTTTTGAGTGGTTTTGATAAAGTACTCATTTGTACAAAATACAAATACAGAGGTCAAGTAATTGAAAATCTTCCATATGACCTTTCTGACAGTTCACTTGAACCAATTTTTGAAGAGTTTCAAGGTTGGTCTGAAGATTTAAGAAAGCTTGAATCTGCTGATGACTTACCTGAAAACTTAAATAATTATATTAATTTTCTTGAAATACAGTTAAATATTCCTATTGTTATTGTTTCGGTAGGACCTGATAGAAAAGAAACATTATTTAGATAAATTGGTGAAGAAATCCTTGTTTTTAATCATTATCGTTTTTTTTAGTTCATGCATTTATTTAGATGTGAAAGCGCAAGAAAAAACAAAAATAAAAATTGAAAGAGCTGGTTTCTTTGAAAAGGATAAAGTCAAGTACCCAAATGCATCCGTTTTAACAAGAGATAAAAATGATAAAGTACTCATATCTCATGATGGGGTTTTAATGACATGTAATCAGGCTTTTTTTTATGAGGGTAGAAATTTTATTGAAGCTTTTGGGGAGGTTTTACTTAACCAAGGTGACACACTTAATTTAAAAGCTAATTATTTAGAATATAATGGAGATACCCGTTTAGTTTTTGCTAAAGGTGATGTTATTTTAAATGAACCTGAGTCTGATCTATACACAGAATCAATTTATTTTGACAGAAATTCACAAGAAGGATTTTATACAAACAGGGGTAAACTTATCAGAAACTACTCCGATACTATATATAGCTTAAGAGGAACTTTTTTTGCTAAAGAAAAAAAATATCGATTTGAAAAAGAAGTTGATTTGAGAACCCCAAAATATAATATATATTCAGATGTCTTAAACTATTTTACCGAATCCGGAAAGTCTTATTTCTTTGGTCCGACTGACATTATCACAGATAATTCAAAAATTTATTGTGAAATCGGATACTATGATACCGAAAATGATAATGGGTATTTTATAAAGAATTCTAAAATAGATTTTGAAGAATATAAAATTAACGGAGATAGTATATATTTTGACCAGTCTAGAAATTATGCGTCTGCAACAAATAATATTAAAATTCTAGATACAATCAATAAAACTTTAACAACTGGTCACTATGCTGAAATTCATAGAAGTATTGACTCGATGTTTGTAAAAAAAAGAGCCCTTATTGCCTCATTCAAGGAAAAGGATACGACATACATTCACGGCGAATCTATAATTATTACCGGAAAAGAAAATAAACAAATTATTAGAGCTTTCATGAATGGTAAAATTTTAAGAAATAATCTAAGTGGAAAATGTGACTCCATTCATTTTAGTCAATTAACGGGTATTGCCCAGTTGATAAATAAACAAAATAGCTTTAATGAAAGATCAAGAAAAATTAAAAAGCCAATTCTTTGGAGTAACAAGAGTCAAATAACAGGAGACAATATTCATATCAAATTTGACACTGATAAGAACATAATTGATTCCCTTTTCGTCTTTGATAATGCTTTTATCATAGAGAAGGATACACTGGGAATTGGTTTTAATCAGATTTCTGGAAAAACACTAAACGGAAATTTCATTGATGGTAAATTAAAAGAAGTTGATATTATTAAAAATGCTGAGTCTGTATACTATTTAAGAAATTCTGAAAATGAACTGATAGGAATAGATAAATCTAAATCAGCTAAAATAAAAATTTTAATTTCGGAACAAAATATAGATACATTCACAAAAATCAATCAAATTGATGGAAATGTTTACCCCGAGGATGAATTTAATGAAAATGATAAATTATTAAAAGGATTCTTTTTTAGGGAAGATGAAATTATAAAAATAATAGATGAACTTTTTATTGAGGATAAGAAATTCCAATTCACTAAAATCAAAAAACTAGAATAAAAATTATTAACTCAGATTTTAAAAAATATCAAGCTCAAACTACTCCCCATCCACTTATGATTGAAGTTTCTAAAGCCAAGGGGAGTTATATTTACGACAACGATAATAATAGGTATTTAGATTTTGTTGCAGGGGTCTCAGCTTGCAGTGTTGGGCATTGCAATGAAGAAGTTATAAATTCAATCCGTAATCAATCTGAAAAATACATGCATGTAATGGTTTATGGTGAGTTTGTTACCAAACCTTCTCTTGATTTAGCAAAATTATTGGCCAAAAATTTACCTGAAAGTCTAAATTGTACATATTTTACAAATTCTGGTACAGAGGCATTAGAGGGTTCAATGAAATTAGCCAGAAGGCATACCGGCAGAAAGAAAATTATTGCCGCAAAAAATGCTTATCATGGAAGTACTATGGGGGCACTAACATTAATGGGCTTAGATGACAGAAAAAAACCATTTGAGCCACTAATACCTGATGTCGAGTTTATAGAATTTAACTCATTTCAGGATATTCGTAAAATTGACGAAAAAACCTCTTGTGTTATTTTAGAAACCATTCAAGGTAGTGCCGGATTCATTTTACCTACCGAAGGATACCTTAGCTTAGTGAAAAAAAAATGTAAAGATGTTGGTGCTTTATTGATATTAGATGAAATTCAAACTGGAATTGGAAGAACAGGAAAATTATTTGGTTTTGAAAATTTTGATTGTATTCCTGATATAATTGTGTACGGAAAGGGCCTGGGTGGTGGAATTCCAATAGGAGCATTTACGAGTTCTAAAAAATTAATGGATGTACTTCATGTAAATCCAATTCTTGGTCATATAACCACATTTGGAGCAAACCCGGTAATTACTGCTGCAGCACTTCAAACTTTAAAAATTGTATTAGGTTCTAAAATAATGGAAAGTACTTTGTCAAAAGAAAAACTTTTAAGACAAAAATTAAATCATAAGCTAATCAGCGAAATAAGAGGAGTTGGATTAATGCTTTGTTTGATTATGAATGATTCAGAAATTGCAAATAAATTAGTTTTAGAGGCTAAAAATAAAGGTTTAATTCTTTTCTGGCTTTTAATCGAAAAAAGAGCTGTTAGAATTACTCCACCTCTAACTATTTCTGATAAGGAAATTGAAGAGGGCTGTGATATCATTCTAAATATACTTGACACAATCTAGTAGGTGTTAATTAGTTTGTTAAGAAGTTTAAAATCCACTGATTCATTTTAAAACAAATCATATTTACTTTTATTGTAAAGATGATTTAAGATGGATAATGTTAATGACATAAATTTTTCGCTAAATAAATTCGAAAAAATGGTAAAGGAAAATAAAGTTATTTTCTTTGATTCTTTGGAGTTTGAAAATATTATTTCATATTACATTGATACCGGCAAATTAGGATATGCGAAAAAAGCTGTCAAGCTATCATTAAGTCAACATCCATCAAATACTAATTTAAGTTTATTTGAAATTGAAATCTTTATTCAAGAAGATAAATTAGACAGCGCTTTAGATTTAGTAAATTCTATACTGATGATTGAAAACAATAATTATGAAGCGATAATTCTAAAGTCTAGTATTCTTTCGAAGCAAAAAAAACATAATAAATCAATCTCTTTACTAAAGAGTATTATAAATAATTATAGAAGTAAAAGCGAATTATTTTATCAGATTGGAATAGAATATTTATTTATAGAAAACTTTTCAAAATCTTGTTATTATTTTAAAAAAAGTTTAAACTACGATTATCTTGACCACAGTGCTCTCTATAACATTCTCTATTGTTATGAAATGATTAGAGATAACAATGGACTAATAGAGTTCCTTAAGGAATATTTATCTAAAAACCCATACAGCGAAATTGGATGGCATAATCTAGGTAAAAGTTATGTTAAAGTTAAAATGTATAATGAAGCAATTGCAGCATTTGATTATTCGATTTTTTCAGATGATTCATTCACAAGTCCTTACATAGATAAAGGTAAATTATTAGAAAAGATGAAAAGATATGATGAAGCTATTAATAATTACAAAGAAATAATTTCTATTAATCCTAATTCATCTTATGCCCTATTTAGGATAGCATTTTGCTTTGAGAAGAAATATGATTTTGAAAATTCGCTGAACTATTATTATAAGTGTGTGAACAATGACCCAAATATGGATAAAGCTTTTTTTAGGCTATCAATGTTTTACTATAGGGAAAAAAAATTCAAAAGGGCGATAGAATATATTGAGAAAGCAATCAAGCTAAATCAAGAAAAATCTAAATACTGGAAAATATATTTAAACTGCTTGTCCAAAACTTCACCAAAAAATTACTAGTTTAATACTAGAATTTTAATATGCGAAGTAGAAATACATTTGATTATATAACATTGTTTTTTAAGGGAGTTTTTATGGGCATCGCAGATGCAATGCCTGGAATATCTGGTGGAACAATTGCTTTATTATTAGGTATTTATGAAGAATTAATCAGATCAATTAGCGAATTGAAACTTAGCCTTTTTTTTGAACTTAAAAAAGGTTTCAACCCTTTTTGGAAAAAATTAAACGGAAACTTTTTATTGGCACTTATTTCAGGAATTGGAATTAGCTTAATTTCTTTTGTAAAAATTTCAGCCAATTTTTTGGAAAGCTTTCCTCTGATTATTTGGTCATTTTTTCTGGGATTAGTATTTGCAACAGTAAATGTTATTTATAAATTAATAAACCAATGGAGTAGGTTAAACTTCTTTTTTTTAATTATATCAATAGTCCTTTCTTATTTCTTATCGTCATTCTCTGTTTATGAGACAGATAAGATAAGTTTATTGTATATTTTATTTTCGGGTGTAATTGCCTCATCTGCAATGATTTTACCAGGAATATCAGGATCGTTAATACTTGTAATTCTAGGGGTTTATGCATACTTAATTAAGTCACTTGATAATTTAAAAATGATTGTAATCTTTACATTTATTTCTGGTACATTAATCGGATTATTGGGTTTTAGCAGAATTCTAAAGTATCTGTTTAATAAGCATAGAGATACCACTTACACTATTATGTTAGGATTAGTAATTGGATCAATTGAAAAGGTATGGCCTTGGAATAAAAGTTTTTCTACAGAGTTGTCAAACCTCAATTTACTCTTATCAATATCTCTTGTTATTTTAGGTTTTGTAATAGTTATACTTTTAGAGAGAATAAAAAAAGATTAAATGAAGGGTATTAAACCGAGATCTAATTATTTAAAAATTCTGATCAATGGAATACTCATGGGAACTGCCAATAAGATTCCAGGTGTATCAGGAGGTTTAGTTGCAATAGCAATTGGTTTTTATGAGGAATTAATATACAGCTTAAAAAGATTAGATAAAAGAGCTTTAAAATATCTATTTGAGGGGAAATTCAAAGATTTTTTAAAACATGTTAATGGTAAATTTTTGGTTCTTATTTTACTGGGAATAGTAATTAGTTACTTTTCAACATCAAAGATATTAGACATATTATTAAATAATTTTGAAATTTATGTTTGGAGTCTTTTTTTTGGATTAGTTATTGGAACAATTTTTCATCTCAGAACAATTATCGACTTAAATAACTTCAAAAATATTTGTTTCATTATATTAGGAACCTCGATAGGTGTTTTGTTAAGCTTTGCAAATCCATCACAAGAAAATGACAACTTATTTTTTGTTTTTATTTGTGGAATAATTAGTGTTAGTGGAATGATTTTACCAGGTCTATCGGGTTCATTTTTACTTATATTAATGGGTAACTATGTATTACTACTGGTTGATTCAGTAAATGCTCTATACGACAGCTTAAGTGAGATACTAAGAGGAGACTTTTCAAACATATACAGTGATGTCCGTATCAATTATTTAAAGGTATTGTCCGTATTTACTATTGGCTCAATAACCGGACTAATTTCTTTGTCTAAAATTCTTAGTTACCTACTAAGCAAATTCAACCAACTTTGTAATTCCATTATTTTTGGTTTCATAATTGGTTCTCTAGGTGTAATTTGGCCTTGGAAATCCACATTAAGTGTAGAGAACGAATATAAAATAGTTAGATATTTACCTGATTTCAATGATGAAACATTTTACGCTTTTGTATTTATATTAATCGGAATAGCAATAGTTATTTTTTTAAGTAGTTATGAAAAAAAGTAGAAAATTCGGCCTTATAGGAAAAAATATTGATTATAGTTTTTCAAAGAAATATTTTTCAGAAAAATTTAAAAAAGAAAATTCGGATTGTACATATTCAAACTTTGACATTGAAAATATTTCACAAATTGAATCAATTTTAAAAAAAAATGAGATATCAGGATATAACGTCACTATTCCTTACAAACAGGAAATTATAAAATTTCTAGATGAAATTGATGAAGTAGCTAAAGCTATTGGTGCTGTTAATACAATAAAAAAAATTGATAATAAAAATATAGGATTCAACACTGATAGTATTGGTTTTGAAAAGTCATTAATTCCGTTAATTGAAAATAAAAAACCTGATAGTGCATTAATTCTTGGTACCGGCGGTGCTTCAAAAGCAGTCAAATATGTTCTTAAAAAATTAAAAATTAATTATAGTACTGTTTCAAGAAAAGAAGGTAAATCTGAATTCATTTATGAAGATCTTAATGATCTGATAATAAACAGGTTTAAGATGATAATAAATTGTTCTCCTGTTGGAACTTTTCCAAACATAAATAAATGTCCAAATATCCCATATAAATATTTAACCAAAGAACATATCTTGTATGACTTAGTTTATAACCCAATCGAGTCGCTATTTTTAAGAAGTGGAAGAGAATTAGGATGCAAAACAAAAAATGGATTAGAAATGCTTGAAATTCAAGCAAATGAAGCCTGGAAGATTTGGAACAACTAATTTATTATTCCTGAACCTATTAGTTCATCTTCAATATACCAACTTACAAATTGACCACTGGTAACTGATGAAATTGGTTTGTCAAAAAGTATATAAAGACCCTTTTTGAATCTGTAAACAGTTCCAGATTGTAATGGCTGTCGATATCTAATTCTAAAGTTAATATTCATTTTTTCATTTTCATTAATTTTTAAATCTTCTCTGACCCAATGAATTTCATTTGAGTTTATAAAAAGGGCTTTTTTAAATAATGCAGGGTGTGACTCTCCCATTCCTACATAAATTATATTTTTAGAAACATCCGTTTCAACGACAAAAAGAGGCTCACTAAACCCACCGATATTTAAACCTTTTCTTTGTCCAACTGTATAATAATATGCCCCATTGTGTTCACCAATCTCCTCACCATCATCAGGTGAAAATGAAAACGATGCACTTAATAATTCTAATTCCTTTTCTTTTGATATAACCTCATTTAAATCTATTTCTTGTTTTACTGAGTTAGAATCAATTTTGATTACTTTACCCTTTTTTGTGGTAAGCCTTTGCTTTAAAAAATCAGGTAATTTTACCTTTCCCACAAAACATAATCCTTGAGAATCTTTTTTATCAGCAGTAATTAAATCATTTTTTTTTGCGATATCCCTAACATCAGACTTTGTTAAATGGCCAATAGGAAATATTGCCTTTGAAAGCTGTTTTTGATTTAGTTGACAAAGAAAATATGATTGATCTTTTTTTTCATCAGCACCAGCCAGTAATCTGTAAATTTCTTTATTATCTTTATTAATTTTATTCACTTGACAGTAATGACCAGTAGCTATATAATCTGCTCCAAGATTAAGTGCTATATCAAGAAATATATCAAATTTAATTTCACGATTACATAAAACATCTGGATTTGGAGTTCTTCCATTTTCATATTCGCTGAACATGTAATCAATAATCCTAGAATGATATTCTTTGCTTAAATCAACAGTTTGAAATGGGATTTCTAATTTTTCAGCAATCAACATTGCATCATTGCTATCATCTAACCAAGGACACTCATTAGAAATGGTAACAGAGTCGTCATGCCAATTCTTCATAAAAAGTCCAATAACTTCATATCCTTGTTGCTTTAACAACAAAGCACTTACACTTGAGTCAACTCCCCCTGACAAACCAACGATAACTTTTTTCACTGTGCAAAGTTAATAATTACTATATTAATTAAAATATGTCTTGTATGATGGTTTAATTGGAGATGAAACCTCAAATAATTTAGCAGATTTTAATGCCACTATATCAATATTTCCAACTCTAGATATGGTGAAAAAATCTCCTTTGCTAAATTTAAATTTTTTTAAAGAAACTTCGCCATCAATTAAGAAAAAAGAATGGATTTTATCATTTTCAATTTTAATATTTACAGATGAAAATTTATTAAAGAAATATTCGTTAATAACTATGTCTTCTGAATCCATCCACATTTTTGATTTTTTGTTATGAATATGTCTTATCGTATGATCATCTAAATCGGTAAATTTAAATTCATCTATTTTATAATCATTATAGCTAGCAGGCTTTTTTATTGATTTTGATAAATCTGGATCAAACCAAATTTGAAATATTTCAGAATTTTCAAGTATCTCCTCTGAATGTGAAATTCCATTCCCTGATCTGATTATTTGAACACCGCCTTCATCGAGTCTAACCCATTTATTCAGTTTAGTATCGAAGTGATTTATGCTGCCTTTCAAAACGAAAGTACATATTTCAAAACCTTGATGTGGGTGTAAACCAATTGTACTTCTTTTGCCAGTTGTCCATGCATGAGCCCAGTAAAATAGATTTGAAAAAGGCTTCAATTTTCCACCATCCTGAGGAAATCCAATTGGTTTTTTTTCAACTATCTCACCAAAATTGAAATTACCGTTTGCTTGTTTACTAGGTGGATAAAAATTAATTTTCATTTAAAATATTTTCAAAATCAATAATTACAGCTTGAAAATCTTGATTCAATCTAACATCTAAAATACCCTCATTTATATTAAAATTTTTATTAAAATTAGGTAGTGAAAAGAACGGTATTTGATACTTGTAGTCCCTTGAAAACCTGCTATGTGCAGCTTCAAGAACTGTTTTACCTCCTCTTACGCCATTAGATGTTGATAGTAAAAGAATAGGTTTACTACACCATATATCAGCCTCAATCACAGAAATCCAGTCATAAATATTTTTGAAAGCTGCTGTGTATGAGCCATTGTGTTCAGCTAAGGACATAACTAGTGCATCTGACTCAGAAATTTCCCTTTTAAAATCGAAGGCTTTTTGGGGGATTCCCAAAGAATTTTGTAAATCTTCACTGTATATTGGCATTTCGAAATCATTCAAATTTAAATCTATAATTTCAGTATCGAATGAAATTGATTTAGCAGCAAAGTTAGCCAACTTCCTATTGATTGACTTCGATGAACTACTTGCACCGATTACAACTATTCTTTTCAAATTTAATTTTTGTTTATATGTGAACCATCACAATAACCGCTTGGATTTTGTGTATTTCCACATCCACATTTAGGTCTGTACATAACTTGTTTATTTTGAAATGATCAAAGTTTATGCCACTAAATAAAATTAACTTAAGTCTGACTCGTAAACTATTTGTTCTTTTTTTGCCTTTCAGCTTCTTCCATAATTGCTTGCATTCTTCTTTGAAATCTTCCGGGAGGTTTTACAGGTTGTGACTTATTAAATTGAATTTGCTGTCTTATTTTACGCTCATCAAGAATATAATTCTTGATTGTAAACATGATGGCGATTGATAAAATATTTGAAACAAAGTAATATAAACTCAATCCACTTGAGTAATTATTAAAGAATACCATCATCATTATTGGTGCAAAATATATCATATACTTCATCATATTTCTCATATCAGGCATTCCCTCTTGAGGTTGTGGTTGTGAAGCCATTTGCTGTCCAGTAGTCATTTTCATGTAGAAAAATATTGATATGGAAGCTAATATTGGAAATAAACTAACATGATCCCCATATAGTGGTATGTAGAAGCCAAAATTAAGAATACTATCATATGCTGATAAATCATCTGCCCATAAAAAACTCTTTTGTCTTAAGTCAAAAGCTGATGGGAAAAACATAAATAAAGCATAAAAAACAGGAATTTGCATTAATCCAGGTAAACATCCACTCATTGGATTGGCACCAGCTTTTCTGTATAAAGACATCATTTCTTGCTGCCTTTTCATTGCATTATCTTTAAACTTCTGATTAATCTCATCCAGCTCTGGCCTTAATATTTTCATTTTAGCTTGTGAAACATACGAGCTGTATAAAACTGGCGCAAGGACAATCCTTACAATAACAGTCATAAATATAATTGCAATTCCGTAAGGAAATAAGTTGCTCAACGTTCTGTATAGCGGAACAAAAATATTTTTATTTATAAATCCGAAAATCCCCCATCCAAAATCAACACTCTCTTCCAACCCAATTTCATAAGTTTTAAGTTGTGAATACTGATTAGGCCCAAAATAAAATTTCAAAGAGTTTTCAAACTCACTATTGATATAATCAAACGGTATTTTTGAAACAAATTTTTTAGTAAACAACGTGTCTAAACTATTATCTTGAACTAAATCTTCAGATTTAAAATCAACATTTTTAAATGGTTTTTCATCTGGAGATATCAAAACAGAGCTAAAAAAATGCTGCTTAAAGGATATCCAATTTACATCTTCTTCATCATCTTCATCCTCTCCACTTATTGATAAATAATCAATCTTATCCTCATCGTGATAATATGTTAAATAAGAATATCTATTTTCGTAAGAAATACTCTTAGAATTCCTAAATGCACTAAGCTCCCAATTCAAAATATAGCTTTGAGTTGTATCTAATATATTATAAAATCCTCTGGAGCTAATATCAAGATTAATTATATAATCAGTTAAGTTGATAGTGTATATGTATTCAATAAAAACATCTTCTGAAACAACCAACTTCATCGATACTTTTTTGATTGAACCTTGGTCGATCAATGATGGTGTAAACTTTTGATCTTTTGTATTAAATATTCTACCATTTTTTGTAGTAAAATCTAAATTAAAAGATGAATTATTTGATTCAATTAAATTGATTGGATTACCTAAATAATTTAAGTGACCTTTTAGCTGTAATGAGGAGATTTGACCTCCAATAGGTGAAAACTTAATAATAAATTTTTCAGTATCTACTAAGATATCCTCATTACTTTGAGATAATGAGTTTTCAAAGCTTAAAGTGCTATCGTCATACTCGTCAATTTTAGATTCAGATAGAATATCCGATAAATCCCGTTCAACCGGCTTTTCATCAGGTATATCGTTTTTTTCTACTGTTTGAACTATCTCTGTAGAATGTGGTGGAGGATTTAAGTATAACCATCCTATAAAAATTAAACCTATAAGAAAAAACCCTAGTAATGAATTGATATCAATTTTATTGTCTTCCATCTATTTATTCTTATTTAATATCGCTGCACTAACAAAAGATACGAATAATGGATGAGGTGATAAAACTGTACTTTTATATTCGGGGTGATATTGAACGCCAATGAACCATGGATGATCTTTAACCTCAACAACCTCAACAAGATTAGTATCCTTATTTTTTCCAGATGCTACTAATCCATTTTCTTCCAATTGATTTAAATATTTATTATTTAATTCATATCTATGCCTATGTCTTTCCTCAATATTTTCAGTTTTATAAACAGAATGACAAAGGGTTTCTTTAGCTAAATGACACTTCCAAGTACCTAATCTCATTGTGCCGCCCTTTTCGGTTATGTCTTTTTGTTCTTCCATTAAATCGATTACTGGATTTTTTGTGTTAGGATTAACCTCAGTAGAATTTGCATCATCTAGCTTCAACATATTTCTAGCAAACTCAATAACAGCCATTTGCATCCCATAGCATATTCCAAAAAATGGAATATTATTTAATCTTACATATTTAATTGCTTCGATTTTTCCCTCTACGCCTCTTTCACCGAAACCAGGAGCTACTAAAATTCCGTTAAAAGATTGTAGCTTATCATTTACATTTTCAGAATTTATAAATTCAGAATGTAAAGGAATTACATCTACATCTACTTCATTTACTGCACCAGCATGAATAAACGATTCCAATATAGATTTGTAGGAATCTTGAAGCTCAACATATTTACCAATCAGAGCAATTTTAATTGTATCTTTTGGGTTTTTATATTTGTCAAGAAAATTATTCCAAGAATCCAAATCAGGTTCATTATAATCTAGCTTTAACTTTTTTAGTGCCACTTTATCTAAACATTCACGATACATGTGATTGGGAACATCGTAGATGGTATTGACATCAACTGATTCAATAACACAATCAACATTTACATTACAAAATCTTGCTAATTTTTCTTTTATTTCATCATTTAATTCATGCTCAGTTCTACAAACAAGGATATCAGCCTGCACACCACTTTCCATTAAAGTTTTTACACTGTGCTGAGTTGGCTTTGTTTTTAATTCTTTAGCAGCTGATAGATATGGAATTAGGGTTAAATGAATAACAATCAGATTATCTTCTCCCATTTCCCATTTTAATTGTCGTAATGCCTCAATGTAAGGCAATGATTCTATATCTCCTACGGTGCCTCCTATTTCAGTTATTATAATATCAAACTCACGATTACTCGCTAAAAATTTTATTTTTTCTTTTATCTCATCAGTTATATGTGGGATAACTTGTACTGTTTTACCTAAATACATTCCCTGCCTTTCCTTACTTATTACACTCTGATAAATCCTTCCGGTCGTTATATTGTTAGCCTGTGATGTGGGAACATTTAAAAATCTTTCATAATGGCCAAGGTCCAAATCAGTTTCTGCGCCGTCATTAGTCACATAACATTCTCCATGTTCGTAAGGGTTTAAAGTTCCCGGGTCAACATTAATATATGGGTCGAGCTTTTGAATTGTTGTTTTATAACCCTGTGCTTGTAAAAGCTTAGCTAATGAAGCCGCTACTATTCCTTTTCCAAGAGAAGAACTAACACCACCAGTAACAAAAATATATTTAGTTTGCGAAGACATAATGCGTTATAAACGCGAACAAATTTAATGAAATAAAATACAATGGAGTAAGAAAATACTGTTGATTTTTTTATTTATCAGTCATCTGCTTAATTTTTAAATCTTCATGCTTTATCAAGAAGGTAGCAATATTATCAATTGAGCCACTTAAACTTCTCTTATATCTAAACTTATTTTCAAAATATTGACTTTCAATTTCAAATATATTTTTATCATTCAAATCCCCGTTACTTATTCGTAGTAACAAATCATATGTAATATCATAGGCTCTTATAGAATACTTACTCGGGAAGTAATTATATTTTGAAATAAATTTATCAATGAATAATTTATCTTTTACAATATCAATTTTTTTATTGGTTGACGCATATTGAAATTTCAAATTTGATAAATAATTATTTGAAACATTAACCCCCTCAAAGGCATTATTTTTATTTGTAGTGAACAGCTCTATTTTGATAGTATCATTTATAAATGAATTTAATATACTTGACACATTAGAGACAAACCCCTGTTCTTTGGTTTCTAAAAAAACAATATTCTTGCCCTTTACAAATGTTGAATCTAAGTCTTCATATACCAGAGTTTTAGTATCATCTCCAGAATCGTTTATTTTAGAAAAAAATTGTTTTGATTCTGGGAAAATTTTCTTGATTTTATTACCAATTTCAATACTCTTTGAATCAGAAATAATATATTTTTTTGATCGGGTAGTGTCACTCTCAACATGAGAAATAATTTCATTAAACAATAATGTATCGTTAGGAATAGTATTAATTATTCTGCTGTCGGTATTTTGTTTTTTTGATAAAGGTTTTACAATTTTTATATCCAAGTCTTTGGTAGAATCCACAAAATAATTGAAAAGATTATTTGTTAGTGGGCCTACTATAAAGTCATAAACTTCAAAATTATTTTCATCTAAAATTTTATCGATTTTACTATTGTCTAGACCGCTATCAAATACATCCATTTGAACATCTATTCCGAATTCTGAATAAGAATTAAGAGCCATTTCAGCTCCGAAAAGAAAATCTAAAGATATGTTTAGAAGTTTATCATTTTTTAAGATTGGCGTAGAATTTTGAATTGAGTCGTAATCAAAATTATCTAATCTGAAAGGTAAGATTATTGCAAACTTTTTTTTATCAAAATCAACTATATTATCCTCAAGTGATTTTTTTGAAAGATTTATAACGTCTTCATTAGTCTTTGTTGAAACTGGAACTTTAATTATAACACCCTTTTCAACACTATCTAAAATTCCGGGATTGAGCTTTATAATTGAATTATTCTTTAAACCTAGTTTTTGTTCAAGAACACTAATTTGAATATTCTTTTGAATTTCAAAATAATCATTATTCTCTTCAACAGAGTTAAGTTTAATCTCATCTTTATTTGGAACTGCTATCTTTTGACCTAATTTAAGTATTGATCCAATTTCAGGATTAATATTCTCAAGTGTGTTAATCGAAATTCCATATTTGTATGCAATGCGCCACTTTCCCTCTTTTGGTTTAACTGTATAAGCTTTTAATTTATCTACAACATTAGATTTATTAATTCTGACTTTCTTTACAGGAATCTTTAGAATATTATTTCTCTTTATCTCAATTTCAATGTTATATTTTAAAATTAAATTTTCGCTAACACCATAAATTGATGAGATTTCAGAAAGAGTTTGTTTTCTTTTTATCTTGTGAATAATAAAACTAATTTGCTCAGATTTATTATTTTCAATTGATTCGAATATTCTTATAAAATCACCTGATATTAATTTTTTCTCCAAATCTAATTTTGAATAATTAAACCTGGAGCTTGTGAAAGCTGGATTTAGAATAAAAAAATCATTTGGAGAAATATCATAATTTATTAAAAAGTCTGAAATTTTTTGGTCTTCATCAATTTGAATAGATTCAATGCTTTGAGAAACTGTATTAAAACAGAAAAGAAACGATAGTATGAAGATATAATTTTTAAACATTTATTATTCCCATTCAATAGTTGCTGGTGGTTTTGAACTAATATCATAAACAACTCTGTTTACCCCTTTTACCCTATTTATAATCTTGATAGAAACATCTTGAAGGAATTTATAAGGTAAATCAACCCAATCAGCAGTCATTCCATCTGTGCTTTCAACAGCTCTTAGGGCAACACACTTTTCATATGTCCTCTCATCACCCATTACACCAACACTTTTCACAGAAAGAAGCATTGCTCCAGCTTGCCAAATTTTTTCATACAAATTTGCTTCTTTCAGTGCAGTTATGAATATGTAATCAACTTGCTGAAGCATTTCAACATTCTCTTTGTTTATTTCCCCCAATATTCTAATAGCTAATCCTGGACCAGGGAAGGGATGCCTTCCTAAAATATTTTTGTCTATGTCTAAAGACTTCCCAACCCGTCTAACCTCGTCCTTAAATAGAAGTTTTAAAGGCTCAACAACCTCAAGTTTCATAAAATCTGGAAGTCCTCCCACGTTGTGATGACTTTTTATGGTTACAGATGGTCCACCCGTAGCAGAAATACTTTCTATAACATCAGGGTATATAGTACCTTGAGCCAACCATTTAACATTTTTTATTTTGCTTGATTCTTTCTCAAAAGCTTCAATAAAAACTCTTCCGATTATTTTTCTCTTTGTTTCGGGGTCAGAAACATCAGCTAACTCATCATAGAACTCCTCTGAGTAATCTACTCCTTTAATGTTTAAATCCATTTCCTTATACTGGTCTAAAACATCCTGAAATTCGTTTTTTCTTAGCAAACCATTATTTACAAATATGCAGTGAAGGTTCTTACCTATTGCTCTATGTAAAAGAATAGCAGCAACAGAGGAATCAACGCCACCAGAGAGCCCGAGAATTACCTTGTCATTACCTATTCTTGTTTTAAGCTCTTCAATGGTTGAATCTATGAAAGAATCTGGTGTCCATGTCTGTTTTAACTTACTGATTTTAGTCAAAAAATTCTCCAATAACTTTTTTCCCTGTACTGTGTGATACACTTCAGGGTGAAACTGTAAACAATATGTATTATCCATATACTTGTAGGCAACATTTTCAACATCATCACTGCTTGCAAGTAACAAAGAATTTTTTGGTAACTGCTTTATTGTATCACTGTGACTCATCCAAACCTGATTGTTGTTCTCTATTCCATCAAATAAAATGGAATCATTTTTTTTTATAACCAGATTAGCTCTTCCGTACTCTCTAATGTTTGAAGCTGATACGACACCACCCATTTCTTGGGCAATTAATTGAGCGCCATAACATACGGCTAGAGTTGGAAATTTAGACAAAAGAATATCTAAATTTACTCTTGGCGAATCGACTTCTCTGACCGAATAAGGGCTTCCAGATAGAATTAAGGCTTTGAAAGAATCTAAATCTTTTGGAATCTTGTTGAAAGGATGAATTTCACAATACACATTTAACTCTCTAACCCTTCGAGCAATTAACTGAGTATACTGTGACCCAAAATCGAGAATTAGTACGTTATTTTGCATGTGTAAAAATAGAAATTGATTTCTTAAATAAAAAGAATAGAATTGTATAATTATTAAATTTCAATAACAGAAAATTTATGACTCAAAGGATCTAAATTATTTTTAATCAAATTTATCATGTCAATTCCCTCATTAACATAAAATTCAGAAAAGTTTGATATCCGTTCTTGAGGTTTTCCATCTGGAAATAATTTATCTCTAATTTCTAGCACCCTATTAATTTTATCTTGATGAATTTTCTCTTCGGACTTCATCAACCTTTTTTCAAGCATATTTAATCCATTTATCTGCTTTTTCTCCTGAGCACTTAATGCACCAATAAAGGATTTATCTGTCTGACTCGCTATTTTCTTTAACTCTAAAAATTGATCGGTTAAATTTTGTTTTAGATTAGTAAAATCTAGTTTTAATTTTGAATATTTTTTAACTAATTTTTCTTTTAATATTTCTTTAGGCATTAATATTTCTTCAATCGAAACATCAAGCTTATTCAATTTATCATTCAGCCTTTTATCTAATAACAAAGCTGAATTTCGGTTTAGAATTATGGGGAAAGTTATATTTATACTTTCAAACACAGATTTTAATTGTAACCAATATGCAATCTCTGCAGGACCACCGATATAACATATATTTGGCAAAATATACTCTTGAAATATTGGCCTGAATAAGACATTTGGGGAAAACTTTTCTGGACTAGTGTTAATATCATCTTGAATTTGTTCTGAGCTCCATTTTTTTAAACCATTTGATGTTTGAAAACCATTTTTCATTTCAATGATTCTTTCTCTTTTTCCATCTTCAATATAAAATAGGTTAATTTCTCTTGGGTTAGCTTGAATATTATAATTTAATTCGTTTAACCTTTGTATTGATTTTTTAGATTGATTGAAAATAACCTTTTCATTAATCTCCTTTTTTATAATATCACAAAACAAGGACTTTAAATTTTTATTATTTGCGTCAATTATTATCAAGCCATTTTTTCGAAAGAAAATATTAACAAGCTTTCTTGTTGCACCAGATAAATCGGTGGAATTCATATAGCAATCCCTGAATATTTTAATTATTTCATTAGAATATGGGAAATCAGAAACACATTTTTCAAAATCACTGAAAATATCTTTAATTGAATCAAGTTTAAATTCACCTACAACTCCTGTCTGGGTTGAAGACCAATTAAATTTACTTCCATGAAATGAAAAATGATTAATTTCCTCAAAATCGTGATCTTCTGAAGCCATCCAAAAAATTGGCACAAAATTAAATTTTGAGTATTTCCTCTGCATTGTTTCACATAAATTAACAACTGAAATTATTTTATAAATAAAATACATTGGACCAGTAAGTAAATTTAACTGATGACCTGTTGTTATGGTAAAAGTTTTATTTTCAGCTAATTTTTTGATGTTTGACTTTTGAAGTTCTGTTAAGTCGATATCATTATATTGAATACCAATTTCTTTAACCAAGGTCTCTCTAAATGTCTTATCATAATTTTTTGACTTACGAGAAATTTGTTTATTGAGATTATCGATGCTTGGGAAATCAGAGATTAAATCATTAAGATGATCACTATTCGAGACATAATCAATTAGTAGTTTACTAAAACCATCAACTTTATTGTATTCAATTTCTCTTAAACTCATATTAGACAAATATACTGAACTGTATAATTCTTTCTATATTTGTTAGTTCTATTATAATTCAATTTTTATGAAATCAATAATTAAATTTTTTATTCTCTTTGTCATTATTTCTGATATCAATAGTCAAAATCTAAAATCACCTTCTGAATTTTTAGGTTATGAAATCGGAACTCAATTTTCAAGACATAGCCAAGTTGTGGATTATTTTGATCACATTGCTTCTGAAATGAATAAAAATGTATCACTTGTAAATTATGGAAAAACTTATGAAAGAAGACCGCTGTTCTATGCAGTTATTTCATCAGAAAAAAATATGTCAGAAATTGAAAATATTAGATTAAATAATTTGTCTGCATTAGATTCAAATGGAGAAAAAATTAATAATAAAGCTATTGTTTGGCTAAGTTATAGTGTACATGGTAATGAATCTTCATCAACTGAAGCGTCAATGCAAACAGTTTATGAGTTATTAACAGAGAGAGCCGAGTTGTTGGGAAACACAATCGTAATTATTGACCCTTGCTTAAACCCTGACGGTAGAGACAGATATGCAAATTGGTATAATCAAACAACTACTATTCCTTACAATACAAATAAAATTTCTAGAGAACATAGGGAGCCTTGGCCAGGAGGTAGAGCTAATCACTACTTATTTGATTTAAATAGAGACTGGGCTTGGATTACTCAAGTTGAGTCTCAACAAAGATTGAAAGAATATCATAAATGGATGCCTCACGTACATGTAGATTTTCATGAACAAGGAATAAACGAGCCCTATTATTTTGCGCCAGCAGCTGAACCATATCATGAGGTTATTACCAAATGGCAAAGGGATTTTCAATATATGATAGGGAAAAATAACGCAAAATATTTTGACAAAAACGGTTGGCTATATTTTACTAAGGAGGTTTTTGACTTATTATACCCCAGCTATGGTGACACATACCCAACTTACTTGGGGGCTATTGGCATGACATATGAACAGGCTGGTGGAGGTGTCGCTGGGCTAGGAATATTAAATTCTGAAGGTAAAAATTTAACCCTTGTTGATCGTGTTAAACATCACACTGTTGCTGGTATTTCAACAGTTGAAATATCATCAGAAAATTCAGAAAAATTAAATAAAGAATTTATTAATTTTTTTAGAGATAAAACTAACAGCACATATTATATTATGAATGGAGATTTGGATAAAATTAATCAGTTATCAAAATTTCTAGAAAAACATAAAATTGATTTTTATTCTACAAAAGCTCAAAGGTTAAACGTATTTAGCTACAATAAAAATAAAACTATAAACTACACCACTACTTTGAATGATTTGGTTATACCCAATTCCCAGCCAAAAGGTAAACTTGTAGATGTTTTATTAGAAAGAACTACAAAATTAAGTGACTCTTTAACATATGATATAACAGCTTGGAGCTTACCATTTGTTTATGGACTAAATGCCTATAGTACCTCAAAAAAAATTGAAATTACTGATTTTAATGAAAATAAAATTGTAAATGCTATAGATAAAAATGCAATAGCATACGCCGGTATATGGAATCACATAAATGATGCAAAGTTTTTATCAAATTTGATCGAAAATAAAATCAAAGTCAGATATAATGAAAAAGTAATTAAAAATGGAAAACTAACCTTACCAAGAGGTTCAATGATTATTTACAAAGGTGATCAAAATCAGGAAAATTATGAAAAAATATTATTAGAACTGGCTGATAAAAACAATATTGAACTTCATTCAATTTACTCTGGAATATCAGAGTTTGGACCTGATTTGGGTTCCGACTCTGTAAAACTTATTGAGGAAAAGAAAGTAGCAATTATTTCAGGTGAAGATAGTAGTAATATGGTGTCTTCGCTCAACTATGGGGCAATATGGCACTTCTTTGAGCAAGAACTTAAATATCCTCTAACTCATCTTAATATTGAAAATTTTGATGATATTGAATTAAATGAGTTTGATGCATTAATTATACCTAATGGATATTACGGTTCATTAGGAAATGAAAATAATCTAGAAAAAATTAAGTCATGGATTTCTAAAGGTGGTAATCTAATTGCTTTTGAAAATGCAATTAGAATTTTTACAAATAAAGATGGATTTTCTGTTAAAGTAAAAAGAAATGAAACTGAAAGAAATAAAGATGTTAAATTTGAAGATTTAAGTAGGGAAAGAATCCAAAATTATCTGTCTGGCGCGATATTTAAAGTAAATATTGATAATACTCACCCACTGGCATACGGTTATGAAAATGAATATTATTCACTAAAAACATCATCCTCAACTTATGAGAAATTAAAAAGAGGGTTTAATGTTGGTAAAATTGATGACAATGAAAACTCAACAATAGGATTTGTCGGAGATAATCTTAAAGACAACTTTAAGAATTCTCTGGTCTTTGGTCATGAGAGAATTGAAAGAGGCAATGTCATTTATTTTGCTGATAATATTCTATTTAGAAGTTTTTGGGAAAACGGAAAATTATTTTTGGTAAACTCTATTTTTTATATAAACTAAACCTCAGCGTATAAATCAAAATCCGAAGCTTCTATTATCTTGGCATTGACAAACTGCCCTACTCTTAAGAAATTTGATTTAGCTTCTATCAGCACTTCGTTATCAACATCTGGCGAATCATATTGTGTTCTGCCAACATAATAACTACCTCTTTTTCTGTCAATAAGAACCCTAAATGTTTGTCCAATTTTATTTTGATTTAATTCCCAGGAAATTTGTGATTGAATTTCCATTATTTCATTTAATCTTTCATGTTTTATTTCATCTGGAACATCGTCAATAAGATTGTAAGCACCAGTGTTTTCTTCATGAGAATAAGTAAAACATCCTAGCCTATCAAATTTGGATTTCTTAACCCATTTTTTCAACAAATCAAAATCCTCGTTTGTTTCTCCAGGATAACCAACAATTAAAGTTGTTCTTATCGCTATTCCTGGGACTTTATTTCTAAAACTTTGAAGAAGGTTGTTAATTTTATCCATCGAAGCCCCTCTCTTCATAGATTTCAAAATTTTATCAGAAATATGTTGTAATGGAATATCAATATAATTACAGATTTTAGGTTCTGAATTAATAACCTCAAGAACATCTAAAGGAAATCCGTTTGGAAAGGCATAATGAAGTCTTATCCACTCAATTCCTTCAACTTTTACAAGCTCTTTTAATAGTTTTGATAATTTCCTTTTACCATATAAGTCAATTCCGTAGTATGTTGAATCTTGAGCTATCAAAATAAGTTCTTTTGTACCCTTTTCTGATAAAATCTTTGCCTCTTTTACAAGATCTTCAATGGGAATACTTTTATGTTTTCCTCTCATAAGCGGAATTGCACAGAAACTACATGGTCTGTCACAACCCTCTGAGATTTTTAGATAAGCATAATTTTTGGGTGTTGTTAAGAGTCTCTCACCAATTAATTCATGTTTATAATCAGCACCTAGATGTTTAAGTAAAGATGGCATTTCTGTTGTTCCAAAATATTCATCAACATCAGGAATTTCTTTTTTTAAATCAGGTTTATATCTTTCACTAAGACAACCAGTAACAAAAACTTTATCAATCAATCCTTCATTTTTCTTCTTAACATTTTCTAAAATAGTATCAATACTTTGTTGTTTAGCGTTATCGATAAAACCGCAGGTATTAATCACAACAATATTACCATCTTCTTCATGGACAACATTTTTATTATTTGACATAAGTTGACCCATAAGTACCTCTGAGTCGTAAGTATTTTTACTACACCCAAGTGTAATAACATTTATTTTGTTATTATCTGAATATTTTGTTCTCAAATTCTAGTCAAAAAAGGAGTCAACAAATTCTAGTTTATCAAAGTCTTGAAGATCTTCAAGTGCCTCACCAACTCCAATATATTTTACAGGAATTTTAAATTCATCACTAATTCCTATTACTACCCCACCTTTTGCAGTTCCATCAAGTTTGGTGATTGCCAAAGAGCTAACTTCAGTAACATTGGTAAATTCTTTTGCTTGAATAAATGCATTTTGGCCAGTTGAACCGTCTAAAACCAACATAACATCATGAGGAGCATTATCAATTACTTTATCCATTACTCTTTTTATTTTAGATAGCTCATTCATTAAATTAACTTTATTATGAAGTCTTCCGGCTGTATCGATTAATACAACATCTGCATTGTTAGATTTAGCGTAATTTAAAGTATCAAAAGCAACAGAGGCTGGGTCACTACCCATTTGCTGCTTAACTATAGGTACATCAACTCTTTCAGCCCAAGTAACTAGTTGATCAATAGCAGCTGCTCTAAAAGTGTCAGCAGCTCCAATTACAACATTTAAACCTATTTTTTTATACTTGTTAGCTAATTTTCCTATAGTTGTAGTTTTACCTACACCATTAACTCCAACAACCATAATTACGTGTGGTTTATGGCTAAAAGAAGTATTTGTTTTGTTTAGTTCCTCTTCATTTTCGATGAGTAAAGATGCTATCTCAGCTTTTAAAAGAATATTTAGTTCACTTAAATTTGAATATTTTTCTTCTGCAACTCTTGATTCAATTTTATCAATAATTTTTA
>CABZJM010000003.1 GCA_902526075.1 uncultured Bacteroidota bacterium
CAAAAAGAGTTTTAATTCCTCCATTAATAGATCCAAATCTGTGAGCAACATATAAAAAAAGCTCTTTTTTACCTGATTGTTTTGTTGATTGACCATTAATTATCTTATGAGCTTTAAAAGCCGATAATCCAACTTTATAATCTTCATTGTTGTAATCAATTTCTTCTAATAAACTATTTTGGCTAATAATCAGATTAGAAAATAAAATAATTAAAAAAAATGTGAAAAATTTTAGGCTATTGTTTTCTTTCATAGACGAAATTTAAGTTAATTTTTACTTCTTCGTCTATTTTTTTAAAAACAATTTTTGGAATTTTGACTTTGTAGTCACTTAGCATCACGGAAAACCCAGACGAAAGTTCAATTTTTTCATCTATTTTTCTGATTTTAGCTTTTGTTATAATATCATTATTAACACCCTTAATGGTCAATACACCTTCAATTTCATGCTCCTTAAAGTCTTGATTTAATTCCTTCAGGCTAAAGTTTTTTATCTGACCCTCAAATGTTGACTTAGGATATACGTTACTTTCTAAATAGTTTTCATTAAAATGTTCTTGCATAAGCCCTAATCTGAAATCAAAGTCGCTAATAAGTATAACTGCTGCAATTTGACCAGTGGATGAATCTATTATGGAAACTGTATTATTATTACTTGCCTTGATAGGCTCAAAGGCTGCTTTGGAACCATCAAATTTTATAACTCCTTTATCAGTGTAAAACTGTTGAGAGAGGAGAACTTGCTGGCAAAAAATTAATGTAAACAAGAACAATAAATGTTTCATGTTCAAAAAAACCCAAATACTATACCAAAAAATTTATACATTAGTCGCTCTATTCCTATATATGAAAAAAGTATTTGTTAGCGGTGGTTCTGGTTATATTGCAATGTATTGCATAAAGATATTATTAGATAAGGGATATGATGTAGTAACTTCAGTTAGAAAGCAAAGTCAAATAAACCTGGTTAAAAAATCATTGCATAAACATAATGTAACTTTTGAAAAATTAAAATTTAAGATTTTAGATCTCCTTATGGATGAGGGCTGGGATGATGCATTAAAAGGATGTGAGTACGTTCTACATGTTGCTTCACCTGTAATCCCCGGTGATGTTGATGAAGATTCTCTAGTGAAGCCTGCCGTTGAAGGGATGACCAGATGCTTAAATGCGGCAATTAAAAATGGTGCTAAAAAATTTGTTCAAACTTCGTCTTACGCTGCTATATACGGAAATAATAAATCTGAACATGGTGATAACGATTGGACAGATTTATCAAATAAAAATTTGCTCCCTTATGAAATCAGTAAAACAAAGTCTGAAAAAAAAATGTGGGAAATGGTAGAAAAGTCTGATATATCTGCATGTGCTATTAATCCCGTATTAGTTTTAGGACCATCCTTATCCGGAGTTCTAAGCATGTCGAATAGGTTAACTATAAAAAAATTATTCAATTTACCGTTTGTACCCGACATGGCAATCAGTGTTGTAGGGGTTATGGATGTAGCCGATGCTCATGTAAGAGCAATGGAGTCAACAAAATCAAATGGAAAAAGGTTTTTACTTTCTGAAAAAACAATTAAACTGATTGAGTTAACGAAGATTCTTAAAAAAGCTGGCTTTAGCAGAGTACCCACTAGGGTAATTCCCAATTTTATTTTTAAATTTCTTGCTCTGTTAATACCTTCAATGCGGTCAATTGCAAAAAGGTTGGGTACTTTTGAAACTTTACAAACAAAAAATGCTAATGAAGTACTTGAGTGGTTTCCGAATAGTGCAGAAATGGAAATAATCAATTCGGCCAAACAACTGTATGATGTTGGTATATTAAAAAATTAATTATCTTTGTAATGTGTTGAGCTTGTATTTATTTACAAGTGGTTTATAAAACCAATGAAAGCTTTCCTTATGGGAGGCTTTTTTGTTTTACTCAAATCTTATACTTAGTCATTTATCAAATTCTTATCGAATTGATTTTAATACTTAATATTTATATTTTTTTTTAAAATATAAAGTGTGTCAATATTTATTTTTTTGAAATTTTTTAATATTTACCTCTTAAATTCTTAAATTTCGGAATCAAAAATTAAACTTACATGAATAAATTATTTTTTAACTATTTTGTTGCTTTCATTGCTGTTTCTACAGGTTTACAAGCCCAAATCCTTTCAGGTTCTGTTACTGATTCTGAAGACGGTGAACCTCTAGTAGGTGTTAATATCGTTGTTCAAGGACAAGATAAAGGAGCTGTCTCCGATATTGATGGTAATTTCACCTTATCAAATTTTGAATCTGCATCAACATTAGTTTTTAGCTATGTTGGCTATAAAACTTTGAACTTAAAAATTTCACCAACAGACGTACTTTCTGATAGTATATCAGTTTTGATGGATAAAGATCTTAGTGAATTAGATGAGATAATAGTAATCGGCTATGGGTCGCAAAAATTAAGTGATATTTCTGGTGCTGTTTCTACTGTAAATGCAGATGTAATTGAAGCATCTTCGCCTGTAAGAGTTGAAGACGCTTTACAGGGGCAAGCATCTGGAATAAATATTATTTCAAGTGGTTCCCCAGGTTCAAAACCAACTGTTTTGATCAGAGGGATTACCTCTTATGCTGGAAATGATCCACTTGTGATTATCGATGGAATATCTGCAACAATTGATGATCTGAATTCTTTAAATCCAAACGATGTCAAATCCGTAAATGTTTTAAAAGACGCTGCTCTAGCCTCAATTTATGGGGTAAAAGGTGGTAGTGGAGTTATTGTAATAACTACAAAATCTGGTGAAAGAAATTCAGAAACCAAATTTACTTTTAGTACATCTATTGGTTCTCAACAGGTTGTTAAAACTATTGATGTTCTTAACGCAAGTGAATATGCAGCTATACTTAATGAAGCTAGTGTGAATGCGGGAGAAGGAATTGTATTTTCAAATATTTCTGATTTTGGTGTTGGTACTAATTGGCAGGATGAAGCTTTAGTAGACGCACCGATAGTTAATCACTCATTAACGGCATCTGGGGGTAGTGAAAATACTTCTTATTATGTTTCCGCGGGATATACCGGTCAAGATGGTGTAGTTGCTGGTGGAGAAAAGTCATTCTTTAATAGAACCAACTTCACAACAAACATCAATACGGACTTGAGTGAAAAAACCAAGCTATTAATTAACGCTAATTATTCAAATATTAAAGGTAAAAGTTTAGCTGAGAACGGAATAACAAGTGTAATGTCTAATGCATTAAATTTTGACCCAACAGTCAGTCCCTTTGAAAATGGCACTTTTGGAATCAGCGAAACGATTACACAAGAAATCGTTAATCCCTTAGCTCAAATTGACAATACATATAATGAAAATAAAGTTGATAAGATTCAAGGTAAAATTGAACTCCAATACGAGCTTATTGAAAATCTAAATATTACATCTAGATTTGGTTACACATATGTTAATATTTATGATAAAGGATTTGTTCCTTTCCAGTTTTATGGTACAGGACATAACCAAACAAATGCTAATCCTGATTTAACTCCAATCGTGACAATCGATAGTGAAGGAAATATTACGTCAACTCATAATAGGGTATTTGAAGGAAATACAAATTTTTTCAACTACACATATGAGCTTTATGGAAATTATGATTTTTCAATTAACGAAAATCACAACTTTCAAACTGTCGCCGGTTTTTCAATAGGGGAAGGAAAAGGAAGTAATATTTCAGCAACTAATGAAGATGTTCCATTTAACTCATGGGATTATGCTGATGTAAGTGCAGCTACTGGGAATGCTACGCAACAAACATCAGGTTCATGGCAATACGTTAACAGAAATTTATCCTACTTTGGAAGGGTTTTATATGACTATAATGAAAAATACTATGCCTCTTTTACCGGAAGAGTAGACGGAAGTACATCATTTGGAAAAAATAATAAATTTGGATTTTTCCCATCTGCATCAATTGGATGGGTTGTTTCAAAAGAAGATTTTTTTGATGAAATGCCTGTTCTAGATTACCTTAAATTTAGAGCTAGTTACGGTACCCTGGGAAATGATAATATAAACCCCCAATTTTCCTTGATTTCAACATTCCCAAGCTATGTATTTAACGGTACAATTACACCCGGTTCATCTTTAGGATCAATTCCTAATGATGATGTTTCATGGGAAAATCAAGTTCAAATGAATGTTGGAATTGATACAAGAGTATTTAACGATAAGGTTTCTCTTTCGATAGATTATTTTAAAAAGACAGTGGATGACTTGTTATTTAGTCCAAATCTTTCCCTTTATCTAGGAGTCCCGTCGTATCCCACAACAAATATTGGAAGTACAGAGAGTACTGGTTTAGATGCTACAATTTCTCTTAACACATCAGTTGGAGGTTTATCAATTTCATCTGATATAAATTTCACAACAGCTGAAAATGAAGTTATTTCGATAAATAATGGAGATAAATATATATGGGGAGCAGGTTATGGCATCCCCTACAGAAATATTGTAAGATTTGAAGAAGGGTTTTCTCCAGGCTATTTCTTTGGATATGTAACAGATGGTATTTTTCAAACCCAGAACGAAGTTAATAATCATGCTACTCAAAATGGTGCAGTCCCCGGAGATATCAGATTTGTAGATGTTAATGGTGATGGAATTGTTAACGATAATGACAGAACACAAATTGGAGATCCATTTCCAGACTTTACCATTGGATGGAATTTAAATCTAGACTATAAAGCATTTGATTTAAGTGTATTCACTTATGCATCAGCTGGAAATGATATATATAGAGCTTATGAGAGAAATCTTAATTATACGAATAGATTTGCTTCAACTTTAGCAAGATGGAAAGGTCCTGGAACAAGTTTTGACGAACCAAGAGTAACATTCGTTGATTCTAATAATAACAGCAGAGCATCTGACAGGTATATTGAGGATGGTAGTTATTTAAGAATTAAAAATATACAGCTTGGATATTCATTCCCTGACTCACTAGTAGATGTTTGGGGTTTTGACGAGGTTAGGGCTTATGTTCAAGTTAAAAACGCTCTTACCTTAACTGATTACTCAGGATATGATCCTGAAATTTCAGTTGGTGGTGTTTTAAATACAGGAATTGATTATGGAACTTATCCACAACCACGAATTTGGTCAATGGGTGTAAATATTAAATTTTAAAATAAAATAATATGAAAAATTTAAAAAAAGTATTGTTACTGATTTTAGTTACTTCACTTTTCAACAGATGTACTGATCATGTTGATTATGAAGCAATAGAGGGATATCAAATTACTTCTGAAATTTATTTTCAGCAAGAAGCTGATTATGATGCAGCTTTAGTAGGTACATATGACGTTTTACAATGGTTGTTTTTCAACATACAACTTGGTGCAATTGCGTCAGAGATAACATTATGTGGAGGTGAGAGTGCAACCGATTATATCGGGATTCAACAGATTGATGATATGACTCATTACCCTGAAAATAATGTACTTAGACAAATATGGCAGTTTTTATATGAAGGTGTAAATAGAGCAAATTATATGGAAGAAAATAAAGCAAATATAGACTTTGAAGGTAAGGAAGCTATGTATGGTGAAGTTTATTTTCTTAGAGCTTATTATTATTTTGAACTAGTTAAGTTCTTTGGTGATGTGCCTTTATTCACTGAAGCAAGACTTACTGCTGGTCAGGCCGGTACTCTAACGAGAACACCTAAAGATGAAGTTTATGCTCAAATTGAGTTAGATCTACAGAACGCAATTGCGAGTTTACCAAATTCTCAATCGCAAGTGGGTAGAGTTAACAAATACACTGCATATGCATTATTAGGTAAAGTTCTACTTTATCAAGATAGGTTTGCAGAAGCTGCTTCTGCACTTGATAATGTAATTGGTGTTTATTCTTTAGTATCTGATTATGCAAGTCAGTTTTTAAGATTTGGAGAAAATGGTCCAGAATCAGTATTTGAAATCCAATATTCTAATCAATCAAATTGGTATGATTGGGGATGTGTACATTGTAGCGAAGGAAATTATTCAATTATAATGAATGGACCAAGAGGATGGAGTGGTCCAGAGTATGCTCAGGGTTGGAGTTTTAATGTTCCAACGGAAGAATTTTATAACTCTTTTGAAGAAGGAGATTCAAGAAGAGATGCAACGGTTTTAGATATTGAGGCTTTTGCAGTTGCTACTGGCGCTAGCTACACTGAAGGATATGACCATACAGGTTACTTTAATAATAAATATATTCCAAGAGCAGGTGAATCAGGAGGTCAAACAGAGTTAAATTACCTTACTAATTTTAGAATTATCAGATACTCAGATGTATTATTAATGGCGGCTGAAGCCTATAACCGTAGTGGTATTGATGATGGACTAGCTCAGGAATTTTTGAATCAAGTAAGGAGAAGAGCTTTTGGAGGTGATGATAATGATATTTCTGCTTCAGGAAGTGCACTAACTGAAGCAATATGGGAAGAAAGAAAATTTGAACTTTCTCTTGAGGGTCACAGATTTTTCGATTTAGTTAGAACAGGACGAGCATCATCATTAATTGCTGGATTTGTTGAGGGTAAACATGAAGTTTTTCCTATTCCTCAGCAGGAAGTCGACATTTCTGGACTAACACAAAATGCAGGATACTAAACTAACAATAATTTATATGAGAATATTAAAAAATTTTTTGGGACTATTTTTCCTAACCGCTTTTATAATAAGTTGTGTTGATGAAAATGAAAGTAATGCTGATTTTGTAGGCACAATTTCAGAACCGACTAATATATCAGCTTTGGTTAGTATTACACAAGACAATACAGGACTTGTTACAATTACACCAACTGGAGAGGGGGTAGTTACTTTTCATGTTGATTATGGTGATGGTTCTGATATTTCAGGGTCAATAACTCCAGGAAATAGTACTGATCACGTTTACATGGAAGGAACATATGAAGCAACCATTATTGGAACTGCACTTGATGGCTCTACTGCTGAGGGAAATGTTACAATTGTTGTTGCATTTATTGCTCCAGAAAACCTGGTTGTAAATTTGATTAGTTCATCTGGTTCATACAATATATTGGTTTCTGCTACAGCGGATTATGCAACATCTTTCGAAGTATTATTTGGAGATGAGGCTGGGGGCGATGCTACTCCAATGCAATTAGGTGAACAATTGTCTCATACTTATGAATCAGCTGGTACATATAACTTAATAGTGACCGCTCTGAGTGGTGGTTTTGCTAGCACTCAATATTCAGAGGATGTTGTTATTACTGACCCTCCAGTATTTGATGGGTTTTCAACTTTTGAAGATTTTGAAGGTGAAGTTCCTAGTAATTTTTCATTTGGTGGTGTTGGCAATGTACAAGTTGTAGCAAATCCGGATAATTCAGGTATAAACTCTTCAGCAAATGTAATGCAATGCACTAAAGATCAAGGTGCTGAAGTATGGGGAGGGATGGGATTCGCTGTTGATGGGCATATAAATTTCAATGGTAATAATGTATTAAGACTAAAGTCATACGCCCCTGAAGTTGGAAAAGTAGTCAAAGTTAAACTTGAAACTAGTGCTGGAAATGTTTCTGGATTAACTTATGAATTTGATATGGTAACTACTGTTGTTAATCAATGGGAAATTCTTACATATGATTTCTCTGGAGCTCCAGATTTAGATTATATAACTGCAATAGTATTCTATGATTTTGGCAATCAAGATTCAGGAGTATATCACTTTGATGACGTTGAGGTTGGTATAGGAGAGTATATTCAAGGAATAGAAAATTTTGAAGAAGATGTTCCGGAAAGCTTTTCTTTTGGTGGTGTAGGTAGTGTTGAAGTGATTTCAAACCCTGACCCTTCAGGGGAAAATACAACTGGAAATGTTCTTCAATTTGTCAAAGACGATGGTGCTGAAGTATGGGGTGGAATGGGCTTTGCAGTTGATGTAATTGATTTCAACGGTGCAAGTCAAATTCATCTTAAATCATATGCACCTGAAACCGGAAAAGTTGTAAAAGTTAAACTTGAAACAAGTGCTGGAAATGTTGCAGGTTTAACTCATGAGGTTGATATGACAACTACTGTTGCAAATCAATGGGAAACACTTGTTTATGATTTTACGGGAGCACCTGATTTGGAATATGTGTCATTCATTGTATTTTATGATTTTGGGAATACAGCTGGTGCAACATATAGAGTTGATGAAATTCAATTAATTGATTAAAATAATATTATGAAAAGAATAAATTTTTTACTTATAGCTTTTTCTCTGTTCATTTTCACTTCATGTGAGCAAGAAGAATATGAATTTGGAGACATATTAAGTCCAACTAACTTAACAATATCTGCTTCCCTTCAAGGAGCTGATACTGATAATCCATACGGAGATGGTAGTGGTTATGTTACATTTACTGCAACTGCTGCTGATGCTATTACTTATAAGTTTATCCGAAACGGGGTAGAATATATGGTTCCAAGTGGAGTATTTACAACAAGATTTACTAATACGGGTGTACATGTTTACTCTGTTGAAGTTATCGCTTCAGGTACAGCTGGGGTGATGTCCAACGGCTCAACTTCAGTTGAGGTCCTATATACATTTGAGCCTCCTGCTGATCTAGTAGCCGCATTGACAACAGGAAGTTGGAGAGTTATGGCTGAAGCGCCTGCGCATATGGGTGTTGGCCCAGCAGATGATATGGCACCTGATGGAGTTGCTTTATGGTGGAATGCGGGTCCATATGACAAATCTGACACCGCTATGTATGATGACAGAATGATATTTACTGCAGATGGAACAATGGAATATCAAACTCAGGGAAGTATTTTTGGAAAAGCCCCTCCATTGGAAGAAGATTTTTTCGGTAATCAAGGATTGGGAGATCCAAATTCAGACAATGAGCATTTATATTATCCAGCTGACAACTTCAATTCAAATTGGACAGTTTCTGAGGACAATGGAAATCTTATCTTGAATTTTTCTGGAACTGGTTTTGCCGGGTTTTATGTTGGTGGAAATCACTCATATACTATCCTTTTTCGAAGCTCAAATGAAATATACTTAAGGACAGTAGGGTTTGACACCAACGGGTGGTTTATAAAAATAACTAACCAGCAATAAAATTATTTATTATTAAAATTTTTATGAGAGAAGTTTATTAAACTTCTCTCTTATTTTTATATTTGTCAAACTCTAACCATTATCATGAATAATTATTTAAAAATTACAATTTTTTCAATGTTTTTTGTAATTGCTTGTTCATCAGATGGACCTGGTGATTCTAATAATAATTCAAATGGCAACTCTGAGGTTATAGTACCTTCCAATTTAACACTTGATATTAGTATTGTTGGTCAAAATGACTCAAATCCAAATGGTGATGGTTCGGGATCAATTATTTGTACTGCTACAGCTACTGATGCTGTAAATTATGAGTTTAGATTTGGAGGTGGCGTTACTGAGCAATCAAGTAGTGGTCAAACTGAATACTCTTACACTAGTGAAGGTTTAAACTCGTATACATTGTATGTATATGCCTATTCATCAACTGGCCATTACACTAGTACTTTTCAAACATTTGATTTGTATGTTGAAGGTGAAGCACCTGAAGCTACATGGTCTGAGGAGTTTAATTACAATGGTGCTGTAGATTCAAATAGCTGGACTCATGAAATTGGTAATGGTGATTGGGGTTGGGGTAATGGTGAATTTCAATATTATACAAGTAGTTTAAACAATGTTAAAGTTGAAGACGGAGTTTTAAAGATTACAGCAATTAGGGAAGATATTGCAGGATATGAATATACGTCTGCAAGAATTATTACAAAGAATAAATTTGAATTCCAATACGGTAGGGTCGATATTAGAGCTAAATTACCTACAGGCAGTGGTACTTGGCCTGCTCTTTGGTTACTTGGAGCAAACTTCAATGAAGTTGGATGGCCAGCGTGTGGAGAAATAGATATTATGGAGCACTGGGGTCATGATCCTACAGTCATAGCAGGATCAATTCATACTCCAATGAGTCATGGAGATACTTGGACTCATGGTTATACAACCGTTAATGATTACCATGAAGAATTTCACATCTATTCAATTGATTGGAATGAAAATAGAATTCAGTTTTTTGTTGATGATGCACTATATTACACATACTCGCCATCTCCTCAAGATTCCCAAAGTTGGCCATTCGACCAAGAAATGTTTTTTATATTAAATATTGCTATGGGCGGCCATTGGTTCGATGTAGATCCTCAGTTTAACGAATCAACTATGGAAGTTGATTATATTAGAGTTTATCAGTAAAAATTATGAAAAAATATATTCACTCCCTTTTTATTTTATTACTTGTAATATCCTCAAATGAGTCGTTGGGTAATGAAAAAGAAAAATTTGTCAATGATCTAATTTCCAAAATGACATTAGAAGAAAAAGTTGGTCAAATGACACAAATTAACCTTACAGTTATCGCTAAGGGACCAAACAGATTTTCATCGTCCTTTCCAATGGAAATTGATGATAGTAGAGCAAATAAGGCATTGGTTGATTTCAAAGTAGGGTCAGTTCTAAATACAATCAATAATACAGCACAGAAACCAAGTGTATGGTTTAAAAACATTTCAAAAATTCAAAAGATTGCCATGAATAATAATCGACTTGGAATCCCCGTTATTTACGGAATTGATGCTATACATGGAACTACTTACACAGATGGGGCAACAATGTTTCCACAACAAATCACAACTGCAGCAAGTTGGAATCCTGAAAATGCTTATAATATGGCGCAGGTTTGTGCTTATGAGACCAGAGCCTCCAGTATACCATGGAATTTTTCGCCCGTACTTGATCTAGGATTAGATCCCCGATTTCCAAGACAATTTGAAACTTTTGGTGAAGACCCTCTTTTAGTAGAAAGGTTTGGTGTAGAAATGATTAAAGGCTATCAAGGTTTTGATAATAATGTTTCAAATAAACACAAAGTAGCAGCTTGCATGAAGCATTTTGTAGGATATCATGCAACAATTTCTGGAAAAGATAGAACCCCTGCTTACATACCTGATAATGTTTTAAGTGAATATCATATCGAGTCATTCAAGAAAGCAATTGAAGCTGGTGCCAAAACTGTTATGATAAATTCAGGGCTTATTAACGGAATACCAGTTCATGCAGATTACAACTTACTCATTAATATTTTGAGGAATAAATTAGGTTTTCAGGGAGTTATCTTAACTGACTGGGAGGATATCAGAAAGCTTCATGACAGGGATAAAGTTGCAAAAACTCAAAAAGAAGCAGTTAAAATTGCAATAAATGCTGGTATTGATATGTCCATGGTTCCATATGAGTATGAGCAATTTTTTAATGATTTAGTCGAACTTGTTGAAGACGGGGAGGTAAGTATGGACAGAATCGATGATGCGGTCAAAAGAATTTTAGAACTTAAGTTTGAACTTGACCTTTTTCAAAATCCGGTCACCAATTATGAGGATTACCAAGATTTTGGCTCAAAAAAGCACCACCAACTAGCTTATAAAGCTGCTTCTGAATCGATTACTTTATTAAAAAATAATAACAACATATTACCGATAAAAGGAAAACCAAGAATTCTTGTTGCAGGACCCAATGGAAATAATATGAGAACACTGAATGGTGCTTGGTCTTATTCTTGGCAGGGTGAATTGACTGATAAATTTGCTGGAGATTTTAATACAATTTTTGAGGCCCTTGCAAACAAATATGGAAAAGATAATGTTAAATATGTTTCTGGTGTTTCATACAAGGAAAATGGAAGCTATTATGATATGGTTGTAGATGATATAAATAAAGCAGTTAGTGAAGCTAATAAATCTGATTATATCGTTCTTTGTCTAGGTGAAAACACATATACTGAAAAGCCAGGAGATTTAAATGACCTTAACTTACACCAATTACAAATAAAGCTAGCTAAAAAATTAGCCAAAACTGGAAAGCCAATTATTTTAATTTTAAACATTGGAAGACCAAGATTAATTACTGATATAGAACCATTTATGAGTGCTATTGTTAATATTTATTTACCTGGAAATTTTGGAGGTGATGCACTTTCTGATGTTTTATCTGGTAAAGTAAATCCATCTGGTAAGTTACCTTACACATATCCCGCTTATCCAAATTCTTTAATTCCTTATTACTTCAAGCCATCTGAGGTTCAAAATAATTCTCAAGGTGCTTATAATTACGTCGGTGAAGTAAATAATCTATATGATTTTGGTTTTGGTTTAAGTTATTCTGAATTTACTTACAGTAATCTGGAAATAAATAATGACCAGTTTAATTTAGATGATTCAATAAAAATTTCAGTAAATGTCAAAAATTCCGGTAAAATTGATGGCTCTGAAACTGTTCAGCTTTATTCTTCAGACTTATACGCTTCTTTAACACCTGATGTAAAAAGACTAAGAGATTTTGACAAAATTGAACTTAAAGCTGGTGAAATGAAAACAATTACATTTGAACTTCCAGTGAGTGAATTGGCATTTGCAAATTCTGATAACCAGTTTGTTGTCGAATCAGGAAAATTTAAATTATCCATTGATAATCTATCCAAAGAGATAAGTATTAGATAATTAAAACAATAAACGATAAAAATTAAAATAAATTACTAAGATTATTTAAAAATAGATTGATATAAATTACAAGGAAAACTATTGAAATTAATGCCTTTGTAAATCCTGACACTATCAAACCAAGAAAAACTCCTACAGCAGCTTTGATTGATTTTTCAAAGTTTTTATTTAAAAATAATTCTCCAGCTATTGCTCCAATTAAAGCACCAAATATAATTCCAAAGGGAGGTAAAAATAATCCAACTAAAGTACCAATTGAAGCTCCAATAATTCCAAACTTACTAGCCCCAAATTTTTTTGAAGTATAAATTGGAATTATATAATCAAGGATAAATATAATCAAAGCAATGATAAGCGTAAAAACCAGTATTTTACTATCAACTTTGACTGTGGAAATATTACTAAACATAAATAGACCTACCCATGAACTTAGAGGGCCAGGTAAAACAGGGATAACACTTCCTATAATTCCTATTATCATAATTAAAAAAGATAATATTAGTAAAATCAGATCCATATTTTTTTAAATAAAATCAATTAACTTTATTAAATTAATTAAAAAATCAATTGTGAGAAAAACTCTGATTATTATTTTATGTTTTTTATTTGTTTCATGTGAATTTGATTTTCAATTTGATAAAAAAATAACAGTTGATGAATTTATAACTGAAGAACTAAAATCATTTAATTGGAATGATGTTGATGAGTATCCAGTTTTTGAAAATTGTTTGGAAATTAATAATGTAAAAAATAAAAATAATTGCTTTGTAGAAACAATTACTAGTTCATTTAGAGAAAATTTAAAAACCAATAATTTAGTTCTCAATAGAACACTTATTGACACCGTAAGAATGTTTTTAAAAGTGAACAAAATTGGTAAAATTTCAATTGAGAATATGACGATTTCTGAACAAAATAATAAGTACAAGGAAGTCATCACCAAATCTTTTGAAAATACAGTTTCAAGTTTGCCTAAATTATACCCAGCAATCAAACGAGGGCAGGAAGTTGATGTAAGATTTAATATTCCGATAATAATTTCAACCGAGAATTAATAATGAGTGAAAAAATTATCTTAGGAATTGACCCAGGTACCACGATAATGGGTTTTGGAATTATAAGTGTTAGTGATAAAAAAATGAGTCTTATTGAGATGAATGAGTTAAATCTAAAAAAGCACAAAGACCATTACCTTAAATTAAAATTAGTATTTGAAAGAACGATTGCTTTGATTGAGGATTTCAAGCCTGATGAAATAGCTATTGAAGCTCCTTTTTTTGGTAAGAATATTCAAAGTATGTTAAAACTTGGTAGGGCGCAGGGGATTGCAATGGCCGCAGGACTTTCGAGGGAAATTCCTATTACTGAATACTCCCCAAAAAAAATAAAAATGGCAATAACAGGAAATGGTAATGCAAGTAAGGAACAGGTCGCAAAAATGTTACAAAACTTACTCCAAATAAAAGAGTTGCCAAAAAATCTAGATTCAACTGATGGGTTGGCTGCAGCAGTATGTCATTTTTACAATACAAAAAATATCATTGAGGGTTCAAAATATTCTGGGTGGTCAAGTTTTGTCAAACATAATAAAGATAAAATAAGAAAGTTATAGGCAGCATTTATATTCATATTCCATTTTGCAAAAAAGCATGTCACTATTGTGATTATCATTTTTCAACCTCTTTAAAATCAAAAGATTCAATTATTGACTCTATTGTAAAAGAAATAAATTTAAGAGCTGATGAATTAAATGAGAAAATCAACTCTATTTATTTTGGAGGAGGAACACCATCTCTAATCAGCGAAAATGATACTGAGAAAATTTTAAACACAATTAACAAAAAATTTCATATTTCAGAAAAAGCTGAAGTAACAATGGAATGTAATCCAGACGATATTAATATCAAAAATATTAAAGGATGGAAAAAAAATAATATAAACAGAATTAGTCTTGGGGTTCAGTCTTTTTTTGATTCAGATCTGGAACTTATGAACAGGAGTCATAACTCTATTACAGCCACTCAAGCAATTGAATTAATTAAAAACAATTTCAAAAACTTTTCTATTGATCTAATATATGGTATTCCAGAAAGTTCATTTGATATATGGAAAAGGAATATTGACATTGGATTAAAATATGATGTACCTCATATATCAATATATGTATTAACCGTTGAGCCCAAAACAGCTTTAATTAAATTAATCGAAAAAAATAAGATTAAAGAAGTGAGTGATACAGATCAAAAACTACAATTTGAGTATGTTTATGATTATCTGTCAGGATTAGGATATATAAATTATGAATTCTCGAGTTTTGCTAAGCCTGGATATGAATGTAAGAATAATATTACTTATTGGAATAGAGGAAAATATATTGGTTTTGGCCCCTCTGCTCATTCATTTGACGGAATTAAAAGAAAGTGGAATTTCAGTAATAATCAGAAGTATATTGAAAAAATAAAATTAAATTCTATAGCATACGAATCAGAGATTTTATCTGAAACGGATATTTTAAATGAAATAATAATGATCGGTTTGAGGACTTCTAAAGGACTAGATTTAGATTTAATCGAATCAAAATTTTCAAATCTCAATTTAGAAAAATTAAGACAACAAATTCAGCTAAAAATTTTGGATGGAGTGTTGGTTAAAACTGATAATAAATTACATCCATCTAGAGATTATAAATTTTTAACTGATGGCTTAGCTTCAGACTTGTTCATAACCTAATTGAACAAAAAAATTAGTAAAAATATATTATCTTCATTATAAAATATTTTGAATGGAATGGAGTGGTGTTATGCCAGCGATTACTACCAAGTTTACAAGTGATGATAAGCTGGATTTAGACCTATTTAATAAGAATTTAGAATTTCAGCTAAAATCAGGTGTACAAGCAATTGTGCTCGCAGGTTCTTTAGGCGAGGCTAGTACTTTAAGTCGAGATGAAAAAAATATTCTTACCAAAAATACTGTTGAATTTGTCGATAATGAAATCCCTGTTGTTGTTAATATTGCTGAACAGTCAACAAAAGAAGCATTAAAAAGTGTAAAATGTGCTGAAAAATATGGGGCAAGTGGTTTAATGGTCTTACCCCCAATGAGATATAAATCAGGAAGAAATGAGACAATTAGTTATTTTGAATCTATTGCTAAGTCAACCAACCTTCCTGTTATGATATATAATAACCCTGTTGACTATGAAATAGAGGTTACAATTGATATGTTTGAAGAATTATTAAAATGTAATAACATAAAGGCAGTTAAGGAATCTACCAGAGATATTTCCAATGTTACAAGGTTAAAAAATAGTTTTGGAACTAGATTGAAAATTATGACCGGAGTTGATACAATTGCACTTGAAAGCTTATTAATGGGTGCTGATGGTTGGATTGCTGGTCTTGTTTGTGCTTTTCCAGAAGAAACAGTTGCTATATATAAACTTCAATCTCAAGGAAAAATTAATGAAGCAATTGAAATATTTAGATGGTTTTTGCCTCTACTGGAGTTGGACATAAATCCAAAATTGGTTCAAAACATCAAATTAGCCGAATCTATTTTAGAAATTGGTTCCGAAAATGTAAGACTTCCGAGAAAACCCCTTAATGGAAAAGAAAGGGAAGAGGTTTTGTCTGTTATAAATTATGGAATTAGTAACAGGCCTGATTTGACAAAATATAATTATTAATTATGATTACTGGTAAAAATTATATTGGAGGTGAATTGTCTTCGAACTCATCTGTAAGTTTTAAAACATTTAATCCATTATTAAATATTGAAAATAGCATTTCATTTTATGAGGCCAGTGATAATGAAATTGAAAAATCGACTAAACTTGCCAATGATTCATTTAAAATATTTAAACAAGTATCGTCATTAGACAGGTCAAAATTTTTAAATCAGATTTCTGATGAACTAGAGTTAATCAAAGAAGATATTGTAAATGTATATTGTTCAGAAACAGGACTTTCAGAGGATAGGTGCCAAGCTGAATTAAACAGAACGGTTAATCAACTTAGGAGTTTTGCAAAACTTCTTACAGATGGTAATTTTCAAGAGGTATCAATTGACACCTCTATTCCTGAAAGAAAACCGGTTCCAAAACCTGATTTGAGAAAGATGTTGATGCCAATTGGTCCTGTTTTAGTTTTTGGAGCAAGTAATTTCCCTCTAGCATATTCAACAGCAGGCGGCGATACAGCATCAGCATTAGCTGCAGGATGTCCGGTGATTTTAAAATCTCATCCAATGCATGCTGGAACCGGTGAATTAGTAGCAGCTGCAATTATTAGAGCTGCTAAAAAAACAAAAATGCCTAATGGAGTTTTTTCAAATTTAAATAGTAAAGGTATAGAGGTGGGGGAAAAGTTAGTAAATAGTCATTACATAAAAGCCGTTGGATTCACAGGAAGTTTAAGGGGGGGTAGAGCAATATATAATTTAGCTTCAAAAAGAGATACTCCAATACCTGTTTTTGCAGAGATGGGAAGTGTTAATCCGGTTTTGATTTTCCCCAAAAAGCTTAAAAATGAATATTCAGAATTAGCAGTAAAATATGCTAAGTCAATAACGATTGGGTCTGGTCAATTTTGTACGAACCCAGGCATTATAATTTCTTTTGATACTGAAATTTTTAATTTATTCAAAAATAAACTAGTTGAGGAAATTGAAAAGATATCACCTTCTTGTATGTTGCATCCTAATATTCACAAATCGTATAATGACGGGGTAGAAAATATTAAAAAAAATAAAAGTGTGTCTTTACTAACTAAAAAACATATTGAGCTAGGTGATAATTTTCCTAATCATGTAATCTCATCAGTTACTGCAAATAAATTTATTGAAGAGAAAAGTTTGCAACAAGAAATATTCGGCCCTTGTTCTTTGCTTGTTTTATGTAAAGATAAACATGAAATGTTAAATGTAATTAAATCTATGGAAGGCCAGTTAACAGGAACACTTTTAGCTGAAGAGAATGACGATTATTTAACACAGGAAATTATAAATGCTTTAGAGTTAAAGGTTGGTAGAATTATATTTAATGGCGTGCCAACAGGAGTTGAGGTATGCCCGTCAATGACTCATGGTGGACCTTACCCTGCATCTACTGATTCAAGATTTTCTGCCGTTGGAATTAATTCTATTAAAAGGTGGTTAAGACCGGTGAGTTTTCAAGATTTTCCTCAAAATTTACTACCAAGTGAATTAAAAAATAATAATCCCCTAAACATTGAACGCAATATTAACGGAATCACCACTAGAGAGGGTGATAGCCTCTTCAAAATATAATCAAGTTTATGAAATTTAAATTACTAATCTTACTAATGTTTCTCATATTTTCTTGTGATAGAGAAAATGAAAAATTAGAAATTATAATACAAGAATACCAAAACCACGAAGCATATGATTATAAGGATTATCCACTTGGAAATTTTTCAGAGGAACATTTTAGAAGCGAAAAAGAATTTGCTGAAAACCTCTTAGTAAAACTATCATATATTGATGTAAAAAAACTTGATGAAAATGACAATATTTCATTCGAGTTATTGTCTTTTGTGCTTGAAGATATAGTAGCATACTATGATTTTGAAAGATTTCTAAACCCACTTCTTTCGGATTCTGGTTTTCATAGCAGCCTGGTTTATAATGTGAGACCAATGTATAATTACAACCAGATTAAAAATTATTTAAATAAGCTCAATTCAATCCCTCAATATGTTGATCAGTATCTACCACTTTTAAGAAAAGGACTGAAGAAGGGCCTTTCACAACCACTGATTATTTTTGACGGTTATGAATCAACATACAATGACCATATAACTAAGGATTTTGAATTAAATTATTTTTACTCCCCTTTTAAAACATTACCAAATGGTTTATCACAGACCCAAAAAGATTCAGTTCTTATTGAAGCAAAAAAAGCTATTGAAAAAAGTGTAGTCCCTCAATTTATTAGAATTAAAGATTTTTTTGAAAAAGAATACTACCCAAATACAAGAACTAATGTTGGGGTTTCAGAAACCCCTAACGGGGCTGAATTTTATCAAAATAGGATAAATTATTACACAACAAGTACATTATACAGTGCTGATGAAATTCATCAAATCGGATTAAAGGAAGTAGCACGCATAAAAGAAGAAATGATTAAAATTATTCAAGATTTGAATTTTAAAGGTTCCTTTAAAGAGTTTTTTAAATTTCTTCGAACCGATGATCAATTTTATGCTAAAACTCCAAAAGAGCTACTTATATATGCAAGGGATATTTCCAAAAGAGCTGATGAACAACTTCCAAGGTTTTTTAAAACCCTACCGCGAAAACCATATGGAGTTGCTCCGGTTCCTGATGCAATAGCTCCAAAATATACAGGCGGTAGATATGTGGGTACTTCTAAAAATAGTACCGACCCTGGTTATTACTGGGTAAACACCTATGATTTAAAAAGTAGAACTCTATATACAATTCCCGCTCTAACTGTTCATGAAGCCGTCCCAGGCCACCATCTACAAAGTGCTCTTAATAATGAATTGGGTGATAGTATTCCTCAATTTAGAAGAAACTTATATTTATCTGCATACGGAGAAGGATGGGGTTTATACTCCGAGTTTTTAGCCGATGAAATGGGTATTTACACAACACCATATGAACAATTTGGCAAATTTACCTATGAAATGTGGAGAGCTTGTCGATTGGTAATTGATACTGGTATTCATGCTAAGGGTTGGTCTAGAGAAGAAGCTGTAAATTATATGTCTAATAATACAGCACTATCCTTACACGAAGTAAATACTGAAATAGATAGATATATCTCATGGCCTGGACAAGCATTGTCTTATAAAATAGGAGAATTAAAAATTCGGGAATTGAGAAATAAAGCAAAACTTGAACTAAAAGAAAAATTTGATATTAGAGAATTTCATGAAAGAATTTTAGAGTATGGAACTGTAACATTGTCAATTCTTGAGAGGAGAATAAATAATTATATAGAGGTAACAAAAAATGACTAAACACATTTTTGATTGCATTGATGCACATACCTGTGGAAATCCAGTTAGATTAATTCTCTCTAAAAAACCTGATTTAGCTGGCTCATCAATGAGTCAAAAAAGATCCGATTTTATCAAAAATTTTGATTGGATTAGAAAGTCATTGATGTTTGAGCCTAGGGGTCATGATATTATGAGTGGTGGTATGATATTTCCGCCCAATGATCCAAATAATGATTTTTCCATATTATTTTTAGAAACATCCGGTTGCTTACCAATGTGTGGACATGGAACCATTGGTATTGTTACTATAGCTCTAGAGGAAAATTTGATAAAACCTAAAGTCGATGGAATTTTAAATATCGAGGTGCCGGCAGGTAATATTATTGTAAAGTATGCAAAAAAAGGCAGTAAGGTTTTGTGGGTAGAAATAGTCAATGTAGATAGCTATTTAGCTGCAAAAAATCTATTTGTAATTTCAAAAGATCTTGGTAAAATTAATTTTGATGTTTCATATGGTGGTAATTTTTATGCAATTATTGAAAAACAAGAAAATTACAGAGATTTAAATGATTATAAAGCTGAACAACTTATTAGCTATTCTAGAGAAATTAGGGAAAAGATAAATAAAAAATACGTGGACAAGTTTATTCATCCCTTTGACAGTTCTATAAAAGATGTATCTCACATATTATGGGTTGGAAAAGTAATTAATGAAACATCTTCGTCCAGAAATGCAGTTTTTTATGGTGATAAAGCCATCGATAGGTCTCCGTGTGGAACAGGAAGTTCGGCTCGAATGGCACAATTATTTTCTCAAAATAAGCTTGGAGTTGGAGAGGCTTTTATTCACGAAAGCTACATTGGTTCTAAATTTATTTGTAGGGTTGAAAAAAGTACTAAAATTAAAGATTTTAGCGGAATAACTCCCGTGATAAGAGGGTGGGCTAGAATTCATGGATATAATAAAATAATTGTTGATGATGATGATCAATTTTGTGGTGGTTTTCAGGTAATTTAAAATGTCAAAAAGAATATTAATTGTTGGCGGTGGTATAATTGGGATATGTTCGGCATATTACCTGTCTAGGAGTGGTCATGATGTAACCATTATTGATAAATACGGAATGAATAGTGGAGCATCTTATGTAAATGCAGGTTATTTATCTCCTGGTCATATTATTCCATTAGCGGCACCAGGCGTCATTAAGCAAGGTTTAAAATGGATGTTTAATTCTTCAAGTCCATTTTATATTGAGCCTAGGATAAATGTAGATTTTTTCAAATGGTTATATGCATTTAATAAGTCATGTTCAGAAAATAATGTAAAAAGTTCTATTGTTCCAATAATTGAAATGTCGCTTTTGAGTCAAGAGTTATTAAAGGACATTAAAAAAGATAATGATATGGGTTTTCATTACGATCAAAAGGGGTTGTTGATGTTATGCAAAACCGAAAAATCCCTTGAAAAAGAAAAAGAAGTAGTTGATTTAGCTGTTGAAAGTGGCCTAAGAGCAAAAATTTTAAATCAAAATGAAATAAAAACGATTGAACCTAGCGTAAGTATAGACTCAATTGGTGCGGCATATTTTTATTGTGATCATCATACAACTCCTGGTGAGTTGATTAATGAATTAAAAGATTACATACAAAAAAAGGGAGTAAAATGTATTACTCACACTGAAATTGAATCTTTTCATATTGAAAACAATAATGTTAAATCGGTAAACATCTCAAATCAAAATTTAAGTTTTGACGAATATGTTTTGTCAGCAGGTACTTGGACTTCTAAATTATGTAAAAAGCTTGGAATTGAACTGCTTCTTCAGGCAGGTAAAGGATATAGTGTAAATCATTCATCAAAAACAGGAATTTCTTGCCCTGCAATTTTGGTTGAACCTAAATGTGCAATTACCCCGATGAACGGATTTACAAGATATTCTGGAACCATGGAAATTTCGTCGATTAATGATAGGATAAGGAAAAATAGGGTTAATGCAATATGTGATGCTGTTGAGTCATTTTATCCTTCAGTTAAAATTCCAGAAATTGACAGGAATGATGCTGGTTATGGGTTTAGACCTATTTCAGCTGATGGAGTCCCATATATCGGAAGAACTAAAAATCTTAAAAATGTTATTATTGCTACTGGTCATGCAATGATGGGATGGAGTATGAGTACGGGTACTGGGAAAATCGTTTCAGAAATTGTTGACCAAAAACAAACCAGTATTAATATTGGGAGGTTTAACCCGAATCGAAAATTTTAATTCATCTGCATATAATCTTCAGCCATAACCTTATCAAGAAGTATAATTAATCTTTTTGAATCATCAGTTGAAAAGATAATAGGAGGTTTAATTTTTATTACATTTTTATCTAAACCGTCATTACTCATGAGAACACCAAGCTCTTTCATTCTATTTACTAAATAGATTGCTTTATCCATTTCAGGGATTAAATTTTGGTTGACAAGTTCTAATCCAATAAATAAACCTCTTCCTCTCACATTGCCAATTATTGAATATTTTTTTGCTAATTTTTTTAGCTCACTTACAAGAAATTTCCCAGTTTTGAGAGCATTTTTTTGAAGATTTCTTGAATCGATTTCACGAATTACTTCATTTGCAATTCTACATGAAACCGGATTACCACCAAAAGAACTAAAAAACTCTAATCCATTATCAAATTTCTTTGAAATTTCAGCAGTACAAACAACTGCTCCTATAGGATGACCATTTCCCATTGGCTTACCCAATGTAACTATATCTGGGATGACATCATGTAATTGAAAACCCCAAAATTTTTCTCCAACTCTTCCAAATCCTGTTTGAACTTCATCAACTATTAGAAGTATATTTTCCCTATCTAAAATTTTCTTACATTTTTTTAGAAATTTTTCCGGCAGCTCAATTTGTCCTCCGCAACTTATAATTGGCTCAACAATCATTGCACTAATTTTTTTATTTGCTTTTTTAGCTTTTGAGATTATTTTTTCAAATTCAATTAAATATTTTTTTCCTGCTCCTTTTCCCCGATGTTTTCCTCTAAATTCATCAGGCATAGGAATTTCAAAAATATTACTTGCCTTACCTTTCCCGCCTTTACTATTGTATTTGTAATTACTAATCTCAATTGTTTTATTAGTATTTCCATGATATCCCCCTTGCATTACAATAAAGTTTTCAGAATTCCTGATTACATTACTTATTCTAATTGCTAACTCATTAGCTTCACTACCTGAATTAACCAAATATATTTTTGACAATTTTTCTGGAAATTTTGTCGTTAAATTTTTTGAAAGAGAAATAATTTCGTCATGTAGATACCTTGTATTGGTGTTTAAAACCCCAATTTGTTCTTTTGCTGCTTTAAGAACATTTATATTTTGGTGGCCTACATGGGCAATGTTATTTACTGTATCTAAATATTTTTTACCCTTATTTGAATATAAATATTGATTAAATCCTCGAACAATATAGATTGGTGAATTATAGCTTAATTTCAAGTTTCTAGGTAAATATTTTTTTCTTGAAATTTTTAATTCATCTTCATCAAACTTAGTACTTGCCTTCACATCAATATTTAAAATTAGGTTGGGATTTGGGCATATACTAGACCATACTTTTTTTTCACTTCCTAGGCAAACCCCTGGAAAGTCATTTTTATAATCAAGAAGTGTTAGCATTATCTGAAAATGTAAGTGAGGACTCCATCCACCATTTTCTTTGACTGACCCAATCTCAGCAATTTTATCTCCTTTTTCAATAAAATCTCCGACTTTAAGTTTAGATTTTTTCTGATCTGTTAAATGACCATAAAGTGAATAAAATTTTAAACTCCCAAGACTATGTTCAATTATTATTAACCCCCCATATCCTTTAATTGTTTTATCATTTGTAATTATTTTTATGATTCCGTCTTCAATTGAATTAATTGAAGTTTTTTCATTTACCCAAAAATCAATACCAAGATGAGTTGTCCTATTTTCAAACCCCCTTTCAGTTAATATCTCATAATCAGACGAATCATAAACTGCCCTAGTCTCAAGATAGCCACCAAAAAATGTAGAAAATGGTTTTTGATTTATTTTTTTTTCAAATGAACTAATGTCATTTATCAAGTCACTAGAAAGCCATTTACTAGAAACACTTAGGTCTAAACTTTCTAATTTATTAGTTTCATTTTTGTTAAATAAAATATCAATGGAAGATTTTTTTTTACCAATTAATTTTTTAAATTTTTTTTCATTTGGGATTGGGGTAAAATCACATGCATTTCTAAAAAAATATGTGGCTAATTCCTGACTAATATCAGCCCATTTATCAAAAATCAAAAGCATGTCATCTTTGCTTACCTGTAAGTACTTATTACCAGGATTATATTTTTCATTCAAAAACGATTTTAAAATTGAAATTGAAATTCTTAAAAGTATTAATTCGTATAAAAACTCTATTTCTATTTCGCTAATTTTAATTTCTGAATTAAAACCTTTAACTATCTCACATGCCGAATCAAGTGGATTCATGCTATTGATAATTCCATAGGTACATGTAACAGCTAGTTCATTAATTAGTTGGCTTTTTATACAATCTCCAAAATCGATAAAGCCTACTATTTTAGGATTTCTTAAATTTTTGGAAACTATTATGTTATTATCATTTAGGTCATTGTGAATTAGGTTTTTTCTTAACCTGTCATATTCAGACTGTTTCTTTTTAAAATTAAAAAGAAGTTTTTCAATTATTAGCTGGCGCTTTTTACCAATATCAATCTTTTTATAAAACCTCTCAACCCACAAATAATTTGATAAATCCCAGTCAAAATCTTCACGCAAATAATTTGAATTAATTTTCTTTAACTTCAAAATAAGTTTTGCACTTTCCAAACCTAATTCATGTCTTAAATTTTTATTTATTGGATTTACAGATGACCATAGTCTTCCATGAATCCAGTCATTCATCCTGAAATATCTTATTTCATTTTCCTTGTCAAAAAAAGTAGCATAGGATTTTTTATTTAACGTCAATTTATTGTTGCTAGTTTTTTTATAATCCTTCAAATAATTTAGGAGATTGGTTTGAAAATTTACGAATTTTGGGTCTGTTTTTTTTGGGTAAATTTTAAAGAAATAAGATTTATTTTTTGAATTAAGTTTGAAGTTATCATCACTTTCACCTTCAACTTGAGTGGCTTTAACTTTAATGCCGTAATTTGAATAAACTAAGTTTTCAATAAACTGTAGTTTGAATTTTTTCTTCATTATAATTTTAGGCAAATATTCATAATCCAAATTACCAATAACAGCTTTTAAAAACAATATATATCCTCAATTTCACAAACTATTTTTTATATTAGCCTCTCAATTTTGCGGGCGTGGTGGAATTGGTAGACACGCTAGACTTAGGATCTAGTGCCGCAAGGTGTGAGAGTTCGAGTCTCTCCGCCCGCACAAATTCACTTTCATTTAATGATTATACAAGAATTTACATGCAAAGAAATTAAAAGGGAAGTAGATGAAATTTCTTTTTCATGGGAATCCCCTAGCAATATTGCTCTCGTGAAATATTGGGGTAAAAATTCTGACCAAACACCTAAAAACCCTTCAATTAGTTTTACTTTATCTAATTGCAAAACAACAACATCTGTTTCATTTAAAGGAGGAGTAAATAAATCTGATAATATTGATTTTGAATTATTATTCGAGGGGAAAAAAAATATATCATTTAGACCAAAGATTGAAAAGTTTTTCTCTTTAATTAAAAATTATTGTCCATTTCTTTTGGATTATCATCTTACAATTTCAAGCTCAAACAGTTTTCCACACAGCAGTGGGATTGCGTCATCCGCAAGCGGTATGAGTGCTTTGTCATTATGTATAATGAGTTTGGAGAAAGAACTTACTTCTATTAATGATGATTTTTTCTTTAAAAAAGCATCGTTTATTTCTAGAATAGGTTCTGGTAGTGCATGTAGGAGTTTATATGGAGGTATTAACTTTTGGGGATCACATTCAGATTTCGCTTTTAGTTCCGACTTATATTCTACTCAGATAAGTGATAATGTTTCTGCTGAGTATAATAATTTTCGAGATGTCATTTTGATAATTGATGACAGTAAAAAAGAAGTGTCAAGCTCTGTTGGCCATGAATTAATGAATAACAATCCTTTTTCAGATGTCAGATTCAAAAAGGCTAATAATAATATTTCAAAATTGATGAATATTTTAAAGTCAGGAGACTTGAATGAGTTTTGCAAACTAGTTGAAAGTGAAGCACTAATGTTACATGCCCTCATGATGAGTAGTAATCCTTCTTATATTTTGATGAAACCTGCTACATTATTAGTCATAGATAAAATCAGGCAGTTCAGAATTAATTCAAAAATTCCAGTTTGTTTTACTCTCGATGCTGGGGCAAATGTACACGTCTTATTTCCTGAAAAACTCTCAGAAGAAGTGATGGTTTTTATTAGGGAAGAGCTTTCCCTTTTTTGTATTAATCAAAATTATATTTCTGATTTTGTTGGATCAGGACCTTTGCAAATCTAAATTTGTATATTTGATATGATGAAAGGTCCTTTATTTTATTCAAAAATATTATTGTTTGGAGAATATGGTATAATTGAAGACTCAAAAGGGTTATCAATTCCATATAATTTTTTTAAAGGTGCCCTAAAGATACCGGAAATACCTTCTGAAAAATCTAAACACTCAAATTTAATTCTTCTCGATTTTTGTAATCACTTGAAACAAATCAAAGGACTTGCAGACTTAGACTTGATTTTATTTGAAAAGCATCTAAATAAGGGTTTATATTTTGATTCTTCTATTCCTAAAGGTTATGGAGTAGGAAGTAGTGGAGCATTAGTTGCAGCAGTTTATGATAAATATTCAAATAATAAAATAACTGTTTTAGAGAATCTTACAAGAGAAAAACTACTTAAATTAAAAACTATTTTTTCAAAAATGGAATCATTCTTTCATGGAAAATCATCTGGTCTAGACCCACTGAATAGTTATTTAAGTATTCCAATATTAATTAAATCAAAAAATGATATTAATGTTACTGGAATTCCATTTCAAAAATCCAATGGATCTGGGGCTGTATTTTTATTAGACAGCGGTCAAACGGGTTCAACTGCCCCAATGGTCAGTATTTTTATGGAAAAGATGAAATCTGACGGATTTAGAAAAATAATTTCATCCCAATTCATAAAGTATACTAATAGCTGTGTTGATAGTTTCCTAAGCGGTGACATTAAAAGCTTATTTGCCAACACAAAAAAATTATCTAAAATTGTATTTGAAAATTTCAAGCCTATGATCCCTGATGAATTCCACCATTTATGGAAAAAAGGAATTGATAGTGGTTCATATTTTCTTAAATTATGTGGTTCAGGAGGCGGTGGATACATACTTGGTTTTGCCCCAGACATTGAGAAGGCAAAAAATGATTTAAAAGATTATAATTTAGAAGTTGTTTACCACTTTTAAATATGTCATTAGCAGTAAATAAAAAATCAATTCTTTTTAAGTTTTTTAGTATTTTCTCAGTAGTAAGAATTTATAATATTTTACTTATTGTTATTGCCCAATATTTAACCTCCATTTTTATTTTAAGTGAGAAAAATTTTATGGATGTTATTCTAGATTTGAATCTATTTCTAATAATTCTATGTTCTTCAATTTCAATAGCATCCGGATATATAATCAATAATTTTTACGACGAAAAAAAAGACTTGATTAATAAACCAATTAAGCATAAAATTGATGATGTTGTAAAAAACTCAACAAAATTATATTTCTACTTTTTTCTAAATTTTGTAGTGGTGTTTATTGCTTCATTAATCTCTATTAGAGCTGTTATTTTCTTTTCTGTGTATATATTCTTTTTGTGGTTATATTCACATAAATTAAAACGGATTTTATTTATTGGAAATTTATTTTATTCTCTTCTTACAATAACACCTTTTTTTGCTATTCTACTGTATTTTAAGAATTTTGACTTAATTATTGTTGCCTATGCTTTATTTCTTTTCTTCATCCTTTTATTAAAGGACCTGACCAAAGATTTAAAAAATCTTGTTGGGGATTTTACCCAAAATTATCAGACAATTCCAGTCGTATTTGGAGAAGGATTTTCCAGAATAATAATATCATTAATATCATTAATAAACATTCTTTTAATTTTTAATTTGTTTATTAATTTTTCTGCAGGATATATGGATTTATACTATGGACTCTCACTCTTATTATTAATTATATTTATTTTGAAGCTGTATAAATCCCGACTAGTTTCTGATTATTTAAATTTGCATAACATTTTAAGGTTAATCATCGCATTAGGTGTATTCTCAATTATCCTACTTGCAGTTTAATTTAGTACTCAAGGTGGGAATCGAACCCACACTCTTAAAAAGAACTGGATTTTGAATCCAGCGCGTCTACCAATTCCGCCACTTGAGCATTCAGGCAAAAGTAAAAAATAATCATTATTAAATACTTTCCTTAATTTAAAATTTCTATTTTTGCTTTCCCTCTTAAAAATTATGTATAAAAATTTAAAAACCAATTAAATACAGTGGCAGCAGCGAATACAAAAGCAAAAATTTTTAATTGTACGAACAGTCTAGATTTAGCAAAAAATATTTCTAACTCATTTGGTGAAAAACTTGGCAACGTAATTATTTCAAGATTTTCTGATGGAGAATTTCAACCATCATTTGAAGAATCAATTCGTGGAACCAGAATCTTTATTATAGGCTCGACAAACCCAAGTCCTGAAAACTTGATGGAAATGTTATTAATGATAGATGCAGCTAAAAGGGCATCTTCAAGACATATTACAGCTGTTATCCCCTATTTTGGTTGGGCTAGACAAGATAGAAAGGATAAGCCAAGGGTACCAATAGCTGCTAAGATGATTGCTAAGATGATTGAGTCCGCAGGGGCAACACGATTAATAACGATGGATTTACATGCTGATCAAATACAAGGGTTTTTTCAGATACCTGTTGATCATTTGTATGCATCCACAATTTTTATACCTCATGTAATAGGTCTCAAATTAGACAACCTTTGTATCGCTTCACCTGACATGGGTGGCTCCAAAAGGGCATATGCGTATTCTAAAAATTTAAATTGTGATGTAGTCGTTTGTTATAAACAACGCTCCAAAGCAAATGTTATTTCACATATGGAACTAATTGGAAATGTTGATGGAAAAAATGTAATATTAGTTGACGATATGGTAGATACTGCTGGAACATTGTCCAAAGCAGCTGATTTATTAATTGAAAGAGGAGCTTTGAGTGTAAGAGCTATATGTACGCATGCTATTCTTTCAGGTGATGCTTACTCTAAAATTGAATCTTCAAAATTAGAAGAATTAATTGTTACTGATTCAGTCCCCAAGATTAAGCCTCATTCTAAAATAAAAGTGTTATCTTGCGCCGATTTATTTTCAGATGTTATGCATAAAGTGCATAATAATCAGTCAATAAGTTCAAATTTTATAATGTAAACTTTAAATTAAAATGAAATCAATTACAATAAACGGATCTAAAAGAGAAAGCGTAGGTAAGTCTTCTTCAAAAGCACTACGTAATGCTGGACAGATTCCTTGCGTATTATACGGAGGGGATGGACCAATACATTTCTCAGCACCAGAATTGGCATTCTCAAAATTGGTATATACTGCAAATGCGTATACTGTTGTGATTGCCATGAGTGATAATGAATCTTATTCAGCTGTTTTACAGGATATACAATTCCACCCTGTTTCGGATAAGATTTTACACATAGATTTTTACCAATTATTTGATGACAAAAAAATTGCTATGGATATACCGGTGAGATTAGTCGGAAATGCAATCGGGGTAAAGCTTGGTGGAAATCTACAAAGAAATAAAAGAAAACTTAGAATTAAAGCTCTTCCGACAAATCTTCCAGATAATATAGAGATTGATATCTCAGAATTAAATATTGGGCATAGAGTATATATAACGGAATTGGAAAATGAAAATTATGAATTTTTACATCCTGATAATACTGTTGTTTGTCAAGTAAGAAGAGCGAGGGCTGCACTAGTGGTGGAAACTGAAGACGAAGAAGGAGAGGAAGGAGAAGAAACAACTGAAGGTGGAGATACAACTTCTGAAAATGCTGAATCTTCAGAGAAAAAAGAAGGGTCATCTGACGCTGAAACACCTGCAGAATCTTAAGTTAATTTATAATTAATAACTAAAAAAGCATTCTGTGATTTGTCAGAATGCTTTTTTTATTTTTGTTTACATTAAAACATCTGCTATCATGGATAAGTTTTTAATTGTTGGCTTAGGTAATCCTGGTGAAAAGTATTACAATACAAGACATAATATTGGATTTGAATTACTAGATTTTTTCTGTAAGAAATACGAATCTGAGTTTGAAACTTACAGATTTGGACAAATTTCAAAAATTTCAATAAAAGGTAGCAAAGTGTTATTACTCAAACCAAATACATTTATGAATCTTAGTGGAAAATCTGTAAAGTATTGGATGCAACAAGAAAACATAAAGCTTGAAAATATCCTCATTATAGTTGATGATCTAAATCTACCCCTAGGGAAAATAAGATTTAGAGCAAGAGGAAGTAGCGGTGGTCATAATGGATTAGAAAATATTGAACAAGCTTTAGATTCACTTGAATACCCCAGATTAAGAATTGGAATTGGAAATGATAAAAATTCAAACCAAATCGATTTTGTTCTTGGAATATTTAATAGTGATGAATATGACATTATCTATTCAAATTTTGATTTAATATCAAAATCTATAAATTCCTTTATTCTTTCAGGAATCACCATTACGATGAATAATTTTAATAACTAAATTTACAACTTGATTTCATTAAATATTCAGGATTATTTTGAAAACGCCCCCTCAGTTCTTACTGTTGGAACTTTTGACGGTGTTCATCTTGGACACCGAAAACTTATTGATAAAGTTATAAGTATTTCTAAAAGTAAAAATTTAAGCTCAATTATTTTAACCTTTAGCCCTCACCCAAGAATTGTTTTAAACAACGACGCAGATATTAAATTATTAACTACTCAAACTGAAAAAAATGAAATTTTTGGGGACTATAACATTGATTATTTATTGACCCAGGATTTTAGTATATCGTTTTCAAAATTATCTCCAATAGAATTTGTAAGAGATATTTTAGTTAAAAAATTAAATGTTAGGCATATTGTAACCGGATATGATCATCATTTTGGAAAAAACAGAAATGCAAATTCAAATCAACTTATAGAATTTTCTAAAGATTTTGGTTATGATGTAACTAAGGTGGATGCATTTCACAAAAATAAAGTTTCAATTAGTTCAACAAAAATTAGAAATTTAATTATTCACGGAAAAATTAATGAAGCGAATGAATTTCTTGGATATCAATTTATTTTGACAGGAAAAGTTATTAGTGGATTAGGAAGAGGTAAAAGTCTTGGTTTTCCAACTGCAAATATTCTAATCGATAATCATAAAATCAAACCTGGAAATGGGGTTTATTATATTAGCTCGCTGTTGAAAGGAAAAAACATCAATGGCATGATGAATGTTGGAGTTAATCCAACATTTAAAGACAAAGGGTATTCAATTGAAATTCATTTTTTTGATTTTAAACAGGATCTATATGACAAGGAAATTTCTATAAGAGTTATAAAAAAAATTAGAGAAGAAAAAAAATTTGATTCTGCTGATGAGTTAATCATACAGCTACAAATGGACAAAAAAAAATGTTTTGAATTAATCACTAATCTTAAAAAAACAATTTAAATTTAGATTATGCTAAAAATATCTTACATAATTGCCAATAAAAAGGAGGTTATAAAATCTCTGAAAAAAAGAAATTTTGATTCGGAAGATTTGATAGCCAAATTGATTTCATTAGATGAAAGAAGAAAGTTAATTCAGACAGAATATGAAAATATGCAAGCTGAAACAAATACCATTTCTAAAGAAATCGGAAAATTATTTAAAGAAGGCAATAAAGATGAAATACCTAATCTTAAGCGAAGAAGTTTAGAAATAAAGAATTCCACCAAAGTTCTTTCCGAGGATTTAATTGATGCAAAAAATGAAATAGAACACATTTTGTCTCAAGTTCCCAATACCCCACATGAATCTGTCCCTGTTGGAAATTCATCAGATGATAATTTGGTGATATTTAATTCTAAAACTAAAGAGAAAAACGATTATGTTATTCCACACTGGGAATTGGCAAAAAAGTTTGATTTGATAGACTTTGAATTGGGCACAAAAATCACAGGATCTGGATTCCCAGTCTACAAAGGCAAGGGCGCTAAACTCCAAAGGGCACTTATATCATTTTTCTTAGATTCTAACATTGATTTGGGGTACGATGAGGTACAAGTACCATATTTAGTGAATGAGGACTCTGCCTTCGGGACTGGACAATTACCAGACAAAGAGGGGCAAATGTATCAAGTCCCTGAGGATAAATTATTTCTTATTCCAACTTCAGAAGTCCCGATAACTAATATTTTTAGAGATGAAATTATTGAAGAGTCAAATTTACCAATTTTAAAAACTGGATATAGTCCTTGTTTCAGAAGGGAGGCTGGAAGTTATGGATCTGATGTGCGAGGTTTGAATAGACTCCATCAGTTTGATAAGGTGGAAATTGTTAGGGTTGAGCACCCAGATAAATCTTATGATTCATTAAATATAATGAAAGACCAAATAAAGGGAATTATTGAAAAGTTAGAACTACCATTTCGAATAATTACATTATGTGGAGGTGATTTAGGTTTTACATCAGCTTTGACTTACGATTTTGAAATTTATTCTCCAGCTCAAGAAAAGTGGCTAGAAGTCTCATCGGTTTCTAATTTTGAAACATTTCAATCAAATAGATTAAAGATTAGGTATAGAAATGCGCTAGGTAAAACCAGCCTTGTTCACACATTAAATGGCAGTTCGCTGGCATTACCAAGAGTTCTTGCGACAATACTTGAGAACTTTCAAACAAAAGACGGAATTATGATTCCTAATGTGTTACAAGAATACACCGGATTTTCTATAATAAAATAATTTATTTTGCGATTTGTAACACCAAAAAAATCATTAGGTCAACATTTTTTAAATGATATAAGTATTGCAAAAAAAATTGTTGAATCTTTATCACCCTGCCAAAATATTTTAGAGATAGGACCAGGAACTGGAATTCTGACACAATTCTTAATAAAGAAAAACAATAATTTAAAGCTGGTTGAAATTGATAATGAATCAGTTAGTTATTTAATCTCAGAATTAAAGATAGATAAGAATATAATTTACAACCAAGATTTCTTAAATCTAAATCTTTCGAAATTATTTGAAAACAATAATTTTTCAATTATTGGAAATTTCCCATACAATATTTCTTCACAAATTGTTTTTAAAATTATTGAAAATAGAAAATTAATAGCTGAAATGTGTGGAATGTTTCAGCATGAAGTAGCAGAAAGAATTTGTGAAAATGAGGGATCTAAGAAATATGGAATAATTTCTGTTATAACACAGGCTTTTTACGAAACTAAATTATTGTTTGAGGTTTCTAATAATTTTTTCTCTCCTCCACCCAAAGTAAATTCTGCTGTAATTTTATTCAAAAGAAAAAAAAATTTAAAAATAAATTGTGATGAAAAATTATTTTTCAGCATTGTAAAACTTTCTTTTCAACAAAGAAGAAAAATATTAAGAAATAGCTTAAAACAAATTAATTTAAGTGAAAATTTAAGAGAACATATTATCTTTGATAAAAGACCGGAACAATTATCTGTTGATCAATTTATTGATTTAACCAATTTAATTAATCAAGATTTAAAACATTAAAGTTGAAAAAAAATGAAAAACATACAAAATTCGCTCTTACAGATGAGCTAATTTCTGAAACTTTAGAGTTGGTTAAATCATCTGATGAAAAATCTATTGTAAAAATTTTTTCTAATTACCACCATGCCGATATAGCTGAGATTCTTGAAGAACTAAATTCTAATGCTGCAACTTATATTATCAAATTATTAGATTCAGAAAAGACATCTGATGTTCTTATGGAATTAGATGACGATTATCGTGAAAAAATTCTTAAAAACTTATCTGTACAGGAAATTGCAGAGGAGGTTGAAGAATTGGACTCGGATGATGCTACTGATATTATTTCAGAGCTTCCAGAAGAAAAACAGAAGAAAGTTATATCCAAAATATCAGATGCAGAGCACAAGGCAGATATAAAAGAATTACTTAAATACGATGAAGATTCAGCTGGTGGTTTGATGGCGAAAGAACTTATTAAAGTAAATGAAAATTGGTCAGTAACTAGATGCGTAAAAGAAATGAGAACTCAAGCTTCTGAGGTTACGAGGGTTCATTCAGTTTATGTAGTAGACAATGACGATATTCTCTTAGGTCGTTTATCACTGAAAGATTTACTGGTTGCTAATCAAAAAACAAAAATTAAGTCTATTTATAAAAAAAATGTTGATCATGTATTTGATACTGACTCCGCTGAATCAGTAGCTAGCACAATGCAAAAGTATGATCTTGGTGCAATTCCAGTTGTAAATAAAAAAAAGAAATTATTAGGAAGAATTACTATTGATGATATAGTAGATTTAATAAAAGAAGAAGCTGAAGAGGATTACCAATTAGCCGCTGGTATTTTACAAGATGTAGATGTAGATGATTCAATTTTTGAATTGACCCGAGCTAGGCTTCCATGGTTAATTGTTGGTCTAATTGGAGGCATTGGTGCTGCTTTTGTGATGGGTGGATTTGATGAAATTTTACTTCAGCATAAAATCTTATTTTATTTTACTCCTCTTATTGCGGCTATGGCTGGAAATGTTGGCGTACAATCAAGTGCAATAATTGTTCAAGGATTGGCAAATGATGAAATAAAGGGTAGTATTAATAATAGATTATTTAAGGAAACTCTGTTATCTATTCTAAACGGGGTAATTTTAGCTGGATTACTATTCCTGTTTATTTATTTTTGGAAAGGTGAGATCGATATTGCTCTAGCTTTATCAATCGCATTAGTTGCTGTTGTTATTGTCGCGGGTATTATAGGAACTTTTATTCCACTATTTTTAAATAAAAGGGGTATTGACCCGGCAATTGCCACTGGTCCTTTTATAACCACAAGCAATGATATATTTGGAATTTTGATTTATTTTATGGTAGCCAAGCTCATTCTTCAAATCTAGATGAAAAATATTCTCATATTGTGTACAGGTAATTCGTGCAGAAGTCAAATGGCCCATGGCTATCTTGGAAAACTATTAGTAAAACAAGCAAACATTTATAGTGCAGGAATAGAAAAACATGGTCTCAACCCCTATGCTGTTTTGGTAATGAAAAAGGATGGTATTGATATTTCATGTAACTCTTCTAATGTGATTGATGAATATATGTCGATTCAATTTGATTATATAATAACTGTTTGTGATCATGCCAATGAAACTTGTCCATATATTCCTTCAAAAAACGCTGTAAGAATTCATAAAAATTTTCTTGACCCTTCAGCTACAAAAATTGATGATGAGGATGAGAAAATAATAAAGTATATCAAATGTAGGGATGAAATAAAGGGTTTCTGTATCGATTTTGAGCAAAAAATATTCTAAACATAATTTTCAAGATTTTTTCCAGAAAGATGAATAATACTCCATCCTTCAACAATTTCAGCTCCTCTATTTTTGTAAAATTCAATTGCGTTTATATTCCAGTCTATAACATTCCAAGAAATTCTTTTAGCTCCAGATTCTTTACCATGCAAAATTACTTTATCTAAAAGTTTACTTCCTATTCCTTGACCACGCATTTTTTTCGTAACAACAAGATCTTCTAGATGTAGAGTTTTTCCTTTCCATGTTGAAAATCTATTATAAATTATTGCTGCACCAACAATTTTATTGTCAACTTCTGCAACAAAACAATGAAACAGTGGATTTTCATATTCAAAACCCATTTTTTGGAGATCTTTTTCATCAATTTCAACTTCATCAGGTTCCTTTTCGAAAATTGCCAATTCTACTATTAAGTTATGAACTTGTTTCATGTCTTCCTTGACAGCATTTCTAATTTTAATTTTCATATCCTCAATGTAATTATTTTATTTTCAAGAAAAAAAATATCAAAAATATATTGAATTCTAATATATTTGCCCAAAATTTATTTGGTGACAAATAAAAGTTTTTTCACAAATTTTGAAGAGTCTTTAATTTTGCAAAGACTCTGGAATTTCATTGCCCAAAACCAAATAATTAGGATAAAAGGTCTATTGGGCTCTTCATTATCTTTTTATTGTTCTGCAATTATAAAAAAATCTTTAAAACCATCTTTATTTGTTTTTAATAACAAAGAAGAGTCCTTATATTTTTTAAATGACATAGAAACTCTTAATCCTGAGAAGAAAATTTTTTACTTCCCTCAATTATCAAAGGAATCATATTCTAATAAATACCCTAACAATTATAATCTGCTACAAAGAACTGAGGTAATTGAATATCTAAATTTTTCAAAAAATAAAAATTCAATAATAGTAACTCATGTTAATGCAATTGCAGTCAATCAGATAAATAAGACGGAGATTAAAAAAAATTCGATTAATCTAAAATTGAATCAAAATATTTCTTTTGATAAACTAAATGAACAATTATTTGAGTTGGAATTTAGAAGGGAAGATTTTGTAGTTGAACCAGGAGAGTTTGCTGTCAGGGGAGGTATATTAGATATTTTTCCTTATTCTAGTCAAACACCATTTAGAATCGAATTTTTTGGAGATGAAATCACAAGAATACGTTCATTTGACATTGAATCTCAAAGGTCGGATCAGGATCACTCCTCGGTCAAAATAATTTCTAATATTCAGGTCTCAAATAAATCAAAAAATATTCAAAATATATTTGAAATTCTTTTTAATGATACAACTATATTTTTTCAATGTTTAAAATCATTTAATTCACAACTTGAAAGCATAGTAGACTCAGCAAAAGTAAATTATGAGAATTGCTCAAAGAGACATGAATTTGTAAGTCCAGAAAATTTATATGTCAACTTAGATTTGGTAAATCAAAAACTTCAAAATTTTAAAATCATTGAATTCAATTCGATTAGCTCAAAAGTTGATTTCAAAATAAACATTCAGCCACAACCTTCATTCAATAAAAGCTTTAATCTCCTCTTTGCAAATATTACTAAAAAGAAAAAAGATGGTTATAAAGTAAATTTGTGTTGTACAAATAATCAACAAAAAAATAGATTGAGACAAATCTTTGAAGATTTAGATAATGATGGTATTGTTGAGCCTGTTGTTCTTCCGTTATCAGCTGGATTTATTGATTTAGATAATAAGATTATTTTTTATACTGATCATCAGATTTTTGAAAGATACCATAAGTTCAAGTTTAGAAAAAGATTTAATAATAAACTATCAATTGCCTTAAAACAATTAAATAATCTTAGTAAAGGAGATTATGTTACACATATTGATCACGGCATCGGAAAATTTGGCGGCCTACAACAGATAGATATTGACGGAAAAATTCAAGAGTCAATAAAAATTATTTATGGTGAAAGAGATGTTTTATTTCTAAGTGTTCATGCTATTCACAAGATTTCAAAATATAATGGTAAAGATGGAAAGGTTCCTAGATTATATAAACTAGGAAGTAAAGCATGGGCTTTGTTAAAACAAAAAACTAAGAAAAACGTAAAAAAAATAGCATATGATTTAATCAAGGTTTACGCAGAAAGGAAACAAAAAAAAGGATTTAAATACGACAAAGACAGCTATTTACAAAATGAGCTTGAGGCCTCATTTATATATGAAGATACAGAAGATCAGCTTAAGGTAACACAAGAAATTAAGAATGATATGGAAAGTGAACAACCAATGGACAGGTTAGTATGTGGAGATGTAGGATTTGGAAAAACCGAATTAGCAATTAGAGCCGCATTTAAAGCTGTTGACAATAATAAACAAGTAGCAGTATTAGTCCCAACAACCATTTTAGCCTTCCAGCATTTTAAGACTTTTTCTTCTAGGCTCGAAGAACTTCCTGTTTCAGTTGATTACCTTAACAGATTCAAAACTAATAAAGAAAAATCAATAATAATTGAAAAGCTAAATGAGGGTAAGATTGATATTATTATCGGAACACATCAACTTGTTAATGACAAGATTAAGTACAAAGATTTAGGTTTATTGATTATTGATGAAGAACAAAAGTTTGGTGTTGCTGTTAAAGACAAGCTAAAATCAATTCGAAAAAATGTTGATGTATTAACCCTTTCAGCTACACCTATTCCAAGAACGCTTCAATTTAGCTTAATGGCTGCTAGAGATTTATCTTTAATTACGACCCCACCTCCAAATAGATATCCAATTGAGACATCTGTAATAAGATTTGATGCAAATATTATTTCTCAATCAATAAGATATGAGATAGAAAGAGGTGGACAAGTTTTTTTTGTGAATAATAAAATTCAAAATATCGAAGAGATATCAAGTCTTCTTCAAAACTTAATACCAGAAGCTCGTATTTCTGTAGCGCATGGAAGGTTAAACGGAAAAACATTAGAATCATTAATGATAAAATTCATAAACCGAAAATTTGATGTGCTTGTTAGTACCACTATTATTGAAAGTGGTCTAGATGTACCAAATGCGAATACCATTTTTATAAATAATGCAAATAATTTTGGATTAAGTGATTTACATCAGATGAGAGGACGAGTTGGTAGAAGTAATAAAAAGGCCTTTTGCTATTTAATAACTCCAGATTTTTTCAAGATGACAGACGAGGCAAAAAAAAGAATTACTGCACTTGATTATTATTCCGAACTAGGTAGTGGTTTCAACATCGCAATGAAGGACTTAGAAATACGTGGTGCAGGTGATTTGTTGGGTGGTGAACAAAGTGGATTTATCAATGAAATGGGTTTTGAAACATATCAAAAAATACTTGACGAGGCAATAAACGAATTAAAAGAAGATAGTTTTAAAAATCTTGATTTAGAAAAAAATAAATTCTCCAAAAAAGTAAATGTGGTTTTTGAAACAGATCTTGAATTAATGTTTCCAAACAACTATATAAATTCAAGTAATGAGAGACTAAAACTATATACCCAATTGAATAAGATTTGTGAATTGGACGAACTAAACTCATTCAAATTAGAATTAATTGACAGATTTGGAACATTACCAAATGTTGTAGTTGAATTACTTAATAGTCTAAAGTTAAGATGGCTTGCTGGTGCATTAGGATTTGATAAAATTGTGTTGAAAAAAAATATCCTAATTTCCTACATGAAAAATTTCGATTCAAATGAACAAAAGAAAAAGCTTGATAAATTATTTGACTATTCTAACTTAAACCCACATTCAATTTCTTTTTCTCAAAAAAAATTAGCGGACGGTGATAGATTTACAGTCAAAATTATAAATATTGATTCAATATCAAAGGCAATTAAAGTATTCGAAGATATTAATACTTAATCGGAAAAAATGATACTACTACCTTCCTTTTTAACACTAAACTCTATCTCTCTACCAAAAATCATCGGAAAATTTTCTTCTCCATGACCAGCTGGAAAATCAAATGCAACAGGGATATTATAGATACTTACAATATCTAAAATCAATTCATTTAAGTTTCTTCCAAACTGAGTTGTATTTTTTCTTAAATCTGTAAAATCACCTACAATTACACCCTTTAAATTATCAAAATATCCAGCTCTTTTTAGCGAATAAAGCATCCTGTCGATATGATATAAATATTCTCCTAGGTCTTCAATAAATAAAATTTTTCCATCAGTATTTATTGATGATTTTGATCCAAGAAGGCAATGCAGGAGTGTTAAGTTGCCACCTACTAATTGTCCTTTTGTATCTCCTTCAATATTATATGAGTTTCCTTTTATCTGGTACGATAGTTTTTCTCCAAATAGAGTTTTTTTTAGCAATGATACTGACTTATCATTATAAATGTCTAATTCGTTTAGGCTTTTACACATAATTGCGTGAATTGATTCACTATTCTCAATGTGTAAATCACTATGAATTGCAGTAATATCAGAATATCCAACTATCCATTTCGGATTTTTCCTAAATTTTTCAAAGTTCAAATTGTCTATAACTCTAATTGCTCCATAACCTCCTCTTGCACACCAAATTGCTTTAACGGATTCGTCATCAAGTGCCATTTGAAAATCTAAAGTTCTTTGCTCATCAGTACCGGAAAAGTGCCCTGAATCATTAAATACATTCTTACCTATAATAACATTTAACCCCCAGTTTCTTAATAACTCTTTGGCCTTTTTAATGTAATTGTCATAATTCTTTAACACCCCTGAAGGAGCTACAATAGCTACTGTGTCTCCTTTCGTTAAATATTCAGGTTTTATCAACTTATTATTTATGCTCGTTTGTGATGATAATTTAAAGGTAAAACTCAAAGATAGTATTAAGAAAACCAGACCGAATTTTAACTTCATAATACCACTTTTAAAATTAATAAGAAGTTATGTTTTACTTCATATTTATAATCATAAATGATTACTTTTACTAATATAAAAAATATTATTGAGTAAAACTTATACTATTACTGCTGCACTTCCTTACACCAATGGCCCAATTCATATCGGTCATTTAGCTGGTGTTTATATTCCTTCCGATATTTATGCAAGATTTTTAAGAATTACTGGAAAAGATGTTATTTACATTTGTGGTAGTGATGAGCATGGTGTTCCCATAACTATCAAGGCAAAAAAAGAAAATAAATCACCCCAAGAAATTGTTGACAGATATCACCAAAATATAAAGCAATCTTTTTCAGAATTTGGAATTTCATTTGATAATTACTCAAGAACTTCATCAAAAATACACCACCAAACAGCATCTGATTTTTTTTTAAAATTATTTGAAAATGGTTCTTTTGAAGAGATTACATCAGAGCAATTTTATGATGAAGATGAAGGGCAATTTTTGCCTGACAGATTTATTATTGGCACATGTCCAAAATGTGGTTTTGAAGAATCTTATGGGGATCAATGTGAAAACTGTGGAACTAGCCATAACCCAAGAGATTTAATTAACCCTATTTCTTCGATTTCAGGAAATAAACCCTCCCTAAAATCAACAAAACATTGGTTTTTAAAACTTGGTGAGTATGAGGGATTTTTAAAGCAGTGGATTTTAAAAGATAACAAAGATTATTGGAAATCAAATGTATATGGTCAATGTAAATCATGGCTTGATGATGGCTTAAAACCGAGAGCAGTCACTAGAGATTTGGATTGGGGTGTCCCAGTTCCTGTAAAAGGAGCAGATGCAAAAGTATTGTATGTATGGTTCGATGCTCCAATTGGTTATATTTCGTCAACAAAAGAATGGGCACGTGAAAATAAAAAGGACTGGAAAAAATACTGGAAAGACGATAAAACACAGTTAATTCATTTTATTGGAAAAGATAATATAGTATTTCATTGCATAATATTTCCGTCTATGTTAAAAGCGCATGGTGATTTTATTATCCCAAAAAATGTCCCAGCAAATGAGTTTTTGAATTTAGAAGGCTCTAAAATTTCAACCTCAAAAAATTGGGCGGTATGGCTGCCCGAATATCTTGAAGATTTTCCTGAAAAACAGGATGTTTTGAGATATGTTTTGACAATAAATGCACCTGAAAATAAAGATAATGACTTTACTTGGAAAGATTTTCAAAATAGAAATAATGGAGAGTTAGTTTCAATTTTAGGAAACTTTATTAACCGTGTGGTTGTATTGACAAAAAAATATTATCAATCTATAATTCCAAGCAGAAATAAATTATTTGATTCAGATAAATTAGTATTAAAATTAGTTAATCAATCCATAATTAAAATTGAGTCATATTTAAATAATTTTAAATTTAGAGATGCTTGTTCTGAATTTATGAATATTGCTAGAATCGGTAACAAATATTTAGCTGATGAGGAGCCCTGGAAAATAATTAAAGAAGATCCTGAAAGGGTTAAGACAATAATATTTATGTCACTACATATTTCATCTATCCTAGCTATTATTTCAGAACCATTTTTACCTTTTACTTCAAAAAAAATCAAAAGTATACTACAATCTGGTAATCACGAAATGAAATGGTCTTGGGATAATTTAAAAAATAATGATTTTTTGATTTCTGAAAAGCTTAAAATTAACGAACCTGAGTTACTATTTAGTAGAATTGAAGATTTAGAGATTCAAAAACAAATTGATAAGTTAAATAAAAATAATTAAGACTTTGTTTCTTCATATTTTGTCTCTTCTAAAATAACCTTGGCAATAATTTCTCTCATTATCTCAGAGGTCCCAGCACCAATTGTGCCAACCCTACAATCCCTATACATTCTAGCTAATGGATATTCTTCGCTAAATCCATTTCCACCAAAAAACTGAAGACATTCTGTAGCAACTTTTTCATGTAATTCCGTTACTAGTAACTTTGCCATCGAACAAAGTTTAACATCATAAATCTTTTTATTGTATAAATCACAACAGTAATATCCAAATACTTTCACCGATTCAATTTGAGAAGATAAAGTAGCTATTTGGTGCCTCAATACTTGAAATTTATCAATGGTTTGACCAAATGATTTCCTTTCTTTCATATACTTAATAGATTCAGAAATTGCTAACTCCATTGCTCCGATGCAGCTTGGGACAAAAATTAATCTCTCTAGTTGAAGACCATTCATTAAGTAGTAAAAACCCTTTCCTTCTTCGCCGATTAAATTCTCCTTTGGAACTTTAACATTATCAAAGCTAATTTCAGCAGTGTCAGATGCATGCCAGCCAAGTTTATCAATTTTAGTCCTATTTATACCATCAGAATTGAGGTCTACCACTATAAGACTTATACCTTTAGTACCAGCACTTGGATTGGTTTTACAAACAGTTATAACAAAGTCCCCGTAAACTCCATTAGTTATGTATGTTTTTGAACCATTTAACAAAAAATGATCTCCTTTATCTTCTGCCCTTGTTTTAATATTTTTTACGTCTGATCCTGCATCGGGCTCGGTAATTCCAATACAGCCAATTAAATCTCCAGAAATAATTCCAGGCAGATACTTTTCTTTTAAAAATTCACTTCCATATTTTAAAATATAAGGAGAGGACATTGACTGTACTACTTGCTGTGTAATAACAAAACCTCCGGAGTTCATTTTTGACATTTCTTCAAATAAGATTACTTCAAAAAAGAAGTCGAGATCGAAGCCCCCATACTTTTCGGGGTAAGTTAATCCCAAGAAACCTTGATCACCCATTTTTTTCCAAATGTCCTTTGGAATTTTTTGGTCGGATTCCCATTTATCAATATTATCCTTAACTTCTTTGTTTAGAAAATCCCTTAGGCTTTCTCTGAACATCTCATGTTCTTTAGTAAAATAATTCATAATAGTCATTTTTTACAACCTCTTTTTAGTAGAGTGATTTCACCCAAATTATTATTGTCACTAATTGCTATTTTAAGCTCTTTATATTTTGGATAACAAATAAAAATCTCTTTGGTAGTATCAGAAATATCTAATTCAAAATATCCATCAAAATCTGTCAATTTTGGTTTTTGATTTAATTGACTTTTACTAATTATTATTTCAGCACCTGGTATTGGAAGATTTGTTTTACAATCTATTACCGTTCCGCTTACTACTCTGTTTGGAAATACACACGTAGAGATTAAAGAAATAAAAATTAAAATATTTAAATTTTTAATCATTCTTTATTTTATTCCCAAATTATTTTTTTGTCAGAATGATGCCATTCGTCATATTTACTCATATACATTTTATCAACATTACCTCTTTTTATCTTCATTGTTGGGGTCAAAATTTCATTTTGAGGAGTCCATTCATCTTTGCATATCACAATGGTTGAAACTCTGAGATAATTGAATACCTTTGAATTTACCGATGATAATTTATTTTCTAACTTTTCGATAAGTTCATTTTTTGTAATTTTTTTACCTACATCTGAAATATTTACGAGCATAATCGGTTGAGGAATTCCCAAGCCAACAACACACATTTGTCCAAAATATTCAATTTGACCAAAAAGTGCTTCAATTTTTGCTGGATCGATAAATTCTCCTTTACTTGTTTTAAATGTATCCTTGACTCTTCCAGTTATATATAAATGTCCATCAGCGTCTATTTTTCCTTTATCTCCTGTGTGAAGCCAGCCGTTTTTTAAAGTATTGTTTGTGGTTTCGGTGTCATTATAATAACCTAACATTACGTATGGCCCTCTCATCAATACTTCTTCAGATCCTTCATCAATCCTAATCTCAACATTTGGCTGAACTTTTCCAACCGATCCTGGTTTATCAAAATTTTCACCAGGTAATTGAGTTGCAATTGCACAATTTTCGGTCATACCATAACCAATTGTGATATTAACTCCAATTTTCCTAAACCAATTTCTTTGAGCAATTTGCATAGCTGCAGCACCTGATACTACAACTTTTGCATTTGACAACCCGAGACTTTTTTGAATTTTCTTTTTTATTAAAGATGATAACAAGGGTATAGATAATAATAAGTCAAGTTTTTTCTGACTAAATTTTGATAATATCCCTAACTGAAACTTTGTATATATCCTTGGAACACCAAAAAATACGGAGGGTTGAACATCAGATAAATTTTTAATGAATGTTTCAATCGATTCGGTAAAAGAAATCATACCACCATTTTTGAAACTTGTGAACTCTATTGCAATTCTTTCTGCAATATGATTCATTGGTAAATATGAAAAAAACGAATTATTTCCTTCAAAATCAACACCCAAAGGATTAAATTCCTCAGTATACAGCATGTCAGTATTTTGATTAATATGAAAATTCAAAACTACCCCTTTGGGATCACCGGTTGTGCCAGAGGTAAATATTATTGTCCAAATATCATCAATGTTTGGATGATAATTTTCTTTTTGAGCTTCAAATTGATTTATAAAATCATTCCATTGATATCCTCTGTCTATTTTAGAATTACCTTTATAATGTGGAAATGCAATAACAGGTATTTCATTGTTAATACCATTTTTAATTTCATCCCAATTTTCAATTTTTCCTATAAACAAAGCTTTTACATCACCAAATTTTAACAAGTTTTTAATTTCATATGATTTTAAGTTTGGGAAAAATGGAACTGACACATATCCAGACATAATAATAGCCAAGTCAGCAATAATCCACTCACGACAATTTTTTGACATTAACCCTATATGACTGCCTTTAGGTAGTCCTAAACTTTTTAAACCTGTTGCTAATTTTCTAGCCATTAAACCAACCTGCCCCCATGTATATACTTCCCATTCATCTCCGAATGGTTGTCTTAGGAAAGGTTTATCCTTGTGCTTTTCTTCCCAATCATAAAATCTAAAATGATATTTATTGCTATTTGACATTTTTTAGTTTGTTTTGAATCAACAAATTACAAAATTGTCTTAGTTTATTACGAATTATTCACTCATAATTTGGCAAAAAATATTTTGATAATTTAAGCCTCTTTTTTAAAATTTTTGATAAAATAATTAATAACACTTAAAATTAAAATTGTTAAATTGATAGTTGAAGATTTTATCCCCCTTAATGATGCAAGAAATAAGCTCTAAGATTGATGTATTAGGTAAAAAGTATATAGAAAATTATGCTTCAATGAAAAAGATTATTTTAGAGTTAGAATCCTATTTTGAGCTTTCTAAAAATGAAGGAAGTAAGGAAAAAATCAAAAGAGCTAGAAAAAGAAATAAATTACTCGCAAGAGAAAAAATAGACCTTCTTATTGATAAAAATAAACCTAGTGTTGAGCTTATGTCCTTAGCTGGCTTAAGACATGAAGGAGGGTTTGGCGCTGGTGGAACAACAGTTGTTGTATTAGGTTATGTTTCTGGTGTTTTATGCTTGATAAATGCCAATGTCGCTACTAGAAAAGCTGGAGCTATAGATTATGCAACAAGTTTAAAAAACTTAAGGCTTTCACAAATTGCTTCTGAAAACAAGCTGTTGACAATAAATCTAGTTGAAAGTGGCGGTGCTAATCTTCCTGATCAAGATAGAGTTTTTAACAATTACGGTAAATTTTTTATGGAAATGTCACAGCGATCAAAAAAAGGCATTCCATCAATTTCTGTGGTATTTGGTAATGCAACTGCTGGAGGAGCTTATGTTCCAGGCATGTCTGATTATACAATCATGCAAAGAAATAATGCAAAAGTTTTTCTTGCTGGACCTCCTCTTGTGAAAATGGCTACCAATGAAGTTGCAAACGATGAGGAATTGGGCGGAGCATGGATGCACAGCAGTATTTCTGGAGTTTCAGATTTCCTAGCCGATGATGAAAAGCACGCACTAAAAATAACAAGAGATTTAGTTTCAAAAATTTCTCCACTTAAATCAAAATATAATGACTTCGAAAAAAATGCTCTGATGCCAAGATTTGTTAAAGATGAAATATTAGGAATTATACCTTCTAACCTAAAAAAATCATTCGATATTCGCGAGTTGATAATGAGATTTATAGATAGCTCTGAGTTTACAGAGTTTAAAGAAAATTATGGAAAAACAATGTTGTGTTGTTGGGCTAGAATAAATGGATACCCTATTGGAATAATAGCAAATAATGGAGTTATTTTTATTGAATCTGCTCGAAAAGCAACTCATTTTATTCAGCTTGCAAATAAATCTAATACACCACTTTTATTTATACATAATACAACAGGCTTTATGGTTGGAAAAAAGTATGAGCAAAACGGGATGATTAACGCAGGTTCACAACTGATACATGCAGTTGCGGGTAGTACCGTCCCACACATAAGCTTGCAGGTTGGCAATTCATACGGAGCTGGAAATTATGCTATGTGTGGAAGATCATTTAACCCTAGATTTCTTTTTTCATACCCAAATTCAAAATCAGGAGTTATGGGTGCTGATCAGTTGGCAGGAGTTATGGAAATAGTAAAAAGAAAATCTGCAGAGTCATTAAATAAGGAGATAGATGAGAAGTTGTTGCTGGAAGAAAAACACAATTTAGCTGAGCAAGCAGAAAAAAAAGCTAGTGTATGGCATACTTCATCTGAAGTTTGGGATGATGGAGTTATTGATCCAAGGGATACCAGAAAATATTTATCAATGGCTCTTTCAGCAGTATATAACAACACAATTAAAGGTACGGACTCGTTTGGGGTTTTTAGAATGTAATTTTTGCAGTATGAACTATTTTAGTGACATTCAATTGTCTAATTTTTGGGAAAATAAATTTCATTTTTTGAAATTAAATGAACACAAGGGTGTATTTACATTAACACTTGATCGAGCAAATAAAAAAAATGCTTTACATCCGCAAATGATAAATGAAATAGCATTTTGTTTCTCATATATTTCTGTTAATGATATGATTAGATTTGTAATTATCAGATCGACTGGTGATACTTTTTCAGCAGGGGCAGATTTAAAGGCATTAAAATATAGCATAGAACCTCATCATTCTACCATACCGGAGCCATCCAAAAAAGTAATAATAGGAAACTTGTTTAATAGCTTATATAAGCCAAAGTTAGCTGTTGTTGAGGGTAATATTTACGCTGGTGCTTGTCTAATCGTAGCAGGATGTAACTACGTAATATCTGCACCCAATTTATCTCTTTCTCTTCCTGAGGTTAAAAGAGGTATTTTTCCTTTACAGGTGATGGAGTCTCTTTCACACATAATAGGATTAAAAAAGACGATTGATTGGTGCATCAGAGGATATAAAATTGACACAAATAAAGCCTTTGAGTGGGGTATTGTTGATGAAATATCGTCTGATAATATTGAAGAAAAAATTAATAAATGGATAAATAGCTTTACAGCAAATTCCCAAAGAGCCATTGAATTTGGATTAAAGATTTACCACAAGCATTTTCATGATAATTCAAAACACGAAAAAATGGAAAAGTTATTTAAGGAAATGGTGAATCAAGATCATTTATCAGATGATTTTCAAAACTAATTAATCGGTAAAAGCTCAGCGGTCATTTCAAAAACGAAAGGAAGGATATAATAGACTACCAATGTAATGGTTATTATTGAAATTAAATTCATCCAAACACCTTTTTTAAACATATCTTCAATTTTTAAAAAGCCAGATCCAAAAACTACTGCATTAGGCGGAGTAGATATTGGAAGCATGAATGCACATGAAGCCGCCAAGGTTGCTGCCACTAGTAAAAAGTAAGGATGAACATCAATTGCCAATGCAATAGTAACTAAAACCGGAAGAAGCATTGCTGTTGTAGCCATATTTGAAGTCACTTCAGTCAATAAATTTATTGATGTAACAACAATTAATATAATTAAAAATAGTGATACATCATTAAGGTTCTGAAGCAGATCAGCAATCCATAATGCCAAACCACTTTTTCCAAATGCACTAGCAATCGCCATGCCACCCCCAAATAAAATCAATATTCCCCATGGTAACTTTACAGTATCATTCCAAACTAGAAGTGTAGTGTTAGTTTTTTGATTTTTTGTTGGTATAATAAATAATGATACAGCAAAGAAAATTGCAATTATCGTATCGTCGATCATTGGAAAAATTGTTTCAATACTTCCTCTGAAAATCCATCCTAGAGCAGTTAAAGTAAATACTATAAGAACCTTTATTTCTTCATTTGAAAATCTACCAAGTTCCTTTATTTGTCTCTGTATTTCATTTCTTCCAGCTGAGAATTCTTCGTTTTTAAATTTAAAAGCAATTTTTGTTAAGTAAAACCAGCATATAATCAGTAAAAATGATGATAATGGAACACCAAATTTCATCCAATCAAACATATTTAACTTTATACCATAACTTTCTTCAACAACTCCAGCTAAAACCATGTTTGGAGGGGTACCAATTAAAGTTGCCATACCTCCAATTGAAGCACTATATGCGATTGCTATCATCAGGGATTTACCAAAAAATTCATTTTCGTTTTCTACGGTTTTTGGATCATCTTTGAGTTGGGAAATGATGGCAAGTCCAACTGGTAAAATCATAATTGAAGTTGCAGTATTTGAAATCCACATTGATAAAAAAGCCGTAGCTAACATAAATCCAAGAATCACCCTAGACTTATTACTACCAGTAACCCTAATTATATTTATTGCAAGTCTTTTATGAAGGTGCCATTTCTCAATTGCAAGTGCTATTAAAAAACCACCAACAAAAAGGAATACTAATTTATGCCCATAAGCAGCAGTAGTTGTTGATAGATCCATGCCACCTGTAAGAGGAAAAAGAACTATGGGGAGCAGTGCCGTAACCGAAATTGGAACACACTCAGTTACCCACCAAACAGCCATCCACGCAGTTGAAGCAAGAATACATTTTGCTTCAAAACTTAAACCTTCAGCATCAACAAATATCATTATTACTGAAAACAGTATTGGCCCTAAAATTAATCCAAAAATATTTTTATTTAATTTCATTAATTAAACATTATATCACATGCATTTTCAGCTAATGGTCCAAAATTATGACCAATTTCAGGTAAAATATGTAAGGACCAGTTAAAGTTATAATTATTTGATTCACCAATCGATTGAGCGAAATTATAAAAATATATTGCTCTTGTTACTCTGTTCAGCCCTTGAGCATCTGCATATTCATTATGTCTTAAGTTGTAAGAGTTGGGATCATTATCTAGCGCACCAACTTGAATAAATAAATTTTTCATTAACAAACTATTAATATTCGTACTCATTAATATACTGTTATTTAATCCGTATGGGAAAGGTGTGGAATAATCAGGAACAGTGAACCAGCCAGCTGCTCCAACAACTACCTTATCAAATCTTGCATTTGGCTTAAATAGCAAAAATCTCTGAACAAATTGTCCGCCAGCTGAATAACCAAATAAATTATATTTTTCATTAATAAGAGAAAGCGAAATATTGATAGAATCAAAAATGGGCTCAATAATTGAAAAACTCCACTCATTTTCATTTTTCAATGTATTTGTGCTTGGATTATCACCATCAACATAAACATTTCCAAGAATATAACCATCACCCAATGAAAAATCAGAGGAGGAGACTTTTGGAGCAACAACTATAAAATTGTATTGATTAGAAATATTTATCATATAATTTCTTACACCCTCTGCGTCTCTTCCACCTCCATGCATAGCAAAAACAACTTTAGATGAAGCAGTATATGAACTTGGCACATGATAAAAAACCTCAAAATCTATATCATTCATTGTAAATATAAACATGCCTGTACCAATACTTATTTCGGCAGGGATTACAGGTTCTGGATTGGGAGAAAAGCTTGATCCAGTTGGATTACAGGAATTAATAAAAATGGTAAAAATTAAAAGAAAGCTATTTAAAATTGATTTCATTATTACTAATAGATAATTATTATAAATAAATGAAATTTACATGAATAAAAAAATAACAATTCATTTATTTTTTCTATGTTTAATAATTATTAAATATAACCTTTTAGCATATGAAAATCAGACTTCTTTTCTTCTCAGCTCTTTTATTTACACTTCACTCTTGTGATACAGATGATATTTTACCAGCATTAACATTGACATCATCATCCAATGAATTAAGTGAAGATCAAGGTATGATAACCATAACGGCATCATTAAATTCTGAAGTTGAACAAGAAACTATCCTTCCTATTTCATTTTCGGGAACAGCTACCTTTGATGAGGACTACTTAAGTAGCGAATCCTCTTTAATAATTCCGTCTGGAGATAGTTCAGGTTCATTAACTATAAGTTCAATGCAAGATGAAGATATTGAAGATATAGAAACGATTATAATTTCTGTTGAAGCTCAGGATGAAGTGATAGTAATAAGTTCTTCAATTACAATTTCAATATTAGACGATGATTCCGATTCTGACGGCGATGGAATTAACGATAGTGATGATGATTGTCCAAATGAAGCAGGGCTTCCAGAGTATAATGGATGTTCACAACCTTTACTGATTATCAATGAAGTACTTTATGATCCACCGTCTGGAATTGAAGGTGATGCAAATGGTGATGGAATAAGAGAAGCTCAAGAGGACGAATTCATTGAGTTTGTTAATTTGGGTGGAACCCTTGATCTTTCAGGTTATACTGTACATGATAATGCCCAAGAAAGACATGTTTTTCCTCAGGGGACAATAATTCCTTCGGGGGGTGTATTAGTTTTATTTGGTGGAGGAAGTCCAACAGGAGCCTTTGGTAATGCAATTGTTCAGACCGCATCTGCTGGAATCTTAAATATGAACAACGCTGGTGATTTTGTCACTTTATATAATACAAATGGTGAAGTTGTTTTAACATTTGATATTGAACCATTGTCAAATAACCCAAATGAATCTTATACCCGATATCCAGATCTTAATTTGGAGCCTGGTGATGATGGTATTCTTTTCTATCAACATGCAGGTATTGGTGAAGCCTTAGGAGCTTTTTTCTCACCTGGAACTAAGATTGATGGAACTAACTTTAATTAAAAAAGATATATGAGATCATTTTATTTTGTTATTTCTTTTTTCATAGTTAACCTTTCTTATTCTCAAGGTTTAGAGATGCAATCATATAAATTTGGGGATGGATTAAGATTTGTTGGCGAGTCCGCTCAAAGCGTTAGACTTACTGGATATGCTCAACCTATGGCTGAGCTAAAACAAACTGAGGGTAATGATGAAAGTTCCTCTAGATACAGGATGAGAAGGCTTCGATTAAGAATTGATGGTCAAACCAAAGATCCAAGATTTAAATATCGATTACAAGTGGATTTAAGTGGCGTTTCTGAAATTGGTGAAACGAACGAAGATCCATTAATGGATGCTTACATTGACTATGCGCCAAACAATTCTTTTTCTGTTAAGTTTGGACAAAGGACAACATATGCAGATAATCGTGAATTATGGATGAGTTCTAATTCTCTACAGTTAGTGGAAAGAAGTCGGTTAACCTCTGCTTTTGCTTCAATTCGTGAATTTGGAGTTTTTGTAACCGGTAGGATAAGATCTGGAAGAGGTTCTTTTTTAAGACCTTATTTTGTTTTATCAAATGGCGATGGAAAGAATGTAATGGATAATGATAGAGGTGGATTAAAACTTGGAGGTAGGATTGATTATTTACCTTTCGGTTTATTTACAAATATTGGTCAGTTTAGACAGATTGATGTTATGAGAGAACAAGTGCCAAAGCTTGTAGTTGGGATTCATTACAGTCACAATTCGGGAATGAGTAGTAGGAGAGGAAGGTATAGTGGAAGGATTTTATATTTAAATAATAATGATGAGGAGTCTCTTCCCGACTATTCAAAATATGGTCTAGACTTTCTTTTTAAATATAGGGGATTTTCAGCGCTTGGTGAATACGTAAAGTCAGCTGCAACAGTACCAACTGATATAACTCAAAGGGTAAGAAATGATGGTTCAATTTCAACAACTTTTTTAGTCAACGATGTTCAGAATGTTGATGCATATGTTAAAGGCAGAATGATGTTAGGTGAGGCCTACAACTTTCAGCTAGGATACTTATTTAAAAATAATTTTTCAATTGATGGAAGATATACTCATTTGATCGCAGATGAAAATTCCTTTTTAAATAATGCAACTTTTTATAACAGACCAAATTATTACACATTAGGTGTTACTAAGCTGAGCAGAAGAAACTATGGGTTTAAAATACAAGCTTCAGTAACATACGTTGACGGTAGTTTGGGAATTAATCACGACAATGACTTATCCACGGATGTGGTTTTCGATGATGAATTATTATTTAGATTAATAACTACTATTTCATTTTAAAAACTATGCTAAAAAAATTAATTTATTACATATTAATTTTCAACTTCATGGTAGTAAGTGCTCAGCTAAATCAAGAGCCCAAGAAGATTACTAAAAAGTTTTTCAGTGAACATAATGACATTGAAAATATAACTCCAGCATTAAAGAAGAAAAAAGGATTTACAAATTATCAGGAATTATTGAGTTATATTGATGAGAAAGTCCAAAAGTATCCTGAATTGGTTTCATCAAATTTTATAGGTGAATCTCAAAAGGGTAAAAAAATCCCAATTGTATTTATAAAAAAAAATAAGAACAATTTTGATAAAAAGCTCAGGGTTTGGATGCAAGGTGGGTTGCACGGCAATGAGCCAGCGAGTACAGAATCTTTACTATACTTAATACACTTAATTTTAGAGGATCCTAACTATAATTATCTTTTAGATAAAATAGAATTAGCAATTTCACCTATGGCAAATATTGATGGTTCCCTAAAGAACGATAGATATGCTGCAAATGGTCTAGATTTAAATAGAGATCACACAAAAATTATGGCTCCAGAAACCAAAGCTTCAATAAAAGCATTTAATAATTTTAACCCACATGTTGCATTGGATTTTCATGAGTACAGGCCATTTAGAAAGGATTTTGCTCAACTCGGTAGCTTTGGAATATCAAATCCTTATGATGTAATGTTTTTGTACACTGGAAATTTAAATGTACCAGAAAATATTAGGGTAATAATAGATACACTATTTGTTAAAAATGCAAAAACACCCCTCAATGATTTAAATTTGAGACACAGGCATTATATGAAGTCTGAAAAATACAAAGGCGAAATACATTTTAGTAAAGGAACTAATACTGCAAGATCTAGTTCTAATTTTTATGCTCTAAATAACACCATCGCCACATTATTTGAAATTAGAGGAGTTGGTATCGCCAAGACTTCTTTCAAGAGAAGAATTAAATCAAGTCTTGCAGTTGGATTTTCATATTTAAAAACCGCATATGAAAATTCAAATTTCATTTTTGAACAGATTGAAATTGCAAATAATTATTCAAATGATATTGTTTTAGATCACAAAAGGACAACTTCTACAGAAACCATTAAAGCTATAGATATTGAATCAAATGAGCTTATTGATTTTTCAACTACGATGCATAGTTCAAAAAAATCTATTGCCACTTCACTTAGGGACAGACCGATTGCTTATATAATTAAGAAAAATAATCAGGGATTTATAGAAAAATTAAATGATGTTGGAGTTAACTATGTTGAGTTTGAAAAAGATACAATGATTTATTCTGGTGCTTACAAAGTAGTTGAATTCAACAATAAGTTTAAAGTGTATGAAAAAATGAAAATGCAAAAAGTTGTCACATCAGTTGAATATAACAACAATAACTTTTCAAAGGGTGATATATTAATCAGTATGAATCAAAAAAGATCAAATTTAATTGCGGAATTATTAGAGCCTGAAGCTCCAAACAGTTATGTGAGCTTTGGTATAATTAAGACCTCTCTCAATAATCAATTACCTATTTATAGAATTAAAAATTTTAATAATTAGAATATGAAAAAATTAATCATTACAACAATAATTTTACTGTCAATTTCCTATGTTTTCAGCCAGGAATCTGAGAGAAATAATGCAAGCTTTAGTCTTGGAGATGGAATTTCCTTTTCGTTTAATGAAGGTGATTATGAATTTAATATATATGGTTTCATAAAACCAACATATATATTTAATGATGAAAAAATTTACACTGCTGATGGTGAATACTCAAATGTATTTAGACAGTTTAAAAGTCAAAACTCAAATTTGTTCTTTACAGGATTTGCTAAAGACGAAAAATTAAGTTTCACTATTCAAATGGATTATAGCTCTTCAAATCCATTGGTAGAAGCTTTTATCGGATATCACTTTGACGAAAAGACCAAATTATATTTCGGTCAAATGCGGGTAAATCACAATAATTTAGAAATGACTTACAATGAAGATAGATTAAGATTTACTAATCGAGGAATTTTAAGTCAAACATACACTGATAATGGTGAAGAGTTTGGATTATTTTTTGAAACAAGTCTTGGTAAATCAATTATTTTCAAACCAACTCTAGCGATAACATCAGGAGATGGAAAAAATTCATTTGGTGATGACTCAAGAGATTCCGACAAAGGTGGAGTTAAATTTGGATCAAGAATTAATATTTTCCCTTCTGGCGATTTTTCAATGGGTAACAGGCTTTCGACAGTCGACTTGATCCATGAAAAGAGGCTAAAAGTTCAAATTGGTTTTGCGTATTCCAAAAATATGGGCGCAAGTAATAAGGTTGGAGATGGTCATGGTGATTTTATTCTTTATGATGATTCTGGTGATGAATTGTTTCCCGATTATTCACAACTATTTTTAGACTTAAACTTAAAATATAAGGGCTTTTCTTTAGTTTTAGAGTATGCTGATGCATATGCTTCCGGTCTTGATCAAATCTACACCGATCCCAATGCCTTTAATTTATTAATTCCACAACAAATAAGTGAATATTTGGTAGTTGGTGATAGTCAAGGAATTCAATTTGGATATTTCACAAAAAATGGAATAAGTATTGACTTTATCTATGAGAATTTAAATCCTGAGTTTGATTCCTATGGAAGCTCCGTTTTAAGAAAATCTTCAAATATGGGAGTTGGGATTTCAAAATATTTGGCAGGAAATGATTTAAAAATTCAAGCAAGTATTTTCAAGACTGGTTATGAAAATTTAAACAACCTTGATGATGATGAATTCATGTCTGGGTCATTTTTGGTTCAAATTGCATTTTAAAAAAATTAATTAGCTTCGCAAAAAAAATATATTATGAAGAAAATAGTAACATTGCTAATTTTATTTTGTACAGCAAGTACATTTAGTCAGTCAAATCAGGATCTTTTATCTCACTATAAAAAATACTACAAACAGATGCAATCTCAGGCTGACATTCAAGGCGTAATAAATGCACTAACTCATTTAAATGTATTAGAGCCAAGTCAAGCTAGAAAAGATACTCTTGCAACTCTTTACATGAATGAAGGTAGACATGTTGAGGCGCTAAATACAATAGGTGTTGATAAGAATGATTCAGATTCAGATTTAGCTGTACAAGTGAAAGCCTTTTCCCTTAAGGCCATAAATGATATTGAACAAGCAATGGTACATTACGAAGAATTATTTAAAAGAAAACCAAATCCGTTTATTGCCTATGAGCTTGCCGAAATGAAGATTAGAACCGGAGATTTAATGGGTGCAACCAGGAATATAACATTTGGAATTGCAAACTCTTCTGGTGATATTGTTAGAAATTACTATGAGACCCAGCAACCCTATTCAGTTCCTATGAAAGCTGCTTTCACTTATTTGAAGGGACTTGTAAAAATTAATGAGGATAGAGAAAGTAATATTGATGCTGCGATAGCTATTATGAATGAAGCTTTAATTATTGCTCCAAATTTTAATTTGGCCAAGATCAGTATTGATGCTCTAAATGCTCAAAAAACTACTGATCAAGACTAATTTCTTGTTTTTCTAATAATTTATCAATTTGAAAATTTAGGTTAGAAAAAGAGTTATTAATTTTTTTTACCATTTTTATTTTAATTTCATTTTCAATTTCAAAGTTTGAAAGCATTGACTCAAACCTCATAAAATCTGTTTCTATCACGGTTAGCCTTGATTTTATCTCAGGCTTATTTATTTCATCTGGTATCGAAAATTTTATTCCTTTAAAAAATCTCAGGAGAAACTTTTTATTATCAACTAAAGAGCTAAAGTCGTTTGAATTTAGTTGTTCGATAAATTCATTCAATTCAAAATAATTTATCCATTTTTCAATCGATGGGTTGTATCTAACATAATAAATAGATTCAAAGTTTATCTCTGAATAATTTATAGTTGTAGAATTTGGATTATCTTTTTGAACATTAATGCTGGTAATTTCGTCACAACTTGTAAACGAAATGAATAAGAGAAAAATAAACTTAGTTAATCTTTTCAAAACTTCGAGGTTTTCCTATCAAAAAGACGACTATTATTAAGACTAAAACAAAAACTTCCCACCAATAAAGGTAGGTAGGCCATTCTCCAATGACTAATGGGTTATCCACTGCAGGCGGAACATTAACATACATATAGTTGGAACCAAGAAGGTTATTTAATGGAATTAATATGAACATGAATATATTCAAAACAACCCATGTTTTTATCCAAGAAAATTTTGTAAGTTTCATACCCATGTGATTTCTTAAATATATTGGAAATGCAATTATCATTGCATGTTTAAAAAAGAATTGAACATAAAAGAAGTTATAACCACCATAATCGTCTATCAAAGGGGTTAAAATAGCCTGTATTCCTCCAATTATTCCACAATAAAAAAGAAATTCGAAAAGAAACTGTCTTCTATTTTTTGGAATAAACATTATAAAACAGCAAATTAATCCGCTTATTGAGCAAAGATGTACAGGAAGTTCTTTACTTAATTCCCATTTACCCATTAAGAACAAAAATGAATGATTTATTATAAAGAAACCAATCATTAAATAGGCCAAAATTTTTGCATAAAGCTCTTTCTTATTTTTTGGTATTTTATTACCTACAGATAAAACAGCGAAAATCAATACAATTACACATAAAACGGTTATTACCCAGCTTGTCGACATAAAGTCTAGTGTGTATTTATTGATATCGGAGTTTATCATTTATTGAATTATAAGTAGAGTAGTAAATATAGTAAATTTATAAAACCGAATTAAAAACAAAAGCCCTCATCAAAATGAGGGCTTTAGGTGGTACCTCCAGGAATCGAACCAGGGACACACGGATTTTCAGTCCGTTGCTCTACCAACTGAGCTAAGGTACCTCTTGAGCGCATTAAAGATAGATTCAATTTTGTTATTCCCAAAATTATTTTATAAAAATGCTTTTGTAAATTTGAGGTGTTACAAGATTACATGAACTTAGTAGTTGACATTGGTAATAATTTCTTTAAACTTGGAATTTTTGAAAATTCTAATTTGGTATTTAGCTTTTTTGATAAAAATGATAAAATTGATATAGAAATTGAGAAAATTATTTGTAAATACAGCAAAATAACCAATGCTCTGATCTCAAATGTTTCTTCTGTAAAAATTAATGATTTACTCAATAGATTGAATATTAAAATTTACAAGTTAGATTCAACTTTTATTTTTCCTTTTGAGTTAAATTATAAGACCCCTGAATCCCTAGGTAATGATAGACTAGCTTTAGCTGCTGCCGCTACAATTTTATTTCCAAACTCTAATAATTTAGTCATAGATGCAGGAACATGTATTACAATTGATTTTATCGATAATAAAAATCATTTTTTGGGTGGTTCAATTTCTCCCGGAGTCAAAATGAGATATGATTCACTTAATCATTATACTGCAAATCTTCCTCTGCTAAAAAATGAAAACAATTTTAATTATCCAGGAGATTCGACCAATGCCTCAATACATGCTGGTATTATTGGTGGTGTTTCCAATGAGATAAATGGATTTATTAAACAAATAAATTCAAGAAATGACAAGGTGAATGTAATATTAACAGGGGGAGATGCTAAAATTTTGTCAAAAACATTAAAAATTACCATATTTGCGAATCAAAATTTTATCTTAGAAGGCCTCAATAGCATTCTAAACCTAAATAAAAATTAATTGAATAAGACATTTTCTATACTATTTTCACTTGTCTTTGCGTGTTTAACGGTTAAATCACAAAATAACACCTCATCACCCTATTCCTTTTATGGAATCGGTTCTCTTGATTTTAAGGGTACATCTGAAAGTAGAGCAATGGGAGGTGTTAGCGTATATAATGATAGTATTCACATGAATTTCAGAAACCCTGCTTCATATACTGGAAAAAATATGTTTTCATTTAATAATGAGGGAAGACTTGTAAAATTTACTGTTGGATTAGGACATTCAGAAACCGACCTTAAAACTTCGACAAATAGTTCTGAAACAACTAATACTAGTTTTGAATATCTAGGCATAAATATTCCAATGGGTAAATTTGGGTTTGGTTTTGGATTAATTCCTTTTTCATCCGTTGGTTATAAATTACAATCGTCAAACGTAGATAACCAACTTCAGTACAAATACTCTGGAAATGGAGGTCTAAACAAAGCTTTTTTGGGATTTGCATACCAGCTTTCTGACAACCTAGCTATTGGTTTTGATGCAAAATATAATTTTGGTAATATTCAAAATTCAGCACTTGAATATTTATATGATGATGAATCTTTGCCTCTTGATTACCAAGCAAGAGAACAAAATAGGTCTGATCTAAGTGGAGTTAATTTCAATTTTGGCATAACATTTAAAAGAGGCTTTAATGAAAATCTTGAATTACATGCTTCACTTACACATTCACCTGATTATAACTTAAGCTCAAGGAATAGTAGAACATTTGCTTCGGTTGTGATAAATCCTAATACACAGATTGAGTTCCCTGTTAATGAAATAAATGTTGATCTAGACTCTTTGGAGCTAGACAAGACCGATTTATCAATGCCGTCGGTAACAAGTTTTGGAATTGGAATTAGTAAGTCAAAAAAATGGTTTGTTGGAGCTGAATTCACCTCTATTACTAGTAGTGTTTTTTCAAATGATTTAATTAGCATTGAAAACAGTGAATATGAAGACTCATCAAAAATATCTTTTGGTGGATTTTACATTCCTGATTATGCATCATTTAGTAAATTTTGGAACAGAGTTGTTTACAGGGCTGGATTTTATTCTGAAAAAACTGGGTTGGTCATCAACAATGAATCCATAAATGAATTTGGCATATCATTTGGACTAGGTATTCCAGCTGGTGGTTTATTTTCGAATGTTAATACAACTGTTGAATTTGGTAAAAGAGGAACCACAAATGAAGATTTAGTTGAAGAAAATTTTGTTAATTTTCAGTTAAGTTTATCTCTTAATGACAGGTGGTTTGTAAAGAGAAAATATAATTAATTATGAAAAAATTTTTAGTGTTTTTATTATTGTTGCTGATATCGGCTAATGCATTTTCACAAGCCAATGAAAAAGATATTAATGCTTTATCAATTTTCAGTGAATATGTTAAAGCTAAAAATTATGATGCTGCATTTGAACCCTGGATGGAGCTTAGGTTAAGAAGTCCAAAGTTTAATAGCGCAATTTATGTTTACGGTGAGAGGATATTAAAACATAAAATCAAAAATACAACCTCTGAGGAAAAAGTAAATTATTTAAATGACCTATTGAAATTGTGGGAAGAGAAAAGAGAACATTTTCCTAACAAGACCCCTCTTGGCGATATTTTAGCTAAATCTGCACAATTACAATATGACAATAAAAACTACTTTGGTCTTAGTGACTTTGAAATTTATTCAAATTTTGATAGAGCTTACAACGAAGACTTAAGTTCATTTAACAATCCTAAAAATTTATATACCTATTTTAAGCTAATTGTTAAGCTCTATGATGAAAATCTAAAAAGTGCTGAGGATTTGTTTACTAAATATGATGAGATTTCTGAAAAAGTTGAAAAAGAAATTAAGAATTATACCAACAAGGTTAATAAATATGTTGGTAAATCTGATGAAGAAGTTTCTATTTCAGCAAAAGACCAGAGACGTATCAAATCATATAATAGTTTTTTAAAGGCATATGACCAGATATCCAAGGGAATGGAAAAAGATTTAGGCGATAGAGGTAATTGTGAAAATTTAATACCACTATATGAAAATAATTTTGATGCTAATCAGAGAGATGGTAAATGGTTAAGTAGGGCTATGAATAGATTGTATGGTAAGCAGTGTGATGAATCTGAACTATTTGTCAAAATTGTTCAGAAAAAAAATGAATTAGAACCGAATGCATCAACAGCCTATTATTTAGGGACTATTAAAGATAAACAAGGAAACTCATCAGAAGCATTAGTATTCTACAATCAAGCAATCGAATTGGAAACTGACTCATATGAAAAAGCTAAAATATTATTTAGAATAGCTACTAACTTTCGAAAGAATGGACTTTACACGAGGGCAAGATCACATTACATGCAAGCTTTAGGATTTAATCCATCAATGGGAAGGTCATATTTAGCAATTGCTCAGATGTATGCATCTAGTGCAAAAAATTGTGGTGCAGACAACTTTAGTCAAAGAGCAGTTTATTGGCTTGCATCTAAGGAAGCGATGAAGGCATCTAGAGTTGATGGAACTTTAAAAAGTGCTGCTCTCAAGAGTTTCAGAAATTACGAAGCAAAAGCACCTCAAAAATCTGAAATCTTTTCATCAGGCAGAGAGGGTGAAGTAATAGAAATTTCTTGTTGGATTGGTAGATCTGTAAAAGTACCTAATCTTTAATTCTTGAAATATTTAATTTCAATTTTTCTTGTATTAATTTTTTCCTGCAATGGAGAAAAGGATCTAACATCTTTTTTAAGGGCTGCAGACATACCAATTTCCTCAGCTTTGGAAATAAATACAGTTCATACTGACTCAGGAATAGTTAGTAGTATCTTAAATAGTCCCAAGATGTTAAATTTTAGTAATGCCAATTTTCCATATTTTGAATTTCCAGCTAAGATTGAGGTAATTTTATTTGATGAGAATAATAATCAAACTAAAATTATTGCAGATTATGCAATTTCTTACTCAAATAGTGATTTGATAGATTTAAGAGGAAATGTTATCGTATCAACTCATCTTATGGATACATTAATTTCGGATCAACTATACTATGATAGAGGTGAAGAATGGTTATTTACAAATTTTGACTTTAGATATGTTTCATCAGATAAAGATATTTACGGCAAAGGTTTTGATTCGGACAAGTCTTTTGACAAAATAAAGTTTTTAAAGGTTAATGGGTTTGTATCCATTGAAGATTAATTTTGACTAACATTTAGATTTAATTATAAATCTATTCTATAATCCAATCAAAAATTATTTTTTTTAATTGACAATAAAATACTACTTTTGGCCACTACTTTTATTTAAAACATATGGCGGTTTTAGGAAAAATTAGAGCTCTTGGCCCTGTAGCCTTAATAAGTGTTATTGGATTAGCTCTATTTGCATTTGTATTTTCTACAGGTACTGGTACCGTTACTGATGTTTTCAAAGGGGATGAATTTAATCAGAGTCGTGTGGCAGTTGTCAACGGAATTGAGATGGATCGGGCCGATTTTATGCAAAAGGTTGATAATCTTGAAAAGCAGAATAGGGGTTCTAGTTCATCAATTCAGGCTATGAATTCAGTATGGAATTCGGAGCTAAAAAAACTTGTTTTACAATCTGAATTTCAGAAAATTGGTATTCAAATTGAGAGGGAAATGATGAGAGATTTTTTAAGGACTAATCTACTAGCTTTTGAGGACTTTCAAGATATTAATGGCGAATTTGATGAATCGAAGTTAAATCAATTCATTTCTAATCTCAAAGAGATATCCCCTGAGACAATGGAATTACAAGGTTCCTTAGTAAATTACGAGTCATGGAATAACTTTGAAGAAAATATTGGAGCAATCGGATTAGAGGAGATGTACTATAGATTGGTTGATGTGGGGATTAATACTGCATTATTTGAAGGCGAAGAAGATTATTTTAATTCAAATGATGTTGTGGACTTTAAATATGTAAAAATTCCATTTACAAAAGTTTCAGATAATGACATTAAAGTATCAAAATCTGAGGTAACAGACTATATTAACCAAAACGAAAATAATTATTCTTCCGACCCTTCTAGAGATTTAATCTTTGTCAGGTTTGAAGAAAACCCATCGGGGTTAGATAAATCTGAAGCCAAGTCAAGTCTCAATACACTTTTAGAGGATAGAGAAGAGTATGATCCAAATTCCCAAAAAAATATTACCTATAGAGGTTTTAAAAATACAAATAATAATGAGGAATTTTTAAATATTAATTCTGCTATCAAATTTTTTGATTCATATGTATTTAAATCATCTTTATCGCCCTCCCTTGCCGAAAATATCTATAACCTCAATAAAGGGGAGGTTTATGGTCCCTACAACGAAAATGGATTTGTAAAAGTAACTAAGTTAATTGATTCAAAATTTATATCGGACTCTGCCAAGGTAAGACACATATTAATTCCTTACACGGGATCTTTTAGAAGCGGTCCTGCTGTAACTAAATCAAAAGATAATGCAAAAAAGACAGCTGATAGTATTTCTAGGGTTTTAAAATCAAATAGGGGTAAATTTAATTCTTTACTTAGCTTCTCTTCAGATCAGGTAAGTAATGAAAATGATGGAATTATTGAATTTGCTTATATTGATGGATTTGCACCTGAATTTAGGGATTTCTCCTTTCAAAAAAGAGTTGGATCCATTGATGTAGTGGAGACTGACTTTGGATTTCATGTAATTGAAATTCTATCTCAGGGTAAAAAGCAAAAGGCAGTCAAGTTGGGAAATCTTGCGATCAAAGTCGAACCTTCAGAAAGAACAAGAGACAGCGTATATAATATTACCTCAAAATTTGAAATTGCTGTGAACGAAGAAAATTTTAGAGAATATTCTAAAGAAAATAATATTAAAATTAACCCAGTCAATAATATCGGTGAGTTGGATGAGAATATACCAATTTTAGGTCAACAAAGAAATATCGTAAGGTGGGTATATGATGAAAATACTGACAAAGGAGATATAAAAAAATTCAGTCTACAAAAAGGAGGTTATGTAATTGCTATGTTAACCTCCATAAATGACAATGGAATGATGTCTTATGAGAAATCATCAATTACGGCTTTGCCTAAAGTGAAAAATCAAAAGAAAGCACAAAAAATCATTCAAAGTATAAAGTCATCAAAACTTGATGAAATCGCAACTCAGAATAACGTTGAAGTTCAAACTGCATTATCTGTTAATATTAATAATCCTGTTATTTCTGGAGTGGGAAATGAACCAGCTGTTGTGGGATATGCTATGGGTATAAATAAGGACATTACATCGGCAGCAATTATCGGAAACAGTGGAGTATTTTATATATATGTAACTGACAGAAGAAAAGCATCCTCTTTGGCTAATTACCAGAACATGATTAATATCATAAGTTCTAACAGATCAAGTAATGTTAGAAATAGAGCTTTCAATGCATTAAAAGAGAAAGCTGAAATTGAAGACTTTAGGGGAACTTTTTACTAACCTAAATATACCATTTCTTTTAGGGGAATTATTGTATTTAATCCTCTATTCCTAAAATAAGTTAGGTCCTTATTTTTAGTTGTTACCAAAATAAAATCACCGCCCCAAGACCCAAGACTTTTAATTTTACCGTCTTTATATCCCATAAAAGTTGACTTTTGGATGGGATTTACTGAGATAGCTTTAGAAATTATAGATTCGTGCTCTTGCATAAGTTCTTCAAAGTAAATCAAATCATTACACTTCAAAAATTCATTACAAATTCTATTTATTTTTTTTATTGACTCAACTTTATTGAATTGACTTTTTGAATAATTTTCAATTGAAGTTTGTGTATTTTGTTTTTTTCCAAGATAAATCAAAAATAGGTTTTCTATGAAGGGCGGATTAAAATTCGCTTTATTAATACAAATAGAATTTCCCATTTTATTATAAATGATCGGATGATTAACATCACAGCAAGCAATGTCATAACCACTTCCTTTAAATGTCGAGAATAATAATTTATAAGGATCTACATTTGCCCATTTAGCAAGATTATTTACAAAAGTTGAAGACGATCCTAATCCCCATTCCTTATCAAAATTAAGTTTTGTAACAAATTTATTTCCTAAAATACTTTTTAGATCATTTTTTTTAATAGTATGATTAAGTAGTGAAATAATTTTTTCAGAAATTATATTTTCTTTACCCAGATTTACAAGATTATTATTGTCTACTATAAACCTATCTTCATACCATAGATTGTCATGCTTATCAAAACTTTGCCATTCAATTGTATTTTCATCACATTTAGAAACTGATAAATCTTGGGTTAGTTTTGCAGGTAATGCAATTGATTTTGCTCCGTCCATGACTAAATATTCAGAGCTCAACAAGACTTTGCCGTTACTTTTAAATAACATTTATCGAATATTTTTTATAAAATTTTCAACGCTCGAGCTACTCACTAATTTATCCTTAAAATACACAAGGGCTTGCTCTTTTTCGTTTTCAGATGCTTTATGTTTGTTCAATAAATTAGTCAAATGCATCTTCATGTGTCCTTTTTGTATTCCAGATGTAACCAGGGATCTTAATGCACCAAAATTTTGTGCAAGTCCAACGGAGGCAATTATATTCATTAACTCCTTGGTATTTGGATTTTCTAATATGTTTAGAGCTAATTTAACTAAAGGATGTAAATTAGTGACACCCCCTACAGTTCCTATAGCTAATGGTAATTTCAATTCAAAATAGAATATTTCTTTCTCAATAAAGGCTTTTGACAAGCTTTTGTATTTTCCTATTGATGCATAAGCATGCGCACCTGCTTCAATTGCTCTAAAATCATTTCCAGTAGCTATTGCAACGGCATCAACCCCATTCATAATTCCTTTATTATGTGTAACAGCCCTGTGTATATCATTATTCGCAATTTCTACAGCTTTGACTAATCTGCTGGCAAAATTTTTGGTTTCAGGTTCAAGCTTGTTCAGTTCTGAAACACTACAGCTTAAGCAGGATTTAACAATACAGTTTGGGACATAATTTGATAAAATACTCATAATAACTTCAACATCTTTCTCTTTCAACTCTTTTCTGTTAAATTTTATGATTGAATTACAAAAAGTTTTCGAAAAATCTTCTAAGCACGAATTTATAAAATTTGCACCCATGGCATCAACCGTATTAAATGTGCTAAAAAGCTGATAATATCCACTTAAATCAGCTGTTTTATCTATTAATTTAATGTCATTAATACCTCCGCCTCTTGATTCCATCTTTTTGGTTAAATCCTCAGAGTTTTTTAATAATAATGGCTTTACAAAATCAAAATATTCACTAATTATTTTTTTATCTCCGTGAAAAATGAAGTGTACCTGACCAATTTTTTCTTCATTGATGACTTCAGCTTTAAAGCCGCCATGTTTCATCCAGAATTTTGCAGCTTTACTAGCAGCTGCTACTACCGAACTTTCCTCAATGGCCATTGGCACCGAATAAATTTTTTCATTAATTAGGAAATTAGGGGCAATTGCAAACGGTAAATAATAATTTGAAATTGTATTTTCAGAAAATTCATCATGTAACTTTTGAAGGTTGCTGTCAGAGTTCCAATATTGAGTAATTATGTTTTTTGCTGAATCACTGTCTTGAAAGCATGTCTTAGTTAGCCATTCAATTTTTTCATCTTTGGATAGTTTTGAAAAACCTCTTATTTCTTCAGACATTATATGATTTTTTACAAATCAAAGATAATACACTTGACTTTAAATTATTATGAATGATTTATTAATGATTAAATTAATATAATTAGGTAAAATATAATATTTTAGTGTAATCTAAAAAATAAATTATGATAACCAATTCACTAACACAGGAAAAGACAATTTTTGGACATCCAGCCGGATTATACATTTTATTCTTCGTAGAAATGTGGGAAAGATTTTCTTATTATGGGATGAGAGCAATTTTAACCCTATATCTAGCAGCCCCGATAATAATGGGTGATCCTCAATCGGGTTTTGGATGGACAAATACAGAAACACTTTCATTTTATGGTACTTACACAATGTTTGTTTACCTGATGTCAATCCCAGGTGGATGGGTAGCTGATAAATATATTGGACAAAAAAAGGCGGTTATGCTGGGTGGAATTTTACTATGCTTTGGTCACGGAGTTTTAGCTATTGATGCTGAATGGGCATTTTTTACCGGTCTTATACTGATTGTAGTGGGTGTAGGATTTTTAAAGCCCAACATCTCAACAATGGTTGGTGGTTTATATAAGAAAGGCGATATTAAAAGGGATGACGGTTTTTATATTTTCTATATGGGTATAAATATTGGTGCTTTTCTTGGCGCATTAACCGTGGGAGCTGTAGCCGCTAAGTACGGATGGCATTATGGATTTGGTTTAGCTGGAATTGGAATGGCAATTGGTCAATTAGTATATTTTTACGGTCTTCAGTATTTGGAGGGTGTTGGTGAATTCATTGGAAGTGAAAAATCTCCAGATAAAGAGTTAATGAATAAACCCTTAACGAGAATTGAAAAGGACAGAATGTGGGTATTGTTGCTATCATTCTTAATCATAATTGTTTTCTGGGGAGCATTTGAGCAAGCAGGTGGACTCATGAATCTTTATACTGAACAAAAAACAGACAGAACGCTTGCCTTTTCATTACCATTCATTGGAAACGAAGTACCTGCAGCGATATTCCAGTCCATTAATGCCTTTTTTATAATAATATTTGCAACCGCAGTAGCAGCATTTTGGAGTAATTGGGCAAAAAAGGGTAAGGAATCCTCTTCTTTGTTTAAAATGGCTATTGGAATAATCATAATGGCTTTTGGTTTTTTCTTTATGACTAAAGCCTCAACAGAGGTTGTGATGGATGGAGATGAAGTTATTCAAAAATCAGCTATGATATGGTTAGTGCTAGCTTATTTATTCCATACAATTGGTGAATTATGTGCCTCACCAGTAGCTTTATCTTTTATCACAAAATTAGCACCAGTAAAATATGCTGCTTTTATGATGGGAGCATATTTTGCAGCGACAGGTCTAGGTAATAAAGTTGCTGGGGCTGTTGGACAGCTCTCAGAAGGTGCTGGTGAATTTCAAGTATTTACAGCAATTGCTATTTTCTGTACTTTATTTGGAATCCTAGTGTTATTATTACTAAAGCCTCTGAAACGACTTACTCACGGGGCCGAAGAATTAGAAATGAAATAATGAGTAATACAGATCAATTCTTCAGTAAAACAGTAATTGGACATCCTGCTGCACTATTTGTCTTATTTTTTACTGAGATGTGGGAAAGATTCTCTTATTATGGTATGAGAGCCATTTTAGTCATATTTCTTACAGGTGCTATTATTGGTGACAATCCAGGTTGGGGTTGGAGCTCATCCGCCGCATTATCTTTGCTTGGAACATATGCTATGTTTGCTTATTTAGCTCCTCTTGCAGGTGGGTGGTTAGGAGACAAAAAAATTGGTTATAGAAATTCTGTTGTTATTGGTGCATTTCTAATGACATTAGGCCATGCATCAATGGCTGTTGAAACCCCTACTTTTCTTTACATTGGTATAACATTACTTGTTGTGGGAACCGGTTTTTTTAAACCAAATATCACCTCCATAATTTCTAATATGTACGAAGGAAGAGATGATAAAAAAGATGGGGCTTTCAATATATTTTACATGGGTGTTAACGCTGGAGCTTTTCTAGGTATTATGCTGTGTGGATGGGTTGGTGAGAAAGTAGGTTGGTCATCCGGATTTGGATTAGCTGGAATATTTATGCTTCTAGGAATGATCCAGTTTTATTTTGCTCAACCATTATTTGGTAAAATTGGTGATCCCCCTTCTAAATCTGATGAAAAGGCCACAATTAAAAAAGACACAAAAGAGAAACTTAATCCTTTTTTACCAATAGATATTTTATTGATTTTAACTTTTGTTGTCAGCGCACTTATATTCATTATAAATGATCCTCTAAGTAAAATTGGTGGTATTGATATTTTAAGTTTCGATTATTTAGGGTTGGAAAACTCATTGTTTTTTGCACTTGTAGCACTTGTAGCTTTTATAGCCTTATTGCTAGTGCGAATCCCAAGATACACACCTATCGTCCGGGATCGAATGATTGTGTTTACAATATTTTGCATTTTTACTGTTTTCTTTTGGGCCGCATTTGAGCAAGGGGCAGGTTCTTTACCCCTATACACAAGGGACTTTACTAACCGTTTTCTTGAGGGAAACTCAGCTCTAATTTTTAAAGTTGTGGATATTTCGGTTACAGTTATTCCACTTTTGATCATCACCTATGTTTTAATGAGCCTTTTCAAAAAAACTTTTACTGAGATTGTATTTTCAAACTTAGTTCTAGGCTTGAGTTTTATAATTGTTTGGGGAATTATCGTATTTAAAATATACAATGAGTTACAAGCAACATCCACCGAGGTTCCAATTACTTGGTTTGCAATTTTAAATTCACTTTTTATTATTGTATTTGCACCACTATTTGCTAAGTGGTGGGATAGTAGCTACAATCCCCCAGCATCGGTTAAATATTTTTTAGGTTTAGCACTCTTGGGTATTGGATTTGGATTTTTAGCCTTTGGAGCCAGAAATGTGCCATCAGGTGCAGAAAGCGCTAGTTTAAGTATGATTTGGTTAGTTTTAGCATATTTATTTCACACTCTGGGTGAATTATGTTTATCTCCCATGGGACTTTCCTATTTGAGTAAACTAATTCCTGCTAGGATGATCGCTTTTATGTTTGGAGTATATTATTTGGCAATTGCCATCGGAAATAAGTTAGCTCATTATATTGGAGGAGATATTGATAAAATAACACAAGAGTATAGTTTATCTGGTTTCTTTTTAATATTTACTATAATCCCGATAGGTCTTGGAGTAGTTTCTCTCTTATTACACCCATTGATAAAAAAATCAATGCACGGAATTAGATAAATTTCTTTTCTTATTTTTGTCAAATATTAAAATTACATGAGATTAGTATTATATATAAAAATCATATTAGTTTGTTTTTTTTCTGTTGATTCTCTTCTCTCACAGGAAATAAAGTGGATTTCATTAGAGGATGCTGTTTACCTTCAAGAAGCTGCTCCTAGAAATATAATCATTGATATGTATACCAACTGGTGTGGCCCATGTAAATTACTTGACAGAAATACATTTGCGAATAAAGATGTCGCAAAATATATTAATGATAACTTCTATGCGGTAAAATTTAACGCCGAAGGAAATGATATTGTAAATTTTAAAGGATATACTTTTGAAAACCCTAATTATAACCCTGCAAAAGCAAATAGAAGAAATAGCAGTCATCAATTAAGTCAAGCATTTAGAATCCAAGCTTTTCCTACTATTGTATTTCTAGATAAATCATCTAATTTATTGCACAAGCTTAGAGGCTATAAAACCCCGAAACAGCTAGAGGTTTATTTAAAATTATTCACTGATGAGAATTATAAAAATTATAATTCTCAAGAAGAATTTAATAAATTTTTTGAGTCTTTTGTTTATGAATTTGACTCTAGGTGATAATTGATGATTTTATTTGCTGTTTCTCTGCTAGCCCCCTTTTTATTCAACAAAATTTCTAACTCATTATAATATCCAATTACTTTGTCCTTTCCATCTTTACTAAGAATTATTTCAAGTTCTTCTATGATATTTTTGGTATTTAAATCATCTTGAATTAGCTCTTTTACAGCCATTTTATCCAGTATCAGATTTACCAGAGAAATAAATTTTAGATTTCTCAGTAAAAATTTTCCGATGAGAATTGAAATCCAGCTTGATTTATAGCAAACAATTTGAGGTGTTTTAATCAGTGCAGCCTCCAGAGTTGCTGTCCCAGACGTTACTAAGGCAGCTGATGATCTTTCAAGAATATTGTAGGTTTGACCATTAACAATATCAATATTTTTATAATCACCTCTTTGCATAAATTTTTCGTAAAATGACTTATTTTTTGATGGAGCAGCGCAGATTGTAAACTGATAGTTTTTAAAATATTTTGTGACGCTTAGCATTACAGGCAATATTTTATTAATCTCTTGATCTCTACTGCCTGGTAGTAGGGCAATTAACTTTTCTCTATTTGAATTTTCTTTTACATTTTGTTTCAAAACATCTAATAAAGGGTGTCCTACATAAACCACATCGTATTTCAATTTTTTATAATATTCTTTTTCAAATGGGAGAATTACAAACATTTGATCAATAACTTTTCTGATAGTTTCAATTCTATTTTCTTTCCATGCCCAAAGTTGAGGAGATATATAAAAATGATTAACAAAGTTTTTAGACTTTGCCCATTTTGCAATTCTCATGTTAAAGCCAGGGAAATCTACATAAATAATTGCATCTGGTCCATACTCCAAAATATCCTTTTTACAAATTGAAATATTATTTAATATTTTTCCTAGGTTCATGAAAACTTCATAGAAACCCATAAATGAATAGTTCTTATAATGTTTTACAAGATTATTACTTTGTTTTTTTAACAGATCACCTCCCCAGCATCTGAATTTTGAGTTAGGATCTAACTTTTTTATTTCTTTTACCAGATTTGAACCATGTAAATCACCTGAAGCTTCACCTGCTATTATATAATATCTCACTAAAAATTATTTATGTAAATGGTTAATATAGCTATTACAAATGTAGCCAATAGAACTCCTTTAGCTCTTTCTTCATAGTCATATTTTAAAAAAATAAAAAATACTATAAGGTTCAATATGGCACCAAGACTAATCAATTTAGTTATTGAATTATCATGAAATGAATCATTGATAATTTTAAAAATATTTAAAATGTTGATTTCATTAAATAAAACGATTATTGTAATAATCATTCCTAAAAAGTTTGCTAAGAAACCACTAAATAATCCGAAAAAAACATCTCTTTTATTCAATCGAATTTCCATTTTTTTAGTTCATCTAAATCATCGTGTGAGGTCATATCATAACTGATTGGAACAACAGAAACATATCCTTTCTCAAGGGCCCATTCATCGGTTTCATCGCTATTATCTTGATTTATAAAACTTCCCGTTAACCAATAATATTCTTTTCCGAGTGGACTGGTTCTTTTATCATATGTGTCTTGCCAATATCCTTTTGCCTGTCTGCAAATTTTTATTCCTTTGAACTGTTTTATTTTTGACGGGAAATTTACATTTAATATTAGATTCGATTTTTTCTGATTTAAAACATTTTGAGAAATTTTTTTAATGTAATCTTTGCATGGTTCAAAATCCGCATCCCAACTATAATCAAGTAGTGAAAAGCCTATTGATTTGATACCTTCAATACCAGCCTCTATTGCTGCACTCATTGTTCCTGAGTAAATAACATTAATCGATGAGTTAGCTCCGTGATTAATTCCTGAGACACACAAATCAGGTTTTCTTTCCAGGATTTCACGAATTGCAAACTTAACGCAATCAGCAGGGGTTCCAGAAATACTATATTCAGTCTGAGGACCATCGTCAATTTTTTCCTTTTTTGAATAAAGTGTATCGCTAATTGTAATAGCATGACCCATTCCGCTCTGCGGACTGTCTGGAGCAACTACAACAACTTCACCAAGTTTGTTCATGACATGAATTAGTGTTCTAAGGCCAGGAGCTGTTATTCCGTCATCATTTGTAACAAGAATTAGAGGTTTTTTCATAATTAAATATATGAACACAAAATTACACAAATAAATATTTACCTACTTTAACAAAAAATTATAAATACGCTCATATTTTTTGGCTCAGAATTTGATTATTTTTATGTCAAATGAAAAAGAATCTTTTTACTTCACTAATTGCGTTTATAATGTGCTTAGCATCATGCAGTTTTGTGTCAAAGGATTTTGACACAAGTGATAAAGATAGTCTTATTATTCAATTAATCACTTATGTGCTAGATCAGGCTCATTACCTCGATAAAGAAATTAATGACGATTTTTCTGCAAAGGTTTTTAATACTTTTCTTGAAAATTTAGACCCTTACAAGAGATATTTTTACGCCTCTGATATTGAAGAGTTTTCAAAATATAAATATGAAATTGATGATGCTTTTAAAAATCCAAATTTCGATTTTTTTGACTTGGTTTATTCAAGGTATAAAGAAAGGATGTCAGAGTCTGAAAAAATATTTAACAGTGTTCTTTCAGCCCCTTTTGATTTTTCAAAGGATGAAGTTTGTGAGTGTGATTTCGAAGTTTTAGAATATGTTCAGACCAATGATGAATTATATGATAGGTGGAGAAAACTTCTCAAAATTTATGTAATTGAGAACTACCACAATGAAATTGAGGACGATAAAAGAAAGCTTGAAAAGGATAGTCTATTTCAAACTAGAAATCTTAAAGTAATTGAAAAAGAAACCAGAGAATCTTTAAGTGAAACAATGATTCAGAATTATAGATTTGTTTCAGAAGAAATGCAAAGATCTGATTGGCTTTCAGTTTATATTAATTCTTTCGTATCCCAATACGATCCCAACACTTCATATCTTGATCCTGAATCTAAAGACAGGTTTGATGTTGATATGTCTGGAAATTATGCAGGTATTGGAGCTCGATTACAGAAACAAATTGATAAAGTTGAGATAACTGAAGTTATATCTGGGGGTCCTGCCTGGAGAGATAACATTTTAGAAAAAGGAGATGCAATATTGAAGGTTAGGCAAGATGACGAACAAGAGCCTGTAAGCATTTTAACAATGAGACTTAGTGAGGCTGTAAAATTAATTAAAGGAAAAAAAGGAACCAAAGTACATTTAACTGTAAAAAAAGATGATGGGTCAATCTCTGAAGTTACCGTGAAAAGAGATATTGTTCAACTTGAGGAAACTTACATTAAATCTTCAATTGTTGAGAAAGACAATAATAGTTATGGTATAATAAATATCCCAAAATTTTATATTGATTTTGATAATCAGAACAATAGAGATGCTGCAAAAGATCTCAGAACTGAGATACAAAGGTTAAAAGAGCAAGGTATGAAAGGTTTGGTAATTGATCTTCGAAATAATACTGGCGGCGCCCTCAAAACAGTGGTTGATATGGCTGGTATGTTTATAAAAAATGGTCCAGTCGTTCAGGTTAAGTATTTTGACAAAGAAAAGCAGGTGCTAAGTGATAGAGACAGAGCTATTTTGTGGACTGGGCCACTGGTTATATTAGTAAATGAGAGTTCTGCATCAGCTTCTGAAATACTAGCTGCAGCTATGCAAGATTATAGAAGAGCAATAATTATTGGAGGCAACCAAACTTGGGGTAAAGGAACAGTTCAAAATGTATTTCCCCTAAACAGAATGGTCAGAGGAAATACTAATGGAGATCTTGGTGCCCTAAGATATACAACCCAAAAGTATTATAGGATCAATGGTGGATCAGTTCAATTAGAGGGTGTCAAAAGTGATATTAACGTTCCGTACAGATATAAATATTTGGATTTTGGAGAGAAAGATTCTGAAAATCCATTGAAATGGGATGAGATTGATGATGTTGAGTATTCAACTTGGCAAAGTAACTTTGATTTTGAACAGGCTATTCTAAAAAGTAAAGATAGAATGTCTAATAGTGAATATTTGGAGTTAGTTGATGAAAATGCCAAATGGATAAAATCTGTAAGAGACGACAAGCTTATTAATCTAAACTATGATAAGTTCAAAAAAGAGCTTGAAGATAATTCTAATGAAACAAAAAAATTTAAAGCTCTAAATGATTTTTCAATGGATTACTCTTTTAGGTCTTTGCCCTATGAGGTTGATCTTATTAAAAAAGATTCTGCTCTTCGACAAAAAAGAGAAAGATGGCATAAAAGTTTAAATAAGGACTTTTATATTGATGAGGCATTAAATGTTCTCTCTGATTTAAGATTTTCGTATCTTGAGAATTAACAGTTAGATTATGTATACCTTTTCGAAAAAGTTTTTTGATCTCAACAAGAACTTTTTTGGAATAATTAGTCTGAGTTTTATTTTATTCATTTTTTTCATTTCCATATTTGCTTATGTAATTGCCCCTGACAAGACTAGAAATGCTAATGCGATGAATCTTTCAATTCATTCAAAAAAGCCAGGCTTTAAAACTTTAATGATTAGTCTGAATGGAGATGAAAGAAAAAAGTTTTCCTTTGAGTCAATTCTTTTTGGTTCTAAAGATCAAATAAATCAAATTCCAATTGTAAAATATGAAATTAAGGATGATTTAATTTACTATTTACCTCATGCATCCAATGATTCAGAGTTTAAAACAATTGAGTCGAAAAATGCTGAAATAATTGACAAAAAATATTATTTTGGAACTGACAAGTTTGGAAGAGATGTGCTAAGTAGAATAATAGTTGGCTCAAGAATCTCATTTTATATCGGTTTTGTTTCTGTTTTCATCTCATTATTTATCGGAGTTATTTTAGGATCTATTTCTGGTTATTATTCTGGTTTTGCTGATAAAATTATAATGTGGTTAATAAATGTAACTTGGTCCATACCTACTTTATTATTAGTTATTGCAATCACACTAGCTCTTGGTAAAGGTTTTTGGCAGGTTTTTATAGCAGTAGGATTAACTATGTGGGTTGAGGTTGCAAGAATTGTTAGAGGGCAGGTAAAACAATATAAGGAGAGGCAATTTGTAATTGCTGCAAAGGTTATGGGTTTTAATGATTTTAGAATTATTACGAGGCATATTTTACCAAATATAGTTTCTCCATTGATTGTAATATCAGCAGCTAACTTTGCAGCCTCAATATTAATTGAAAGTGGGCTTAGTTTTTTAGGACTTGGCGCTCAACCTCCGATGACTAGTTGGGGGCTAATGATTAAAGATCATTATAACTATATTATTCTTGGTGAACCTTTCTTAGCTATAATCCCAGGAATTTGTATAATGCTACTGGTTTGCTCTTTTATGATTTTGGGAAATTCTTTAAGAGACTTGTTAGATGTTAAAAATTAGTTATTTGACGGGGGGAACTGAAGTAGTATTTTTCCAACCATTGCACTAATTTTTTCACCCTTTTTTTCTGGAAGATCACTGTAAATATATCCCTTACCTATACCTTGCCAAACTAATTCATTTTTTTTATTGTCAACTACATCAATAAATAAAACACCTTCGTTGTACTTAAAGGAATTTAAGTACCAACTTCCGGTATAGTGACCTATTCCGGCATATGGACTCTGAATCATTGAACCGTAATAATTGGTTGATGGGTAATAATTAACCTTTTCATTTGTTTTTGTAAAAAAGTTTATGACGAAGTCTGGTTCAATTGAACTTTTTCTGAAACCTTTATTGTATAATTCAACATCTATAGCTTTTAAAATTCTCTTTTTATCTAAATCATTAATTTTGACTTGATCAATACCTTGCTTTGAAAAAGCATAGGTCTTAAGATTTGAAAAGTTAACATTCTGATTGTAATCTGAACTGACTCGAATTGTATCACAAGAAAGAAAAACAGATAAAACTAAAACTAAGATTGTAAATTTTTTCATACTATAAATTCTTTAATAAATTATCATCCACTAAGTTAGGTAAAGTTACTTTAAGTTTTGGATTTTTTTTCATTGCTCTTGAAATTTGATCAATAGCTCCGGTATTTCTTGCCCAATTTCTTCTTGCAATACCATTATTTACATCCCAAAACAACATTGATTTAATATTGTTTTCACTTTTTTCAGATCCGTCAATTAGCATACCAAAGCCACCGTTGATGACTTCACCCCAACCAACTCCACCACCATTATGTATGCTAACCCATGTAGCGCCTCTAAAGCTATCTCCAATAACATTTTGAATTGCCATGTCAGCTGTAAACTGAGAACCATCATAAATATTTGAAGTTTCTCTGTACGGAGAATCTGTTCCTGAAACATCATGGTGATCTCTTCCTAATATAACCGGACCGATTTTTTCCTCTTTGATGGCCCTGTTAAATGCTTTAGCAATTTCAATTCTTCCGTTTGAATCAGCGTAAAGGATTCTCGCTTTCGAACCTACTACCAAATCATTTTCTTTTGCTGCTTTGATCCACTGAATATTATCCTTCATTTGTTGTCTAGTATCATCCGGTGCATTTATTACTAATTTTTCTAATACTTCACAGGCAATTGAGTCGGTTATATCTAAGTCTTCTTGTTTTCCTGACGAGCATACCCATCGAAACGGTCCAAAACCATAATCAAAACACATAGGTCCCATAATATCCTGAACATAGCTTGGATATTTAAAGCTTCCATCTTCTTTGATAATATCAGCATTAGCCTTAGACGCTTCAAGTAAAAATGCGTTTCCATAATCAAAGAAATAAGTTCCTTTTTTTACATGTTTATTTATAATTTCAACGTGTTTTTTTAGAGTTGATTTGACTTCAGATTTAAATTTTTCTGGATTTTCATAAATCAATTTATTGGCCTCTTCAAAAGAATAACCAATAGGATAATAGCCTCCTGACCATGGATTATGAAGAGAGGTTTGATCACTGCCAATATCAACCATAATATTATTCTCATAGAATGATTCCCAAACATCAACAATATTACCATGATATGCGATCGAGACTATCTCATTATTTTCTTGTGCAGTTTTAACTCTTTCAACTAATTCTGAGGTATCATTTATTATCTCATCTACCCAATTTTGTGAATGTCTAGTTTCGATAGCTTTTCTATTAACCTCTGCACAAACTGTGATGCATTCAGAAATATTTCCAGCTTTTGGTTGAGCTCCACTCATACCACCTAAACCTGATGTCACAAATATTTTTCCTCTAGGCTCTTTTTTTATTTTTCTAAATGCGTTGAGAACAGTAATTGTTGTTCCGTGAACAATTCCTTGAGGTCCAATATACATATAGCTTCCTGCGGTCATTTGACCATATTGACTAACTCCCAATGCATTGAATTTTTCAAGGTCTAATTTTTTTGAGTAGTTTGGAATTACCATACCATTTGTCACAACGACGCGGGGTGCACTTATATTTGAAGGAAATAATCCCATAGGGTGACCTGAGTACATAACAAGTGTTTGATCATTAGTCATCTCCGCTAAATATTTCATGGCTAAAAGATATTGAGCCCAATTCTGAAAGACGGCTCCGTTTCCGCCATAAGTAATAAGTTCGTATGGGTGTTGTGCTACTCTTTTGTCAAGATTATTTTGAATCATTAACATAATGGCAGCTGCTTCTTTAGATTTGTGAGGATAATCGTCAATGGGTCGGGCATACATTTCATAGTTGGGTCTAAATCTATACATGTAAATTCTACCAAATTTTTCTAATTCAAAAACGAATTCAGGAATTAATTCCTGATGAAATTTTTGATCAAAGTATCTTAGTGCATTTCTTAAGGCAAGCTTTTTTTCTTGAGGTGAAAGGACATTTTCCCTAATTGGTGCATGATTTACATTTATGTCATACTCCTTTTTAGTGGGAAGTTCCTGTGGAATACCTAATAAAATTTGTTTTTTAAAGTCCATTAAAAATACATTTTATGATTTATCAATTAACAATAGTAATACCAAAGATAAATTAAAACATAATAATTTCGATTATCTTTGCAATAGGTTGTTATAATGAAAAAAGTCTCTCTATTCATAGCCATTTTATTTCTAACCTTTAGTTGTGGAACTAAAAGAGTTATTTACAACAACAAGTCAGATGTAGCTAAAAAAGAGGTTAAAGTAAAAAAAGAAAAACCAAAAAAGAAAAAACCAAAAAAGTACAGAATAGCTCCTAAAATTCTAAATACTGAGGATTATGTCAAATATTACTCAGATATCGCAATGGATGAGATGATTCAATTTGGTATTCCTGCAAGCATTACTTTAGCACAAGGAATTTTAGAGTCAGGTGCAGGTAAGGGAAGACTAGCAGCTGAAGCTAATAATCACTTTGGAATTAAGTGTCATGATTGGAATGGTAAAAAAATCTATCACGATGACGATAAAGAGCAAGAGTGTTTTAGAAAATATGATAATCCTGAATATTCCTACAGAGATCATTCACTATTCTTATCTAACAGAGGAAGATATTCTTTTCTATTTAATTTAAAAAAAGACGATTATAAGCAATGGGCAAGGGGTCTTAAAAAAGCTGGATACGCAACCGATCCAAAGTATCCCCAAAAGTTAATAGATCTAGTTGAGAGATATGAACTTTACAAATACGACAACATAGTTCTTAAGAAAAAAAATAAATCTTACAGGGTAAGAAGAGGAGACACATTGTATTCGATTTCTGAAAAATTCAATATGCCTGTTCGGGCAATAATAAAACTCAACAACTTAAAGGGAGACAATCTTAAGGTTGGTCAAACTTTGATGATAAAAAAATAATACTCAAGTCATCAACGTTTTGGTGTAATCAATGTAGTGGACCAGTGAGGATTGTTTGATTATAGCCTGAACCAAAACTATGTTGATGATCTTGAATACCTTAATTATAAAATTAAATCATATCCAAAATCAAATAACATAGCACATCAATAAAGAATTAACATTTTATTGTTAATATTTATAAGTGATAGATAATATAAAATGAGCCAGTACAAACGTCACTATTTAAAAAGTGAACTGTTTGTATTGGCTCAGATATATAGAAAAGTAATTGAAAATAAAAATTTACTTTCTGTATGTTTTTCTATATACAAAATTACCCTTTATTTCTTCAAGTTTTGACTTCTGTCTTCTTGTTAAAATACTACTTAACTGATTATCAAAACTTTCGATTAGAAAAGGAGGCATTGCTTTAGACCCCATCTCATACATTGATTTCATTTTTTGAAATCTTAAAAGGGACCCACAAAGCTCGTCAGTTTTATTACTGTCAAGACCAAGTTCATTTAAAAGCAATTGGTTTTCTGTTTTGAATTGAATTACATCAGGTCCAACAATTTTTTGTTTTTCCTGGGAAAATCCAAATCCGTATAAAAATGTTATTAATAATGTTAATATAAGTTTTTTCATTGTTATTGAATTTAATAATTAAATGACACATTTAGGTAATCACCGTTAGCTCCTCCCCATGTTAGATACATAAAAAAGGCATGAAGCGTAATGGTATTATTTTGTCCATCGGCATTCCATGTAGATGCATCAACAGGGATATCAAATGATATGTTACCTATACCACCATCTTGATAAAAGTCATATGTTGAAATACCTGAATCACCAAGTTCACCACCATTTACTTGACCTTGTAGAGTATCATAGTTAAAACCTGCCCCATCAACATATGTTGCGTAAATAGTTACAGTTAAACTTTGCGGTGCTTGTGTGATACCTTCAGGTGATGGAATTGTCATATCAAATCCGCTGAAGATATCATCATCAAAATATGCATACGCAAGCATTTCATCCGCGTAAACATAGTAATAGAAAAAATCAAAATTAAATCCGGGATCTGAAAACACATCATAGACTTGTTGTGGAGCTTGATCAATGGAGCCAGTATATTCGGAAAATACATCAAAATCGTCAGCTACGGGTAATGATACGATAACATCTCTTGTAACAGTAGTAGAATTTCCACATGCATCAGTTGCAGTATATGTTATAACGTATGTACCAGATTGCATTGAATCAACTGTACCAGAAACAACAACAGAAACATCTTCGTCAAGATTGTCAGTAACTGAAGCGCCCTGCTCTGTGTATGCTGCACCATAATCAATTGTAACAGACGAATCTCCTACAAGACTAATTACAGGTGCTTCATCATCAGCAATTGTAACAGTTCTAACTACTTCAGTTGCAGCATTTCCAGCAGCATCACTTACATTGAATGTTACAGTATAGGTTCCACAAGAAGATGTATCAACATTATTTACTACAACTATACTATCAGTAAGATCTCCGTCAGCGGCATCTGTAGCAGTTGCACCTGCATCAACATATGACTCTCCAAATTCGAGATTTACCTCAGCATCTCCAATAAGTGTAATGATAGGTGCGGTTGTATCAGAAACTATAACATCTCTAACTGCCTGATGAGAATTACCGCTTGAATCAACAACAGAGTAAGTTACGGTGTATGAGCCAGCAACACTTGAGTTAACCGAATTTTCGGTTTGAATGTTTTCAGTAATGTCTCCGTCATTGTTGTCAGATGCGGTTGCACCACTATCAACATATTCCGTACCTTGCTCATGTTGAACAGGGTTGTCACCGATTATAACAATGACTGGACTTATATCATCAACAACCTCAATTTCTCTGATAACTTCTGTTGCCTCATTTCCATCGGAATCTGTTACATTGTAAGTGATTTGATATGAGCCAGCTTCGTTTACATCGACAGAGCCAGCAACAACTATTTGATCAGTAATATCTCCATCATCTAAGTCATCAGCAGTTGCACCTGCGTCAATATAATCAACACCATCAGATTGATTGATAACTATATTCGCATCACCAAGAAGTGTAATAACAGGAACATGTAATAATTCAAGAGCTGAAACTTGCTCATTTAAAGTATTTATTTGCTCACTTAACTCGGAAATAGTAGCTAGTATGTCATCAATGGTTGGAGAACTAATTTCCCCACCAACGGTAAGGTTTCCAGTTATTACTACATTATCTGGTAAACCTATTTGAATTTGATTGTCAGTTGAACCATCTGTTTCAACTTCGTCGGTAGTACCAATAATTAATAAAGTTTCTTCAGGTGAATTATCTCCGGAATAAACATCGACATTAAACACACCATTGTCCCCAGCAACGGAAAGATCTAAATTATCTAGGGAGTTTACAATTGCTTGATCAGCAGCATCTCCGTCAGCAGATTCAACTGCATCAGCAGCAGCGTTAGCATCAATTGCATCTTGAAGTGCAGCATCTGCAGCATCCCCAGCAGCAGATTCAACTGCATCAGCAGCAGTGTTTGAATTAATTGCATCTTGAAGTGCAGCATCTGCAGCATCTCCGGCAGCAGATTCTTCTGCATCAGCAGCAGCATTTGCATCAATTGCATCTTGAAGAGCTTGATCAGCGGCTTGAGTATCAGCAGCTGAAGCAGCTGCAGTTTCCATTGATGTGTCATCACCAAATGTAATCCCCTTAGCATAAACCATTGCCTGTCCTTCTTCATTCATATAAACACCAGTTACAAGATCATTACCAATTACTGCGGTATTATTTTGAGTAACGTTTGCAGCAGATCCAATTGCAATTCTGTTTGCTGGACCAGCCTGATTACTACCTGTATTAGCATTATTTCCAATAAAGACATTTCCAGATCCACCGACTACATTTGAACCAGCTGAATTTCCTATACCAACGTTATAATTTCCTGAAGTGACATTATTAAGTGTATTATAACCCATTGCGACATTATTAACCCCAGCTTTTGCTTTAGTTAATGCATTATGCCCAACAGCAGTATTCCTGTCACCTGACGTGATTTCGTCTAAAGCTGTTAAACCTAAGCTAACATTTGCCTGTGCCACATTAGTTGTAGCTGATGGATCATTACCAACAAACAAAGAATTATTTTCTACTAAAACATCGGAGAGTTCACTTAATTGCGTTACTGCGGCATCTTCAACTGCATCAATTGCATCTTGAAGTGCAGCATCTGCAGCATCGCTATCAGCTTCGTTTTGATCAATGTCTGCTTGCATCGCTGTATCTGCAGCATCACTATCAGCTTCATTTTGATCAACATCAGCTTGCGTTGTTGCAATTGCTGCGGTGTTGGCAATTATTGCAGCTGTTGCCTCAGTAATAGCCGCATCAATTATTGCTTGTAAAGCAGTATCAGCTGCATCACTATCAGCTTCGTTTTGATCAACATCAGCTTGTGTCGTTGCAATTGCTACGGTGTTGGCAATTATTGCAGCTGTTGCCTCAGTTATGGCCGCATCGATTATTGCTTGTAAAGCAGCATCAGCAGCATCACTGTCCGCTTCATTTTGATCAACATCAGCCTGTGTTGTTGCAATTGCTACGGTGTTGGCAATTATTGCAGCTGTTGCCTCAGTGATGGCACCCTCAACTATAGCCTGTAATGCTAAATCAGCAGCAGTACCTGCTGCAGATTCTTCTGCATCAGCAGCAGCATTTGCATCAATTGCAGCTTGAAGTGCAAAATCTGCAGCATCTCCTGCAGTAGATTCTTCTGCATCAGCAGCAGCATTTGCATCAATTGCTTCTTGCAGTGCAGCATCAGCAGCATCACCTGCAGCAGACTCTTCTGCATCAGCAGCTGTATTTTCAGCTAATGCCTCTTCCAATGCTGAAATATCACTTGTGTTTCCTTCATTAAGTGCATAATAAGCAAAAGGAACATAGCTAAAAGTTTGATAACTAATTTGAACAAAGCTATTGCAATTACCAACGGCATTCAATTCAACCCTCATTGACTTTTCTCCGCTATCCCAATTTATGTCTTGTATAGAAGCGGCAGAACCCCCAGTTTGGGTATTTGTACCAATTTTTAAATTTACCATTCCAAATTTGTCAGTTGTTGTTTGAACTGTTTCTTCATACTCAAGACCGCTGCCCATTATTGAAAACTTCAGGCAAATGTCTGTCTCTACGAGTGGACTTAGTGTATCGTCCTCACCAGGTAATGACTGCCCGTTTGGATTGTAAATTACAGCCTGATAGGTAATCCCATTGTCTTGAGATAGACCTGCAAAAGTCAGCAGGCTAAAAATTAATAGTGTAATATATTTTTTCATAATTATTAGTTTAGTATGTAAATGAGACTTAGTCTAATGTTGTCATTACTTATTTCAACATTATCTACAGCTTGTTCATCAAAAATTAACGAATCATTAGATCCGGTTAATTGCTTATTTTCTGAAATAGAATATCCGATTGCAAGCTTAACATCTTCTTTTAAATTAAATTTTAAGCTTATTCCTAAATCAGTCCATGCATTTAGTCCGTCAAACTCCGAGTTAGTTGATATATCATAAACCATAGAATTAATGAGCTGTTTGCCCTTAACTATATGGCTTAAATTAACTCCAGCAGAAAGTTCAAACTTCATCACGTCAGCTATTGTGACAACTGGAATATTTATTGAATTCTTAACTCCAATAAAGCTAGTCTGCCATTCATAATAGCTTGCCATATTTCCGGTTGATGCATTATATTCATTCAAATTTAAACTTACAGAGTAGCTAAGGCTTTTACCTGTTTTTTTACCAAGTAACTTTGTATAACCAATTTCAGCATATGACCCCATTCCGCTTGCGCTAAAGTTTTCGTTTACCTCAAATGAATAGTCAGAAAAGTTGCTTCCCACAGAGAAGTTGATCTCTTGGGAATAAAGATTTATTCCAATTAGCAGAATAAAGAGTTTTAATAATTGTTTCATTTCTTTATAATTTTTGTGTAGTAGTTTAATTTATTATTTCTTAAGTATACCAAATAGGATCCGCTAGGAATACTAGATAGATTTAATTGTGCTGTTCCAGATTCAATACTAATAGATCTTTCCATCACAAGTCTCCCCGAAAAATCAAACACCAAAACATTAGTTACTCCGTCGTTGTAGTTGGTGAAGATAAAATTAAGGTTTGTTATGACCGGATTTGGATAATGGTTGATTTCTATTGAATCTAAAACTTCTGAATTTGTGATTAAATATTTCCAATAAGGTTGTTGAAAGCCTTGAATAACTTTATTTTGCCCATCATAATTTCCTGTTATTGACTGTTGGCCAATTGTTTGAGAAACATAATGACCCGATTCCAAAAGTACACTATTACCTTGACTTGAAATCATTTCACGAACTAATTCCTGAGAATTAGAAATTTGAAAAGTTAAAGTCATTACAATAGTAAAAGCAATATTAATCCTCATATTTAGATTCTATTTAAATGGTTTAAAATGTTGAAAATATGAAATTTGTTCACTTTGAAATCAAAAAGTAATGGATATTACAATGTCCTATATTATATTTTCAATATTTCTTGTAAAAAAATTGAAAAAATTGATGATTTGAAAAACATTAAAATCACAAAATTTTATCAATACCAACTGTTAAGGCACCAGAATTACCGTTAAAATTATCAACCGCTATGAATCCATTTTCTGAACAAATTTTTTTGACTAAACTTTTCATCTTGTAACTATTGCCAGTGATAATCTCAAAATCATCATGTCCGTTATTGTAATTTGTGATAATCCACTCTGGAAGTATTTCTTTAACCTTGGAATAGGTCATACCGTGCAAATCAATTTTTAGCAAGAATAATTATTTATCTTAATTTGTGCTTTACAGCATTAAGTGCCTTAAGTTCACTTTGAGTAAGAACCCTTAAGAGCATTTCTTCAGCTTCTTTATCCAGAGAAAATACTTTTTGAGGACTAGCTCCAGAGGATGTAATATATTGTGCCTTTTTGTAAGTGGAATATATAACTCTACTAACGTAATTGATTTTATTTTCATCTAGCCCAATCTCTTCAAACAATTCATAGTTTAATGATTTAACTTCTTCAATTGATTTGTAATCGGTAGATCCGAATGAAATATTCGAAGAAAAGATTAAAAGTATAAGGCATAATAAAAGTTTTCTCATGATGTGAATTTTCTTAAATATAGTTAATTAATTTTTGAAATATAAATTTCGTTTTCAATTTTTTCAACTTTAATAAGTTCAAGTTTTCTAAGAGATTTGATCGATTTATCCCATGCTTTATTACTTAGCCCAGATTTGTTTTTTACTTCATCTAATAATTGATATTCATCACTTAAAATTTTAAAAATAAGTTCTTCTTTTTCTGACAAAGAAACTTTCTTTTTTTCCGGTTTCATTTGTGGAAAAAAGAGAACTTCCTGTATGGAAGAATTATTTGTCATAAGCATTACCAACCTATCAATTCCAATTCCAATTCCTGAAGTTGGTGGCATCCCATATTCAAGAGCTCTTAAAAAATCATAATCTATAAACTCACCAGCTTCTTGATCCCCTTTTTTGGATAATTCAAGCTGTTTTTCAAATCTTTCTTTTTGGTCTATTGGGTCATTTAACTCACTATATGCATTCGCTATTTCTTTACCATTCACAATTAACTCAAATCTTTCAGTTAAGTCTTTGTTTTCCCTGTGTACTTTTGTAAGTGGGCTCATCTCCTTTGGGTAGTCAATTATGAAAGTTGGTTGTATAAAATTTGGCTCACACTTATTACCAAAAATTGAATCAATTAACTTCCCTTTACCCATAGTTTCATCAATTTCAATATTTAGATCTTTAGCTGTTTCTCTTAAAATTGATTCATCCATCATGGAAATATCAATTCCTGTGAATTTTTTTATTGCTTCATAAATTGAAATTCTTTCATATGGTGCTTTATAATCTATAATATTATTACCAATCTTTACTTTCGTTTTACCGGTTGAATCAATAGAAACTTTTTCCAATAACTGTTCGGTCAATTCCATCATCCAGTAGTAATCTTTGTAGGAAACATATAGCTCTAGAATTGTAAATTCTGGATTATGAGTTCTGTCCATACCCTCATTTCTAAAATCCTTGGCAAATTCATAAACTCCATCAAAGCCACCTACAATTAGCCTTTTTAGATATAATTCGTTTGCAATTCTTAAATAAAGAGGAATATTTAATGTATTGTGGTGTGTTAAAAATGGTCTTGCAGAAGCTCCACCAGGGATTGGTTGTAATATTGGTGTTTCAACTTCAAGATATTTCCTTTCATTTAAAAATTCACGAATACTATTAGTAATTAAAGTTCTTTTGACAAAGGTTTCTCTGACATCAGAATTTACAATTAAATCAACATATCTTTGACGATATCTGGTCTCTGGGTCATTGAATTCGTCATATAAATTCCCTTTACTGTCTTCCTTTGGCATCGGTAATGGTCTTAGGGATTTAGAAAGTAATTTGAAGTTTTTAACTAATACTGTTTTTTCCCCAACTTTAGTTTTAAATAAACTTCCTTCGACCCCAATAATATCACCGATATCAAGTAATTTTTTATATAGTTCATTATATAGAATTTTATCTTCTCCAGTACAAATTTCATCTCGGTTGAAGTAGAGTTGAATTTTTCCTTTGCTGTCTTGAAGCTCGGCAAAACTTGCATTTCCTTGAATTCTTCTTGACATTAAACGCCCAGAAATAACAACTTTTTTATCAATTTGAAAGTTATTTTTAATTTCTGTGGAGTAGTCAGAGACTAGGAACAATTCTGCCGGATAAGGGTCTATGCCTAAGTCTCTAATTTTTTTTAATTTATCTCTTCTTACTAATTCTTGTTCGCTAAATACCATCAATCCAAAGTTGTTATTTTACAAATATACTTTTAATTGAAATAAAAATGAATAACCGATTAATTTTTAAAAGATAACTATATTTACATTAATTGTTTTTATGAGTTTATTCAGAGTTTTTTTATCCATTTTATGCCCTCCATCTGCTGTAATTGATAAAGGTTGTGGGTCTATCTTAATTGTATTTATTCTCTGGATATGTGGATGGGTGCCTGGTGTCATAGCAGCACTTGTAATATTAAATAACCCAAAAAATCAATAATGAATAAACAAATTAAATTTATTGATTTGGGAACCATGGATTATAAAGAAGCATGGGATTTTCAACAAAATTTATTTGATGAAATAGTTCAAATAAAGAAAGAAAATCGAAAAAATAACACAAATTTAAAAACTCCAAACTATTTTTTATTTGTTGAACATCCACATGTTTATACTTTAGGAAAAAGTGGAAATTATTCAAATTTATTAATAGATGAAAATCAGTTGAAAAATAAAAATGCTAGTTTTTACAAAATTAATCGGGGAGGAGATATTACCTATCATGGCCCTGGTCAAATTGTAGGTTATCCAATCTTGGATTTAGAAAATTTTTTTACAGACATCCATATGTATTTGCGTTATTTGGAGAAGACTGTTATAGACTCGTTGGATTATTTTGGTATTGAAGCGGGGAGAAATCAAGGCAAAACAGGTGTTTGGATTGATATCAAAACACCATTTCCCAAAAAAATTTGTGCAATGGGTGTTCGTGCCAGTAGGTGGGTTACGATGCATGGATTCGCACTAAATGTAAACGTTGACCTAGATTATTTTAACAACATTATTCCTTGTGGTCTTAGCGATAATATTGTAACGTCGATGAATAATGAATTAAATATAACTGAAATGGATATTAAAAAGACAAAGGGAGCATTAAAAAGTTGTTTTTCAAAAACCTTTAATTCAGAGTTTATCTAACAATTTGGTATCGGATATTTTTATTCTCTGTGAGTGTTGTAAATTCAATACTACTTTTATCAATTATAAAATGTGCATTTTCGTTTGAAGAAATTGGAAAACCATTAATCAAATTTAATTCATTGTTAAATAAATAAATTTTATTGTTTTGTGAATCAAATATATTTACATATGTCTTATCATTTGCAGTTAAAACATTAAAATCATCATATTTTCCAAATGGAATTTCAACGTTAATTTTTGAATTTGATAAAATATTTTTTTGTAAAGTAAAAATTGTTTTTTTATTGCTTTTAACCTTGCTATTAATTGGCATTGGCTCATGCAGTTTTGTATTTCCATTCATGTCTATTTTCACAATTTCATTTTTTAGTGTACTAGTCACAAGAAGATTTTGATATTGAAATATTTCATCACTTGAGTAGTTGTGTTTAGTTTTTGGATTAATTCTAACAGCACCTCTTCTATTTAAAATAGTTAAGTGGTCAGTTGTTTTAAATACAATTATGTCTTTATTTCCGATTCTAAAATGTTTTGGGGTTGTTATTATTTTATTTTTTTTACTGTAGTTAAACCCACGTACCCTGTTTCCCCTGGAATCAAACATAAATAACTCATCGTTTTGTGTAATTAGTAGTCTGTAGTTCTTATTCTTATCATAATCAAAAACAGAAACTGGTTTTGTTATCTCATCCCTAAATTTTAAGGGAAATTTACCAACATTACGTCCTTTTCTGTCTAATAGATTCAATGATTTTGCTGTTGTGAAAACATATTGAAGTTTTCCGTTTTTGTAGCTATCAATTTGATTTATTTCTTTAATAATTTTACCGTCAATTTCTCTAGTCCATTCAACTTGTCCACGATTGTTTATTAGGTACAAAATATTTTTAGAATCTTGAATAAGAACTTCATTACTATTATTTATGTGATTTTTTACGATCTGAGGACCATGTATAACATCGTTAGTAATATTTGATTCAAATTTTAAGTCTATCATTGAGTTTGAAGGTTCTCTTTTAAGATCTGAAATATATCCATTGATATTTATGATTTTATCCCCTTTTTTTAGTTGGAATATTTTGTAGTATTTTGACTTTGACTCTGATGAATCAAAGTCAAATATGTTGAGATTTTTATCAAGATTTGAGCTGATTAAATCATAATCCTCTATTAAATCATTTTTAAAATCAAAATATGGTTTTTTTTCCGAACTAATTATTTCTTGAATGGCTAATTTTTCGTTACTTTCCAGACTATCGATTGAAGAATCATCAACTACACCATTTAAAGAAATTAGATTGCCTGAGGCATCAATATTCAAAATTATATTTCTGTTTGAATCACTTGATTCTATATCGAAAATTTTTCTTAATAGTTTTTCTGTATAAGAGCTGTCAAGTGCTACGCTAAAATTGATATTTGTTTGATTAATTTTTTGAAATTTTTTACCAAAATAATTATCGTTAATAACAGGTATAAGTTTGTTATTACTTGAAATAATATCAATTTCATCATATTTTAATTTTTTATCTGTTATACTGTCATTCGTAATTTCTAATCCAATGATATCATACTCAAGAAGGCCATCGTTTTCGTAAAGTCCAATTACAATCTCTTTATCATCGTTTATCATAGATATTTGTGAAACTAAATTCTTTATTGTCAAATTTGAGTTTACAAGTGAATTTAAGTAGCCGTTATTATCTATGCTATTTTTAAACTTTCCTATGTTCTTTACTGAAATGACAACTTTTGAATTCTCGGAGATTAGGTCATAAGAATTAATTTCTTTTTTTATAATTTTTTCACATGCAGAAAAAATAAAGAATATTAGAATAATTAATAATTTTTTTCTCATAAATACATTAACCAGTTACTAAATTAAAAATCAATTGTTAATTGTTCATCAAAAAGCTTGAAACTTTTTCTGTGGTGTTTTGTAACACCATACTGTTTTAGAGCTTCTTTATGCTCCTTAGTTGGATAACCCTTGTTTTTAAACCAAAAATAGTTTGGGAAGTTTTGGGAAATTTTTTTCATGTAAACATCTCTTGAATGTTTTGCTAAGATTGAAGCCGAGGCGATACTAAGGTATTTAGCGTCACCCTTAACTATTGTTTTGTGTTGAATTCCATTATATTTTTTGAATTTGTTTCCATCGATTATTAAAAATTCAGGCTTGATAATTAGATTCTTTATGCATTTGTGCATTGCTAAAATTGATGCATTAAGAATGTTTACCTCGTCGATTTTGTTTGGAAATACATTCTGAACGCTATAAGAAATTGAATTTTGAATAATAATTTTTGTTAATTTTTTTCTTTCAGTCATTGAAAGTTTCTTTGAATCATCAATTAATTTGTGATAAAAATCAGGTTTTAAAATAACTGCAGCCGCTGTAACGGGACCGGCTAAACAACCTCTACCTGCCTCATCAATGCCACACTCAAGTTCGAATGCACTGTATTTAGATTTCAGCATAAATATTTGTTAAAAATTAGAGGTTAATTCGTTTCTAATTACTTTTGTAGCGATATTCAACTTAATGAAAAATTTTAAATTATTTTTATTCTTTTATTTATTTTGCTTTAATTTTTTAAAAGCTCAGTTAAGTCAAATTCCAAAATCTCCAAACATGCAGGAGATTTCGAGGGGCCAAAAAACCTCTGGTTCAATTTTAGATTCTGTTCCAGGATTTTTTAATAATAAAAGTACTACCCTAAATAAAAATCCTGATGCTAAAATTCAGGATTATTTAATCATCACTAGGGCAAATGATACTATTGCCGTTGACACTTCACTGACGATTGAGAAATATTATAAAATAAATTTTTTAAGAAAAGATAATTTTGATTTGATTTCATTTTCTAACACCGGAGTGGCCTACAATACATTGTCATTTTCTGCAATAAATTCAATTACACCAAAAATGGGAGCTCTAAATAAATATTATTTGTATGATTCTGTCGATGATGTTGTTTATTACGACTTACCAACTCCATTTACAGAATTAATGTATAGGTCAGTATTCGAACAAGGTCAATTACTTGATGCAGTATATTCTGTTAACACTTCTCGTCAATTTAATTTTTCAATTTCAAGAAAAGGTCTAAGATCACTTGGAAATTATCAAAATTTTATAAGTAGCAGCTCAAATTTCATGATAAGTACAAACTATTTATCAAAAAATAATAGATATAGATTAAGAACTCATTACACAAACCAAAAGCTTTTTTCAGAACAAAATGGAGGTTTAAACAATTCTGATATTCCAAACTTTGAAAATGGCAACAGTCAATTTCAAGATAGAGGAGTTTTTGACCCAAACTTTGAAAATGCACATAATGAGTTTTTGGGAAAAAGGTTTTACATAGATCAATCTTATGTTTTGAGCAAGAAAGATTCGATAAATGATAGTAGCTTGGAATTATTTAATGAAATTTTTCTTGAAGAAAAAAAATATAAATTTCAACAATCATCAAGTGACCAATTTTTTGGTAATTCTTTTGTTTCACAGGAAATTAACGATAAAATATTGCTCAACTCTATGAATTTGCATGCTGGAGCGGTTTACAATTCTGATATTTTTGGAAAAATTAATTTGGGCCTACGCCATGTTATTGACAAATATTCTATAGAAAATTTTCAGATAGACGAATACATTGATAGTTCTCAAAATATTAATTCTAAAACTACATTCATTACAGTCAAATATTTAAAAAGATTTTCAAAAGTTGAGTTAAATGCAAAAACAGAAAATTATGTTTTTGGTGATAACAAGTCAAGCATATTTAGTTCCTCTGTTACAGTGAAACTAAAAAACAATAATAATTTAACTGCTAATTATACATTGTCATCATCTGCACCAAA
>CABZJM010000004.1 GCA_902526075.1 uncultured Bacteroidota bacterium
AATAAAAGTGTAAGTAGTATAAGTTTTTTCATAAATCAAGCACAGTTAATTTTTCATTTAGCCGAATTCCACGATCCGTTTTTTTAAGCAAGCATAGCTCCACAAACGCATCGTGTTCGAAGAATAAAAATACGTTATTTTCATGGCAAAAATTTAAGAACAATTCTTTTTCTTTTAAGGAAATCAGCGGTCTAATATCATAGCCAGGAATATAAGGCAAGGGCACATGGCCGTGGGTGGGAACAAGGTCAGCAGCAAAGGCAATTTTTTGTCCTTTATAGCTCACAACCGGAATCATTTGTTTTTCAGTATGACCATCCACAAAGAGCACCTCAAAGCCAAGATCAGACTTAGTTAAATAATTCTCTCCATCCCTCTCCAAATAATGCAATTGACCTGACTCTTCTATTGGCAGAATGTTTTCTTTTAAGAAAGAGGCGCTTTCTCTTTTGTTTGGATCCGTTGCCCAGTTCCAATGACTCTTATTGCTCCAATATTTTGCGTTTTTAAAAGTAGTTTTAAAAGAGCTTTCCCCAAAGCGAATCACCCCGCCCCCACAATGATCAAAATGTAAGTGAGTTAGAAAAACATCGGTAATATCATCAGTATGAAATCCGTATTTTTTTAATGAGGACTCCAGCGAATCTTCCCCCCACCTATAATAATAACCAAAGAACTTTTCACTTTGCTTATCACCCATTCCCGTATCAATTAAAACAAGCCGATCACCATCTTCAATAAGCAAACAGCGTGCAGCAATTTTTACCATATTGTTATTGTCCGCAGGGTTTGTTTTTTGCCAAATAGACTTCGGAACAACACCAAACATGGCGCCTCCATCAAGCATAAAATTACCAGCAATAATGGGGTATAAATTCAATTGAAATATATATTTAGTATTTTTAATAAATATAAAACAATAATTTGAAGAAGTTAGAAAGAACATTGTCATTACCAGGAGCTATTGCCGTCAGTATTGGCGGAATGCTTAGTGGGATATTTGTTCTTCCCGGTTTAGCCGTAGGGATTACTGGTTCATCAGTATGGTTGGCGTTCTTAGTGGCAGCACTATGTATACTTCCTGCGGTTCTTTCAAAGTCAGAGCTGGGAACAGCCATGCCGAAATCAGGCGGGACTTATGTATATATAGAAAGAGCATTTGGCCCACTTTTCGGAACCATTGCAGGAATTGGCCTTTGGCTTTCGCTCCTCCTAAAAAGTGCTTTTTCTTTGGTTGGACTAAGCGCATACTTGTATGTGGTTGTAAACATTGATGAATCGTATACAAAAGCAATTGCCCTTTTAGCACTTCTACTAATATTTTTACTAAACGTATTCGGCTTAAAGAAAGTTGAAAAGACCCAATTGTTTATCGTCTCTATCAGTATAATTTCACTAATTGTAATCGTTGCTTTAGGGTTTAGCTCTTATGATACCAAGCTCACCGAGCCAGTCTTCACTGACGGCACAAACGGGTTTATTGCTGGGGTTGCTTTTTTATATATTTCTTATGCAGGTGTTACAAAAATTGCTGCCATCGCAGGAGAGATTAAAAACCCAGCCAAGAATCTTCCACTCACAATGATCATTTCATTGTTTTTGATTACCACCATCTATTGTTTGGTGGCACTTGTTTTAGTGGGGAACGTAGAGGCCTCAATTTTAGCCACAGACATCAAACCCATACACACGCTCTTCCAAACTATTGGAGGAGACACCTTTGGTTTAATTGCCGGAGTTGTTGGTGTATTAACACTGCTTTCAATGGTAAATTCAGGCGTTTTAGCCTCGTCAAGATTTCCTTTCGCCATGTCCAAAGATGGACTACTCCCAAGCTATTTGGCTGGGATTAACTCAAAATTTATGACTCCGGTGTCAGCGATTCTTACTACATCTATATTAATCGCACTAGCAATTATTTTTTTAGATGTGGTAAAGATTGCAAAACTTGCGAGTGCATTCAAAGTCTTAATGTTTATCTTCAATGAGCTTACTGTAATTGTTTTAAGAGAAACAAATGCACAGTGGTACAAGCCAACATTTAAATCCCCTTTGTATCCATGGGTTCAAGGTTTTGGTATAGTAAGCGGAATAGTTCTTTTAGCATTTCTTGGAACTATGCCTGTTGTTTCTGTATTAGGGGTGGTTGTCCTGGGCTTTTTAATCTTTCTTTTTTATGGTAGAAAATCAGAAAGAAGTGGTATAGCATCAAGCTATGGAATATTCTCATCTTTTTTTAAAGGTGCTTCAAAAATTAGAGAATACTCTGAAGATATTGACGATGCACAAGAAGTTATTACTACTGACGCCGAGGTAGTCGTTCCACTACTTGGAGAAGAAGAGTCACCTGAGATGCTTGTAGAAATGGCTTCAGCACTAAATAATAAAAATTCCGTTCAAGCTTTTGATATTACTGAGGTTCCAAACCAAACAGACTCCTCTGTTTTTATGCAAGATTCACCTGCGTCGACATCATTGAAAAGAAGAATAAAAAGACTGTCTAACTCAAAAAACTTGTCGGTTGGCTTTGACGCAGTAGTAACATATGAGTTATCACAAACAATAAATAGACTCAGCTCCCAAGAAACATGTAAATGGCTTGTCATGGGCTGGCGTGCAAGACCAAATTCAGGTATTTTTATCAGCAACCCCATAGGCTGGCTACTTGCAAATATAAATTCAAACCTGGCGTTATATAAAGACAACGGTGTGAGATATATTGGCAAGGTGGTCTTAGCCCTAAGACCAGGCAGAAAGGATAAAAACTTTATCGGAATAGCAAACAATGTCTGTAAGCACTTTGGGGCAACCCTAACACTTCTTCACGTTACTCCGGAGAGGAGCAGAAAAACAGAAACCATTAAACATAGATCTGAAGAAAAACTAAAACAATCAAAAGTAAAAGCTACTGTTGAGGTTGTAAAAAGCGACAGCCCTGTTGAAACAATTTCAGAAATATCTGCTAGTTACGACTTATTAATTCTAGGTACACCCGAAAAAGATAATTGGATTAAGGTCTTATTTGGAGGAGGAAAAGATAAGTTCACAGAGAGAGCAGCTTGCTCAGTTTTAAGAATCACCCTCAAAGACTAGTCGTTTAATTTTAATACAGCCATAAAAGCCTCTTGAGGAATTTCAACACTTCCAACCTGACGCATTCTTTTCTTTCCTTTTTTCTGGTTTTCTAAAAGTTTTCTCTTTCTGGTTATATCCCCACCATAACACTTTGCAGTTACATCTTTTCGAACAGCCTTGATAGTTTCTCTAGCGATAATCTTTGTTCCAATAGCCGCTTGGATTGGAACGTCAAATTGTTGTCTAGGAATCAACTCCTTAAGCTTTTCACAGATTTTTTTACCCATCCTGTATGCATTGTCGGTGTGTATAAGGGCTGACAAAGCGTCAATGGGTTTTGCGTTTAAAAGTATATCAACCCTAACAAGTTTCGATTGTTGAAGTCCAATAGGAGAGTAGTCAAACGAAGCATAGCCTTTAGAGACGGTTTTTAATCGATCATAGAAATCAAAAACAATTTCTGCTAATGGCATATCAAAAATTAACTCAACCCTTGTAGTGGTTAAATACGTTTGACTTTTTATAACTCCTCTTTTTTCAATACACAAAGACATAACATTTCCAATGAAATCAGATTTTGTAATAACAGCAGCTTTAATAAAAGGTTCTTCAACCCTATCAAGAGAAGATGGGTCGGGTAAATCAGAAGGATTATTAACAAGGATGATTTCTTCGGGATATTTTTTTGAAAAAGCATGATAAGAAACATTAGGGACCGTGGTTATAACAGTCATTCCAAACTCTCTTTCAAGTCTTTCTTGAACAATTTCCATATGCAACATTCCAAGAAAACCACACCTGAAACCAAAGCCTAATGCAGCAGAGCTTTCAGGGACAAAAACCAATGAAGCGTCGTTAAGCTGAAGCTTTTCCATGGCACCTCGAAGCTCTTCGTAGTCATCGGTGTCAACGGGATATATGCCTGCAAAAACCATTGGCTTTACATCCTCAAAACCAGAGATGGCCTCATTAGTTGGTTTTTCAAAATCTGTAATAGTGTCTCCAACCTTTACTTCTTTTGCTTCTTTAATTCCGGTAATTAGATATCCAACATCGCCTGCAAAAATTTCTGTTTTCGGTTTTTGCTTAAGGTTTAGTGTTCCAACTTCGTCTGCCCCGTAAGATTTACCGGTAGCAAGAAATTTAATTTTTTGATTTTTTTTGATTGACCCGTTAATCACACGAAAATATGTTTCAATTCCTCTAAAAGGATTGTATACTGAATCAAAAATAAGCGCCTGCAAGGGTTTTGCTGGGTCACCTGATGGTGAAGGAATTCTCTTTATAATTGCAGACAAAATATTTTCAATTCCGAGACCTGTTTTTGCACTTGCGGGAATCACATCTTCAGCCTTACATCCAAGTAGATCAACGATGTCATCAGTAACTTCCTGAGGGTTTGCGCTTGGAAGATCTACCTTGTTCAAAATAGGAATTATTTCCAAATCGTTTTCTAAAGCAAGATAAAGATTAGAAATAGTTTGAGCCTGAATACTTTGTGCTGCATCAACAACTAGAAGCGCCCCTTCACAAGCAGCTATTGACCTAGACACCTCGTACGAGAAATCAACATGACCAGGGGTGTCTATTAGATTTAGTACAAAATCTTCTTCGCCATGCTTATGGTACATTTGAATTGCATGAGATTTTATTGTAATACCTCTTTCCCTTTCAAGATCCATATTGTCTAATAGTTGGTCTTGTTTTTCACGATCAGTAATCGCACCAGTAAATTCTAAAAGCCTGTCAGCCAATGTACTTTTCCCATGATCTATATGAGCAATAATGCAAAAATTTCTTATGTTTTTCATCGGATATTCTGAGTGAACAAAAGTAAGTAAAAATTATTGTTATCAGACTATATTAAAGACTTGGTTATCTTTGCAAAAACAAAAGTATAGATTTGGTAAAGATCGGAAATATAGATTTAGGAGACTTTCCTTTGTTGCTTGCCCCAATGGAAGACGTTAGTGATCCTCCATTTAGAGCCTTGTGCAAAGAAAATGGAGCTGATGTGGTTTACACTGAGTTTATTTCTTCAGAAGGCCTAATAAGAGACGCCGCAAAAAGCGTAATCAAACTTGATATATATGAGAAAGAGCGACCAGTAGGTATACAAATATTTGGGGCAAACCTCGATTCCATGCTACAAGCGGTTGATATTGTTGAAAAATCAAATCCTGACATAATAGATATCAACTATGGCTGTCCGGTGAAAAAAGTTGTTTCCAAGGGAGCGGGAGCAGGGATACTAAAAGACATATGTTTAATGGAAAGCCTAACCAAAGCGATTGTTGAAAGAACAAGCTTGCCTGTCACAGTCAAGACAAGACTTGGGTGGGATCATGATTCGATTAAAATAGTTGAAGTAGCAGAAAGACTGCAGGATATTGGTTGTAAGGCGATTGCCATTCACGGAAGAACACGCGCCCAGATGTATAAAGGCGACGCAGACTGGAGTTATATAGAGAAAGTAAAAAACAATGCAAGAATGCACATTCCTGTTTTTGCAAACGGAGATATAAACACACCTGAGAGAGCTATGCATATTAGAGACAATTTAGGTTTAGATGGAGCTATGATTGGCAGGGCCTCGATTGGAAACCCTTGGTTTTTTAACGAGGTTAAACATTATTTTGAAACAGGTCTTCATAAACAACCAGCTTCAATAAAGGAGAGGGCAACTGTTGCAAAACGCCACCTAGAAATGTCGGTAGCATGGAAAGGAGAAAGGCTTGGTGTTTATGAAACAAGAAGACACTACTCTAATTATTTTAAAGGGATTGAAAACTTTAAGCCATATAGACAAAAACTAGTAACAACACAATCTTCAAATGAGATATATGAGATTCTAGATTCTATTTCTGAGAAATTTGCGGAATACTCATTTTAACATAATGAGACACTAAAGCAGAGGCAATAAAACCTAAAATAACCACAACAAAGAAGACAAACAAGAAGTTGTTTAGCTCAAAAACAATAGGATAGGCAAGTGTAGATGTGATCATAAAAATTGACAGTTTTTGTTGTAAGATAAGAAGTAAACCGCCAAACAACATTCCTATAAAGCAGCCTGAAACAGAAATCATCAACCCTTGGTAAAAGAATATTTTACCAACCTGACTTATGGACCCTCCCAAAACCAGTAGAGTTTGAAGGTTTTTTCTTTTTTCAACCCCCATCATTATTAGCGCACTAAACACATTAAATAAAGCAACAACAATGATTAAAGAAAAAATCAGGTAAATGGCAAACTGCTCAGTGTTAAGCATCTTGTAAACAGTAGTGTTTTGTTGTATTCGGTTTTTAATCACAAAATCAGAACCAAAAAAAGCTTCTATTTTTTCTGTCGACTCTACTTTGCTATAAATGTCAATAGACCCAACAGCCTGCTCTTGAAGATTAAACAGCTTTCTGGCAAGCTCAAGATCATAAAAAATAAGGCTGTTGTTTAACTCTTCGTTTAAAGAAAAAACACCAGAGGTTAAAACACGACGAGAATTCATAACATCTTTTTCAGACAAAACCTGACCTTTTCCTGCCTTTGGAACATATATCACAACAGGATTTATAACATCCATAGTGCTAATACCTAAATCATAAGCAGCACCCCACCCAACAACAATTTCATTTTCCCCCATATTAAACCATCTTCCCTGATACAATATTGAGTCAATATTTTTGTTTGGAAAACCATGGTCAACACCCATTACCCTCACTATCCTGTTGTTTTCGTTTATTGAAATCAAAGCCTTGTCTTCATAAGACAAGCCATATTTCATGTTTTCTTTTTCTAAAAAGGATTTTGTTTCTGGGGTAAACTCAAAGGTCTTGCCTTTTGCTGCAGAAATCTTTAATTCCGGAGATATAGATGATATAAACTCAAGACTGTAACTTTTCAAACCACTAAAACCAGACAGAACGATAAGCATTGCAGCTGAACTTATTATAACCCCTACTATTGCAAGAATTGACATGTAGTTTACAGCGGTATTTTTACTTCTTGTAAAAAAATACCGTAACGATATGTATCTAGAAAAACTCAAAACCTATTTTTTTAAGGGATTGTCAAGCCCCTTTAAAGAGTCTTCAATTTTTTCAATATAATCTAGAGAGTCGTCTAGAAAAAATAATAGTTCAGGAACTTTTCTAAGCTGTTTTTTTGCTCTTTGTGCCACTTCATGCCTAATTCTGCTTGACATTTTTGATACTTCACTCATGATTTGTTGAGACGTTTCTGAGGGAAACACACTCAAAAAGATTTTTGCAACAGAAAAATCAACAGTAACTGAAACCTTTGTAATCGATACTAAGACCCCGTACCTGCCCTGTTTTTTGAGTTTGTTTTGTAAAATTTCTGCAATATCATTTTGAAGAAGTTTTGAAACTTTTTTCTGTCTTTTTGTTTCCATTTGTTAAAATTAGAACATTTACCTGTTTAATTTAAACAAAAATAAAATTAAACTAAATTTGTATTGTGATTAAAAAAATTGAGCATATTGGAATTGCGGTAGAAGACCTTGAAAAATCAGAGGAGCTTTTCGAAAAATTATTAGAAAAAAAACCTTACAAGAAAGAAAAGGTAAAGGAAGAGGGAGTTATAACATCCTTTTTCAAAATCGCAGATCAAAAGCTTGAGCTTCTTCATGCAACAAGAGTAGACTCACCAATAAAAAAATTTATTGATAACCGTAAAGAAGGTATTCATCACATTGCGCTTTATGTGGACAGTATTGAAAAAGAGGTTGTTAGGCTAGAAAAATTAGGTTTTGAATTTATATCACCAACCCCAAAAAAAGGTGCTGACAACAAGATGATAGTTTTCTTGCACCCTAAAACCACCAATGGGGTTCTTGTTGAGCTTTGTGAAGAAATTTAAGATGTTTTGTGATTAACAAAACATTCATTAATATTGCAAACCGTTTGGTCCTATAGCTCAGTTGGTTAGAGTAGATGACTCATAATCATTTGGTCCCTGGTTCGAGCCCAGGTGGGACCACAAAAAACCCCTCAATTGAGGGGTTTTTCATTGGACTAATTCTAAAATTATTACATCATAACTAGAGTTGCCTCTAGCTCAATGTCATCAAGAATTAATTTGTCTCCTAGGTTTTCAAAAAAGCTTCCTGATCCGTAGCGAACATCATATTTGGACCTGTCAAAAACTAGTTTGGCCTTCATGTTTCTTGAACCATCTTCTTTGTGGAAAGAAACTTCTGCTTTGTGTGTATACCCTTTAATTGTTAGGTCACCTGTGGCATTATATTTATTCTCTGAAACCATATTCACAGCATTTAGTTTTAGCTCAGAATAATTAAAGTCATTAACAGAGAAAAAATCATCAGCTTTTAAGTGCCCCTCGAGCGAAGTTTTGCCTCTGCCGGTTAAATCGTCAACTGAAAGCGATTTCATATCAACCACAAAGTTACCACCAATTAATTTTTCATTGCTAAAACTCAAATCAGCAGACTTAAATGAAAGTGTACCATAATGTGATTTTCCTGAAAGCTGCACTCCTGTCCACTTTACAGAGCTTTCTTCCAAATTTACTTGATTTTGAGAAAAGCTAAAAAAGCAGCTTAAGCTTAAAAAGTATATTAATTTTTTCATGATTTTTATAATCATCACATAAAAAATCATGCCACAAGACAAATTATGATCTAAACACTATATTTGATGCAAATCAAAAACTGAAGACTTTCGAAAACTAAACCGATTACAGACAAATGTTAAACCGAGAAAACAGCTTAATTAAAAACTATAAATTAATAACTGTCTTTGTGATTAGTTTCATGTACGTGTTTATTGGAGTCAAGCATTTTATAGATCCCCAATATTTTATAAATATAACCCCGCCACAAATAGAATATAAAAGCTTTGCAGTTTACTTTACTGGAGTTTTAGAGGTGCTAGGAGGGCTATTAATTTTAAACAAAAAGACAAGAAAAACTGGAGCATATCTGATTATTTTTCTTCTCATCATTGTTTTTCCAGCAAACATATACCTGTACCTTTATGAAACTCCACAGCAACTATTAGGCATATCTAAAACACAAGCTCTGATAAGGATGCCCTTCCAGGCGCCATTAATACTTCTCGCATATTGGCATTCAAAAGAAAAACACTCTAAATGGATGGATTACTTTTCTGCAATAGTTTTTGTACCGACAATAATTTATTTTGTTTCAATATAACTATTCGGACTTATACCAGTAATTATTTCGTGGGTTAACATCGGGGTATTCAAAGTCAGGATCAACTACAACCTTCTCAAATGCTTCCGTGGTTTCTAACACAAATTTCCAGTCAACATTGTTTTTCCAAATTTCAACCGGTAGGCTTTTTCTGATCTTTTTGCCGCTTACCGTAGTAATTTCTAAATTAAGCGGCATTGGAATTTCCTTCAGGTTTTTTACAGTAATGTATGCTCCTTTGCTCGGGTCTCCTAATACATATTGTACATTTGTAATTGCCTGATCAACACTCCAATTGTTCAAAATCCAACTTCTCCAGAACCAACTTAAGTCCTCCCCAGAAACATCCTCCATAGTTCTGAAAAAATCATCTGGAGCAGGGTGCTTATAGGCCCAACGGTGTATGTATTCTTTAAATGCGTCATCAAATCTTTTTTCCCCAAGAACATTATCCCTTAAAAGCCACAAAACCATAGCCGTTTTTCTATATTGCAAACCCATATTGTCCTCAATCAAGTTGTCCGGAGCAGTAATCGTCGGTTCAACTTTGTCTGAATAAAAACCATATCTTATAGCTCTTCTGTGCTGATTTGGCTTGCCGGGATAATATTCGCCATTGTTAAATTCTTTGGTTGCAATATCATTTATAAAAGAGTTAAAACCCTCATCCATCCAGCCGTATAATCGCTCGTTTGAGCCAACAATCATTGGAAACCAGTTGTGGCCAAATTCATGATCAGTGACACCCCATAACCTTTCTCCCTTCGATAGATGGTAGCAAAAAGATACACCAGGGTACTCCATTCCTTTAACATTTCCAGCGACATTAATAGCGGTAGGGTATGGGTACTCAAACCACCTTTCTGAGTAGTGTTCAACAGAGAATTTAGTATACTCAGTTGACCTTTCCCAGGCGTTATTTCCATAACTCTCAATCGGATAAGCAGAAATTGCCATCGAGTTTTTTCCACTGGGAAGATTTATCCTAGCAGCATCAACAATAAATGCTGAAGAAGACGCCCAAGCAACATCTCTGGCATTATCAATTCTAAATCTCCAAGTTATCATTTCTCTTCCTAAAGGTCTTGAACTTGGATCGTTAATTTCTTCAGGCGCTCTTATCATTACTGTTTCATCGCTTGCCTCAGCCCTAGCCCATCTGTCGAGCTGATCAAGCGTATAAGTTTCAATAGGGTTAAGCAGCTCACCAGAACATACAACAATATGATCAGCAGGCGCCGTTATATTAACATTAAAATCTCCATATTCTAAATAAAACTCACCTTGACCAGTATAAGGTAAAATATTCCAACCTCTTAAATCATCATAAACACACATTCTCGGATACCATTGAGCAACAGTATAAACTTTACCGTTATCGGTTCTAAGAATTCCCATACGGTCTGAGCCATAGTCTGGGGATAAAAATGAAAAATCAATTTTTAATGAGAGTTTTCCGCCATTTGCCTTTAATGGCTCTGGTAAAACAACTTTCATTCGAGTATCATAAACCTCATATTTTATGTCAATTATTGAGCGACTCTTACTTCCTCTTTCAGGGATAACTTGAACAGCAGAGATTTTAAAACCACCATCAAGTTTTTGGCCTTTAGACCCATTTCTGCTACCTCTTAGAGGTATAATTGCATTTCCTCTTGAGTTTTCCATAAAAAGATTTTGATCCATTTGAAGCCATAAAAAATCCAATTCATCGGGGCTATTGTTGGTATATCGAATTATTTCTTTTCCCATTACTATGTCTGAAAGAGTGTCTAATTCAACAGTAATATTGTAATCAGCTCTGTTTTGCCAATATTTATGGCCTGGCTTACCACTTGCAGATCTTGAGTCAGTTGAAGGACTCGAATAAAAAGCTGTTTTAAAGGCCCTAACATAATCATAGATTGATTCTTTGTTTTGGGTGTTTGCGGGTTCAAATACGAAGCTAGAAGCTAAGATTACTAATATTACTTTTTTCATTTTCATTTTTTAATACCAAACTTATAATCAATTCTCATGCCCTATATGGAACGCATGCTTAAAGAAAGCCCCCGCTTGATTAGGGCGAGGGCTTACATTAACTAAAAACTTGATTTAGTCCAGCACTATTGGAGCACCGGCCTCCTCCAAGATCTTTCCTACTTTCATTACATTTTCAAAGTAGGCGTCCATTTCAGGTTTTACCCTATTGAACATTTCTTTTGCAATATCAAAGCTTCGCATGTGCGTTTCTGTTGGGCCGTATGAATTTGGATACCACCCACCTCTAGCAGTAGAAAGCCTATCACTTATGGTTAAAAAGTCTTTTTCACCAATTTCTCCTTTTGCATCACTACCACCAACCATTCTGTCTAAAGCGTTCATTGTTTCGGTTAAGTCATAAAGCATTCTGCTTGCCTCAGGAATATTAGTTGTTATTTGCATTAACATCCCTTGGTATGTAGAAACCCTCGCTTTTGACTTTTCAAATTTATGTTGGTATGATGCGACAACACCCGAAAAGTCAGCCAAGCTTGCATAATATTTATCATGCTGCTCTTTCATTGGGTTTGTTAACGTTCCAGATCTAATTTTTTCAACTTCAAGCTCAACAGGTCCAGCAATTTGGCTAACCTCGCCATTTACTCTTTTCATTAAAAATAAGTCGTATTTTCCTGGGTCCACTTGAGTAGTAATTCCGCCTCCAGAACCTCTCCAACCTCTCCTTGAGCTTCTAGATGTAGCCCTGACAGTTGTTGGGATAGAGCTTGTAAGGTTCCAATTTACCCGGGAAACACCTTTTCTTAAGGGTCCAGGTATCTTTGATATAATTTCCCCATCCTTATTTTTTACAACAAGAATTACTTGGTTTTGCTGCTCAGTCATCTCATCGTCCAAAGCGTCCCAACCAGGGAAAGGAATATCTCCATCTTTTTTAGCCCTTTCAGACTTTTTTCTTTTGGCCTTCATTGATTCAGGGGCATCTTTTACATAATATGTGATGCTTGCTCCATATTGAGGGTTTTTAGCATAATATGTTTGACCACCATCACTACTGGTGCCACCATAAATCTGGTTAAACTGAAGAGCTTTTCTTGGCTCAAAAATAACACCATCATTGGTTAAGTTCTCTTGAGTCATATCCCTTAATGGACTGTAATCATCAAGTACATAAAAGCTTCTACCGAAAGTAGCTAGCACTAAATCGTTCTCTCTTTTTTGAATGGCTAAGTCTCTTACTGGAATTGTTGGAAGACCATTAGAAAATTTATGCCAGTTATCACCTTGGTCAAGACTGACGTAGACACCATATTCTGTTCCTAAGAACAATAAATTAGGGTTAACATGATCCTGAACAATTCTCCAAAGAAGTGTGCCATCAGGGATTCCTTTAGTTATAGAAACCCACTTCTTCCCACCATTTGTTGTCTTGTACATGTATGGTTTATAATCTCCAAACTTGTGGTTGTCTAATAAAACATACGCAGTTTCCGTATCATGCAAATCGGCTTTTATATCATTGACAAAAGCACTTGATGGAGTACCAGGAAAGTTGTCAACTGTCATTTTAGTCCAGTTTTTGCCACCATCCCTGGTGTATTGAATTATTCCGTCATCGGTTCCAGCAAAAAGAATGTTTTCATCAATTCTTGATTCAGACAATGAGGTTACAGTGTTATATGTTGACATTGCATAAACATCCCACGCATTATCAAAACTTTGCACTCTACCCATGATTGGTAGAGACAATCTTTCCTCATTTTTTGTAAGATCCCCAGAAACAGCTGTCCAGCTATCACCTCTATTTTCTGATCTCCAAACTCTTTGCGTTCCGAAGTATAATCTTTTAGGGTCATGATAACTAACTAAAATAGGAGAATCCCAGTTGAACCTTTCATATGGCTCATCGATACCCTCCTGAGGTCTAATACTTACAGCCTCTCCATTGGTCATGTCGATTCTGTTTATATATCCTTGTTGAGATTGAGCATAGATAATATCTGGATTTCCAGGCTCAGTAGCAGGCTGGTGTCCATCACCACCTAGTACTACAAACCAGTGAGAATTCGAAATTCCGCTGTACTCAAATGTTCTTGATGGCCCTCCCTGAGTGTTATTGTCCTGAGTACCACCATAAATATTATAAAAAGGCTCAGCATCATCAACAGCTAACTTATAAAATTGAGTCAAAGGAAGGTTTCCTACAAACTTCCAGCTGGCAGAGTCGTCAAATGATTCATAAATACCACCATCAGTACCGATTAACATGTAATTCGGATCATTTGCCTTAAAGGTAAGTGAATGATTGTCAGAGTGTTTTTGTCTTTCAGTCATAGTGTAAAAATTCTTTCCTCCATCATCAGAAACTAACACTCGAACATTCATTAAATAAATTTTATCAAACACATGAGGTGAAGCCACTAATTCTTGATAGTAGTGAGGTCCAGTTCCGCCAGAAACAGTGTCAGACATTTTTTTCCAGCTTCCACCACTATTATCTGACCTGTATACGGCACCAGCTCTTTTATCAAGCTCTACGGCAGCATAAAGAACATTTGGCTTCATCGGAGAAATCGCAAGTCCAATTTTTCCTTTGTTAGACCTTGGAAGTCCTTTATCAATTTTCGACCAATTATCACCACCGTCAACACTCTTGTAAAGAGAAGTTCCGGGACCACCACCAATAAGCGCAGCAACATTTCTGTGTTTTTGCCAGCTGGCAGCATAGAGTACATTAGGGTTAGTGGGGTCAATCACTAGGTCAGTTACACCTGTCCATTCATTTATATCTAAAGTGTTTTTCCAGTTTTTACCACCGTCGATTGTTTTGAATAAACCTCTTTCGCCCCCAGGACTCCAAAGCGGTCCTTGTGATGCAACCCAAACAGTATTGGGATCATCCGGATGTACTATTATTTTTGAAATATGTTCAGACTTTTTCAAACCCATGTCCTTCCATGATTTTCCGCCATCCTTACTGTGATATACTCCATGTCCAATACCAACATGTCGCCCACCAACATTTTCACCTGTACCTAACCAAATAGACGCATTATTATGTGGGTCAATAGTGATACATCCTGTAGAGTAAAAAGGCATGTTGTCAGCTAAAGGTGTCCATGTAGTTCCTGAGTTTTCAGTTTTCCAAACACCACCAGACCCAACAGCCACGTACCATACATTCTCGTTTTTTGGATCAATTGCAATATCTGCAATTCTTCCTGACATAAATGCAGGCCCAATGCTTCTAAATTTAAATGCGTTAAGCGCAGATTTAATAGGGTTTTTATCGTTTTTACCATCTTTAGATCCTTGCCCCATAGTAAAATTGTGAGAGAAAAGGATTGCTAAAGAAACCAATAATAGTTTCAAATATTTCATGTAATTAATTTTTTGTTTTGTCCACTTAAGTCTTACACTGTTTGCAAGACGGCTTGCTAAAATACGAATTTTTTGTAAAATTTTAAACCTGTACAAAAACCACTTAATTTTTATTCAAAAAGTTCTTTAGGAATCGAAGGAAATAAACGAAGAGCATTTTTGTAATATACCTTCTTTAATACTTCATCCGGAAGGTTTAATCCGTACATTTTCCAAAAAGCATGTCGTTTTCTAAAATAGTTAAAGTATTCATCATCAGACTCTAGAACCCTAAAGTACGTGTAAAACTCCTCCTTGTTGTAAGAGTCTTTCCCGAACATAATTCTGTCCTGGTAATCAATGAAAAATTGACGAGCAGTCTTTGGCTGTCTACCCAGCTCTGCTATAACAGCCCCAAACTCTGTGACAACATTTGGGAATTTATCTAGGTGATCACCAAGTCTTTTCAAATCATTACCCATCCAGCCAAAATGTGCGTTGATAAATATGGTATTTTTGTGGCTTTCAAAAACTGTATGCTGCTCTTTAATAATATCCTCAAAAGGCGGTATAAAATCGGAGTCACCGTAAAATCTGTTAGGTTTTTCTTTTAACTCAAACCATCTTTCGTTTTGATTATTCTTAGGCAGCCAAAACTGAAACGGATCAGCAGAGTGGATTAACACTGGAATGCCTAACTCACCACAAACATCCCATATTGGCCCTAACCTTTTGTCATCAACTCTGACTCTTTTTCCTTTGGAATCTTTATTGGTTAGGCCCAATCCTTTATATACTTTCAATCCGATAGCGCCTTTGGCAACAGCTCTTCTTATTGCATTTACTTGAGCTTCGACATGAGCAGCTTTATCTGCATTGTCAAAATCAACATTTACAAATAAGCCTATTCGACCAGGCTGATTCTCTGCTATGTTTTTTATTGACTCGTCAAAATACAGGTCTTTAGCTGCTTGAGGTCCAAACCCGGAACCACTAAGGTTAACAATGTAACCCATATTTATTTCATCCATTTCCGCCACAAGCTCGTTAAGATCCATTACAGGCATATTCCACAAGTGACTATGAACATCTATAAATGTGTATTTTGACTTTTTAATCACTTCACCCTCTACAATTAAAGATGAGGGTGGGTCGTAGTCTTCAAAGCTCATTATGTTTTGTTTGTTGTGTATTATATCAATTGCAAAGTAAATAGCAAAAGTTACAATAAGAATAAATGATATAATTTTAAAAAGGTTTTTTAGGCTAAACATAATATTATTCTATGGGGATTGAAATATTAGTTCTATCCCACATTAAACGCATGTTCACAAAACTTGAGTCTTGTAAAAAATCAACAGTTAGCTGTTCTAGTGTTTTTTCCATCGGTTTTACATTAACAGAGGTTTTGAGCACATCAAATTTTGGGTCAGGTTGTTTTATTGCAAAAAATACGTCACTTTTTGAGCTTAGGGTGACAGTCCAGCTGTTTTCATAAGGAAAGGTAAAAAGGGCATATTTACCCGCCTTTAACTTCTCCCCATTAAATAAAACATCAGAGGAGGTTTCGAATGTTGTCGCAGCATTAGCCCCAGTTCTCCAGTATTTTCCATAAGGTACTAAAGCCCCATCTTCTTCTAAACCAAAGATTAGTCTGTCTTTTTTGTATGGGCGACTGTAAACTACCTCAAAGCTCGCATCATCTGAATTGTAAACAACAGTATCCTTAGGGCTTACAGGGTTGACCAGAATATATACTACATAACCAATAAAAGCCAAAACTAACACTACAACTATTTTTAATACATTTTTCATTTTATATTATTTTAATTTTTTTTATTGAATCTAGCAAGATACTTGCCAATCATATCAAACTCTATATTAACTATATCTCCTTCTCTAAGTTCTTTAAAAGAGGTGTTTTCATAAGTGTATGGTATAATTGTGACCTTAAAAGTATTTTTTACGACATCAAAAACCGTAAGGCTAACTCCGTTAATGCAGATTGACCCCTTTTCGATTAACAGCATTTCATTTTTAATATCAAATTCAAATTTGTAAATCCAGCTTCCATCATTAACAGAGACCTTTATGCATTTTGCAACCCCATCTACATGACCTTGGACAAGATGACCGTCCAGCCTTTCGCCAAGTTTCATTGCACGTTCAAGATTTATCAGATTGTCAACTGAAAAATTTTTGAGAGATGATTTATCTAATGTTTCTTTAACTGCTGTTACCGTGTGGGTATTGTCGCTTTTTTCAGTCACGGTTAAACAAACCCCATTGTGAGAGACGCTTTGATCAATTTTAAGTTCTTTACTTATTTCGCTCTCAATTGTGAAATCAATGTTTCCACGATCAGCTTTAACACTTGTAATTTTTCCTAAACTTTCTATGATTCCTGTAAACATTATGTCTCTTTATTTTGATAAATTTACAGAAATATTAGGATATAGCTAAAATCAAATTGAAAGATAAAAAAAAGCATATAAAAGTAGGGTTTACAACAGGCGATATGAATGGAGTTGGGCCTGAAATTCTTTTGAATTCTCTTCGTAACACTGAGCTGCTATCTTTTTGTATCCCAGTTATATACGGCCCACTTAAAAGCTTAAACCACACTTTGACCCATCTAGGATTTGACATGTCATTTAAAAGAATAAGTTCTGCTAAACAATCTAAAGAAGGTAAAATCAATGTAGTTGATTGTTTTAATAATATTCCTCAAATTACATTTGGAGCTTTAAACAAAGAAGTTGGATATGCTGCTTTTGAGTCGATTAAAATGGGGGTTAAGGATTTGAAAGAGGGTAAAATTGATGTTTTGGTCACCCCCCCTATTAATAAAGAGGCCATACACTCAGATGATTTTCCGTTTATGGGTCACACAGATTATATTGATAGTGAGATTGAGGGTCGCTCAACTATGATGATGGTTTCAAATGAGTTGCGAGTTGCATTATTGACCGAACATATTCCACTATCCAGGGTTACAGATTTAATTACAACTGAACTTGTTGAAAATAAAGTTAATGCCTTGAACGAAACACTGATGAGAGACTTTCAAATAGAGCGACCAAAAATTGCGATTCTTTCAATTGACCCCCATGTGGGCGACGGAGGTGTAATTGCAGAAAATGATAAAAAATTAGTTATTCCCGCCATTAAGAAAACACATGACTCTGGGGTTCTGGTTTACGGCCCTTTTTCTGCTGATAGTTTTTTTGGATCAGGTGAGTATAAGAAATACGATTTAACTATTGCAGCATTTCACGATCAAGGCCTTATTCCCTTTAAAACCCTTTCTTTTGGAGTGGGTGTAAATTACACATCTGGTTTAGAAAAAATTAGAACATCTCCAGATCACGGAACAGCATATTCAATCGCTGGAAAAGGTATCGCATCTATAGATTCATTTTTATCATCAATTTATCTTGCAGTTGATATTTACAGAAGAAGAAAGATTTATGATGAGTTTTTTGAAAACAAAATAGAAACATCACATTAACTTAAATCAGGATTTTCTTGTTGACTTTTTAAGAAAATTTATATATTTGCTCGCTTTAAAATTTTAGAGATGAAGCCAAACAGCAAATATAAAATTGATTTTGCAGGTTTAAAGATTGGAAACCATCATTTTAATTTTAATGCAGACAAAAAGTTCTTTGATAGATTTAATTTTTCTGATTTTAATGATGTTTCCGCAAATATTGACATTGACTTAGCAAAAAAATCAACATTACTTGAATTGGGGCTTGTCTTAAAAGGGGTTGTAAATGTAAACTGTGATTTAACTAATGAGCCTTTTGATTTCGAAATAAAACACAAAGCATCTCTTGTGGTGAAGTTTGGTCAAGAATATAACGATGAGGATGACGAAATACTTGTTTTACCTCATGGGGAGCATAAGCTTTACGTTGATCAGTACATATTTGAATTGATTGTATTATCTTTACCGCCTAAGAGGATTCATCCTGGTGTTGAAGATGGAAGCTTAAAGTCAGAAATATTAGAGATATTGGAAGATCTTAAACCAAAAGAAAATAGTAATTTAGCAGATCCCAGATGGGAACAGTTAAAAAGTTTAAAAAAATAAAATAGTTTACAATGGCACATCCAAAAAGAAAAACATCAAAAACTAGAAGAAATAAAAGAAGAACCCATTATAAGGCTGAGATGCCACAGGTTGCTGTTTGCTCTAAAACTGGTGAAAGTCATTTATACCACAGAGCTTACTGGCATGAAGGTAAACTATATTACAGAGGTAAGGTTCTGTTAGATAACGCTGTAGATCCTGTAGATCAATAGCCAATCATAATCTTTAAAATTCAAACATAATTTTGTAATCTATATTTTTACTCTGTTATCGTCGGAGTTTGTGTCGATTAACTTATTGTATGGATCAACACCAACTTCCACGGGTTTTTTATCAAGGATAATTGAAAGCTTATTATTAATTGATGTTATTTTATGTTTTTTTAAATAAAGCTCATTGTCATCATTTTCTCCAAAAACTCCCACATCAATATAGTCCTCCAGGTAAACCGAATACTGAGGTTTTTTCATTTCTTCTGACTGGAAGTAAATTGAGTCTATTTCCCTATCCCCGTAAAACATTTTCCCTTTTTCATCATTTCTGTACTTACTAACGTTAAACTCTAAATCAAGTTGAAACTTTCCATTTTCCAGTTCTTTGGATTTAGCAGAAATAACCTTGTTTTCATACAAAGTTATTGTTTCAAACATGTCTTTAATTACATAACTAAGTGAATCAGGAGTTACCTTTTTTAACTCATTTACAAGTTCGATAGATGTTGTATATGGTGGCTCCTGAAACGCGGTTTTTTTAACATATGTAGAAAGAGCTTGGTTGAGGGTATTTTCGCCAATATAATCACTTAGTGCATAAAATATAAGAGAGCCCTTTTGATAATGGATATATCCTTGTCCGTCATTATACATTAATGCATTCTCTCGTTTTCTTTCAAAAGTCCTGTCAGTAAGATACGTGTCTAGTGATCGCTTTAAAAACTTTCTCATTTTGTTTTTTCCATTTACACTTTCTATTATTTTAAGTGAAACATATTCGGATAAACTCTCAGACAGCATTGTTGACCCCAGCACGTCAGCCCCAATTACTTGGTGGGCCCACCATTGGTGAGCAATTTCATGCGCGGTTACATAAAATGGGTAATCATTACCACCTTCTTCGGAATCATCAACATCTGCAATAAATCCTATAGTTTCGGAAAAAGGAATTGTATTTGGAAATGACTGTGCAAATGTTCCTGCTGTTCTTGGAAATTCAATAATTCTTGCCTGTTTGTGTTGATATGGGCTGAAGTTTTCTGAACAATACTCTAGAGCGGCCTTCATGCCTTTCATCATTCTGTCGAGGTTATATTCGTGTCCTTTATGATAATAAATTTCAAGATTCACATCTCTCCACTTGTCTTTTAGAACCTCATATCTTGCAGAATTAAATGCGTAAAAATTTAAAATTTTACTATCCATCTTGTAATGAAAATATCTTCTGTCATTTTCTATCCACTCTTTTTGAAGGTAGCCAGGAGCGATTGCAATTTGATCTTTAGAGGTGCTTACAACAGCCTCAAAGTCAATCCAGTCAGAATCTCTAGAAATGTATGTGTTGCCTAGTGCTGTAGAATCTGATGGATGAGGCTTTAGTTCATTGGGTGGAAGGCCGTATTTTTCCCTTGTCTTATCATCTCTCAACTCGCCTCCACTATATCCAAGGGAAGGAAATAATGTAAAATTGTTAATGAAAGTACCATTATAAACAACAGAAGAGTTATTTCGTAGTGTCGTGTTAGGCTTGTTTTTCACAGTAAAAGCTAAGCTCAGTGAATCTCCAGGTTTTAGAGGTTTTTCTAACTTATAAATATCAAAATTATAGACAGTGTCTTCTAAAACCAGTGTATTGGCATTATCAAACTTAAATGTATTAATTGCGCTGTTATGATCTAAGAATATACTGTCAATCGATTTCGAGCTTTTGTTTACCATGGTGTATTTTCCGGAGGCACTAATGTCCCTTGTGTTTGGGAAAATATCAACATTAACATTTACAGAGACAATTCTTGGTTGGGCATAATTTTCAAATTTCTTATATTTTTTCTCCCATTCAACAGTCTCAATTTCACTTTCTTTAGATGACTTTCGAATATTTAAAATATTATTTACATAATAAATATATCCACCGATTGAAATAAAAAGAATTGTAAAAACAGAGATAAAAAAAGGAATAACACCTCTGAACCTGTTTTTAGCAATTTTGAATTTTTCAACTGCGCTTGAAACATACCCACGATTATAAAATAAAAGAGTAAGAATGTAGAACACAACACCTAAGCACAACCAATAAAACTTATATATGTAGTATCTGTTTAAGCCAGAACCATATCCATTCATATCAGAATATGAAAAACCAGGACCTTGACTGTATTTAAAAATTGCCTGTTCAATTCCTGCTAAGTTTGTAAGAGGAATCCCTATGAAAAGAACAATCATTACAAACAGTCCCAGGAATGGGTTTGGTATTAAAGCTTGTATCAGGAAAGATAAAAGCGCCCAAATTATATAATAGATAAGGTTAAGTGCAATTAGCTCATGTAGATATAAGCCTATTTGAAAGTCATAGTATCCTTGAAAGGTTTGAAAAATGACACCTGAAACCATGACAAGGGATAATAACACTATTTGCATTTTCACTATGGCTAAAAACTTTGACCCATACAAAACCCAAATAGGGGCAGGAGTAGTATCAATAAGCTGGCTAATGTTTGATATTCTTGACCTGTGAATTAAAAGGCCTGCGTATAAAAAGGTACAAATGTTTATTGCTAGAGTGAATGAGTTTCCCACCTGTAATATTCTCCAGGTTCTTGGCAGTGTTGCAGTTCCAAAAATATTACCAAGCTCAAAAAGACCTATTAGCTGAATTAATAATCCAACTAAAACAATTGAAATAAATGGCCAGCTTTTAATTATATACAAGAAGTCAACGTTTGAGAGCTTCCATAATAAGCTTAGTTTCGTACTCTTGGAAAAACTCAGATTGACTTTGGGAAGCAATATTTTGGTTATTCCACCAAAATTAGACTTGATAAATCTAGTTGAATTTTTTTTACCAAATGAAAACGAAAATGCGTTTTGACTAAACGAAAACAATTTATATATGCCAGCAAAAATAAAGGATGCAATACTCATCCAGATGAGCCTGTTGTAGACTACAATTTCTTTAATTGGAATATATAACTCGTTTTGTTCAGCTACTGTCCAATACCTTGTATAGTAATCTAAGGCCATATCTCCAAAAGGATCTAGTAGTGCAGAAATAAGCCTGTTCTCCTGCTCTTGACCAAAGCTGACTAGGAACCCTTGAAGAATTAAGATTATAATTACAAATATAAATCCTGCAGAAATATTTCTTGTGAATGTAACAATTCCAAAGACAATTGCTCCGGTGAAAATCATGTTTGGAATTATATATATTACATATATGTCAAGGTATGGCTTTAGCTCAAATTCTGTTAACAGGTCAGGGTTAACCCCTGGTAAATTAAACCCACAAGCAATTCCCAAACCAATTGTAAAAACAATAATATTAACTATCAGTAATCCGCTTAAAAACTTAGCCAATAAGTATTCTAGCTTTGTAAAGGGATACGAATATAATATGCTGTACATATTGCTCTTAAAGTCTCTATACACAGAAACCCCTATAATTGAAGGGTATAAGAAAATAACCAGAGTACTAACGGCACCAAACAAGCCACCTAATGCATATGGTGAGTTCACTATAAGTGAAGATCCAACTGTTACAGTAACCGCGTCAAATATACCAGCTGCGGACCCCGAAATCATAAGGGAGATGAAGAAGAAAATAAGGCAGTAAATATAAAATGCAGGCCTGTAAATCCAATACCTTATCTCATTAATAAAAATATTTTTAAACATGAGTAGATTAATTAGTATTATCTTCTTTTAGTGCAATAAAATAAACATCGTCTAGCTGAGGCTCTGCTTTTTTGAACCCAACAGCTGGTCTTTTTTCAGAAAAAACCCTAACATTAATGGAGTTATCCACATTATAATTAGATGAAAGAACATTATATTTTTTCTCAAACTTTTCTAAATCACTTCTTTTAACAGATTTAGTCCATATTTTACCAACAATCTCTTTAGTTGACTTTGCAGGTTTAACATGCCTTAATATCTTTCCGCCATTCATTATCGCCATATCATTACAAAGCTCCTTTACATCTTCAACTATATGCGTAGAAAAAATAACTGTACAATTTGTCCCAACCTCTCTAAGAACATTTAAAAACCTTTGCCTTTCAGCAGGGTCTAACCCAGCTGTAGGTTCATCCACAATTATAAGTTTAGGGTTGTTTAGTAATAGTTGAGCAATTCCAAACCTTTGCTTCATACCACCAGAGTATCCGTCTACATTTTTATTCCTTACATCATAAAGATTTGTTATTTCTAGTAGTTCTTGAACCAACGCCTTTCTTTCTTCTTTATTTTGAATCCCTTTTAATGAAGCTAAGTAATTCAGAAGCTGTTCAGCAGACATCTTAGGATAAACACCAAAAGATTGTGGAAGATATCCTAGCACCTTTCTTAGTGACAGTTTATCATTAAGAACATCAATTTCATTAAAATGTATTTTACCTTCGTCAGGGGATTGTATCGTGGCAATTGTTCTCATTAAGGTGGATTTTCCTGCACCATTTGGTCCCAGTAAGCCAAACATTCCGACACCAATTCTTAAGTTAACATTGTCAAGAGCTTTTACTTTGTTAGAATATGTTTTTGTTAGGTTTTTTACAATTAATTCCATAAAAGATTATTTATAAGACAAACAATTTAATTAATTAGTTCTTAAAGTTTAACTTTTTTATTTTTTTTAACACATTTGTGCATTCCTGCTAAATGAGATAGTTAATGCTAAAAGCATAAGTATTTTTTAATAATTTATTAAATAAATAGTTAATTTTATAAGAATATAATATAAATTAATATTCATATAAGCAAGTCATTTTTTCTAAAAATTATTAATTTTTCTCTATTTTTTTATTAAAATTGATGAAAAAAACATCAAAATTGGTTAAAAATGATCTTTTTTATTTAAAAATACTTAATTATTGAATTCATAATTTTTATATAAATTATTATTAGTAAATTTTAAGTATTTTTATCACATTTTTTAATCATTTTGAGTATATTTTATTCAATTTTAGTAGTTTTTTGTTGTTTTTTGGCTAAAAAGTCATCAATTTTGATATTATTAAATATTTAATATGAAGTTAAAAGAAATTCAAAATCTAATTAAATTTGTTGCAAAATCTGGTGCTAATGAAGTTAGCGTAGAGATGGAGGATGTAAAAATTACTATTAAAACATCCTCTGAAACACCCCCAATTGTTGTGCAAGAGCCAATTGTTGTTCCCCAACAACCTATCTCGCCAGTTTCTATTCCAACACACGATACTATTGACCCAACACCTAAAACCCAAGCAGATGATGTATCTAATCTTATTACTATTACATCTCCAATAATAGGAACATTTTACAGAAAACCTTCACCTGACAAACCTACATTCGTCGAAGTAGGAGATACAATTTCCGAAGGCACCGTACTATGTGTTATAGAAGCCATGAAATTATTTAATGATATTGAGTCTGAGATCTCAGGTAAAATTGTAAAAATTTTAGTTGATGACTCAAGCCCTGTTGAATTTGATCAACCTCTTTTTTTAGTTGACCCCTCTTAAATAAATAACCCAATATGTTTAAAAAGATTTTAATAGCCAACAGAGGTGAAATTGCTTTACGTGTCATAAGAACCTGTAAAGAGATGGGTATTCAAACAGTTGCTGTTTATTCAACGGCAGACGCTGAAAGTATTCATGTCAAATTTGCAGATGAAGCCGTTTGTATTGGGCCTGCCCCAAGTTCTGAATCTTATCTTCGGATTTCAAATATAATTGCAGCAGCAGAAATCACAAATGCCGATGCTATTCATCCAGGCTATGGGTTTCTTTCAGAAAATGCTAAGTTTTCTAAGATTTGTGAAGAACATAATATAAAGTTTATAGGTGCTTCTCCCAGTATGATTAACAAAATGGGTGATAAAGCTACTGCTAAAGCAACTATGATAGAGGCTGGTGTTCCTTGTGTACCCGGAAGTGAAGGAATTATTGAATCATTCAATCATTGTACGAAGCTTGCTAAGAAAGTTGGATACCCGGTTATGTTGAAAGCTAGTGCAGGTGGAGGAGGAAAAGGAATGCGTGCTGTTTGGAAAGAAGATCAGCTTGAAGATGCTTGGAATTCTGCTCGAGTTGAGTCCAAGGCAGCATTTGCAAATGATGATATGTACATGGAAAAACTAATTGAAGAGCCCCGTCATATTGAAATCCAGATTGTTGGTGACTCTAAGGGAAAGGCCTGTCATTTATCCGAAAGAGATTGCTCAATTCAAAGAAGACATCAAAAATTAACTGAGGAAGTTCCGTCTCCATTTATGACAGATAAATTAAGGGAAAAAATGGGCGCAGCTGCTGTTAAGGCTGCAGAATATATAAAATATGAAGGAGTAGGTACAGTGGAGTTTTTGGTTGATAAAAATAGAAAGTTTTATTTCATGGAAATGAATACTAGAATTCAAGTAGAACACCCGATTACTGAACAGGTTATTGATTATGATTTAATAAGAGAACAAATTATGGTGGCTTCTGGAGAAAAAATTTCTGGTAAAAATTACATACCCAAATTACACTCAATCGAGTGTAGAATAAACGCAGAAGATCCACATCATGATTTTAGACCATCTCCAGGTAAGATTACAAACCTTCATTTACCAGGTGGGCATGGAGTAAGAATTGATACCCATGTTTATTCTGGTTATACAATTCCGCCAAATTACGATTCTATGATCGCTAAATTAATTACAACCGCACAGACGAGAGAAGAGGCCATAAATAAAATGAAAAGAGCACTTGATGAGTTTGTTATTGAAGGAATAAAAACCACAATTCCATTTCACAGAAAATTAATGGATAGTCAGCCTTATATCGAAGGCAACTACACTACTATGTTTATGGAAGATTTTTCAATGGAAGATTGATATGAAGAAAATAGTTGTTGTTGGTTCAGGAATAAATGGTTTGGTGGCAGCTAATTACTTGGCCAAAAACAATTTTCATGTTACAATAATTGAAAAGAAAAATACAGTTGGTGGAGCTTGCGTTAAAGATACTGCTGTAATTAACGGAAAAGACATCAATTACGCCCATGGTGCTACCGTACTTGGGATGATGCAAAAATTTGTTTTCGAAGAAACAGGGCTAGCTAACCATGTAAAAACGTATTTTCCAAAAGAACCAAAAATTGTGTATTTCAATGATTCAGACAGCGCTACAAGAATTTTTCAAGACACGAACGATTTATGTTCTGAATTAGAAGAAAAGTGGAATGAAAAAGGAAACGTCAGATTATTTAGAGCTGATGAAAATAAAGTAATAGATTATTTGCAGGGTCTTTACAGAAACGGCTTAACACCTAGTCTTGAGTCAGCAAGGGAATACTTAGGAGATTATTTAACCAAGCTTTGGGTAGAGGGGTCAGCCTATGATCTGTTGAATCACTATTTTACTTCTGAAAAAACAAAATTATACATGGGAATGACAGTGATTGAAAGTGGGCCAACTTCATTATATGAACAAGGTTCAGCCATTAACATCCCACTGATGGATTCAGGATCAATTTTCAATGGCTATTGGGGTTTTGTTAAAGAAGGGATTTGGAAAATTACTGAGAAACTCTCAAAAATAAATTTAGATGTTGGAGTTGATTTGATGCTATCAACTGAAATCAAACAAATTGATACTTCAAACAATTTAATCTATTATGTAAAGGATAAAAACGAAAAGAAAATACATTACGATTACATCTTCTTTGCCACTGATCCGATCACCCCTTCAAAGATTTTAGAAGACAATTCACTTACAATTGGACTTGAAAAAAAAGATTGGATCGGAACAAGTGGAAAAATCACCTTATTTTTTAAAAAGCCTCTCAAATGGAAGTATACTGACAAAAAAAACAATTATGATACATCATTCAGATTTATATTTTCTAATCAAAGCTTAAAAGAATTTGAAAAAAACAGTCAAGACTCTAAAAAAGGGCTTAAAGATTATATTCCAGGCTATATTCAAATTTATCCTGAAGGAGCAGCACAAAGAAAAATGGGTAATGTTGAAAAATTTGACAAAGTAATTTTATTTACAAAGAATTTTTCATTTGAAAATAGAAGTGAAGATCTTAATGATATAAAAAATAATATTATTTCAAGTTTTTTAAAATTTATTAAAAACCCTGAAGACCTAATTGACTCAAAATTTATAACTCCAAAAGATCTAAATGAAATTTTTCTATTTCCAAAGGGAAACATTGACCATCTGTCGCTTTCAACTAATCAAAACTTTGATAAGCGTAGCTTATCCAGCGAACCTAATGACAAATTTTATAGATACTCGGATTATAACAATATATATTATTGCGGAGCTGGGTCTTTCCCTTGCGGAAGTGTAGCGGGTACACCAGGCTATATGTCCACTAAGCAGTTTTTAAATGAAGAGCCAAAAGCGACTAATGCATAAAAGTTTTTATATTGACAGCATGAAAAAAAAATTAATTCCAGCTCTTCTGTTTTTTTTACTATTTTTTTCAGAAGAACTTTTAATTGCCCAGACAGACGGAGCATCTTTTACCATTTATTTAATTAGACACTCAGAAAAAGACCTTTTGTCTGAAAATCAATTGGACCCACCTCTAACAACATGTGGAATAGAAAGATCTGAGCATTTGGCCTCATATTTTGAAGACATGAATATTAAAAACGTTTACAGTACAAATTATTTAAGAACAATAAAAACAGCCACGCCAACAGCTTCTTCAAAAAAAGTAACCATACAATATTATGACTCAAGTAATTTAAAGCTTTTTTCTGAACAACTTTTAAATTCAAAACAAAACAGCATAGTTGTTGGTCATAGTAATACAACCCCAATATTAGCTGGATTATTAACCGGAAAGGATATGAAACCTTTCAATGAAAACATATACAACAGGATATACAAAGTTATTATTAGTCAAAATAATAAGAAACTATTTGTATTTAAGACATCTTTTGATTGTAATTAATAATATATTGTATTCACCTTTATGAGAATGAGAAATTTTATATTAATATCAATTTTTTTGTTTCTTTTTCAAAACCTCGGCTTTGCTCAATTTGTTACTATTGACAATTACTCGGTTAATAATCTTGGTCAAGCTCAATTATCCATTCAGGGGCAGCAAGGCAAATACTATATTCTTCACGCACAACACAACTCGGAATTTAATTGGGCGACGTCACTTACCATTGGCTTAAATGGCACTATGATTATTTCGGAATCATCACAGGCCTATCCGCTAGAAAACTATTCTATAACAGAGCACGATATCGACAACCCTGATGATTATGATGGGGACGGAATTGATGATATCACAGAATTTAATAACATGCCAACTGATTCACCCTTCAATTATGCGCCAGCGATTGATTTTATAGATGGATCAACGTCAATACCTGATGCTGAGACATTTATGGAGCTGGCCACTGTTAATAATGTAAGTTGGGCCCCCTTTTTAGATGATCAGCTTTATGTTAAGTTTGGAATATTAGACAGAGACACACCTAATCCGAAAGTTTATTTTATTAACAGTAATACATATACAATTCACGCCAGCTTTTGGAATGGCATAGGTGCTTCAGTTATTGGAGATGACGCATCTGGTGAAATCGTTTTTAATCCAAATACAATATTGCCAACAGGGATAATTGGAACGTATTCTTTTAATTTCTCTTTTGGTGACGCTTATAATTTTGAGGACACCCAAAGAACTTATGAATTATTAGTAGCAAGCATGCCATTTCTGCAAAACAATATGAACCATTTTATAGGACAGGCAGATGAAAATGACCACTTAAACAATCACGCTGATGAATTTCTAGATTCAAGATTTGATGTGGTTTTGGAGACTGATGTTTTTGCTGAAGTGAACTATATACCCTTTCATTTAGCCGAAGGATATGGATATTTTAGACACATGCAAAATCTAAATGAGACCCCCGGAAGTAGAGATATCGTTCTTTATGATGCCTTGCCAAATTCATTGCCCAGGGTTGGAGGTATCATAACATCTGTTATTCAAACACCGCTATCTCATGTAAACCTTAGGGCAATTCAGGATAATGTTCCCAACGCATATATAGCTGATCCCCTTTCTATAAACGAAATAGCAAGCTTACTAAACGGCTACATATATTATAAGGTTGAAAATGAAAGCTATGAAATAAGAGAAGCTACATTAGATGAGGTTAATGACTGGTATGAAAATATTAGACCATCTGAACCACAGTTTCCAATACGTGATTTGAGTATCACTGAAATACTACCTCTTTCGGATATTGATTTCGAAATGTCAACCGCATTTGGTGCAAAATGTGCAAATGTTGCAACGATGAGGACATTCCAATTTCCAGATGGTACTATTCCAGACGGATTCGGTATTCCATTTTATTATTATGATGAATTTATGCAGTTTAACAACTTTTATGAGGAAGTCCAAATAATGATTGACAACCCTAGTTTCCAATATGATATAAATTTTAGGGTCGATCGGCTTCAAACCCTACGTACAGCAATTAAAGACGCGCCTATGCCTCAGTGGATGTTAGACGACCTTCAAGCCATGCATGATGCTTTTCCAGAAGGTACGGCTGTTCGAGTTAGATCCAGTACCAACAATGAAGATCTTCCTGGATTTAGCGGAGCCGGACTATATACATCTAAGACCCAATATTCTGATGAGGGCCATATTTCAAAATCTGTAAAGCAAGTTTTTGCCAGTATGTGGAATTTTAGGGCTTACGAAGAAAGAGATTTTTATAGAATTGATCATTTCTCAGCAGCTATGGGACTACTCTGCCATCCGAACTATCAGCAAGAACAATCGAATGGTGTGGGAATAAGTATTGACCCAATTTATGAAACCGAGGATACGTTTTATCTAAACACCCAAGTTGGTGAATCATTGATAACTAACCCAGATCCAAATTCTGTTCCTGAGGAAATTTTACTATACAGAGATCCTACACAGTCAGGCGGCTATTTAGTTTTAAGGCTTTCAAACTTAGTAAATGCAGGAGAGCTTATAATGGATGACGAATACCTAAATCAAATGCGAGACTATTTGACTGTAATTCATGATGAATTTGCCATACTTTACGATGTTGCCGGTCAAGAGGACTTTGCTATGGATATTGAATATAAAGTCACAGCCCAAAACCAACTAGCCATCAAACAAGCTAGGCCATGGGTATCCTTCTGGGCAGACATTAACGGCGACTATGATTTGGCCGTTGATGCAATAATAAACCCTGAGACATCGTCAAGCTTAGGAGATGATGAACTTGTAATGGTTACTATTGCAAATTATGGATTAAACGAGATAAGTAATTTTGAAATTCAACTTGTTTTTGGTGATGAAATAGTTGAAACGATTACGATAACTGAGATTATCGAGCCTTTTGAAGAATCAAATTTTCAATTTACAATTCCAATAGATTTATCAAACAGTGGTGATTATGAAATTACGGTTAATCTTAGTCATCCTGATGATGTATATGAGAATAACGATTCATTAACAACCACGGTAAGTAACATACTACATTATGATGCTTCACTAGAAATAGATGCCCTTAGAGTTTTATGTGGCGATGTAGTTGAAGTAGATTTGACGATTTCTAATTTAGGAGATACAACAATTAACGAAATTGAAATTGAGACCTTGGTAAATGGAGTTTCAACATCCGTTAATTACGGGTCTTTCGATATTGCATATTTAGAACAGGAAAATATTACGCTGGTTTTGGATCAAAATCTTCAAGGATCAAATGATATCTTATTAGATATAATCTCTCTTAACAATCAAAATGATGAAAACACTGCAAATGACATTGTCACAACTACAACAACACTAGAATCATCATATAATATTGTTACTTTCATTATTAATCCTGACAACTACCCCGAAGAAACTTCTTGGAAGTTATATGACAGTACGACAAACGAAATTGTTCACACAGGCTCATTAAATTCAGACACAGATTATTATATCGAAGACATTTGTGTAAATTTTGACTCGTGTTTTACCCTGGATTTCTTTGACTCATATGGTGATGGTATTTGTTGTGGGTATGGTGAAGGGAATTTTATGATGATTGATTTAAATGGAAATGTGATTTTTGAGAATGATGGCATTTTTGATAATTTTACACAGGAAACATTTTGTTTAGGTGAAAATGGATGTGAAATTACAGCTGAAGTCAATGTTACAAATACAAGCTCTGAGGACATTAATGACGGACTGATTTCAATTGTTGTTTCATCAGGGGTTGGTCCATATCAGTATAGTATTGACGGAGGCTTAAATTACTCGCAATCAAACACCTTTACAGACTTGACACCAGGCAACTACAATGTTTCAATCATTGGATCTGCAGGTACATGTGAGTTTGAACAAGATGTTGCAATTCAGTTTTGCAGCTTAACAGCCGTTGATGTACAAGCCACTGGAGTTCCATCAAGTATATCAATAGATGGAAGTATTACAATAACTCCAAATTCTGGTGTTGGCCCTTATCAGTATAGCATCGATGGAGGACAGACCTTCTTCGATGATAACTTCTTCCCAGACTTGCCTTCTGGGCTATATAACGTTGTTGTGATTGACTCACAAAACATATGTTCATTTGAGGATTCGGTTCGAGTTGAAATTGAATCCGTAATAATAAATGAGATTAATTATAGGTCTGGTGATGAATTTAGCCCAAATGATTGGATAGAGTTATATAATCCGAAATCATACCCAATTGACTTATCAGATTGGCAAATTAGAGATGATAATAACAACCACATTTACTATATTCCAGAGTCAATACAAATTGAATCTGAAGGCTTCCTTGTAATTGTTCGTGATGAGCTAGATTTTAGTAGCTCATATCCAGGAATTCCGTACATAGGTGAATTAGGTTTTGGTCTAGGTGGTTCTGATGCGGTCAGATTATTTAATTCAGCAAGTAAACTAATTGATCAGGTTGATTATGACACTGATAATTCCAATCCAAATTGCGATCATACTCTAAATATGATTGATTCTTACGGAGATGGTTGGAACGGAAATGCTGTATCGGTTGTGGTTAACGGCCAAATTGTAGTTGAGGAAGCAACATTTCAAAACGGATATTTTGAAGATATTTTATTTGAAGCCACTCATGGAGACACAATTCAGCTAATCTGGTATTCTGGAAGTTGGTCAGAAGAAGTTTCCTTTGAAATTATCGACGGTAACGGTAATTTAATTTCATCAGGACAGTATGGAGATACTTTAGAAGATGAAAATGTGTTAGCATTTTGTTCTGAAAATGTTTCAGATTGGGATCTATGTGCTGACGGGACAGGCTATACATTAGAGCTAATCAGTCCAGAATTGGACAACTCAGTTGCCGAAAATTGGGACTGTATCAATGAGTTTGGAAGCCCTAATGCCCCAAATACCTCAAACTTGTCAATACCATCAGATATTCAGCTTGATAATGTAAGAATTTATCCTAATCCTGTAGATTACATTTTACAGATTAGCGGTAATCTAGAATCCTACAATGTTGAAATTTATTCCTTAACCGGTCAAAAGCTTTATACAGCATTTAATATTTCAAATGTTGATATGAGTCTATATGCAAGTGGTATTTATATTATAAAAGTTTATCATGGTAATTCAATCACAATAAAACGTATAATAAAGTCTAATTAATTTTTATTAATAAACTTTCTCTCAATTCTTTCAGATAAATTGGTTAAAATTTCATAAGAAATAGTTCCAACAGTTTTTGCAAAATACTCAGCATTATTTTCCTTATTAAATATAATCACCTCATCTCCTTCCACAGACTTGATTCCGTTTAGGTTTACCATGAATACATCCATACAAATATTACCAATTACTTTTGCCTTTTTATTATTTATTATAACATAAGCACTTTTTGAAAATGATCTACTAATTCCGTCGGCGTGCCCTAGGGGAATTACACCAACCCTTATTTGTTTCTCACATAAAAAGGCCCTGTTATATCCGATTGAATCCCCCTTTTTTGCTTCAATTATTTGAGCAATAACAGACTTTAATGTGTGAACCGGCCTTAATTCTTTATTCAACTCATTATTATATCCATATAATCCAATTCCAGATCTCACCATATCAAATTCACACTCAGGATAATTATAAATTCCAGATGTATTTGACATATGAAGAAAAGGGTTATATGAGAGCTGGGATTTTATATTTGAGGAGATTTTTTTAAATAAATTTATCTGAGAAAATGTAAACTTTGATTCTTGAGGATCTTCAGTTGCAGCTAAATGAGAATAGATACTTACTAATTTAATAGAATCACAATTCTTGATTTTATTTATTGCCTTTTCAGTTTCTTTTTCATTAAATCCAACTCTGTTCAGACCAGTATTTATTTTGAAATGACATGGATAGTTTTTTGTTTTATTAGAGCTTAAATAATCTATAAAGTTTTCAAGAAAATAAAATGAATATAAGCTAGGCTCTAAATGATTTTTTATAATTTCCTTGAAGGATGCAACTTGTGGAAGCAGCACTAATATTGGAGTTTTAATTCCTGATTTTCTCAGAGCAACACCTTCGCTTGCAAATGCAACAGAAAAATAATCTACCCCTAGGGATGCTAATTTTCTAGCAACTTCTAAACTGCTAGACCCATATCCATTTGCTTTTACCACAGCCATGAATTTTGTTCGAGAACTTAGTTTGGAAGAAATTATATTAAAGTTGTGCTCAAGAGCTTTAAGATTAATTTCTAATACACTTTTTTTCAATCTTTATTTTTTTTCTTGAAACTTTTTTTGGTTGACTTTTTAACAAACGCTGCGCGACTCAAAGGCATGTATTCATCACCTTTTCCAAGCAGAATCCTTTTTTTACTCTTTGTTTTTCTATAACTATATTGAGCGAGACCGCCCGTCTTTGGACATATAGCATGCACCTTGGTGACATATTCAGATGTTGCCATAAGATTAGCCATATTTTTAAATGGAACGCCCTTATAATCCATATCTAATCCAGCTACGATAACCCTTACTCCCTGATTAGCAAGCGCATTACAAACCTCAACAATACCATCATCGAAAAATTGTGCCTCATCAATTCCTATTACTTTAAAACCTTTAACTTTTTTATAAATTTCTTCAGACCTTTTGATTGTTTTGCACTCAATAACTGTATCATCATGTGACACTACAATGTTTTTTCTGTCTCTTGTATCTAGTTTTGGTTTAAAAATAATTACATTCAAGTTTGCGTATTTAGCCCTACGAATTCTTCTTATCAACTCTTCTGTTTTTCCAGAAAACATTGATCCACAAACAACTTCGATCCATCCGGTTTGTTTGCTAAAGTTTAAAGTATTTTCAAGAAACATTTCGTAAATTTAAAAAAGTTGATAGCTTAATTGATTCTTAAAATTGAATCAAATAAATTTAGTAAAAAACAAGCTGATATTAACCTAAGTTAAATTTAATTTAAAGATTTTTAATGAGTAAGCTATTCATTGTACCAACACCTATAGGTAATTTAGGTGATATTACATTTAGAGCAATTGAAACTCTTAAATCAGTTGATTTAATTTTAGCTGAAGATAGCAGAACCTCACTAAAACTGCTGAAATACTACAATATTGAAAATAATGTTGAGTCTTATCACATGCATAATGAGCACAAAAAGTTATATTCAATGATTGAAAAGCTAAATAGTGGTCTTGAGATAGCATTAATCTCTGATGCTGGAACACCTGGTATTTCTGACCCAGGTTTTTTATTGGTTCGTGAGTGTATAAAGAATAACATTGAGGTTGAATGCCTGCCTGGGGCAACAGCTTTGATTCCAGCACTGATTAATTCAGGTTTACCTTCTGATAGATTTGTATTCGAAGGCTTTCTGCCCGTAAAAAAGGGAAGAACAAGGAGGCTAAAGGAAATTGCCGATGAAAAGAGAACAGTTATATTTTATGAATCACCCCATAGGATTTTAAAGACATTAAATGATTTACTAACCTACCATAGTGAAGATAGTAGCATAAGTATTTCCAGAGAACTAACAAAGATGCATGAGGAAAACTTTCACGGAACAGTTAAAGAGTCAATTGAGTATTTTCAAAAAAAGAAACCAAAAGGAGAATTTGTAATTATCCTTTCACCAAACTAAAAAATATGGATACAAATACAGTTATTACAAATTGGAAAAAAGGAACGACAGAGTTTGAGTGTATTAACCCAAATGGTATTTCAACGGTTCTTGGAACTAGTTCAGATGGAGAAAAAAAAATAGCTTCACCAAAAGCAATTATGCTAGCGTCTTTGGCAGTATGCTCAGCACTAGATGTTATAGCAATTCTCAAAAAGATGCGAGTTGAATTAGATGATTTTAAAATAAATACAACTGCACGCTTAACTGACGAGCACCCAAGATATTATGATGAAGTTACAGTGGAGTATCATTTTTTTGGAGAAGATTTAGACAAAGATAAAATAGAAAAATCTGTTGATTTATCTGTTACTAGGTATTGTGGAGTAATGGAAATGTTTAGGGGTTTTTCCAAAGTTAAAATTGAAATTAAGTACAATTAAAAATTGCTAGCAGAATTTAATAGACATATAAATGATGGCAGGGTTAGTTTTGATGAAGCTAATCACGATTATTTTGTTGATGGTAAAAAGATTAAATTTTCGGTTACTGAAATAATTGATAAGTTTTTTCCAAAATTTGATAAGGCCTACTGGGCAGAGAGAAAGGCTAAAGAAAAATTAGAACTAGACCACATTGATTATGATTCTGAAATATTAGAGTCAGTTATAAAACAAATTTTGAATGGTTGGGAAAAAAAGAGAATTGATGCAGCATCAAAAGGGACTATATTACACGAGAGGATAGAAGACTTTTACAACTCTAAACTTCACAATGATTATCCACCAGAGTTTGAATATTTCAAAAATTTCCACAATAAATATAAAAGATTAAAACCCTATAGAACAGAATGGAGAATTTATGACAAACATCTTTCATTGGCTGGTACAGTTGATATGGTTTATGAAAAAGAAAATGGCGAACTATTTATTTTTGATTGGAAAAGAACATCAAAACTAGTAGACCAAAACAATCAGCCAGTTCTAAAGGATTTTAACTTTGGATACGATGGCTTATCTCATATAGCTGATAATAGTTTTAATAGGTATTCTCTACAACAAAATGTTTATAAATGTATAATTGAAAAGAATTATAAAAAGAAAATTAGCTCAATGAACTTACTAGTTTTACACCCAAAGTATAATGACTTTATTCATTTAAAATTACCGGATATGAAAAAAGAGGCAGAATTTTTGATTCATCAAGCAAAAGAGTTGACCAATTAGCGTGGAAGAAAAATTAGACCCGTACGCAGCACTTAGATTTAAGGAGTTTAATTTTTTCCTTATTATAAGGTTTATACTTGTTTTTGGATGGTCAATGCAGTTTATTATTGTTGAATGGGAGGTGTATAGTTTAACAAAAGACCCACTTTCTTTAGGCCTAATTGGCTTGGTTGAAGTTATTCCAGCCATTTCAACAGCACTGTTTGCGGGACATATAGTTGATCAACGGGAAAAAAAGATGTTATTTGTTCAGTGTATTTTAGCATTTCTGTTAGTTGCTATTGGCTATTATTTTATAACAAGCCCATATGTTTATGATAATTATGAAAATTCTCAAATCTTAACGGGAATATATGTTTTAGTTTTTTTGGGAGGTTTTATAAGAGCTTTTATTGGCCCTACAATTTTTTCATTAGTTGCTTTGATTGTGCCAAAACGGGTTTACCCAAATGCAGCAACTTGGAGTAGTTCAACTTGGCAACTAGCAGTTGTACTGGGTCCTGCATTTGCAGGGTTTTCTATTGCATGGATTGGGGTTAACAACTCGATGGGGATTGTGTTATCAACCATAGTAATTGGGCTTTTATTAATCGGATTTATAAAAAAGAAACCTATTTTAAACCCCAAGATTGGCGAACCAATATTTCAAAGTTTGAAAGCAGGACTAAACTTTGTATATAAAACAAAGGCTATCTTAGTTGCATTGACTCTTGATATGGTTGCTGTTTTATTTGGAGGAGCAATAGCACTACTACCGATTTACGCACAAGACATATTAAATGTTGGCTCAGAGGGATTTGGAATTTTAAGAGCAGCACCAGCAGTAGGGTCGGTTTTAATGATGGTTGCCTCTGCACATATCCCGCTTACAAGGAATGCTGGTAAGAAGCTACTCTTTGCCATTTTTTGTTTTGGAATTTCGATAATTGTATTTGGGGTTTCTGATATATTCTGGTTATCGGTATTTGCACTATTTATGTATGGATTAACCGATGGTGTATCAATGATTATTAGACAAACTATTTTACAATTAAAAACACCAGATGAATTTAGAGGAAGAGTTGCTTCCGTAAATTCAATATTTGTTGGTTCATCAAACGAGCTGGGTGCATTTGAAAGTGGGGCAACAGCAAAATTAATGGGAACAGTACCTGCTGTGGTATTTGGAGGTGTAATGACAATATTAACAGTTGTGTTTACAGCAATTAAATTCCCGAAATTTAGAAAATTAGATTTAACAAAAGATATGAATGAAAATAAATAAATTATGATTACAGCTATGTATATAGTAGGAGGTTGTGTATTTGCAATATATATATTTCTTCAAATATGGGATATTCACAATCAAAAAAAGAGTGATAAAGACAATGATCTTGGTTATTATTCAAGACATAATCAGCCAAAAAAATTGGACTGAGAAATGACTTGACAAAACCTAAACAACTTATTATCTTAACTTAAAAATATTCAAGATGAAAAATTTTTTTACGATTTTAGTATTAATTTTCCCATTTATTATGAATGCACAAATAAGCGCAAGTGGCACAAATAATTCAGGCACCTATTCTTCAGCAGTGGGATATCAAACAACAGCAAGCGGAAATTATTCAACAGCAATGGGATACCAAACAATAGCTAGTGAAAGTTATTGTACAGCTATGGGATATGCCACTACAGCAAACGGAAGCACCTCTACATCTATGGGGGTAAGTACAATGGCAAGTGGGGATGGTTCAACGGCAATGGGAAATCAAACAACAGCAAGTGCAAACAACTCAACAGCTATGGGTGCAAGCACAACAGCAAGTGGAAGTGCTTCTACTTCAATGGGGTTAGCTACAACAGCAAGTGGGAACAATTCGACTGCAATGGGATTAAGCACAACTGCAAGCGGAAGTGCATCTACAGCAATGGGATTTGCTGCAATGGCGAGTGGAAGTCGTTCTACAGCAATGGGAATATATACTAAAGCGAGAGATTATGGATCTTTGGTGATTGGACATTACAATTCTTCCGGATCTTCTGTTACTAATAGTGCTACATCTTTTAGCACTTCAAATACGGCTTTTGTAATTGGTAATGGCACCTCATCAGGTTTATCAGATGCATTTAAAGTGATGTTTAATGGTGATGCTACCGTAAGTAATGACCTCACTGTATTGGGTGACATTGAAGTTCAATCTGATGCAAGATTAAAGTCAAACATTGTATCTCTTGGTTCTACCCTTCCTCAACTATTACAAATAGATGGTAAGTCCTATGAGATGAAAGGAAAACAAAAGATAGGTGTGCTTGCACAAGAGATAAAGGAAGTATTTCCTGAGCTTGTAAGTGAGGATGACAATGAAATGTTAGCAGTAAACTATCAAGGATTAGTGCCTGTACTTATCAATGCATTGAAAGAGCAAAATAAAATTATAAAAAGCCAGGATCTTAGACTTTCAAAAATTGAAAAATTATTAGCAAATCTAAATGAGTAGAATTTTAGTTTCAATTATCTTTTCACTGTTACAAATCTGTGTATTTGCCACGCAATCAGATACACTAATTTTAGACAGGGTAGTGCTTAAAAGCACTTTAATAAACCAAACCAATCCAGCATTATCGGTTTCCGAAATATCCTACAAGGAAAATGAAATTAGGCCAATTAATTTTCAGGATGCGATTGATTTTTCACCAGGCCTTTGGATTACAAACAGTGAGAATCAAGCACAAGACAACAGAATGGCAATAAGAGGCTTTGGAGCTCGATCAGCTTTTGGAATTAGAGGTATTAAAATTATTCTTGACGGAATTCCACTCACAACACCGGATGGTCAATCACAAGTAGATAATATCCCTTTTGAGCTGATTGAAAATGTAGAGATTATGAAAAGCCTCTCATCCACAAGATATGGAAATGCATCGGGTGGAGTGGTTAGTATAAACACCCTTTCTAACCTTTCCAATAAATATATTATGGAGGCTGGTTATGGAAGTTATGGTTACAAAAATATTAAAGGAATATACTCAACAAACAGCCAAAAGTCATCCACTATTTTAAACATTACTCAAGTTGAGAGTGATGGATACAGAGATCATAGTAGCTACTTAAATAAGTCTTTATTTTTCAAGCATACAAGGAAATTCCAAAATATTAATTTGAAATTCAATTTTCTTTATTTCGATAGCCCTTACGCTTTTGACCCAGGAGGATTAAGTATTGAATCAGTTGAAGAAAATAGATCACAAGCAAGAGATAGAAATGAGCTTTATAATTCGCAAGAATCAATTAAACAAATTCAAACCGGAGTAGTTTTAGACTGGGATACAAAACTAGGTGAGGTTAATTCAAACGTATATTATAGTAATCGTGATTTTGTAGGATTACTGCCATTTACAAATGGAGGTTATGTTGAATTAGACAGAGATTTCTCTGGTGCAGAAATTAGTATCAAAGATAAATCTCAGAATTTTGAATGGATGGTCGGAACGTCAATTCAAGATCAAAGGGACGACAGAAAAAGATTTGAAAATAATGAAGGAGAAAAAGGGTCTATTACCCTTGATCAGATTGAGTCTTTTCAGTCTTATGGAGCTTTTGCTCTTGCTTCATACAACAAGAAAAATTATAGTATTCAATCAGGTATTAGGTTTGACCTACACGAAATTTCTTTAGATGATAATATTGGAATCGATCAACATTATGTTGAGTATTCTAAATCACTCAAAGCGTTTTCACCTAATGTTGGATTTATTTATAACTTAAATAATAATCATGAAGTTTACATAAATTATGGTAAATCTTATGAAACACCATCACTAAGTGAGCTCTCAGCAAATCCAAACGGCGTAGGATTCAACGGAGATTTAAGTCCAATGAATTCAAGCGGATTTGACATAGGTTTTAGGAAGAAGTCACAAAATTTATCTTACAGTATTACAGCATTTTATGTTGACACAAAGGATGAAATAGTTCGTTACGAATTAGAGGGATTTGAGGGAATGAATTTTTACAGAAATTTAGGCACCTCAAAAAGGGTCGGTGCTGAGGTGGAGGCTAGCTATAATTTAGGAAAGTCAGGGGTGTTAAATGCATCATATACCCAAGCTAAATATAAATTTAAAAATCAACAAATTAGCGGTGATCTTGCTGGAATCCCAAAATCCAATTTTGCCCTTGAGTGGCTTTATGGGTACAAGGATTTTGATCTAAAAATGGATTTAAAATATGTAAATTCATTATATGCGGACAATAATAATGAAGTAAAAGTTCCTTCGTATTTACTGTCAAATATTGCTCTAAAAAACGAGTTTAATTTCAGAGGGTTTTACCTGGAGGTTGGTTTACACGTAAGAAATTTATTCGATGAAAAATATTATGATAATATTAGAACTAATGCATTTGGTAACAGGTTTTACGAACCCGCTTCACTCAGAAGCTTCATCCTTTCAATTAAAACCACTTTCTAATGAGGCTTATTGTTTTTTTTATTTGGCTACTTACAGCACTTTCCATAGCACAAGAAAAACCAGAAATGGAGGTCTATATTAAAAATAATAATATGAAAAAAGGGTATAGAATTTTAGCAACAACCTTTACCGACTCATTAGTTTTTAAAAAAAAATATAAGGATAGTAATTTTAGCTTAGATTATGTTCTTAGATATTACTATGCAACTGCAATAGACCTGGGATGCGATAAAAATGAATTGATAAGTATGAGTGGGCTTGTATTTCCGATTGAATCGGCAAAGCCAGATGAAATTGTGGATGAGGTTATGTCCTTAATTGGTAATATGTATTACGGAAGAAAAGAGGATAAAGATTTTAAAAGAAAGATTAAGAAAAATTAAGCTACATACTTTTTTAGCATCAGATTTTTTCCATCAAATTCAGCATAAGAGAAATGACTAATCCAGTCCCCTAGGTTAATGTATTTAGATTCAGAACTCAGATTCAACTCAACCGGGATATGGGAATGTCCAAAGATGAAATAATTGTAATTATTTGTTTCTAGTTTTTTCCTGCAGTATTGAGTCAGCCATTGGTTTTCTATACCACTAATATCTTTTTCTGCTGACATTATTTTCTTTTCTTTTGAAAGGAATTGACCAAGTTTAACACCAATATCCGGGTGAATCCAGCTAAAGCACCATTTAAAAAACTTATTGTTAGTCACAAACTTTTTCATCAACTTATAAGAAACATCTCTAGGCCCTAAACCATCTCCATGGCCAATTAGAAAACTTTTATCATTTATTTCAAACTCCTGAGGCTCTGTAATTACTTTTATGCCAAGCTCTTTTTGGAAGTAATCATTAACCCACATATCATGATTTCCTGTAAAGAAGTAAATGGGAATTCCAGAATCAGAAATTTCTGCAATTTTTCCTAACACCCTAATAAAGCCTTTAGGTACAACTGTTTTATATTCAAACCAAAAGTCAAATAAATCTCCAAGAAGATAAATTGAATGAGCATCTACTTTTATGAAATCTAGCCATTTTACAAACTTCTTTTCGCGGAGTAAACTCGATTTAGAATCGGGTAGACCTAGGTGGTTATCAGACGCAAAATATATTTTTTTTCCTTCAGCTACTTTCATTAGTTCTTTGCTCAAAGATATGTAAAAGATTAATTATCAGCAGCAAACCATTCCGAATAAGAGGTTTCAGTTTCCTCCAATCTAAGAGAGTGAAGGCTAATATTACCTGGCAGTTTTGAAGAGATTTTACTAGCAAAGTCGACTACCATTTCCTCAATTGTTGGTTGATAATCAGCCATAACTACTTTGTGGCCTTCGATTATTAAATTATTAGCAAGTTCTTTGTGGGGAGAGTTTTTATTAAAAATCACTGAGTGATCAAATTTTTCAATTATTTCAGAATTGACTATTTTTTTTAGGTCACCAAAATCCATAACCATTCCACATTTTACATTAGAACTATCGTTGACAGGAACTCCAATTACTGTCACAAAAAGATTGTAGTTATGACCATGAATATTTTTACATTTTCCATCATATCCGTAAAGAGCATGTGCTGCTTCAAATCTAAACTTTTTGGTAATTCTAATATTAGGCATTTGGTTAATTATTGAGCTCTAAATTTACATCTTTTATGAAAGCTTATTAAATGTTTTTCTGAATTTAATTATAAGAGGAATTGATCTAGATAAAATCCAGAGAGTAAAAGCGTAAAAGACTCCACGCAGCCCAAGTTCATAATGGTCAAACAAAATAATAAATGGAACAAAGATTATAAAAGTTGAGAATAGTAATACGTTCCTAAGATCTTTCATCCATCCTAAACCTTTATATATTCCGTCAAAAATAAATGCAATTGAGCAAAGCGGAAGTATCACCAGAACTATCCAAAAAATATTATAAAACTCTTGTAAGACAACAGGATCATTATTAAATATTCTTCCTAGAGTATAATAAAAAATAAAACCAATAATACACATAATAATACCAATTTTGACTCCTATTTTTGTCAAATCATTTCCTAATTTCATCAGCACGACATATGATTTTTCACCATACAGCTTTCCGGAAAGTATTGTCCCAGCACTTGAATATCCATCAATAATGAATGCGACAAGAAACCAAAGATTAATTGCTATAGTATAAGCAGCGATAAACTCATCTCCATACTTTGTAGCAAAGGCATTACAGAAATATAATGTCACATTAAGTGAAGCAGTTCTAATAACTAAATTTCCAAACATTTGCATAAAAGATCCAATCTTGGGATTAAAAGGAAATTTTACAGTAAGCTTAATATTGGTTTTTTTGTACAGTAATATAACGGCAAGAAGTGCCATAGATATTTGCGCAACCAAGCTAGCATAAGCAGCTCCTTGAATGAACATTGGATCAATAAAGCCCTCAACTCCATAAACTAAGATTAAATCTAGCAGAATATTTAATATAGTCCCAACGATAGCAATTTTCATTGGGTAGTATGTGTTTTGCAATCCTCGAAATATCCCAAAGATACCTATGGTAAGTAAAGTAAAGGGCAGCCCCCAAACCCTAATATTAAAATATTCAACACAAAATTTTAGAAGATTACCGCTTGCATTATAAAATTTAAATAGATTCTCTGAGTTGAAGTACGTTATCAATATAATCAAAAAGCTACTGAATATAATAATCAAAATTCCTTGAGCTGGAAGATCTTTGACTTCCTCTAATTTCTTCTGACCAAGTGCTTGAGCAATAATTGATGCAATTACACTTCTTGTTTGACCAAACACCCAAATTAACATGGAAATAAAACTACCTACAATACCAACTGCCCCAAGCGAAATAGTTGCATTTTCATCCATATTTCCAACAATAATTGTATCGGTTATTGATAAGATGGGCTCTGCAATTCCAGAAATTAAAGCAGGTATTGCCAGTTTTTGAATGTCGGAAATTTTTACAGACTTTGTCAAAGGATTAGTTCATAACAATAAAAAGGAAACTCGCTTTGTTTTGGAAAATAGATTCCTTCCAACCGCTCATAACCTCTTGATTCATAAAATTTAAGGTTTCTTTTATTCACTGAAAATGTATCTAATCTAACAGAAACAAATTTTTTTTCTGTGGCATATTTTTCAGCGAAATCCATCAAGATTTTTCCAATACCCTTTTTTTGAAAATCAGGATGAACTGCCAATCTATGAATATATAAATTATTATTATTTTTAGTTTTCCATTTAACAGGTAAATAAACTTTATCCATATGAATGCAAAGAGAAATACATGCAATCACCTTACTTTTTTTGACATAAACATATAATTCTTGATTTTCTGCGTCACTAATAAAAGAGCCTCTGTCTGGATAATGTTCATTCCACTGATAGATCTCATTTTGAATCATGTACAGTGCACATGATTTTGTAATATTTAGAATAGAATTTATGTCGGAAAGACCTCCTTTTCTTATCATAACTAAGTGAATAAAAAAACAAATTTAAAATTAAAAGCTTTATAAAATCATCTAATTTTAGATAATACTAATATTTGTTATGACATAATTATGACTCTATTTTTATCTGCGCTTTTAATTTTTGTTTTGAGGCTTATAGATCAATCACTAACAACGGTAAGGGCTCTGGTAGTAACAAAAAATCCAGTGATTGGAGCATTCATTGGGTTGGTTGAATCAGCAATTTGGATTCTTGCCGTTTCTCAAGTGATCAAGGACATAAATGATGCTTTTTTGATAGCGGCTTATGCTTTTGGCTTTGCAGCTGGAACTTTACTTGGAATTCAATTAGAAAAATTTATTGGTCTTGGAAGCGCTGTTGTTAGAGTTTTTACACCTGCTAAATCAGCAAATATTAGTAAGCCACTTAGAGATAAAGGTTTTATGGTCACTGACATTAAAGCAAAGGGAAGAGATGGGGTTGTTATCATTTCTTGGTGCATTGTTCCTAGAAAAAAATTGAGCAATGTACTTGGAATAATAAAGTCGGTAAATCCTGACGCCTATGTTACCACAGACTTTGCAAATCTTACAACACTTAGAAAATAGGAGTGTTAGTGAAACTTTGATTTAAAAATATTTATCAGTATTATCAAAACAACACCAGATAAAAGTATTGAGCTACTATTTTCAGTAAGTAATTCTATAATAGAAAGAACTCCACCAAGAACAATTAAAAAAACAGCTAGATTAAAAAGCCTACGATAATTGTATGGATTCCAAAAGTTACTCATAAGATTATTTTTTTATCACTCGAATATAAAAAAAAATACTATGTTTATGAAGGAGTTTTTTATGAATGAATTGTACTAAATTGAAAAAATATGCTTTAAAAAATTATTAATATCTCAGAATTTGAGCTGTTAAGACAATAAAAAATCAAAAATTAAGGCTATTATTTGTAAATATCTTTTCTAAAATAACCTTTAGTGTTATATTTAGGCTATAAATTTAATAACTGAAACAAACTAATCATGAAAAAATTACTAATAGTATTTCTTCTTTTCCCAATTTTAGTTTTCTCACAAACTAAAACGATTTCGGGAACTGTTAATGACGAAAATAGCCTTCCTCTTGTGGGAGTTAACATTACAGTTCAGAATTCAAACCTCGGAGCCTTGACAGACTTTGACGGGAATTTTTCTATTACAATTCCTACCGACAAACCTAGGGTTTTAATATTCTCTTATTTAGGCTACACAACACAGGAGGTTGATGTTTCATCATCAGATAATATTTCCATTATGATGATACCAGATCTTGAACAACTTGAAGAAGTAGTTGTTGTTGGTTATGGTTCAGTATTAAAAAAGGATTTAACAGGTTCACTATCACAGGTTGAAGTTGATGAAGAAGTTGCCAATCAATCAAACTCTATTGATCAGTTATTACAGGGTAGAGCTGCAGGAGTACAGGTAATTCAAAATGGAGGAACTCCAGGGGCTGGAATCAGCGTAAAAATCAGAGGTACAAATAGCTTAAGAGGAAACAATGAGCCTCTTTATGTTGTTGATGGTGTAATTATTTCTTCAGCAGGTGAAGATGTTTTACCAGCTGGGGTTGGTAATTCTGGTCAAGAAAGTCAAAACGGTCTCAATGGAATCAACCCAAGAGACATTGAAAGTATACAAGTTCTGAAAGATGCATCGGCTACTGCTATTTATGGATCTAGAGGTGCTAATGGAGTAGTTGTTATTACAACAAAAAAAGGAAAGAGTGGCAAGGTTAATATTGAAGCGTTTAGTAATACTTCTGTTAGGGTTATTTCAAAAAAATACGATGTTTTAGATCCTTATGGTTTTGCTGCTTATGTTAATGAGGTACAAGCAAGTAATGGATTAAACCCAAGATATTTTATTGATGATGATTATGCAATATATGGTGTTGAGTCTGACGGTACTATTTCGGCAACACCAGCTCGTTCATATCATTGGCAAGATGAAATATATACAAGTGGAATTAGTAGAAAAGTTGGAGGCTCTGTTTCAGGCGGAACTGATAATGGAAATTATTACATTTCTGCTGGATTTGATGATCAAGCTGGTGTAGTTCCAACCTCATCATTTAAAAGCGGCGATTTAAGAATGAATTTTAATCAGGACCTTAATGATAAGCTTATACTTGAGGCAAGAATGAGTGGATACATAAGTTCAACAAACTTTGCTGAAAGTGGTGACTTAATTGGAGGCTCAAATCAAAGTTTTATTAAAAACCTTATTTCTTTCAGACCTATTATTACTGAAGAGTTTGAGGATTTTGGTGAAGATTTAGACCTTTCAAATCCTTATTCCTGGATAAATGATTTTGAGGATATTTCAAAAGAAAGTAGATACATCGGTAACATTGGTCTTACATATAAATTACCTGTTCAAGGCCTCAGATATCAGGTTAAGGTTGGTGGAAATATTAGAAGCAAAGAAAGAAGAAGATTTTTTGGAACAACAACCTGGCTAGGTAATAATGCAAATGGAGCACTACAAATTACTGGTCTTAACAACTCTTCTTTTCAAGTAAATAATTTTTTAAGATTTAACAGAACATTAAAGCGTAAGCATAGAATTAATAGTGTTCTTGGTATAACATATGATGTTAGAAAAGTCTCAAATAATATCTATGCCGTTGAAGATTTTGTAACTACTCAGTTTACAACACAAAATCCAGCGTTTGGACAAGTTATTACTAGACCGCTTACTTATATTAAAGGTGATCAGCAAATCTTTTCATTATTAGGTAGGCTTAATTATACTTATGATAATACATATATTTTGACTGCGACTTTTAGACGAGATGGGGTTTCAAAGTTTGCTCAAAATAATCGTTATGGATTTTTTCCCTCCTTTGCATTAGCATGGAATGTACATCAGAATAATGATTTAAAAATATTTGACGAGCTTAAGTTAAGAGCTGGTTGGGGTCAAATTGGTAATCACGGAATTGGATCTTATGGTACGTTGTCTAATTATGGAGTTTCACCAAATTTGTATGGAAATCCAGACGGGGGCACAAATGTTCCTATTGCCTTACAAAATGTCGCAAATCCTGATCTGACTTGGGAAACTACGGAACAGTTAAATGTTGGAGCTGACTTTACAACAACTAACGGAAAGATAAGTGGTACAATTGACATTTACGATAAAACAACAAAAGACTTATTGCAAAATGTAAATATTCCAACATCCTCTGGTTTTTCAAATATTCTTGTAAATAGAGGTGAAATTTCAAATAAAGGTCTGGAGATTTCCCTGGATACTGAGCTTGTATCTAGCAATGATTTCAATTTAACTTTTGGAGGTAATATTGGTTTTAATAAAACTAAAATTACAAATTTAGCAGCACAGCCATTAGACGAATTTTATATAGACGGTGTTGTGGAAGAAAGAAGGTTTTATTTTGGCGCACAGGTTTCAAGAGGAAACATATTTAAATACCCGGCAAACGTTTTTGTCGAAGGGGAAGAAACAAGTTTATTTTATGGTTTAGAAACTGATGGAATATATCAAACGGGTGATGTACTTCCTAATATTTTTGGTATTGATGCTGCCCCGGGTGATGTAAAAATAGTTGATCAAAATGGAGATGGTATTATTGATTTAAATGACAGAACCTTTATTGGAAACCCAAACCCTGATTTTATATATGGATTTAATTTCAATATAAACTATAAAAGACTATCGGCTAGCATTTTATTTAATGGCGTTTATGGAAATGATATTGCAAATGGAAACTTGCTTCAATTAGAAAATGCAGAAGGACTAACATATTTAAATATTGTACCCGACGCATACTATAATGCATGGAGACCTGACGCTCAAACAAACACCTATCCTAGAATTGGATACACGACTAATGGTCAACCTGCAATGACTGATAGAATTATAGAAGATGGAAGTTACTTAAGATTAAGTAATCTTACAGTTAGCTATGACTTTGATGTAAACAACAACGATTCAATAAGTAATTTAAAATTATTTATAGCAGGACAAAACTTACTTACATGGACTGATTATTCGGGATATGATCCTGAAATATCAAGCTTTTTATACAATGGTTTAATCAATGGGGTTGACTGGAACGGAAGAGCAAATGCTAGAACATTTATCTTGGGATTAAATGTTGGATTTTAAACAATTAAAAAAACTAAATTCTTTAATTATGAAAAATTTTAAAATAATATTATTAACTATAATTGGGTTATTGTCAATGTCATGTGACCTTGATGAAGACCCAATATTTTTAGATTCTCAAGCAGTTTATACTGATATTAATGTTGCAAAAGGTGCATTAGATGGAATTTATCAGGGATTAACTAGCTATGGAGCTCAGGAACAAAGACTTTTTGCTCTTGCAGGTTATTCGGGATTATTTGTTACAGGTAAAAACGGCGGTAACAACGTTAATAATGTAAACAATGCAAACTTATTCTCTTTAAAACCAACCTATGATATAGATTCCGAGAATATGTGGGGAGGATTATACAGAGTTATTGCCAGGTGTAACGGTGCTATAGAAAATGTTTCAACAGTCTTGGAGCCATCATCATCTGATGAATCAGGGTTTAACGATATTGCCGGTCAAGCATACTTTGTTAGAGCATGGTCATACTTTTCTTTAACTAGATTATGGGGTGATGTACCTCTTTGGCTATCATTACCAAATAATGAAAACTTGCATTTAGCAACTTCACCTTCAAAGGATATTTATGCACAAATAATTACTGATGCCGAAATGGCAGCCTCTCTTATGAATGGCAATTTTGGAACTGGATATCCTAGGCAGTATGCTGCTAATATGTTGCTAGCTAAGGTATATATGACTCTTGCTACTAATCCAGTTTTAAGAGCTGACGGATTAAGTGAAATGGATTACTGGCAATTAGCTTACGATCAAGCTATGCAGGCTTATGGTCAATACAGTTTAGTTGCTGATTACAGCAGTTTATTCACTGATACTAATGAAAACTCATCTGAATCTATTTGGGAATTACAAATAAGCCAAGATGCTGCAAACTCACAAATGGGAAGAAATTTTACCCCATGGAAATATAAACTAGGACAACATTTTGGATGGTTAAGGGCTAATGCAGATGTTTATAATCATCATATATCGACCTATCCAAATGACCCAAGGCTGGAGGGAACCTACTTACATAGTTATAATAGAGCGGATAATGGAAATTTAGTTACTGTTTATCCCTCTAACCCTAATAGACCAAACTTTTCCAAGGCACACCCATTTTTTTTCAAATTCACAGAGAAAGATACTCAGCATAGTAATCAATACGGAGATCAGAATGTAATCATTTACAGATATGGCGAATTACTAATCATGCTTGCCGAAATATCAAATGAATTAGACAATGGTCAACAATTAGGATTTATAACTGAACTATTAAGTAGAGTTGGGATGAGTCCCCAAGCAGACTATTTTGGAACTCAAGCAGAATTTAGAGATGCAATTATGTATGAGTATAGATTTGAAGTGTTAGGTGAAGGAGAGGATGCGCATAACAACAGAAGGAGAGGATTTGATTATTTTTTAAATAAGACAATTTTATTTCACAATAATAACCCTATTCATAATCCTGCTGTAGATCTTACTTTAAGTACCGACGAGTCTCAAGTAATGTCATTGCCAATTCCGTTAATTGAAATCAACACTAACGATTTAATTGACTAAAAATTTAAATTAATATATGCTGCCATTAATTGTGATATTAGTGGTAGCATTTTTTTTGAAAATTGAGAAGTTTAATAATAACAGCTTTAATGACTTTGGTTTTGTGCCCCTTAATTTCGCAAAATCAATTACCTCTTGCCAATGGTTTTCTAGAAGATATTGAAAATAATGAATTTCAATATTGGAGCCATCAAGCCAATGAGGGAGGAGAGGCAACATACTCAATTGAAACAAATGATTTGGTTGCGGGTAGCACAAAAGCTCTAAAATGTGAAGTGCATTCATTGGGGGCAAACGGATGGCATGTTAGTTCAAAAAGTGAATATCCTTTTCAAGTTATTGCCGGTCAAAAATATACAGTGACTTTCTTTGCTAAGGTTGAGGGAGCAGACTCAAGGCAAGTGAAACTTGTTTTTCAATCTGATGTTTCTGGTAGTTATCAGGGACAAAATATTTGGATAACTAATGAATGGCAAAGATATTCTCATACTTTTACTGTTGAACATTCTAGTGATAACAATAGGGTGAGGTTTTGGTACATGCAATCTGACGTAACTTACTTATTGGATGAAGTGAGTATTTCCCCAGGCGATAGAATAACCTTTCAACCTGAAGAAAAACATCAAACAGTTGATGGTTTTGGAGCAGGAATTAAAAGAAGAACAGAGCAGCTCTATGTATTAAACGACTCGTTTAGAGAACAAATTGAACAATATTGTTTTAATGACCTTGAGGTTAATATGATTAGGTTTTTTGTTTATCATGATTTAGAGCCTGAAAATGATAATGATGATCCGTACAGCTTAGACGAATCACAACTTGATTGGACAAGATATGATAGTGATCCAACTATTTGGAGAACAAGATATGTTGGTGAAGCCTTACAAAATGCTTTTAGCCAAAGTATCAACGGATTTGATCACATTATTGGTAACTGTAACAGCGCCCCAGCTTGGCTTAAAACAAACGGTCAACATAATGGTGGAGGCACTCTGATTAGTGGAGGAGAATCAGAATTTAGTGAGTTCCTAGTTGCTTTTTTAAACGGTATGGAATCACGATATGGAATTGAAGTAACGGCAATTTCTCCTACAAATGAACCTGACTACGAAGTTTCATATGAATCTATGAATACAACTCCTTCAGAATTATCAAGTATATTAATAAATCTTAACTCTAGATTGTCAAACTCTGGTTTAAATTATATCGATATAGTTTCACCTGAATGTTTTAGAGTTGAATCTCAAAATTCCGGAACTTCTGCTACCAATTATATTAATACAATGTTTGAAAATTCAGCTGTTGAGGAAGCTGTGGATATTGTAGCTACTCATACTTATGCTGACCCCAATCATAATGCTAATTGGAATGCATTAAAAGTAGCGGCTAATGGTAAACCAGTATGGGTAACGGAATCTGCAAATCTCAATAGTACAGATCAATCAATGACAGATGCCGCAAATTATATTAAGTGGATAATAAGAGGATTTAACGAAGGTGGAGTTACTGCTTACATGCTACATTTATTTTATGAGGAAGCCGATAACAATGGTTATTCTAGCTTAGTTGCATGGACTCCAATAGGTGAAATAATTTTACCAAAAAGATATCATTCATTCAAGCATTTTACAAACTTAGTCAAGAAAGATTATAGCCTGATTAGTTCTGCTTCAAGCGATGAAAATGGAGTTTTTGTTGCTGGATTTATTTCAGATGATGAATCTAAGGTAATAGTTCAAATATTTAATGAGGGAAATGAAAAAGACTTATCAATAGATATTCCGCTTGGTGCAATATCAGTTGAAACCTTTTTAACCACTAATAATGACTCTCAGGAGTTTTCATCCTTGGGGACATATGAAATAGATTATTATAACAGATATTTTACAACAACTCTGCCCGAATTATCTTTAACTTCACTAGTTTTTGATATTGATGAATCTCTTTCTAACAGTGAGTTTAATTTTATAAATAATAATGATTTTCAAGTTGAGTTATTCCCTAATCCAGCAGAAGATCAACTCAATTTGATTCTACCTGATTATTCGAATTATAATGTTAAGATTTTTAATTTACAAGGTCGAAAATTAATCGATAGGTTTAGTAATAATAAAGAAGTTTTACTTGATATGTCTAAATTTCAAAAAGGAACTTACTTACTAAAGGTAAACTCTACAAGGGATAAAAGGACAGTAACTAAAAAGATAATCAAACAATGAAAATAAACGGTTCCACATATTATTTTGTGCTAATATTTTTATTGTTTTTTAATAGTTTTTATGCTCAACAAGAATCAAAGCCTACCAATATAATATTTTATCTTTCAGATGATCAGGATCTTTTAGATTACGGAGTTTATGGCAACCCAAAAGTTGAAACTAGTAATGTTGATCTTCTAGCAAATCAAGGGATAAAATTTACAAATTTTTATTCTGGTCAGGCCATATGTGCTCCTAGTAGATCGCAAATTTTTACTGGAATGTATCCGGTAAAAAACGGTTGCATGGCAAATCATATTGGTGTAAAGCCAAATATAAAAAGTATTACATCGTTATTAAAGGAATCAGGATATGAAGTGGTTTTAGCGGGTAAGAGCCATGTCAAACCAAACAAAGTGTTTGATTGGACACACTATTTTCCAAAAGTTAATAACAGATATTTACCACTAGAAAAAATTGACGATTATTTAAAAAATGTCAATAAACCATTTTGCTTAATTATTGCTTCAGATTATCCTCATGGTCCGTTTCCTAAAACTGACAATTATGGTAAAGCTGATATTTTTAAATTGCCATATGATCCAAATTATGTTGGTAATCACAAGCCAGGGTATTACCAAAATATTCAAGACGATAATGATCAGCTTGGAAAAGTTTTAGAAATGGTTGATAAGCATGGTCATAGAGAAAGCTCTATGTTTATTTATGCTTCAGACCATGGTCTCAGTGGTAAGTGGAGTTTAAAAGAACAAGGACTTCGTCTTCCGTTTGTTGTCAGATGGCCTGGAAAAATTATGCCCAACACAACCTCTCAAACATTGTTGACTCTTGTAGATGTTTTACCTACTATTTTGGAAGTATCAAAAACCAAAATTCCTAGAGAACTTGACGGGAAAAGCTTTGTTGTGTCATTAAAAGGTGATAATAAGCAAATTAATGAATATATATACGGGGTAGCTACTAGACAAAATATTAGGGAATGTAAAATTTTCCCTTCTAGAATGGTAAGAGACTCAAGGTTTAAGCTAATAAGAAATTTTAATTCCATTGAGGTTGTCAATTCAAATTTGGGTGACAATCCAATTATAAACGAATTTGCCAAAATCGGAGCAGAATCTTTTCCAAATATTCCTTACGAAGAATTATACGACTTAGAAAAAGACCCATATCAAAAAGTAAATTTGATAAAGGATAATAAATATAAAAAAATAAGAAACAGATTATCAATCGCTTTAGAAAACTGGATGAAAAGTCAAGAAGATTTTCTGTTGGAAGATCCAATCTCAATATTAAAACCGACCCTTCATCCTTTAGATAAAAATTCAAAATGGAATAGGGTACCTCAAAGTTTGACCGGTAAACTAAAAAATGAAGACTATATTAAACTCCACTATTAATATGCTTAAGTCAAAACTTATATTACTAATTATTCCTCTGTTTTTTTCGTCCTCTGAAAATATAAGAACAACTCAAAAACCAGTTAATGTTGTATGGATAAGTTGTGAGGATATGGGGCCTATATTAGGATCTTATGGGAATGACGTAGTTAAAACACCAAACCTTGATAAGCTTGCATCAGAAGGAGTTAGATATACTAATGCATATTCAACTGCTGGAGTCTGTGCCCCAAGTAGATTTTCAATTATAACAGGAATGTATTCTGCTAGACTTGGAGCACACAATATGAGAACGGGAGATTATCATAATTATAAAACTCCTGAGCAGCTTACTTACAGAAAAGATATTGGTGTAATTGATAAGGCTGGGAAAAATATTCCAGAGTATGAGGTAGTTCCGCCACCCTACGTTAAACCATTTACTGAGATTTTAAGAGCTAATGGATATTATTGTGCAAATAATTTTAAATGTGATTATCAATTTAATGCCCCGTTTACAGCATGGGATGAAGTATCATCAACCGTAAGTTTTCGGGATGCGCCAAAAGACAAACCATTCTTTTATGTTTGGAATACATTGTTAACTCACGAATCTAGAATTTGGGAAAGGAGCAATAAACCACTAACTGTTAACCCTAATGATGTGGAAATTCCGTCATATTTTCCAGACATTCCACAAGTTAGAAACGATATTGCTAGAAAGTACTCCAATATTGAAGCTATGGATGAAAAAGTAGGCGAGATAATTAGTCAGCTAAAGGAAGATGGATTATTAGAAAATACAATTATTATGTTTTGGAGCGATCACGGGGGAAACCTACTTAGACAAAAAAGAGCTGTTGGAAATAGTGGATTAAATATTCCCTTAATAATTAGATACCCAAATAAAATAGATGCTGGAAAAGTTGATGATAGAATTGTATCTCTAATGGATTTAGGCCCTACGGTTTTATCTCTTTTAAATATTGAGCCTCCAAAACATTATGATGGTAAGGCAATAGCTGGTAAATATGAAGAAAGTCCAAGGAAATATGCATTTGGTACTGCCGATAGATTTGACGAAAGCACAGATATGCAACGATCGGTTTTGGATGGAAGGTATGTTTACATCAAAAACTTTATGCCTGAACTACCTCTTATCTACCGAAATAAATACAGAGAAAGAATTACTATGAATTCAAAACTTATTAAAATGGATAGTTTAGACATGTTAGAAGGAGATGCAAAATATATATTTATGAAAACAAAACCTTTTGAGGAGTTTTATGATCTTGAAACTGATCCGTATGAGGTTAACAATATTATTGATGATCCAAAATATGTTGGTAGGATAAACAATTTTAGAGATGCTTTACAAGATTGGCAAAATGAAATTAATGATCAGGGATTCATTCCTGAGAATAAAATAGTAGAATCATTTTGGCCAAATCTAATTCAGCCAAAAACAGAAAGTGTTGAGTTTCAAATGAGAGATGATGGTTTATATGAACTAACCTCAATTACAAATGGAGCCTCAATAGGCTACCAAATTGAAGACCAAATAGGAACAAATAGCTGGAGTTTATATCACAAGCCAATATTGCTTGGGGACAAACAAAAAATTGTTGCGAGAGCAATTAGACTAGGATATAAAGCATCAGAAATAACATCAAACTAAATTTATAATGAAAAAAATATTTGTAATCATCCTAGGAGTATTTCTAATATCATGTAATAATCATGTTCAAAAAAAGCATAACATACTTTTTATTTCAATTGATGATCTAAGGCCAACTATGAATTCTTATAATTATGAAAATGAGAAAATGATTACTCCTTACATGGATAAGTTGGCTTCTGAGGGCGTACAATTTAATAATGCTTTTACAAATATTGCAGTATGTGGTGCAAGTAGAGCAAGTATTATGACTGGTGTTAGACCAAGCGAGAAGAGATTTAATGATTTTTCAACTCGAGCGTCAGTTGACGCCCCAAATGCAATTCCGCTTAATCAGATTTTTAAAGAAAACGGATATGAGACTATTTCATATGGAAAGATTTACCATCACAATGATGATTTTGCAGAGTATTGGACAGAAAAAGATAATGGTGCAGCTCAAGCTGATTTTCAAGATCCAGAATCTATAAGATTACGAGATAATGCTGAAACGGGTGAGTATGGTAAGAAAAATCCAATTGTCGAATATCCTGATGTAGATGACTTTGCATATAATGATGGAAAAATTACACTTAGGGCAATTGAAAAGTTTAAGGAATTTAGCAACAATGGAAAACCTTTTTTTATGGCAATCGGATATGTATCTCCTCACCTACCTTTCATACAGCCTAAAAAATATTGGGATATGTATGACCATGATAAAATCAAATTAGCAGAAAACACATATCAACCTCTGAATTCACCAGACATAGCAATTGAAGCACAACATAATTCAGCGGAACTTAGAAAAAATTACCTTGGAATTCCTGCCGAAGGATTACTGGATGAGAAATTATCACGGGACCTTGTTCATGGTTATTATGCGAGTGTTTCCTATATGGATGCAATGATTGGAAAATTAATCCAAGGATTAGAAGAGGCTGGATTAAGAGATAATACAACAATAATTTTGTGGAGTGATCACGGATACTTTTTAGGTGAACATGGCTTTTGGTGTAAGCATAGTACTTTTTACGAAGCAGTCCAAACCCCGTTAATTATATCTTCTCCAAAATATAGTGCAAAGGATAATTCAGATTCTTTCACGGAGTTAGTTGACATATACCCCACAATTTGTGAGCTTACCGGGATAACTCCTCCGAATTATATACAAGGACAAAGCTTAACTCCCGTTCTTGAAAATCCAAAAATTATTTTAAAAGATGAGGTTTACACAAGATATAAGCAAGGCGAAGCAGTGATAGATAAAAACTATTCTTACACTGAATTTGTATTAGGAGAAAAATATTTAGGTAATATGCTTTATGATATGCAAAACGATAAAAAGCAAAATATTGATATTTCAAAACTCCCTGAAAATAAAGAGCTTGTTAAAAAATATAGTATTAAATTAGAAAAGATGAGAACTTATGTAAATAAGGATCCGTTTCAAAATCAATCAAATTAACTATGATGATTTCAAAATCTTATAAAGTATTGTGTGTATTTTTTATATTAATGTTTACAAGCAATCAGCTTATAATTGCACAGGATTTTTATGTTTCAGATTCAAACGGTTCAGATAATTATTCAGGCACCCTTGAAGCACCCTTTAAAACAATAAATAAAGGGATTGCTATGGTTAGTGCCGGAGGAACAGTTTATGTTATGGATGGTATTTACCAAAATGAAAATTATGGCACTGTGGATCCTTCAACTAATACAAACATGGATAATCCACACGTAGTTACTGTCAATAAATCAGGTAGTGAAGGCGCATATATTACATTAAGAAATTACCCAGGACAAACACCCAAAATTCAATTTGATGGAAGAGGTGGTATAGTTATTTCAAATAACATGAATTATATAATTATCGAGGGCTTTGAAGTTGAGGGTCCTGCACAAGATATTAATTATGAAATGGCTGAGGCGGATAGAAATTATAAAATTGAAATGGCTGAAGACGAAGATGATTCTACAAATTATAACCATTCTTATTTTGGAGGAAAAGGAATATGGGGAGGCTACGGAGCTCATCACAATATTATAATAAGAAATAATATTGTACACGATACGTGTGGCTCTGCAATTAGATTTAATGACAGTGATCACATATTAATAGAAAACAATATAGTTTATAATTCAAACTGGTGGACTTCTTCGGCATCAAGCGCCATTGTACTAGCTGAATCCATTGCGGTTTCTGGTGATAATAGTAACGATATTAAAATGATAATTCGTGGAAATATTGTTTATAATAATTGGAATAGAATTCGATTTTATGTGACACAACTCCCAGATAATTCAGGAAATAATAATCCAAATTATGGAACAGCAAATTTTCAATCTATATGGGACGGCCAAGGCATTTATGTTACAAGAAGCGACCCTGAATATGCTGGAACTTTTTTATTCGAAAATAATTTGTGTTTAAATAATGGTAAAAATGGAATTAATTTTGACCATTCGCACTCAGCCTCTGCAATTTATCAAAATAATACACTTTACTATAATGGGGTCCATGAAATCATTCAGGACATATCGGAAGCTGAAGGTAATCCAGCACACAGAGGACAAAAAGTAGGTGGTATAAAAGCCAACCACGTTCTAAATGCTACCGTTGTAAATAATATTATTATGACTCGAGATAATGAGTTTTCAGCTCTTCAATTAAATAATGTTTATGGAACTAGGGTCGCAACTGATAACATAATTGTTAATGGGACCTATGCATGGCCGGCTACTGAAAGTAATAATCTTATCAATGTTGATCCTATGTTTACTTCAGCACCTGAGACTGTGGATGGTCCACTTACTTTCGAAGGAACTAATTTTTCACTTACTGAAGGTTCTCCAGCAATAAATGCAGGAAACCCTAGTTATAGCCCTACTCATGATATTGAAGGAAATCCAAGACCAGTTTCAGCAAGTGCTATTGCGTCAACAAGTTTTGAAAATGCAACTGGCGGATGGACAGCATTTGGCTCTACAATTGAAACATCATCCGAGCAATCATTATCGGGTGATAGAAGCTTATTTACAATGGATAGGACAGCAAATTGGCATAGCCCAAGAATCGTATTAAACAATCTACTTGATCAAGGTGATACATATACATTTTATATTTGGGTTAAATTAGCTGATGGTGAGACTGGTACATCTCAGTTAACAATAAAGGATACTGATCAAAATGATTATTATAATCTAACTGATGCTATTGAGGTCTCTGATCAAGAATGGACTTTATTAACTGCAGATTTTACACATAATATTTCAAATAATTTCTTTTTGTATGTGAAAGGACCACCTGTACAAGGTGGTGTTGGTGCCAGCTATTACATTGATGATTTTTCACTAGTTACCGAAGGCTCTGCAGCGGTTGATTTTGAAAATTCTGGTGATATAGTTGATATCGGAGCATATGAGTTTAGCACCAATGAATGTTCAAACGACACAATACCACCGGTAATTGAATTTTCAGATTGTGGTGGGTCAGGATGTAGTTATGAATATGAAATAAATTCAACTTTTGATATAGATGATATTGATCTTCCAACAGTAAATGACAATTGTGATAGTGACATAAGTTATGAGGTTTCTCATAATGTTGACACATCAATAATTGGAGTTTATTTTGTCACTTTTACAGCCTCTGATGATTCAGGAAATTCTGTGAGCACTCAAGTTGAGGTAACTGTTTTTGACCCACTTTCTATTTCAGAAAATAATGTTGAAAACATGTTTGTGTATCCGAATCCTGTCAAAGACATACTTAACATTCAAAATGTTTATTCGAATTCAAAAATATCCGTGTTCGATATATTGGGTAAAAATTATGAAATAAATATTATAAATAATTTTGAAAGTAATTCGCTTTCTATTGACACATCAGGTTTTGAAAAAGGCTTATATTTTTTAAAGCTTGAGGATATAAATACGGGACAATCAAAAATCTTTAGATTAATAAAACAATAATATTATATAAACAAAACAATCAGTTATGAAACTTACTATTAAATTTATTTTAACACTTTTTATAGTCTTCTTTTACACTTTTTCATTTTCTCAAAAATCTTTAGAATTAAAGAATTCAGATTTGGAGAGGGTTAGTCCTGATGGTAAGTTTTGGTGGTGGAATGACGTTACGCGCAAAGGAGCTGATGCTACATTTTCTGTGGAGGATTTCGATACAAATCCGGGCAGTCAAAAGGCCCTTAAAGTACAAACTCATACGATGGGCGAAAAGGGTTATCACTTAAGTTCCCAATACAATCAAAAGTTTAAAGGAAAAGAAGGAGATGCCGTCACAATTTCTTTTCATGCCAAGAACAAAGATGGAGGAGGAAAAATGAAATTAGTGATTCAATCTGATGTTCAAGGAAGTTATCAGGGAAAGGATTTTATTCTCTCGGAAGATTGGACCAAATATTCACATACTTTTAACTTAAAATCTAATAGCTCAAATCAAGCAATAAGATTTTGGTATATGACTGAGGGAACAGAATTTTTCTTAGACGACGTATCAATATCAAAATAAATTATTAAATTATTAATTATAAAAACAAATTAATTATGAATAAACTTTACTCAATCATTGTAGCTTTATTGATGTTTTTCAATTTAAGCTTATTTGCCCAAGATAGCCCACCTTGGGATTTTAACGGAACTGATCATGGCTTTGTTGCACAAAATTATGCATCATTATTAGTGGGCGACTCTTATGTTACTTTTACCTTGACTGATGCTGATGGAGATGGAGATGCTGAGTCTGCAAACTCAAATTTCAGAAATTTAGACGCAGGAATTGACACGTCTTTAGGTGGTTTTATTGCAATCACGATGAAAAATGAAACTGCCAACAACAAAATGCAGGCAATCATTGGTACACCAGGTGGTGGTTGTGGATGTTATGTAAATTTTGAAACGCTTACTGCTAATGACGAAGATTTTGTAACTCATTATATAAATGTGGGTGCAAACTCAAATTGGACCGGAACAATTAGTGAAATAATTTTTAGGTTTAAAAAAGGTAATGGAGTCAACAATCAGACTTTTGCAGGAGATATTTTGATAGATCATATTGAAATTGTAGAATCAATTCCTGCTACTCCAAGAGTTGACTATACATTTGATGATACTTCCGATAGCGAAGGTTTTTCTGGAGTTAATGGTATTACACTTACACAGCCAGTAGCTGGCGAACTACATTTAGATATAGCTGCTCAGAGCCCATATCCAAAGTTGGAGCAAACAGGCCTTTACAGCGTTGATGCTGATACGTATAAATATGCGCAAGTAACATTGATAAATAATTCACCAAAGAATAAGCTAACCCTTGTTTCACCCAGTGGTGGAAACCAGTATTCAACTAGGGATATGGTAGCAAATGATGGTGTTGTTCAAACATACGAGTTAGACCTAACTGCTTTAACAAATTGGAACGGCACTCAAGCAAATTGGTGGCTTCAACTAGTTGAAAATCCAGGGGATGGACCAGTCGCATCAGCAGGTATTATTGACATTCAGCAAATTTTATTTGCTACTGAATCTATTATGCCCCCAGTCTTAGCTTGTGATGAAACTTACTCATATACTTACGGTAACAATGAGTCTGGAACATTATTTAGTGCTTCAAACCCTGGTGGAGAAGTAACGGTAACGGTAACTGGTTCAACAGAAAATAATTATGATGACTTAATCATGACAGATGGTGCTGGAAATGTATTGTATAGTGCTTCTGGTGATCATACTGGTCAGGCAATTACTTCTACTGATGGTACAATCTATGTAGAAATTGATTCTGACGGTTCTGTTAGTGGATTTACACTTGACTTTGCTGTCACTTGTCCTGCAGCAACAACAAATGTTACATTCAGTGTAAATACTGAGAACATTGAAGTAGGTGCAAATGGTATCTATGTTGGTGGTGGAGTTCTTGGTGGTTCTGACGCTTACGCATTATCAGATGATGATGGTGATGGTGTTTGGGTAACTACTATTGCTTTAGCACCTGGTACTACAGGAAACTACATATTCTTTAATAGCCCTAACGGTTCATCTGACTGGGGAACAAAAGAAAATTTAAATGGTCAAGATTGTGCTGATCCAGCCAACTATGATGATAGAATCTTAGATCCAGTAGGAGAAGAAGATTATACATTATTACACTGCTTTGGAGAATGTTCAGGTAATGGTACAGGCGAATGTCCTGCTCCATCAACTACTTATGACGTTACATTCAATGTAAACATGAGTAACTATCCTGGAGGATTAGCTGACAGTGATATCGTTTACTTAAACGGTAACTTTGTTGGATGGTGTGGAGACTGTACTCCAATGAACGACGATGATGGAGACGGAATTTGGACTGTAACAATTGCATTAGAAGATGGTGACTATGAATATAAGTTCACTATTAACGGATGGAGTGTTCAGGAAGAATTTGGATCAATCGGAGCTGTTGAAGGTTGTACAGTTACTGATGGTACATATACCAACAGAGCATTTACAGTCGCTGGTGCTGATATGACATTAGAAACAGTATTCTGGAACTTATGTCCTGGCGAAACACCTGGTCAAGTTTACAATGTAACATTTGCTGTTGATACAGCTAATATTACCGTTGGTGATAGTGGTATGTATTTAGGTGGTGGTGCATTTGGAGACGCACAAGGTCACGCAATGTCCGATGACGACGGAGACGGAGTATATGAGGTTACACTTGAGGTTAATACAGATCAAGTTGGAGCGAATTATATATTCTTAAACGGACCTAATGACGGTGGTGACTGGGGAGCTAAGGAAGACTTAGCTGGCCAAGAATGTGCTGACGTAAACAACTATAATGATAGAATGCTACCTGAATTTGATGGCGATACATACTTATTACACTGCTTCGGAGATTGCTCTGGTGATGGTGTAGGTTGTGCTGCTACTGAAGATGGTATGATGGTTCTACAAGGTATCATTGACTTTACAGTTCCTAGTGCTGGTTCTGACGGAAAAGCGATTCATGTACTTGTTACTGAAGATATCGCTGACCTGTCTAACTATGGAATAGGTGTTGCTAACAACGGTGGTGGTACCGATGGTGAAGAATATATCTTCCCAGAAGGTTCAGCTACTGCTGGTCAACATATATTAGTTGCTAGATCTCTGGAAGCCATGGAAGCTTATGGAATGACTGGCTTTGACCAAGTACTACAAGCAAGTAGTGATATTTCACAAAATGGTGATGATGCTATCGAGCTTTACTTTGGCGGAGGTGTTATCGAAGTATTCGGTGATGTTGATGTTGATGGTACTGGTGAAGCATGGGAATACATGGATTCTTGGGCATATAAAGTTGAAGGAGCGTGGACGTATGGTGAAGTTAACTGTACTGACGGTTCAGAAACAACATGTGATTCAGGATGTCCATATCCATTTGTAGAATGTGCTGCCCCTGTAACATTCCCATTGTGTGAAGACTTTGAGGATGGAACTGAAGGATGGACATTTGTTGACCTAGGAGGTTTAGATTCTGATTGGCTAATTGATACTCCAGCAAATGGAGATTCAGCTGCTGCATTAGGTCACGGTTACTTACCTTCAACTGCTGCATATGATGACTGGGCAATTTCCCCATCATATGATACATCAGGTTTAACTGAAGGAACAGCAACTGTATCCTACTTTGAATATCTAAACTGGTCAGCTGATGCTACTGCACACAACGTATGGTACGCAACTGATTATGCAGGTGATCCAACAACTGCTACATGGGTATTATTAAATGATGTAATCGGTACTGATGCTGAAGATGTATTTGTACAGAGAACATTTAGTATACCAAGTGCTGAAAGTGTTGTAATTGGATTCCAGTATAATAGTACTTATGGTGCTGATTGGAACATCGATGACATCTGTATAGATGGTACATTATCTACAAGTAATAATGAAATACTTGATATGATGATTTATCCTAACCCAGTTGATGGTAACTATGTTACTATTGTAACTCCGGTACAAGGATCTAAGGAAATTCAAGTATTTACTGTAACTGGTAGAAAAGTAATGGATACTGTTATTAATGGAAACACACTTGATGTGAGTTCATTCAATAGTGGTTTCTATATGCTGAAAGTTACAGTTGATGGACAAAGTAAAGTATCTAAACTAGTTGTTAGATAATTTATTAAGCCTATAAATAAAGAATGCCAGATAAATTTTTATCTGGCATTTTTTTAATAATTTAAACCAATATGAAAAAGATATTTATTTTTCTCTTTGTTTCTATACCGTTCTTTGCTTGTTCGCAAGAAAAAGAAAGTTTAAAAGAAAAATTTGCAGATTATTTTTTAATTGGAGCAACTATAAATCAAGAGGATTATCAAATTATTGATAAAGATGAAAACATTTTAAAAATTGTTTATGAAGACTTTAACTCAGTGACACCTGAAAACTCAATGAAGTGGATGCACTCACACCCTGATTATTCAAAGTTTACATTTTCAAATGCTCAGAAAATTACAGATTTTGCCAAAGAAAATGATATGTATTTATTGGGTCACACCTTGGTGTGGCATAATCAAGTTCCTGATTATGTTTCAAAAATAGAAGACAAATCAAAATTTAACTTACATGTTAAAAACCACATATATCAATTAGTAACAAGATTCAAAGGCAAAGTTGATATGTGGGATGTGGTTAACGAAGCATTAAATGATGATGGATCGCTAAGAGAGACTGTTTTTCTTGAAATGATGGGTGATAATTACATAGAAAAAGCGTTTCAATATGCAAATGATACAGATCCAAATGTTGAGCTTGCATACAATGATTACAATCTATATAAGCCAAAGAAAAGACAAGGTGCAATTAGGATAATTAACTCTTTAAAGGAAAAAGGAATAAGAATAGATGCAGTTGGCATTCAGGCCCATTGGGACCTTCACTTTCCAAGTATTAAGGAAATAGAGAAAACTATCATTGATCTTTCTGCAACTGGAGTTGATGTAATGATTACAGAATTAGATATAACAGTTATCCCTAACCCCTATGAATTAGCGGGAATTGCTAGAGAAGAATTTAAAAAATTCGTAGGAGATAAAAAATGGGATCCATACCAATCTGGGATACCTGAAAATATTCAAAAAAAATTAACCAAGAGATATAAAGAGATTTTTGAGTTATTTGTAAAGCATCATGATAAAATTAGTAGAGTAACTTTTTGGGGTACCACGGATAAGTATACGTGGAGAAACGAAAATCCAATTAGAGGTAGAACTGACTTCCCTTTATTATTTGACAGAGAATACAATAAGAAACCTGCATATTTTGAGCTGTTGAATATTGACACTTCAACAATTAAATAAACTATGATAACACAACCACTTTCGATTAAAGAAAAGATTGGATATAGTCTTGGAGACTTATCAGCTAATCTTGTATTTCAAACTTTAATCACATATTTAGCATATTTCTACACTGATATTTATGGCTTAAATGCGGACGATGCAACCGCCATCATTTTTTTTGTTGGTACAGCTGCTGCTATTGGATTCAATCCAATAGTTGGAGCATTAGCTGATAGAACAAATAGTAAATGGGGAAAGTTTAGACCCTGGATATTATGGACTGCAGTACCACTGGGGGTTACTTCGGTACTAGCATTTACCACGCCAGACTTTTCTTACAGTGGTAAAGTTATTTATGCAGTAGTCACCTACACATTATTATTGTTATTATACGCTGGAAGCAACCTTCCATATTCAGCATTAAGTGGTGTCATCACGGGGGATATGAAAGAGAGAAATAGTATTTCAGCATATAGATTTGTTGCTGTTATGTTTGCTCAATTCTTTGTTCAGGTATTCATGCTGCCAATTATTATATATGCTGGAAATGGAGATAAAGCTGCAGGTATTGAAATTACAATGACTTGGCTGGCAGTTATTGGAACGATTCTATTACTAATTACTTTTATCACCACTAAGGAAAGAATTGTTCCTAAGCCAGAAGAATCATCTAGTATATTTGATGATATGAAGGATTTAGTAAAAAATATTCCATGGATAATAATGCTAACTGTTACCATTTTACAATTCACTACCCTTGCTATGAAAGGGGGAGCATATGTTTATTATTTTGAAAACTTTGTTTCAAAAAATTCTTTGAGTGATTTTATTTCTCCCATAATAGACTTTTTATCAAGTATCGGGATAAATTTTTTTGGAAGTGATCCTGTCTCAGCTGGTTTCGGGTTGTTTAACGCTGGTGGGATTATATTTATGATAATTGGAATTGGTTTGTCAAAAATGTTGGCCGACAAATATGGGAAAAGAAATGTTTTTGGGATATTTTTATTTATATCAACTTTATTCATTTTAGTTTTTTATGTTCTCTCACCTGATTCCATTAATTTAATTTTTGGTGCCCAAATATTTCACGGGTTCTTTTACGGGATTACAATACCATTACTTTGGGCGATGATTGCCGATGTCGCAGATTATTCAGAATGGAAAAACAACAGAAGAGCTACTGCAATAATTTTTTCAGCAATGATGGTAGGCCTTAAGCTTGGCTTAAGTATTGGGGGTGCATTAGTAGCATCTATATTAGGCAGATATGGTTATGTTCCAAATAGCGTAGGTGAACAAACCGAATCTGCAATTTTAGGTACTAAAATGTTGGTTAGTATATTTCCCTCAATTCCTTTTTTAGTTGCCGCTGCTTTGCTTTTCTTTTATGTCATTGATAAAAAGATGGAGGAGAAGATTGAACAAGATTTATTGAAAAAAAGAAAAAGTTAGAGAATACAATGCCAGAGAATAGTATCGACCATATTGATTTTGAAGAGTTAAATAAAAGATCAATATCACCTCACATAATTACTCATCTTTATACTGCTGACCCATCAGCACATGTCTTTAACGGAAAGCTCTATATTTATCCTTCTCACGATATAGATGCTGGTGATGCATTCGACGATTTAGGAAGTCATTTTGCTATGGAAGACTATCATGTATTTTCAATGGAAGACATAGACAGCGAGGTCAAAGATCATGGAATTGCACTACACGTAGATAATGTGAAATGGGCTGAAAAACAAATGTGGGCACCAGATGCTAATGAGAAGGATGGAAAATATTTCCTGTATTTTCCAGCAAAAGATTACAAAGGTATTTTTAGAATTGGCGTTGCAGTCGGCGAAAATCCAGAGGGCCCTTTTACTCCAATGGATAAACCAATTGAAGGAAGTTTTTCAATAGACCCTGCAGTTTATAAAGACGATAATGTAGAATATTATATGTACTTTGGAGGTATCTGGGGTGGCCAATTACAAAGATGGAGAAATGGGATTTTTAACCCCAATAACCCTACAAGCCCAGTAGCTTTTCTTCCAAATGATGATGAACCAGCTCTTTTACCTTTTGTAGCAAAAATGTCAGATGATTTATTGGAATTTGCTGAAAAACCAAGGGAGGTACAAATACTTGACGAAAAAGGTAAATTATTATTAGCTGGTGATAACGAAAGACGTTTTTTTGAAGCTGCATGGATGCATAAGTACAAGGGCAAATACTATTTTTCATATTCAACTGGAGACACGCATTTTATTTGCTATGCAATTGGTGATAATCCTTATGGCCCATTTACTTACAAAGGAAAAATTTTAAACCCTGTTGTCGGCTGGACATCTCACCATTCAATTTGTGAATTCAGGGGTAAATGGTATTTGTTTTATCATGATTCTTCACTCTCTAAAGGTGTTACGCATTTAAGATCTGTTAAAATTGCTGAAATTCAATACGACGAGGATGGGTTAATCAAAGCGCTTGATCCTTACAATGATTTTTCAATTCTTTAATGAATGATAGCCTTAATTTTTAATTATTTTTTTGTAATAATTTACCCCCTCAATAAAGTACTTTAATATATAAACACCTTTTTCAAGAAAGTCAAGATTTACTTTTCCCGTCTCACTTTGTAGCTTTAAGACACTTATTAGTTTCCCGTCAACACTATATATACTAACATCTAAATTTTGATGCGAATTGAAATATAAATCATTTTCAAATGGTATCGGAAAAAAGACCACATCTTGATGAATTTCATCATTATTTGAAAATGATTGGTCATCAATTATTGTTTCAAAATTATCAAAGAAATATTCTCCAATGGCACTCCCACATAACACTTGTAATTTATGGGAATCATAGGTCTCGTCAATATTGAATTCAAATTCATAAAGGCTATATTCTGAATTAAGAGTTAATTCATCTGAAACAATATAATTATTACCACTACTACCAAGCTTTAACCTAATTTTTATTGAAATTGATTCATTGTTATCAGAGTTTGACTTTGCATGGAATTTTATATTAATCGTTTTACCGCTTAAATCCTGATCATATTCTTGATTGTTCAAAATTACCTTGTTAAACCCAGAATTATTGGTAGCTAATTCTGTCACCTCAATTTTAGCCGACTTTCCTTCATATGATTCAGTTTCAGTTTCAGAAAAATTGGCCTGTGCTCCGCTAAAGGTTGATAAACCCCATCCATTATTAATACCACACTCAAAATCAGGGTTTTGTATTAAGACATCCTCTGTACTATAGCACCCAATTCCCAATAATGCGTCCTTAACCTCTTCAACCCAATTTCCTGTAATAATATTTTCATTATCAGGGTTATCAGTTCTTAAACTTATGGTCTTGGTTGATTTGTTCCCGGCACACCAAGCAGAAAACGAAAAATTATTCAATATTGCTTGCTCAGTAATATGTCTATGATATTCAATTCTATCTGCAGGATTTGGGCCACCAAAAGCACCATTAGATCCACCTACCCAATAATTTATTCCATTTTCATTATCTGCTCCAAATTCACCTAGATAAACGGGTATATTATTTGTTGTTGACCATGAGTTAATCTGACTAAATCTTTGTGTAATTTGATTTTTTGCATTTTGACTCAAATTAAAATTATTATTATTTTCTTGCATTGATGATGTAAAACTCATCGGTTGATAATAGTGAAATGTTGCTATTAAATTTGGGTCAGAATTAATCAAATCATTTGGTATTTGAAAAATAACTTCCCAACTATTAGTATCTCCTCCTGTAATAATTATTTTACGAGATTCATTGTCAGAGCCTGATGACCTTACAATGTTAATTATCTCACTGGAAATGGTAGATATTTCATTGGATGAAAGCCAAAAATAAGGTTCGTTGAAAACTTCAAATAGTAATGTTTCTGGATAATCTTTAAATCTCTCTGCAATATCTCTCCAGATTGCTTTAAATTTATTTAAATCTGCAATTCTTTTTGCCGAGGTCGGATCTGAATAGTAGTTTATCCCGTTTATGTCATTTTGGTCAAAAGTGTAAAGAAAATTTTCTTTTAGTTTTGCTCCATGAAAGTCAATTATTGTAACTAGTCCTTTTGACATTGACCAGTCAACAACCTGTTGTAACCTATCAAGATACAAAGGATTAACATAATAATCATCTGGACTTCCATCATATTGATTTTGGGTGCCTGCTAACTCTGAAAAACATGAGTTGTCATCACAGTTTGATAAACTACTAAGGGTTCTTTCACTTCCATTTACAGTGTAGTCTGCATTCAAAAAGGTACCCCCAAAAAAATCAACAGGAACTCTTACGTTGCTAAATCCTTCATCTTTAACCTGGTCAAAGAATTCTTCATAGACTGAAAAAGCCCAATTACCTTCAGTTGGGGCACTTAAAACATTTCCTAAATTAATACCTCTACCCATTTCTTCAACAATTTCAAAAGATGTGCTCTGAGCTAACACATTTAGCGGTATGAATGTCAAAAAAATCAATAAATTTTTTTTCATAAGATAATTTACATAAAAATGTCAGAAATAATATTCCTGGAAATTTTATTTTTTAGTTTGCTCTGCATCAAAAAGTGCTTTAAGAACTGCATAGTACGCCCCCTTTCTCGAATAGTCCTTATTTACCATCCATGCCTTTTGATCTTTTCTCCATCCACCATATGGAATATCATCTCGAAAACCCCAATCACTGATAAGTTTAACACCAGATTCTTTTGCGGTTTTAACTAGATTATAATATATTTTATTTTGCTCCTCAAAAAAGCTATTCCAATCACTTTGGGTTTTAATCACATCCGAAACCTTTTTGTGATTACCACCTTGCCCCCAAAGATTTAATCCTACATCTAACTCTGTAATATAAACTTCAACCCCCAGATCTATAAACCTTTTAATGTTTTTTCTAAGGTTTTCATAGTTATAATTTATCCCTACATTCAGATGACATTGAAAGCCCACAGCATCAATTCTTACACCAGAATTTTTTAAATGTTTTACAAGTTGATATAAACCATTGGCTTTTTTTCCACCAAAAGCAATATTAAAATCTCTTATTTCTAATTTGGCATCAGTTAGTTCAGAGGCAATCTCAAAAACTCTTCTAACAAAAACGGGGTGTTCACTATTGATATTCTGTTCACCAACAAGTCCTGAATTATCTTTTTCAAAACCCATATCCATCCATTTACAATCCTCTTTTTCGTTTCCTGAAACTCTGTACTTTCCTGATCTACCCATGGCAAAAATCTCATTGATTACATTAAAAACATCAACCTTATCTTTATTATCATTTGAGTTTAAAATCTCTACAATGAATTTTTCAAGAATATACTCTAGTTCATTAGATGAGTAGTTAGTTTTTGAGAACCATTTTGGAAAGTATTTATTAGGAAAGATTAAACAGTGATGCATTATATGAAAGTCATTTTCTACTCCCCAGTTTACTAATTCGTCAAAAAATTTTGTATCAAAATTAAAGTCTTTTATTAACTCTGGTTTTTTCTTTGGCCAGAACCCTTCATCCCATGCTGGGTAAATTGAGGGCTGAATGCCACTGTAATTTTCTAAAACAAAATCTCTATTTTTCTTGGCTTCTGTTCCCCTTAGAATAGCCTTATTTCTTTCTGCTTTTACTTGTGTAGTGATTATCATATCCCCCGAATAATCTTTTAAAAATAAATCAGGGTTATAGTTTTGGGATTCAATTTTAAAAACAAATTGCAAACAGATTATGATTATTAGGTTTATCTTTTTCATCAATTATATATTACCATAAAGTTATGATAATAATTAAATTTTAATGATATTTAAACAAACGAAAACCTATCTGATTATGAATAGAGTAGCTAGTATTAAAATAATTGTATTCTGCGCATTACTTTTCTCATCTCTTTCTGTATTTTCTCAGGCTAAGGAAAAAATGAATGTTTTGTTTATTGCCGTGGATGATTTGAAGCCAAGTATTGGGAGTTTTGGTGATGAATTCGCTGTCACACCAAATATTGACGAATTATCAAAATCATCAACTGTTTTTTTAAATAATCACACCCAGCAAGCAGTATGCGGTCCCTCAAGAGCAAGTTTAATGACCGGCCTTAGACCTGATAAGACAAGAGTTTGGGATTTAAAAACAAGAATGAGAGATATGAATCCTGATATTTTAACGCTTCCACAATATTTCAAGCAAAATGGCTATCAGACAATAGGTATTGGTAAGATTTTTGATAATCGAAGTGTTGACAATTTTAAAGACAAGCCGTCTTGGTCTGTTCCGTTTATATCTCAGAGAAACCTAACATTTTCTGATGGATACAGTTTTCCTGCAAATGGATTCTACCAAAGTGATGAAATTAGAGCAAAAGTATCTCAACTAAGGCAAGAAGGAATTTCAAAGGGTATTAGTGAGAGTGGTTTAAATAAATATACTACTGACATTTTTAAGCCACCTTATGAAATTGCTGATGTTCCTGACGGTGCATATATAGATGGCGCAATTGCTAATCGTAGCCTTGAGTTAATCGATAATATGGATACTTCACAACCATTTTTTCTTGCTGTGGGATTCGTTCGACCTCATATGCCATTTGTGGCACCAACAAAATATTGGGATTTATATGACCCAAATGAGATTAAGCTGGCGGAATTTAGAACAAAGTCTAAATACCCTGTTGATATTGCTTATAAAGCTGGGTGGGAAATCAACTCCTATTATACGCCTGAAACGGACTATCCACACAATGAAGAAAATCTTTTGATTTTAGCAGATGATTTTCAAAGAAAATTGATTCATGGATATTATGCTGCTTCAAGTTATATTGATGCACAAATAGGTAAGCTTGTTGATAAGCTTAAAGAAAAAGGCTTAGATAAAAATACAATTATTGTTATTTGGGGTGATCATGGCTTTCATCTTGGAGATCACAGCCAGTGGACCAAACATACAAATTTTGAGCAGTCAACACGTTCACCATTATTGATTAAAGACCCAAGAGTTAATGAGATGTATAAAATAAGCTCACCAACTGAATTCGTTGATATTTTTCCCACTCTATGTGATATGACAAATCTGGATATACCTCAAAATCTAGATGGTATAAGTTTGAGGCCACAAATTGAGGGTGAAAAAACTACATCTAAGATTTTTGCAGTTAGTCAATATCCAAGACGTTCCAAGAACTCTGGAGAAACTATGGGCTACAGTTTTAGATCAGAAAGATATAGGTATACAGTTTGGGTAAAAAATAAAAAAAGTACTGAGCCAATTTCAAATGATGATATTTACGCTGAAGAGCTTTATGACTATAAGATTGATCCAAATGAAACTGAAAATAAAGCTGGTTTAGAAAATTACCAAAGGATAAAAAAACAGTTTATCAAGTTAGCCAACGGGTTTTTTAATTCTCAGATTTCATATAAAGAGATTGTAGTCGAATCCAATGATATTCCAGAAAATATCATGACTAATGACAAATCAAACCAGTGGGCTGATAAAAGATCAAAGGTTATCGGAAATTATATTGCTGGAGAAATGCTGATGAATAAAAATCAAAAGGAATTTATCATTGACGTTTTTTATAGTAAGTACGCAAGAAATAATAATTTGACTGCTGATAATAATTTGACAGATAATCAGAAAGAAACAATTTATAAAGAAACATTTAGTCTTATAAAAGACATATTGCTTGAAAAATTTACAAAGAAACAAGTTGATTCAATCTTAAAATATGAATCTGAAAAATTGTCAACCCCAAAAGAGAAGAATAATGTCAGTCTAATTTCATCTCTTGAGAATCAAAGCTTTTTGGTCGGATCAACATTAATACATAGAGAACTTACCAGTAATTATGCAAATTTATTTTTAAAAGACTTTAAATATTTGACAGCAATGAATGCTGCAAAACAGGCAAATATTAATCCAACAAATGGTATTTGGAAATGGAGCCAAATTGACAACTTTGTTGAGTTTTCAAAAAATAATAACTTACTTTTCAGACTTCATAGTCCTATTGGACCACAGTGCTCAAAATGGATAAAAGATGATGCCAGAACAGCTGATGAACTTCAAGTAAGCCTTGATGAATTTTTATTCAGACTTCTAGACAGATATAAAGATTTTGAAAATATAAAATGGATTGATGTTGTAAACGAAACCATTTTAGCATCGGGAAAATGGCTTGGCTCAAAGCCAGGAAATAGTAAATGGGAAAATCCCTGGTTAGATATTGGTCTTGACGAAAATGGATATCCATTATATATTATTAAAGCATTTGAACTTGCAGATAAATATGCACCAAATAAAAAGCTTGTTTACAATCAGAATGGCGGTATGCAGATCCCAATGTGGGATAAGCTAAAGGAAACAGTTTTGTATTTAAAATCAAAGGGTTATAGAGTTGATGGTATTGGTTGGCAAGGTCATTTAATGAATAACCAAGGACTAAAACAATTTGTTGAAAATTTAGATGAGGAATTAAAAAAATTATCTGATCTAATTGACTGGGCTCATTCAAATAACCTTGAATTTCATATAACTGAGTTAGATTATTATAATGATGGTGAAAATAATATTTTTAATTCTGTTGAAAAGCAAGCTGAGGTATATCAAAAGCTGATGAACTTATCTCAAGAAAAATCAAAAAACGGATTAGTTACAGTAAATTTTTGGAGTATGGGAGAGAGAAAAAGCTCTCGAGGTTTAAAAGGGCATTATATGTCTTTATACGATAATGATACGATTCCAACTAAAACATATGAAGTTGTAAAAAACTTTATAAATTTTAATTAATAATGTTAAGGCTTACTATAAGTGTATTATTAATAATTAGTTCACTACAATTAAATTATTCTCAAAGTAAAATTCAACAAATAAAACCTGAAAAGATTCTTTATAAGAATGCTAAAGAAGGAGAGCTCAATTTATTTGTATATAAACCTTCAGAATTTGATATCAAAAAAAAATATAGTTGTATAGTTTTTTTTCACGGAGGGGGTTGGAATTCTGGAAACCCAGAACAATTTCAACGACAATCAAGATATTTTACTTCTAGGGGAATGGTAGCTGTTTCTGTTGAGTACAGGATAAGAAATGTACATGGAACATCCCCAATTCAAGCGATGGAGGATGCAAAATCCGCAATACGATTTATAAGGTCGAATGCAAAATTACTTTCAATTGATTCAAATAAAATCGCTGCGGCTGGGGGATCAGCAGGTGGTCACTTGGCAGCGGTTGCGGGAAATATTGACTTGTTTGATAATAGTAATGAAGATCTTACAATCAGCTCTAAGCCCAACTTATTAATTCTTTATAATCCAGTTTTACATAATGGAAGGAAATGGCCATGGATTGATAACCCTTCCAATGCTTCACCATACGATAATATAAGCAAAGGGGCTCCCCCAACCATTATATTAACCGGGACAGAGGATAAAATAGTACCGGTTGAATTAATTAAAAGTTATAAAAAAAGAATGGAGTCCATAGGAAGTAGATGTGATTTGATTTTGTATGAGGGTGCTGAACATGCATTCTTTAATAGGGGTGATGATTTTATTGACACAGTTTTTCAGACAGATATTTTTCTAAAATCTAACGGGTATTTATTAGGTCCGCCAACAATAAAATAATTTTTAAATGATTAGAATCTTTGGAAAAAATCCCATACATCCAGAAATAATATATTTAGGTTTAAATTGTGACCACCATTTTCAATTCTGAGATACCTTATTTCCTTTCCATTATCACAAGAATCAAAGATGTATAAAGTGTCTTGCCCTAACATTATTGTATTAGGATTTTCAGAGCAATTAAATCGGAACGCCCAAATTTGAGCACTTTCAAAGGCATCTAAAAACACATGTCCAAATTGTGGTCCACCGTCAATCGGAATAGATGTATCTGCTGCACCATTTACTTGAAACACAGAAACTGGATTAGTGGATTCAAGCAAAGGAAGGCTCTCAATTAGCTGAGAAACAATAGGAGCAATAGCTTTAAAATGATTAGTTTCAATAGCTAATTTATTTACCATACTCGATCCATTTGATACACCAATTGCATATATTTTTTCAAGATTTAAGTTGTTATAACTTTCTAATTCAGCAATAATTAAATTAGTAAATTCTACATCGTCAGCATTAGAGGGTTCGGGTCCAAGATTCCACGATTCTAAATAACCCTGTGGATAAACCCCTATAAAAGCACCCGAATTTGTATAGTTACCGAGTATGCTAATCCAGCTATTATTATTTCCCCCACGTCCATGATATGCGAAAACAACTGGATAGTTTTTGTTAGTATCTATTACATCTGGAGCTTGAATTATTACAGGTCTTAATATTGTATTGCCGCCTTCTAATTCCTGTTCAATTGTGATTGTTGTAGAGATTAGATTATTAGATTCCAGGTTACCCGTATTATTTACACTATCCTCGCTATTACAACTATATATTAATAGGGTTATAAATAAGATGTAGGTTATTTTATTCAAGATATGGTTTTAATTAGCCAGTAAAATAGTTTAAAATAACAACAACTATTATCACCAGAATTACTGATAAAATCACATCTATTGTTTCATAACTATTTTTGTTTTCTAACTTTTGTTCTTTTGTTAATGTTCCAAATGATAGGCCCACAATTTTACTATATTCAGGTTCAGCCGTAGAAAGTGTAACACCCACACACAATAAAATTGAAAATATAAACATAAGTATTGCCATGTGTGAAAAATTAATCGTGGCAAAAACAAACATATAGCTATCAACTATTGTGTTTGAAGATATTTCAGGTTGAAAGTAAATTTCTGAACTGAGTCTTATAATTAACAAGACTAAACCAGCCATTAACGTTGTTATGGCTGCTTTTGAATTTACCTTTTTCCAAACAATTCCCAAAATGAAAACAGCTGCTACTGGGGGAGCAATATAGGATTGAACATTTTGGAGATATTGATACATAACGCCACCACCAATTTTTTCCATAATCGGAATCCAAATGATTCCAAGAATTACTATTACAGTAGTAGCAAGTTTACCAATATTTAATAGTTTTTTTTCAGACTCATTAGGCTTTAACTTTTTATAAATGTCAATTGTAAATATAGTTGAGCAAGAATTAAATACTGATGCAAGTGAGCTCATAAGTGCTGCCATGAGACCTCCAGCAACCAAGCCTTTCAGTCCAACAGGAAGCAAAGTTTTAACAAGCATTGGGAATGCTCTATCAGCTTTTTCAATAGAAAATACCTCAGGGTTTTGAATCGATAATGCAAAGGCAATAATCCCTGGAATTAAAAAAATAAATATGGGAAGTAATTTTAAATAAGCTCCAAATATTGCTCCTCTTCTTCCAATTTTAATATTGTTAGCTGCTAATGTTCTTTGAACAATATATTGATCTGTACACCAATACCAAACACCAACTATTGTACCACCAAATAATAATCCAGTCCAAGGAAAATCAGGATCTGTCATTGGTCGCCACATGTTAAAATGATCAGGGCTTGCAGCAATGACGGTGTTTCTTAATTCAGCCCATCCACCAACTTCTTGCAATCCTAGATATGTGATAATTATTGAACCTAGAATTAGTATAATGGCCTGTAGGGTTTCGGTATAAATTACAGCTTTCATTCCTCCTATCACAGTATATATTCCTGTAAAAACCACCACCCCAATTGCTCCATACCAAAAGGGTATTCCCAGTAATTCAGAAACAACAATCCCGCCTGCATATATTGTAACAGAAACTTTTGTTAACACATATGCAATTAGGGAGAAAAGGGATAAGAACCATCTCGATTTTGAATCAAATCTTTTTTCCAAAAACTCAGGCATTGTAAAAGCCCCACTCCTAATATAAAATGGTAAAAATAGCCAACCCAATAACAGGACTATCCACGCATGTAGCTCATAATGAGCCATAGGTGTTCCAGATTCAAAGCCTGTTCCTGCTAGTCCAACAACATGTTCGGACCCAATATTTGAGGCGAAAATTGAAGCACCAATTACGAACCACCCAACATTTCTTCCAGCTAGGAAATAGTCTTCTGTATTTTTATTTTTTTGTAAAACAACCCACACTGCAACAAGAATCAGTGCTAGAAAATATATTCCTAAGATAATCCAATCTAATTCCTCTAACACTGTTGTCAAAATATATTACAAATACTGGTTCAAAATATTTTCGAAAAGCTCTTGTTTTCCGCTTTCAGGACTTATTTCGATATCATCTTTTGCTATTTCATATAAGTCTTTTAGTTCTAATTTACCGTTCTCAAAATCTTTCCCTTTTCCACTGTCAAAACTTTGATATCTCTTTTTTCTTAAATCAGCATAGGAAGATGAGGTCATTATTTTATCAGCAGAGATTAAAGCTCTTGCGAAAGTGTCAGCCCCCCCAATGTGGGCATAGAATATGTCTTCCAAATCAGTAGAATTTCTTCTAATTTTAGCATCAAAATTTATTCCTCCACCCATAAGTCCACCGGCTTGAAGAAATACCAACATTGCCTCAGTTGTTTCAAGAACATTATTTGGAAATTGGTCAGTATCCCAACCATTTTGGTAGTCACCTCTATTTGCATCAATACTCCCAAGCATCCCTGCTTTTGCAGCTACAGCAAGCTCGTGCTGCATAGTATGCTGCGCAAGGGTCGCATGATTAACCTCAATATTTAGTTTAAAGTCTTTATCAAGTCCGTATTCTTTAAGAAATCCAATTGCAGTTGCAGCATCAAAATCATATTGATGTTTCATTGGCTCCATTGGTTTTGGTTCAATGAAAAAAGTTCCTTTGAATCCCTGAGATCTGGCATAATCCTTTGCCATGGTTAAGAACCTAGCCATGTGATCGAGTTCTCTTCCTATATCGGTATTTAGTAAGGACATATAGCCTTCTCTTCCACCCCAAAACACATAATTTTCTCCGTCTAGAGCAATTGTTGCATCTAAGGCTAATTTTACCTGGGCTCCAGCATGTGCAACCACATTAAAATTTGGATTAGTAGCGGCCCCATTCATATATCTTGGATTTGAAAAACAGTTTGCTGTTCCCCATAGAAGCTTAATTCCGGTTTCTTCTTTTTTGTTTTTTATATACTCAACTATTGTTTCAAGTCTTTTTTCTGACTCTGAAAACGTTGTAGCCTCTCTTACTAAATCAAAATCATGGAAACAGAAATAATCAAATCCCATTTTGCCAATAAATTCAAATGCAGCATCAGCTTTATCTTTTGCAGCTTGAATCGGTTCAGGATTTTTATCCCATTCAAAGTTCAATGTTCCAGGTCCAAAAGGATCAGATCCAACTCCACAAAATGAATGCCAATAAGCAATTGCAAATTTGAAATGCTCTTTCATTGTTTTTCCAGCAACTACTTTATTTGGATCATAATATTTAAATGCTAAAGGATTATCTGATTCAGACCCTTCATATTTAATTTTTTCAATTCCTTTGTAATATTCTTTACTCATAATTAAATTATTTGTTTTTTAATATTCCTTTTAAATCTTCTTTCCATCTAGAATAGGCGTCTTCATATTCAGATGTATTCTTTAGTGGTAAAAATGTCATTACGTGATCGTTTTTAGTTATTTTTTTTCTAAATGAATCTAAATTATCATTCATTACTCCTGATGCCCTGGCAGCACCAAATGCACCAGTTGTATTATAGATTTCAATTTCATGACCTGTTAAGGTAGCAACAGTATTTGCAAAAATTTTAGATCTAAATAAATTATCATTTCCAGCTCTAACCACATTTATTAACGCATTGTCATTTTTTAAAATTTCCATTCCGTACATAAACGAGAAAGCAATTCCCTCCAATGATGATCTGTATAAATGACCATGGCTATGTTGATTCAAGTTAATGTTACATATATGTGTTCCTATATTTTTATTATTTAACATTCTTTCAGCTCCGTTTCCAAATGGTATAACTGAAACTCCTTCAGACCCAACCGGAATACTTGATGCTGCTTCATTCATTTTTTCATATGATTTGCCAATACTATGATTTCTAAGCCATCTATACTGTATACCTGCTCCATTAATACACAGTAATTTTCCAATGGATTTATTCTTATCGTTATAATTAACATGTGCAAAATGATTTATTCTAGACGGTTCCTTAGAATTAATATCATTTGTAATTGAGTAAATAACCCCTGAAGTTCCACCTGACGCCGCTACCTCACCATTATCAAAAACATTTAAAGCAAGAGCATTATTTGGCTGATCACCAGCTCTGTAGGAAATAGGAATGCCAATATTTAATCCAGTTTCATCACATGATTTCAAATAAGTAGCCCCCTGATTCGTAAAGTTGTCAACTAAATTAGGTGTAAGATTTCGATCAATCCCATAAAAATCTAGTAACCAATTTGCGGTTTCATTATTTTTATAATCCCAAATTATTCCTTCAGACAAACCATTTCTTGTTGTGTTAATTTCACCAGTTAATTTATATGCAATAAAATCTCCTGGCAACATATATTTATGTATTTTTTCATAGACCTGAGGTTCATTTTCTTTTACCCATTTTAACTTTGATGCTGTAAAGTTTCCAGGGGAATTTAGCAGATGAGACATACACTTATCCTTACCCAACTTTTCATAAGCATTATTTCCAATATTAACGGCTCTACTATCACACCAAATAATAGAATCTCTTAGAGGTTCCCCATTTTTATCTACGATGACTAGTCCGTGCATTTGATATGAAATTCCAATCGAAACAATTTTTTTAGGATCAATATTAGATTCTTTACAAACCCTTTTTATAGCAGTACATGTGTGCTTCCACCAGACATTTGGATCTTGCTCTGCCCAGTCATTTTTTAATGAGCTTATACTCATTTCATTTTTTGGTTCATGTACACTTAGAATGCTTTTGCCTGATTTTGCTTCAACTAAAGCCGCTTTTACAGATGAACTACCAACATCTAGACCCAGATAATACATTTGAAATTAGTTAGTTTTTTTTATCAATAATAAATATAAAAAAATAGAGTATTAAAGCTTAACAAAAGAGTTATTTATTTAGAAGCATTTCAGGTGTTGCAACTGTTCTAAATCCGGTGTGGTCAGACCCAGAACCAACACTCACACCCATCCTTGCAGAAATTCTATAGCTTGCACAATAAGAATCATGACATAAAAACGATCCACCTTTCATTACATATTGTATTTCGTATGGGTTGCTTGGGTTGTAACAACTACTAGCACCTTTGAGATTTTTTAGGTCAGTTTCAGCGCTTATTTCTGAGTAGTAATTGACGTTGAATAAATCACCTGTAATTTCCCAAACATTTCCAACCATATCAAATATACCAATGCTATTTGCAGGAAAAGATTTTACTGGAGCAATCATTTCATATCCATCAATCGATTCATTTTTTACAGGAAAATCACCTTGCCAGGTATTTGCATTTAATTTCAATAAATTTAAATTATCTCCCCAAGGAAAAACAGCATTTTCATAATTTCCTTGAGCTGCTGATTCCCATTCGGCCTCAGTGGGAAGTCTTCTATTAGCCCATTCACAATAAGCTTTAGCATCCTCAAAAGCGATATGAACTACAGGATAGCTACCTTTATTATCGATGCTGGAACCAGGGCCTTTTGGTGCCTTCCAATTTGCACCTTTTTGCCATCTCCACCATTGAAAATAATTTTGCATATTCTCAACGGTTTTTATTTGATCATTAAATATTAAACTACCAGGCTGTAAAATCGAATCATGAGGTTTTGGCGTACCAGGGGGTAGGCTTTTCTTCATCTCATCCCAGTCGATTTGTCTCTCAGCTATTGTTAAATAACCTGTTTCATTAACAAATTTTTGAAATTGATTATTAGTAACCTCTGTAATATCAATATAAAATCCATCAATATAAACTTCATGAGAGGGCTTTTCCCTCATCATTGCGTAATCATCATTTTGTTTTGCCCCTTTTGTGTATGATTTACCTTCAACCCAAACCATACCATCGGGGGTTTCAAGTGAAATACTCTTATCTCCTTGATTGTTAGCGCACGAAAAAAAAATTGCACTGATAAGAATAAAAAATTTAAAAAAATCAGGCATTAATTTCTGCTAAATTTTGCAAAATCAGGGTGAAAATAGAAAGGTAACCCGAAAGGTTTTACAAATTCTTTTAATTCATCAGATGCGGTACCATAAACATCTATTTTGTTAATCGTAAAATGTTCCGTGAATTTAGCAAAATGGGTTTCTAGTGGTCCTCCCTCAGAAATATTTTTACCGTGCTGCATCATTGCATTTCCGTCTAAGTATCTTTCAATTAAAATTACTTTATCGCCTGAATTGTAAAAACCCCACCCAAGAGAGTTGGGCTCATTTATGTCAATAGCATCTGTGTAATACTTAGAAAACTCAGCAATATCATCTTCTGATTTACCCTCATTTGAATTCATATCCACTACAAAGATTATTTCATTTTTATTGTATTGACTTTTTTCAGGTGTTTCACAATTGAATAAAAACGCTGCTAAAAGGATTGTAAAAAGAATTTTTTTCATATTATTTTTTTTGGTTAATTGCTTAAATTAATCAAAAATTTGATAACTTAAAATATATAATTAAAAGAAAGCTATGCCAAGTAAATTTTTTGGAAATAGATTTGACAATCAATCAAATAATAAAGGAAAAAATTCTAATAAAAAATCTGCAAAAAAAAAAGCTCAGAATCAAAACAATAGAGCTAAATCAGGAGGTGTTAGAAAAGTAGGAAGAGGAGGATAATAAATGAGGACCATTTATATAAAATTATCTTACTATATAGCATTATTAACTGTCTATGGCCTGTATTTTGATATTAAGCTTAATAATAAAAGATGTAAGACCTTGAGGATTAATTTATTACAAATATGAAAAACCTACCGTTAGTGTTTTCAGCGATGATTGTTGGAATCACTTTGTTTCAATCAGCGCTGGTTGCTCCAGCAATCAATAAACTCATTAATGCTGAAGACGCAAGTGTATTTTTAAGAAATATTTGGCCTAAATTTTTTATAATCATTGCAGTCATTTCATTAGCCTCTTTCGTAATTTTAATAATCAACTCAAGTCAAAATTTGTTTAAATACATTTCATTCATAAGTTTTATACTTATGTTAGTTTGCTATTTAATTACTCCAATGATTAATGAAGCTAAAGATTCTTTAAACGACCAACTTTGGACAGTACTACACCTATCAACAATAATACTTACATTCATTACATTGATCATGAACACATTAACTATTATTTATTGGAAAACTACAGGTCTATGAAATTTTCAAAAAAGTTTATGACCTTATTTTTTATTTCACTTGCATTTGCTTGTAGTTATAAATATGATGGAGATAACGATATAATTAATGATATAATAGATTCTCAGAACTATCAAGGTGAAATCTCTGATCTTGTTGGTTATGCTTTGCTAACAATATTTCTTTTTTTTATAATTGGCTATTTTGGCAATAAAAAAAAGGGAAAATAAAATTGATAATACTACATTTCAAATACAATGCAATATACAAGATATAAATATCCTTAATTCTTTCTTGACAAAACCTAAATAACTTATTATCTTGCAGATACGTTAAATCAATAAAATGAAAAAAATAATTTTAGTATTTATAACGACATTCTTTGTCACTTTCACTCAAGCTCAAGAAAATAAATTTGCGTCTAATAGAGCAGATAATGCAGTTTCTCTAATTACGGAAAATATGCAAATATCTGATTCCGATATTGCTTTTTTAAGAGAAACCCTTTATAATAAGTATGCATCAAATGCTTCTAAAATCAGAGGTAAAAATTTAACTGAAGATGAAAAAAAACAGGTTTATCGTTCCGCATTTACGGAAACTCGCAAAAAATTGATGAACGTTTTTACAAATGAGGAAGTAAAAAAGATTATTAAATTGGAGAAAGAGTCATTTAAAAAATAAAATTGAGTATATCATCTCTTACCAATCAACAAATAAATTGGTGTTTTTTGCATAAATTATTCCTCGCATAATTCACTGGTTATAAGTGGAGAAGATGGGACTCGAACCCACGACCTCTTGACTGCCAGTCAAGCGCTCTAGCCAGCTGAGCTACATCCCCATTTAATACCCCATTGCACTACCATCTTTTCTTGATTCTGAAGCTCCAAAATACACGCCCATTTTATCGTCATACATTATTGCTTGGTAACCACCAAACGAACCCAGATCGAAAATAACTTTGTGCCCTAATTCTATTAGTTGACGAATTTCTTTGTAATCAAACCCAGACTCAAGTGAAAGCTCACCTCCGTCATCCATATCACCTCCCGTTGGTTGTTGATTTGACAAATGTCTTATTCTCGGAGCATCACCTGCCTCCTGTAAATTCATATCAAAATCGATTAAATTAATTACAATTTGAGCATGACCTTGTGGTTGCATTGCCCCACCCATTAGTCCAAAGCTAACGTATGGTTTGTTGTCTTTTGTTATGAATGCTGGAATTATTGTATGAAATGGTCTCTTTTCTGGCTCATAGATATTGAAATGTCCTTCTTCCAATGAAAACAATTCACCTCTATCTTGTAACATAAAGCCTAAACCAGTAGGGACCATTCCAGACCCCATTCCTCGATAGTTACTTTGAATAAGTGAGACCATATTACCGTACTTGTCAGCTGTTGTTAGATAAATTGTATCTCCATTTTCAATTTCACCTGCACTTACTTTTAAGGCAGCTTTATTTGAATTGATTTCAGTTCTTCTTAGTTCTGAATACTCTTTTGAAATCAAATAATCAACAGGAATTTCGTTGAAATCCATATCTGCATAATATTTTGCTCTATCGGCAAAAGCAATTTTTTTTGCTTCAGTAAAATGGTGAATATATTCTGCTGACCCGAACCCCATAGATTTAATATCATACGCTTCTAATAAATTTAAAATTTGAAGTGCGGCAATTCCTTGACCGTTTGGTGGTAGCTCCCAAACATCAAAACCTCTGTAACTTGTAGAGACTGGATCAATCCACTCAGACTTATGATTTTTTAAGTCATCATATGACAGGAATCCACCTTGCTCAATAATAAAGTCTGACATTGATTTAGCAATTTCACCTTCATAAAACCCTTTCCTTCCCTTTTTTGCAATTAATCTTAATGTGTTTGCTAAATCTTTATTTTGAAAAATTTCACCTTTTTTTGGAGTTGTTTCGTTAATATAGTAGGTTTCTTTAAAGTTGGGATATTTATCAAAGTTTTTTCTAGCCTTTTGCATGTAATATGAAACAAGTTCTGTTACAGGGAATCCGTTATCAGCGTATTCAATTGCTGGTTTTAGTATGTCACTTATGGGAGTGCTTCCAAATTTTTCATGCATTTCAAACCACCCATCTACACATCCAGGAACACTTACAGGTAAAGGACCATATGCGGGTATTTCAGAATAATTATTATTCTTAAAATAATCTAAGGTTAGGTTTTTTGGCGATCTACCACTTGCATTTAAACCATATAGCTTCTTATCTTTTTCAATCCAAATTATAGCAAATAAGTCACCACCAATTCCATTTCCAGTAGGCTCCATAAGACCAATTGCAGCATTAGCAGCAATAGCAGCATCAATTGCATTTCCACCATTTTTTAAAATATCAACCCCAACCTGTGTTGCTAAAGGGTGACTTGTAGCCACCATACCATTTTGTGCAATTACTTCAGACCTTGTTGAGAATAATTCACCAGTGATTCTATCTTGAGAATATGATTTTAGACTTAATGTAATTACAATTAGAAATAATATATTTTTCATATGCCACTTATTTAGTCTAAAAATATGTAAAATAAAATTATTATTGCACGTTTGTACTGCTAGCATATGATGTTTACTTTTGTATTCTAAATTTATTTATTTTGAGACGCTTACTAATAATATTGTTTATTGGATTTATTAATTTTTCATTTTCTCAGCAATGGAAAGAAATGGCTAATGATATAAATGTTAACCTACATGATGTTGTAGCTGAAGCTGAAGCATATTTTCAAAATATTGATAAAACAAAAAAAGGTTCTGGTTGGAAGGCGTATCAAAGATGGCTATTTGAAAATGAGCCGAAATATTATCCATCCGGAGTTAGAAATAATATTGAGTCAAATTTTGTCGCAAAAGAATACAAAGAATTTTTATCCAAAAACCCTTCCTCGAATAAATCAAATTTTGAAAATGGGTGGGAGGAGTTGGGACCTAATTACATTGAAGAAGTCACTGGGCATTATGCGGTTGGACTTGGCAGGATAGAGACATTTTACATTGATCTAAATAATGATAATAGGATATTTTTAGGTTCAAGGAGCGGTGGTTTTTGGAAGACCTTAGATGGTGGACAAACCTGGGAAAATACAACAGATTTTTTATTTGCATCCGGAGTAAATACAATTGCTGTTTCGCCAAATAATCCAAATAGGGTTTTGATCAATGTAAGAAACTCTTACAATGGAACTACACATGGTATTTATGAATCACTTGATGGTGGTAATACTTGGACAATTACGAATTTTAATCCTGACAATTTGAATTGGGGGGGGCTTGGCACAAACAATAGAATTTATAAAATAATGTATCATCCAACGATTCCAAATCTGGTTTTTGCTGGAACTAGTGAAGGGCTTTTTAGGTCAGATAATAATTTTGAATCATTTTCTTTTGTTCAGACTGGCAACTCGTGGGAATATAATCAAGATTACGATTACATCGAATTTCATCCAACAGATGAAAATACAATATATGCATCAACTTTTAATAATGATTCTCAGATATATGTTTCATCAGACAAAGGACAAAGTTTTGTTCAATCTGGGACAATTCCAGGAAATGGCAGTAATATTCAACTATCAGTTTCTGCTGCATGTGAAAATTGTGTGTTTGTTGGCTCTAGCGATGGAGTTTGGAAATCTGATAATACAGCAGACACATTTACATTACTAGGAAATCCAAATATTGCAAATTATGGTGCCTTTGCTGTAAGTGATACAGATGAAAACTATATGTTATTTGGTGATATTGATACACACATGAGTAACGATGGAGGTCAAACATGGAATCAAGTAACCTATTGGGCAACAGGAAATGCAAACTATGACACAACAGGTCAATATGTTCACGCCGATATTAGAGGTTCAAGAAGTTATAACGGAGTATTTTGGGTGAATACTGACGGACTTTTAGGAAAGAGTGTTGATAATGGTATAACCTGGGAAATTTTTGAAGGACAATCAATTAGAGAAAACTATTGTTTAGGAGTAAGTCAGTCAAATCATTTTAGAACCATAACGGGATCGCAGGATAATGGAACTAGTATTAAAAATGAAAATAATTGGATAGAATTTTACGGTGCAGATGGTATGGAAGGAATTATACATCCGTTAAATGATGATTGGATGATTGGTAGTTTACAATTTGGAGGTAAGCGTAGAACCAAAGATGGTGGTTATAACCAAGATGGTGTAAATCCAGATGATTTTAGCGGGGATTGGGTTACTCCTTTAATGTATGACCCAAATAATCAGATGAGTATTTATACTATGACTAATATTTTATATAGAAGTGATGATTTTGGTTCTAACTGGACAACATTAGCCAATAGTTTCTTTAGCGGAAATATTCAAAATGCTGCAATTGCTGAAAATAATTCCGACATTTTAGCTATATCTAATTATAACAGATTAAAAATTTCAAATGATGGAGGATTAACTTTTACGGAGGTATCTCAATCTCTACCAAACCAATTTATTAATGACATTGCTTTTGACCCAAATAATGATGATACAATTATATTGACTTACGGTACTTATTCAAACAATAACCAAAAAGTTTATATAACCAATGATCAGGGCAATAGCTGGGAAAATATTACATACAATTTAGGAAATATGCCTATTAGAAGTGTAGTAATCGATCACACTGAAAATTCAACTATTTATTTGGGGGCTGAAATTGGAGTTTATAAAAAATCAATGTCTGCAACTTCTTGGGAATTATATAACGAAAATTTACCAAATACAACTATGATGGAGCTGGAAGTTGTTTATGGGTCAAATACTTTGAGAGGCACAACATGGGGCAGAGGTGTTTGGGAGTATTCCCTTGTGGGAAGAGAAAATTATCCATCCATAAGAACAACATCTATTTCTAATCAACCTACAGACACTCAGCCAAAGGAAGGCTTAGATCAATATGTTACTTCAAACATAGAGTTTGAAGGTGATTTAAGTGCTGTTTATGTTGAATGGTCAACTCAATTAGACTCTGATGTAATACACATGTCTAATTTAGAAAATGACGAATGGATATCAAATTCAGCTATTCCTAATTTTGAAGCTGGAACAAAAGTATTTTTCAAAGTTTACGCTGAATCCAATGAAGGACAAGTTTCTGAAACATACAGATTTATGTATGAAGTAAGAGCAAATGTTTTATGTACACCGTCCATGAATTGTGACTACAGTGATGGCTTTCAATTGTTTCAGATACAAGATATAGACAATAGTTCTGGTTGTGAAGGTTATGGAGATTTTACTTCTTTATCGACAGATTTGGAACAAGGAATGGAATATGAATTAACCGTGACAACAGGATATGGAGATCAATATATTAAGGTATGGATCGATTACAATGATGACCTTGATTTTACAGAAGATGAAGTTATTGTAAATAACCATATTATTGCACCAGGAGTTGCAGGCGGAGTTTATACAGAAACAATAAACTTAATTATTCCTGAGGATGCAACTTTGGGACAACACATATTAAGAGCTAAAGCAAATTGGGCAGCTGATGTTCCTGTTGATCCTTGTGTTGAGACTACTTATGGTGAAACGGAAGATTATTCAGTGGTAATCGTAGAGTCAACACTGGGATTAATCGGAAATAGTTTCCCGGAAAATCCAATTATTTATCCAAATCCAACTAATGGGTTTGTTTCGGTTGATCTAAGAGAAAACTTTAATAATGTTACTATACAATTAAATGATATTCTTGGAAGACAATTGATGAATAAATCTTTTAATGAAGGAAGAGTTTTTGATTTAAATATAAATGAAGCCTCAGGGGTTTATTTTCTTTCAATTATTTCAGAAAATAAAAAGGCTGTATTTAAGCTGGTTAAAAATTAATCTAAATAAAATTCTTTTATCACTGGATGTTTCTTATTATCTAAATGTAAGTCACTCTATTCATTAATTTTTTAGATTTATTTTATAAAGATTATTAATTTTTTTATTATCTAAATATTTGTTTTTTGAAGGAAAGTATAAGCAATTAATCATAGCTAATCCCAGTTTGCTGCTTGTAGTTATAGTTGGCAGTAATCTCATTAATGGATAAAGAGGTTTCATCAAAGTATAAAACAAACTATATAATTTAGTTTTGGCTGTAATTCCATTTTCTGGTATTAAAAGTCCTAGCCTTATCATGTAGGAATCCTTAAGGCCTTTATTTAAAATATAGTTTTCAGCTTTGCCTTTTACATTGGCCCAAGCTATTTTACTATTTTCATTTTTACTTGTTCCCTCACCTGACACATATGTCATTACAGAGT
>CABZJM010000005.1 GCA_902526075.1 uncultured Bacteroidota bacterium
ATCAGTTGTTGGCGTGTAAACAAAGTCTCCATCAAGTAAATTAGTCATCGTACCCTCTTCAGTATCTTCTAAGTAAATGTTAAGATCTGCAGGTGTAGTCCTGTGAGAAATACCAATGGTCATTTCTTCACCACCTAAAGCGTTAATCCCAAGTGGAATTACTTTATCCCACATTTCAGAATAAGCTAAAGACTGAATAGCTAAATCAACTCCTTCGTCCCCGTTAATTATTCTTGAATAAATACCTGTGAAAACAATACTTAATGTCCCTGCGTCATATGATGGCTCAAAAAGGTCTGAAGTATTTTCTAAAAAATAAATTTCGGTTTTAGAGGATACTTCATTTTGATTTATAGAAAGAAATAATTCTCCTCTGTCATCATCCATGATATCTCCAGAAACACCATCATCACTTCCGTCTTCGGTTTTCATCACAGTATTCATCGAAAGATTATTAGATCCATCATCGTATTTACCACCAACCATAAAACCTTGACCTGGTGCAATTACCGCATTTGCAGCGCTAGTAGCAGAATTAATAACAGTGTAATCAGTACCATTGTAAACATATAATGCCTGATTGTTAGTGTGTAATATATTTAAGTTTGAAGCTTTTAGTATGTAATCGGAACCAAAACTTGATGCAGTAGCTGCATTTGAATTAACCGACATATATGAGGTGTAAGGATTTGATAGTAGGTTAAACCTTGACCCCGTTGCAGATGGGGTATCACCATCATTATCACCTTCCGAAATAGCAAAATCAGTGACTCCGGTAACTAGATTACCAATAAAATTGATTGTTGCTCCATTATCAGTAGCCATTTGAAAACCTTTTCCACTCTCAAGAATCCCCTCAACCGCTGCATCCACATTACTAAATGTACTCCATGAACCAGAAGTGCCAGTTGTATTATCATAAGTACCTATACCAAAATCAGATCCCTGATTAGCTAGATTTGTTTGGGCTATTATATCTGAGGCAGTCTCACCCGAAACAGGAGAGCCTATAAGTTCCCAGGTTGTACCCTCTGCAGAGATATACCTAGAATATTGAACAGTGCCTGAACCTGAGTAGTTAGTGCCTTGATAAAGAAGTGACGAAAAATTCGATGAATCAGAATTTAATGTAATTGTTCCGGTATTTAAAATAGTTGAACTGTTGCTTGAAAATATAACTTGTTTACCAGCATCAACAGACATACTACCAGAGTTTGTTAGGTTGGCATCTGAAAAGGTAAGGTTTGCACTTACAGATAAATTACCAGCAATTTCAGAATTTGACGATGAAGCTCCAGAAATGGTTAATGGATTATTAACAAAGACGAAACCACCGGATTGTAAATTCATAGATTTTACTGTGGCAGTTGCATCAATTGTCAAAAATGAACCATTAGGAATAACTATATCATCACCTGATTGAGGAACACCTGATGGTGACCATGAAGATGCAGTGTTAAAATTAACAGCACCAGCTTGTGAAGTCTTTGTTTCACCATAAACATACAGTGATATTAAAAGTGAAATTAAAAGTAATATTTTTTTCATATTCGTTTATTTAAATACGCTCTGGACGCACAAATATATGTAAAATTGTTGATAAGTACCTAAATTTACAAAATTTGATAGGTATTTATATGAGATATTGCTATGTCCGGTATCTTGTTAATAAATATTAAATTTACCTTGTAAAAACAAAAGCCCTGTCCGATGATAATTCTTCATGAAACATATAACCATCATAATCAAATGATTTTATTTCAGATATATTAGTTATGTTATTATCAATAATAAATCTGGTCATCATTCCTCTGGCCTTTTTAGAAAAGATAGCAATGGTCTTAAATTCTCCATTTTTAAATTGCTTGAAGTTTGCTGAGTATACATCGGTTTTAATCACCTTAGTTTCGATTACTTTGAAATACTCATTACTTGCAAGATTAAGAATTGGTTCTTTGTCATCCAATTCTAGGTTAAGTTGCTCAGTGATTTTTTTTCTCCAGTAATCATACAGATTTTTATTAGAATCAAAAGCTAATTTAGTTCCCATTTCTAATCTGTAGGGCTGTATTAAATCAAGAGGTTTAATGATACCATATAATCCAGAAATTATTCTGACACTGTTTTGCAAAAAATCAATTTTACCACTATCTATCGAATATGCGTCTAAGCCCCTGTAAACATCACCACTAAAGGCATAAACTGCCTGTCTTGAATTTGACTTTGTAAAAGGTAATGACCAACTATGATTCCTTTCGTAATTGAGATCTGCTATTTTTGAAGATATACTCATCAAATCTGAAAGTTCTTTCGAATTTTTAGATTTTAATATGGAGTTGAGGTATTGTGCTTCTTTTTCAAAACAAATGGAAGTTGATTTGCTTGTTGGTAGCTCTGATTTAAAATCGAGTGATTTAGCGGGAGACAGTAATATTTTCATTTGAGATTGATTTAATATTAAAAATACAACAAATTTAATCAAGAAAATCAACTAATATGCCAAATTATGCCTTAGAATAATTTTTCCATTTCTCAATACAACTTTTAAAATCAATTGGAAGATCGGAATCAAACTCCATGAATTCTCCACTTACAGGATGGGTGAAGCCTAATGTTTTTGCGTGTAATGCTTGTCTTGGAAGTAGTTTGAAGCAATTGTCTACAAATTGTTTGTATTTTGTAAACGTAGTACCCTTAAGAATCATATTACCCCCATATCTTTCATCATTAAATAAAGTATGTCCAATATGTTTCATGTGTACTCTAATCTGATGTGTTCGACCAGTTTCAAGAATACATTTTACTAAACTAACATAATTCATACGACTTATTACCTTATAATTTGTAATAGCCCTTTTACCGCTGCCTTCACTGTCCTGATCTAAAACTATATTCTGCAATCTGTTTTTTGGGTTTCTTCCAATATAATTGTCAATCCGACCACTATCATCTTTAACATTTCCCCATACCATAGCAATATATTCCCTCTTTGATGTTTTATTTGCAAATTGATTTGATAAATGTACCATTGAATTATCATTTTTAGCAACAACCAGTAATCCACTGGTTTCTTTATCTAATCTATGAACCAACCCGGGTCTGTTCGAAGAATTTTTTGGAAGATTTTCAAAATGATAGATTAACCCATTTATCAGGGTACCTGAATAATTACCATGTCCAGGGTGAACCACCATCCCTGCAGGCTTATTTAATACCACTAAATCATCATCTTCATAAACTATATCTAAGGCAATATTTTCTGCAACTAATAAATTTTCGTGGGGAGGATATTCAAATTTAACCTTTATCTCATCTAAGGGTTTGACCTTATAATTTGATTTTACAACGATTCCATTTACTTCAATACTACCATTCTTTGCAGCTGCTTGAATCTTTGTTCTCGTAGCATTTTCCACAAAATTCATTAGATACTTATCGATTCTGCGAGGTGTTTGACCTTTATCAACTAGGAATGAAAAATGTTCAAACAGCGACCTATTGTTTTCCATTGCCTAATTTAAAATCTATTATCGAAGTTCTCTTAAGATAATTACCCTCATTAAGTTCATTACCATCGTGGGAAATTGAGATAACTTCATCCCTTGCAATATCATCGACATATTCAATCTCACCAAAAATAAATCCAAGAGACTCAATAGTTTTCCTGGCTTGTCTAACGGTAATTCCTGTAATCTTTGGGATTTGAATCATTTCAAAATCTGAAGCATTTAATGTCAAATATATCTTTCTTCCTTGTTTGACCTTTGCATTCGCCTTAGGAATTTGATCGAGGACAGAGTTAATTTTAAATTCTGGATTATAATTTCCTGAATCTGAAACAATATACTGTAAATCTAATCCAACTAATTGAGATTGAAATTCCTCAATATTTTTACCTACTAAGTCAGGAACTAAAATAAAATCACCATGACGTGTGTTGAATCGAAGAAAGACAACTAAAACAATAAAAAAAATAGCGGCTGTAAGAAGAATTCTAAAAGATGTTTTAAAGAATGATTTACTCAATATAAAACGAAGTACTGACATATACAAAATTGAAATACAAACTTAATTAAATTAAAATAACTTTAATTAGCTACTTTTGGACTTATGAATCTTGATCGATCAAAAAATATTGGAATTCTAATGGGTGGATATTCAAATGAATATGAAATATCTATTAGAAGTGGTCAAGTTGTTTATGAAACCCTCAAGGATACATTTAATTGTTACAGAATATATGTCAGTAAAAATGAATGGATTCTAAAAAAGTATAATGATTCTTATGTTATAGATATTGATGATTTTAAAATTGATGGGCTCACAGATTTAAAGCTAGATTGTATTTTTAATGCAATACATGGAACACCTGGTGAAGACGGCAAAATGCAAAAATATTTTGAAGATAAAAATATTCCAATTACGGGATGTAATTCATATCAATCTAAGCTAACATTTGATAAAATAAGTTGTTTAAACTTTGTTTCTTCAAAAGGAATAAAAGTTGCTTCGTCTTTAAGTCTATTAAAATCTGAAAAGATTGATGTTGATGAAATTGAAAATAAAATTGGTTTTCCTTGTTTTATAAAAGCTAGTAATTCTGGAAGTAGTTTTGGGGTGTTTAAGGTTTACGATAAAGAAGAATTCGTCAATTGTATAAATTCAGCATTTTTAGTCGACAATAAAGTTTTAATAGAGTCATTTATTGATGGAAGGGAATTTTCAATTGGCGTAATAAGCTTGAATGGGGGTACAAAAGTTTTGCCAATAACTGAAATTATAACTTCTAATGATTTTTTTGATTATGAGGCTAAATATGAAGGAAAAGCTAAAGAAATTACACCTGCTAACATTACCGACAAGCTAGAATCTGAGTTAAAATTACTTTCACTTAAAGTCTATAATCTTTTAGAGTTAAAAGGTTTTTCAAGGAGTGAGTTTATTGTGAATGAAGAGGGAATATATTATTTAGAAACCAATACGGTGCCGGGATTAACTTCAGAAAGTATTTTACCTCAACAAGCTCGTTGTGCAGGTATATCACTTAAAGAATTATTTGTTAATGCTATTAATGAAGTAATTATTTAAAAAAATTTGAATTATGAAAAAAGCTATATTTCCTGGGTCTTTTGATCCAATCACCTTGGGTCATTGTGAAATAATTGAAAAAGCTTGTGAAATTTTTGATCAGGTGATTGTTTCGGTTGGAAACAATTCTGATAAAAATTATAGGTTTTCCCTTAATCAACGTCTAAAATTTATCTCTGATGAATTTATAAATAACTCTAAGGTTTATGTTGAAAAATACGAGGGCTTAACTGTTGATTTTTGTATAAGTAAAAACATAAAGCATATTGTTAGGGGGCTAAGAAATCCAGCAGATTTTGAATTCGAAAAGAAAATTGCTCTTTTTAACAATAGCTTAGAAAAAATTGAAACTATTTTCTTTCTTACATCACCTAACAACGCTTTCATTTCATCTTCGATGGTCAGAGAAATAATGGATAATGGTGGCAATTTTAAAAAATTTGTTCCGAATTCTGTTTCGGTTTAACCAATTATCAATCTTATATTGGCATAACTTTTTGTTAAAATAGACGATAAATTTTCAATTCCAATCCACTCTACTCTTGTGATACCCTCCTTGTTCTGAGGCTTGAATTTACCTGTAAAATCTGATTTCATTTCAAACCAATAGGTTGATTTTAAATAGTTTTTACCGCCCCTTTTAAAAATGTGATAAGTTTTGTCAAGTGGTTTTATAATTGATAAATTTTTGATTCCTGTTTCTTCCTCAACTTCCCTAAGCGCTGTTTCAGCAATGTTTTCATTTTTCTCTGCTTTTCCTTTTGGTAAATCCCACTTTTTATTTCTGTAAATAAAGAGAATCTCAGAGTTGTTATTGATAACTTTACCTCCGGCAGCAATTATTTCAGGATATTTTTTTTTGAACATTCTTAATATAGACTCAAATTCATTTGAAAATATACCAATTGAATTTATTTTATTTTTAGTTAGTAATTTTAGTAAATCTAAATGTTCAAAAAGCTCAGGTTTTATGATTAAACTGTTTTTTAAATCAGATTTTTTGTCTGAGATGATTATCGGTTTTTCTTTATAAAAAATTTGTAACATTGAAAAAAATACTAAACAAAATTAATACTTTTGTTTCACGAATAATGGACAATCAACAACAAAATAATTATAAATCCAAAACGGCTGAGCTTCTTTTAAAAGTAAAAGCAATTAAATTAAATCTCAGCGACCCATTCACTTGGACTTCTGGTTTAAAATCTCCAATATATTGTGATAATAGAATTTTACTATCAGACCCTATTTCTAGAAATATTATTGCTGAATATTTTAGTGAAATAATTAAAAACAAATATGATGATGTGGAAGTAATTGCAGGGGTTGCAACAGGGGCAATTGGAATTGGAATATTAGTTGCTCAAAAACTCAATCTACCTTTTATATATGTTAGACCTGAATCTAAAAAGCATGGAAGAAAAAATCAAATTGAAGGTAAATTTTATGAAAATCAAAAAATAGTTATAATTGAAGATTTGATTAGTACAGGAAAAAGCTCGCTAAATGCGGCTAAAGCATTGAGAGAATCAAATTTAAAGGTCATGGGAATGGTTGCAATATTCACATATGGATTTAATAAATCGATTGAAAATTTTAAAAAAAACAAGATTGATTTGGATACGCTAAGTGATTACAATGAACTCATTAAAAAGGCTACTGATATTGAATATGTAAGTGATATAGACTCAGTAACATTAAGAAAATGGAATGAAGACCCTGAAAATTGGAGTTAAGCCAATAAATTAATTTCATCTTCAGAATAATTAATCTCTTGCTTATTATTTTTCTTAATAGTCATCTCTCCACTTTTATTAACAGAAACTATTTTTCCAGAAAATTTTTTGTTGTCTAAACCTATAAAATTCGAATCTATATTTTTTAGATATAGTTGATTATTATATTTTTTAAGCAGATCCTCTTTATTTTTTTCAAATTGTAGAAATTTCTTACAAAATATTACCGCTAATCTGCTGACTAATGAGTCTAACGAAAATTCACTGCCTGTTTCCATCAACAATGATGTTGCATTGGGTAATTTATCAAATTTTTTTTGATTGACATTTATCCCAACTCCAATAACGCTTTCATATATCAATTTTCCTTTTACAGAATTTTCAATCAATATTCCTGAAATTTTCCCATTAACCGTCATAATGTCATTGGGCCATTTAATTGAAATTTTTTTTAAATTATTTTCTTTTAATAATTGAAAAACAGAAAGCGAACTAATCACATTTAGCATGAATTTATCATTAATATTAAAATTATTAAATTTCTTATAAATACTAAAAGCCAGGTTAAGAGAGGCCTCGTTTTCCCACAAATTATCATTTCTTCCTTTTCCCTTTGTTTGATGTTTGGAAACAACAACCGTTAAATCATCTAGACTACCTTTTGTTAAAAGTCTTTTCATATAAGAATTTGTGGAATCTATGGCATCAAGTTTGATTATTTTCATTCATATAAATTAAAAAAAATAATAAATTTGCACAAGCTCAAAGATTCTTAATGACAGTCAAAACAAAATTTAAAAAACTAATTAGGTTAATTATCAGTGGTATTGAAGATGTAAAAGGCAATGAAATTAGTTTATTAGATTTAACAAAATTAGATAATAGAATTAGCGATTATTTCATCATTTGTGACGGAAATTCTAACACACAGGTAAACGCAATAATAAATTCAGTTACAAAAAAGGTCAGTAAGGAATTAAAAGATAAACCTTGGGGGGTTGAAGGAACTGAAAACGCTGAATGGGTTTTGCTTGATTATGTTGATGTTGTAGTTCATGTCTTTCAGAAAGAAAAAAGAGAATTCTATGATCTTGACGGATTGTGGGGAGATGCAAAAAGAATTGAATTAAATTAGATAAATGAAAAACCAAAAAAAACAACCACAATTTAACCAATATTGGATATTTGGTTCTATTGTATTAGTATTTTTACTGTTAAATATATTTTCTGGGGCAGGTTCGCAAACTTCATTAACCACAACCCCATCTAAATTTTTTGAGTTTGCCTCAAATGGAGATGTTGAAAGAATAGAAATAATCAATAAACGTGAAGTTTTTGTATACTTAACCCCCGATGCAAGAATCAAAGACGAACATAAAAACTCATCAAAAAATTCACTTTTATCAATTGGGTCTAAGAGTCCTAATTACAGATTTGAATTTGGTGATTTGCAAAATTTTGAGAACAAATTATCTCAAGTAAATGACGATTTTAACCAAAATATCGAAGTTAATTATATAACTGAGAAAAATATATGGGGAGATATTATAATATCAATGCTTCCATTTATAGTTATTATTGCCATATGGATTTTTATAATGAGAAGAATGTCTGCAGGTGGTGGTGGTGCTGGAGGTCAAATTTTTAGTATTGGAAAATCGAAAGCAAAGTTATTTGACGCAAACTCTCAGGTAAAAATTACTTTTAAAGATGTTGCAGGCCTTGAAGGAGCAAAAGAGGAAGTACAAGAAATCGTTGATTTTTTAAAAAACCCAAAAAAATACACTGCATTAGGAGGAAAAATACCTAAGGGAGCTCTTCTAGTGGGAGCACCAGGTACTGGTAAAACATTACTTGCAAAAGCAGTTGCTGGTGAGGCAAAGGTTCCATTTTTCTCTCTTTCAGGTTCAGATTTTGTTGAAATGTTTGTTGGTGTGGGAGCTTCTAGGGTTAGAGATTTATTCAAACAGGCAAAGGAAAAGTCACCATCAATAATATTTATTGACGAGATTGATGCAATTGGTCGTGCTAGAGGAAAAAGTAATTTTACAGGTTCGAACGATGAGAGAGAAAACACCCTCAATCAATTATTAACAGAAATGGATGGTTTCGGTACCAATACAAATGTTATTGTTATTGCCGCAACAAACCGTGCAGATGTGTTAGACAAAGCCTTAATGCGAGCCGGAAGATTTGACAGACAAATCTATGTAGATTTACCTGATGTTAGAGAAAGAAAGAAAATATTTGAAGTACACCTTAGACCCCTGAAAAAATCCTCATCAGTAGATGTCGACTTCCTATCAAAACAAACCCCTGGGTTCTCCGGTGCTGACATAGCAAATGTATGTAATGAGGCAGCTTTAATTGCTGCAAGAAAAAATAAAAAGTCTGTTGGAAAACAAGATTTTTTAGATGCTGTTGACAGAATCGTTGGTGGACTTGAAAAGAAAAATAAAATTATCACCGAAGATGAAAAAAAGGCTGTAGCATTTCATGAAGCTGGTCACGCCACCGTAAGCTGGATGCTTGAGCATGCTGCTCCACTTGTTAAAGTAACAATTGTACCAAGAGGAAGATCACTTGGAGCTGCTTGGTATTTACCTGAGGAAAGATTAATTGTAAGACCTGAACAAATGTTGGACGAAATGTGTGCTGCACTTGGAGGTAGAGCTGCAGAAAAGGTAATTTTCAATAAAATTTCTACCGGAGCACTTAGTGACCTAGAAAAAGTAACAAAACAAGCAAGAGCTATGGTAACTGTTTACGGATTGAATGACAAGGTGGGTAATTTGACATACTATGATTCATCTAATGGAAATGAATATGGTTTCACAAAACCATATAGCGAACAAACTGCTGAAACTATTGATAAAGAGATTTCTGCCATAATTGAAAAGCAATATCAAAGGGCTATTTCAATTCTTAAAAAGAATAAGAAAAAACTTATACAATTGGCCGAAGTACTACTTACGAAAGAAGTTATTTTTAAAGATAATTTAGAGGAAATTTTCGGTAAAAGACCATTTGAAAAAGACAGTACAAAAGTAAATAAGGCATAATAGTTATTATTTATTGTATCAGTTAACAAAAATTAGATTCATTTATTTAACTTTATGTGATCATTTCCCACTTGGAATAAAATATAATGAATTGAATTTTTTTAGTAAGTTTTTCAAAAAATCCTCATCAAAACAAGACTCAAAAAAACCAGAAAGTAAATTTCTTCCGAAAAAAAAAGCTGTTATTGAAGAACGTTTCATATTAAAATTTATCGAAAACGGTGGGAAATTCCTTTATTGTGAAAATCTTGACGAAGTTAAAGAAAATTTTGATTTGATATTAAAAGAAAATGAATGGCTCAACGATGATATTCTGATCATTAATTCAGATTTAAAAAAAATATATAATTTAAACAATTCTTTTAGCTCTAGTCTTGACGAAACAAAATGTTTTGTCACTGATTGTGAAAACCTTATTGCAAACGATGGGTCAATTTTAATTTCATCAAATCAGATACATGAAAAAAAATTAAATGAATTTCCACAAAGTCTAATAATTTTATCAGATACAAGAAAACTGAAAAATACAATCAGTGAAGGTCTTTCGGAAATTAAATCTAAAAGTAAATACATACCAACAAACATCACCACTATTAAAAATTTTAACACAATCAAAGAGGATAAAGATTTTTTAAGTTATGGAACTTCTTCAAAAAACTTATATTTGATCCTTCTAGAAAAAGGATTTAAATAATTTTGAAGGAATCTAGTAAAAGAATAATTAGCGGATTTGTATTTGGTGGGGTTTTTATAGCCTCACTATACACCCACGTTAGTTTTACTATTTTAACATTTATTTTTGGTATCATTTCAACAAAGGAATTCAATAAGCTCACAAATCAAAGTGGTGTTGGCTATTATATAGCGTTTGCAATTATTTACATATACTTTGCGTTTACTGAATTTTATTTAAATAGTAATCTTCAACTAAACTCATGGTTTAATGATTTAAAAGATACTCTTCTAATTTTCAGCATATTTGTCTCACTTTTTCTACTACGGGATTTGTTCTCTTCAAAAAATTTACCGGGTATCCTTGTAAAAAAATACTTCAGATTTATTTTCTATATCACATCCTCATTTGTTTTTATATATCTAATTGCAAATTTTAAAGGATTTTATGATCCTTCAATAATTCTAGGATGTTTTATTTTGATTTGGGTCAATGATAGCTTTGCATATATTGTAGGAAAAAGTTTTGGTAAACAAAAACTCTTTTACAGTATATCGCCACATAAAACAGTGGAAGGATTTTTAGGAGGTCTTTTATTTTGCTGTATTTCTGCATCAATCGTCTCTAGATATATAGATGAAACATTAACAACTCCAAACTGGCTAATAATTGCAATAATCGTAAGTGTTTTTGGAACACTAGGAGATTTAATTGAATCAAAATTAAAAAGAGAATCTAATGTAAAAGACAGTGGTAAAATTATTCCAGGTCATGGTGGAATATTGGACAGACTTGATAGTATTATATTTGCAAGCCCATACATTTATTTATATCTAAAATTAATCTAGTATGTTTCATAAAGAGGGTTTAAATATTATTTTGAGCACATTCGTTATTACAGCAGTTTTGATAATAGCCCTTGATTATTTTGAAGTAAAAAATGCCCTCCCTATAAAAATATTCTTGATTATAATGCTGGGGTTAATTTTACAATTTTTTAGAAACCCTAAAATTACAGTAAACAAAAATGAAAATCATATTTTATCTGCTGTAGATGGAAAGGTTGTGATAATTGAAGAAGTATTTGAACCTGAATTTTTTAAAGAAAAAAAATTACAGGTTAGTGTTTTCATGTCTCCATTAAATGTTCATGTAACTCGATATCCAATGAGTGGTGACATTATATTTTCCAAATACCACCCAGGAGCCTATTTAGTTGCATGGCATCCTAAGTCAAGTACGAAAAATGAAAGAACTACTATTGTGCTACAGAATAAAGTATTTGGAGAAATTTTATATAGGCAAATAGCAGGTGCACTCGCTAGAAGAATTGTTAACTATGCAAAAGTTGGAAATTTGGCTGAACAAGGTAAAGATTCAGGGTTTATAAAATTTGGTTCAAGAGTTGACTTGTTTTTACCTATTGGAACAAAAATAAAAGTAAAACTAAATCAGAAAGTCAAAGGGGGAATATCCGTAATAGCTTTAAAAGATTAATTTTTAAGCTTATCTAGTCTTTCAGTTAATACAGAAATTTTTGACATAGCATCATCTCTTTTCCTAATTTCATTTTGTATAACCATTTCAGGAGCATTTTCGATAAATCTTTTATTATCCAATTTTACATTCACAGATTTTAAAAACCCCTTTTGATATTCAAGATCTTCTTTTATTTTAATAATTTTTTCGTCAACATTAATGTCTTCATCAAATGGAATAGAATAAATATTAGATTTTACCCTGAAAGTTAAAGCATTTTGGATTTCTGAGCCACTATATTCAATGTTAGAAATATTACAAAGTTTTGTGATTATAGAATCATAATTTTTTGAAAAATTATCATTATTAATAATACTAAGATTTAGACTTTCTCTAAATGAAATTTGATGTTTATTTCTAATATTTCTGATTCCTGAAATTATATTTTGAATAGTTTCAAAATCATTTATTATTTCATTATTTATGTTATTACCAGATTTAGGCCATTTTGAAATAACTAAAGCCTCATCAGAAGATCTTTTAGCAATTAAATGCCATATTTCTTCTGAAATAAAAGGCATAAAAGGATGTAATATCAAAAGATTATTTTCAAAAATCTTAATGATTTCTTTTTGAGTCTTTGAATCAATGGGCTCACCATACCTAGGTTTAATTATTTCAAGTAGAAGTGAGCAAAAATCATCCCATATTAGCTTATATGTTGTCATTAGTGCATCACTAATTCTAAACTTACTGAAATGGTCGTTGATCTGATTTAAAACATAATTGAATTTATGATTGTACCAGTTTATAGCATTTGAACAATACTCGGGCTGTTCATTATTGCCAATTTCCCAGCCACTAACCAATCTATATGAATTCCATATTTTATTTGAAAATGATTTTCCCTGATCGCAGAGATTGATATCAAAAAGTAAATCATTTCCAGCAGCTGAGCTTAGCATTAGTCCAACCCTTACACCATCAGCTCCATAATCATCTATTAACTTTAATGCGTCTGGTGAATTACCTAATGATTTACTCATTTTCCTTCTTTTATTGTCTCTAACAATGCCTGTGAAATAGACATTTTTAAAGGGTTTATCATCTCTTAACTCATAACCAGCCATAATCATTCTTGAAACCCAAAAAAAGATAATATCAGGACCTGTGACTAAGTCATTAGTAGGATAATAATAGTTTATTTCATCATTATCAGGGTTATTAATACCATCGAAAACGCTAATTGGCCATAGCCAAGAAGAAAACCAAGTATCTAACACATCAGTCTCTTGATTTAAATCATCCTTTGTAATTTTATTATTTCCTGTTTTTTCTCTAACCAAAACTAAAGCCGAGTCAATATTGTCAGCAACAACAAAATCCTTTTCTCCTTTTCCATAGTAGTATACTGGGATTTGATGTCCCCAATATAATTGCCTAGAAATATTCCAATCAGTTATATTTTCCATCCAATTACGAAAGGTATTGTCAAATTTTTTGGGGTAAAATTTAATCTCGTCAGAATTTAAAACTGATTGAATTGCGGGCTTAACTAGTCCTCCCATTTTTAAAAACCACTGGTGACTAAATTTTGGTTCAATTACCGCACCGGTCCTCTCACTAACACCCACATTGTGAGTGATATTCTCATCTTTTACAAAAAGTTTCAAGGAATCAAGCTCTTGAATTATTTTTTTTCTTGCTAAAAATCTATCCATTCCAGAATAATGAAGACAAATAGCATTTAAAGATGCATCTTCATTTAAAATATCAATAAACTCCAAATTATGTTTTTCCCCCAAAACCTTATCATTATGATCATGTGCTGGTGTAACTTTCAAACATCCAGTTCCATAGTCAATGTCAACATATTCATCAGAAATAATTGGCACATACCTATCAACTATTGGGACTATAGCTTTCATTCCGATTAAATCCTTAAATCTATCGTCATTTGGATTAACACAAATGGCTGAATCACCTAAAATTGTTTCAGGCCTAGTGGTGGCTATAGTAACATATTCATCAGAATCAACTATTTTATATTTTACATAGTAAAGTTTATCATTTTTTTCAATATAATTTACCTCTTCGTCTGAAAGTGTTGTCTTTGCTTGTGGATCCCAATTAACCATTCTATAACCTCTGTAAATCAAACCTTTTTTATACAAATCGATAAATACTTTAACCACCGACTTATTCATGTTTTCATCAAGTGTAAATTTTGTTCTTTCCCAGTCACACGAACAACCAATTTTTTTCAATTGATCTAAAATTATATTTCCAAATTCATTCTTCCATTCCCATGCATGATTTAAAAAATCTTCTCTTGAAATATCACTTTTTTCAATACCATTTGATTTTAATTTCTCAACAACCTTTGCCTCTGTTGCTATAGAGGCATGATCGGTGCCCGGAACCCAGCAGGCATTTTTACCCGTCAACCTTGCTCGTCTTACTAAAATATCTTGAATTGTGTTATTTAGCATATGTCCCATATGCAAGACCCCTGTAATATTTGGAGGGGGAATTACTATTGTGTATGGTTCACGACTGTCGGGTTTTGAGGAAAAATAATTATTATCCGTCCAGTAAGAGTACCATTTATCTTCAATTTTTTGATGATCGTATTTAGCGAGATTAGCCATAAATAAATTTCTCAATACGAAAATACTCATATTTCTTAATCTGACTAATTATAATTATATTTATATGATTAAAATTTATTAAAAAAATTATGAAAAAAATTTGTGCACTTGTTATTATTTTTATGTTCAGCTTTTTAGGTTTTTCTCAGAACAAAAAAGCGATTATTACTTTTGAAAAAACTGTTATTGATTATGGTACAATTGATAAAGGAGCTAATGGTGTGAGAGACTTTGTCTTTACAAATACTGGAGATGCACCATTAATTATTTCCAATGTCAAGTCTACATGTGGTTGTACAATTCCCAAAAAACCTGAAAAACCAATATTACCAGGTGAATCAGATAAAATTCAGGTTAAATATGATACTAAAAGAGTTGGTTTTATAAGAAAGTCAATTAGTGTAACTTCAAATGCTTCAAATCCAAATGTTATTTTAAAAATAACAGGGCAAGTTATTGCTGACAATAATAAAACTGGTCTAGAAAACAAAAAGAAAAGTATAGTAGAAGACTACTAAAACACACTTTGACAATGCTTACAATTTCAAACAAGGGGAGGTTAATGCCAGAGTCCCCCATAAGAAAGCTAGTTCCTTATGCTGAAAAAGCAAAGAATAGAGGTGTAAAGGTTTTTCATTTAAATATTGGTCAACCAGACATTGAAACCCCTCACTCTGCAATCGAAGCTGTTAAAAATTCTAATATTAAGGTACTAGCTTATTCAAAATCTGAAGGAGATTTTGAACTTAGAAATAAAATTTGTGATTATTATTCTAAAATTAATATAGAGATTAATGAATCACAGGTAATAGTTACTAGTGGAGCAAGCGAGGCTTTATTATTTACAATTGGAAGTATTATGGATCCTGGTGATGAAATCATTATCCCAGAACCCTTTTATGCAAATTATAACGGATTTTCTGTCGCAAACGGAGTAAATATTATTCCCATATTTTCTAGCATTGATAATAATTTTGAATTACCAAAAATTCAAGAGTTTGAAAACCTTATTTCTTTAAATACAAAAGCAATTTTAATTTGTAATCCAAATAATCCGACAGGCTATGTTTATTCATATGATGAAATCAAAACATTAGTTGAAATTGTCAAAAAACATAATCTATTTCTGATTGCAGATGAGGTATATCGTGAATTTACTTATGATAATGTATCCCACACATCTATTATGCAATTTGATGATATTAAACAACATGCTATTGTTATTGATTCAGTTTCAAAAAGGTATAGTATGTGTGGTGCAAGAATTGGATGTATAATTTCAAAAAATAATGAATTTATTTCTACAGCAATGAAATTTGCTCAGGCTAGACTATCTCCGCCCACTCTAGCTCAAATAGCCAGTACAGCTGCAATGGACACAGGAGAAGATTACTTTGATAAGGTAATTAATGAATATAATAATAGAAGAAAAACATTAGTAGAAGGGTTAAATAAAATACCTGGGGTAAAAGTATCAGAACCAAAGGGAGCCTTTTATTGTGTTGTTGAACTTCCAATAGACAACTCGGAACATTTTGCTAAATGGCTGTTGGAAGAATATTCCTTAGACAACGAAACGATAATGGTTGCACCAGCAGCAGGTTTCTATTCTACCCCCAATATCGGACAGAATCAGGTTCGAATTGCATATGTACTCAATCAAAATGATTTAGAATCTTGTACTAATATTCTCAAAAATGGTTTAATGGAATATTTAAAGCAATGATTAAAAAAAAAAATTTTTCATTAAAAAACTATAACTCATTTAATATAGATGTAAATGCCAAAGAATTTATTGAAATAAACTCTAAGGAAGAATTGATAGGGCTTAACGGATTATTAAAAAATGAAAAAATACTTTTTTTGGGAGGTGGAAGTAATATCTTATTTACAAAAGATTATGACGGAACTGTGATTTACTTAAACCTCAAAGGAATAAATATCGAAAAAGAGAATTCAGACTTCTCAGTGGTAAAGGCTAATGCTGGAGAAAATTGGAGCAATTTTATCGAGTTTTGCTTGAATAATAATTTAGGTGGTGTAGAAAACCTATCACTAATTCCTGGAAATGTTGGTTCTGCACCTGTTCAAAACATAGGAGCATATGGTGTTGAGCTTAAAGATGTTTTTTTATCATGTGAAGTTTTTAATTTTGATGATTTTTCTTTAAAAAATTTCGATTTGTTTGATTGTGAATTTGAATATCGAAATTCTGTTTTTAAGAAGAATAAAAATCTAATTATACTTTCGGTTAAACTAAAGCTTAAAAATAATAATCATGATATCAATACATCTTATGGTGATATTAATGATGAATTGAAAAAATCGAATATTGATAATCCTACAATAAAGGACATTTCAAGAGTTGTATCTAGCATAAGGAGAAGAAAACTTCCTGATCCAAAGCAAATTGGCAATGCGGGAAGTTTTTTTAAAAATCCAATAGTAAATAAAGAGAAGCTAAACTGGATTGAAAAACATCATAAAAATGTTCCATCATATAAACTTGATGAAAAATATTATAAAATTCCAGCAGCTTGGTTAATCGAAACAGCAGGTTTGAAAGGAAAAAAGTTTGGTAAATTTGGAATTCATAAATCACAACCACTAGTTCTAGTAAATTATGGTGGAGCTAAGGGTGGTGATATTTACAAACTTTCACTTTCAATAAAAGAAATAATAAAAAAAATTTTTAAGATTGAACTTGAAACTGAAGTTAACATTATTTAATAACTTTGAATTGATATGGTACCTACAATAGTTACAATCATAGTGCTTGGGTTATGTGTTTTGGGAATAAGCATCAAAATCTGGGCAAAAAAAGATGGAGAGTTTTCAGGAACCTGTGCTAGTCAAAATCCATATCTAAACCAGGATGGTGAGAACTGTGGTTTCTGTGGGAAAAGTCCTGAGCAATTTAAGGACTGTCATGGGAAAAGTTAACGACTTCCTCAAAAAGCTTGGTCCGGGATTATTATTTGCAGGTACTGCGATCGGTGTTTCTCATTTAGTACAATCAACAAAAGCAGGGGCCGAGTTTGGATTTGGACTAACTTGGGCACTATTTCTTGCCATAATACTCAAGTACCCATTCTTCAAATATGCACCAAAATATAGCCTGGTTACAAATGAAAGTGTACTACATGGTTATAAAAAACTACATAATACATTACCGTTTTTTTTCTTTCTCATAACACTTGGAACCATGTTTACAATACAAACTGCCGTTACAATTGTAACAGCTGGTCTAGCAAATTCAATCTTCGGAGATATAATTTCAGTTGAAATTTGGACACTTATTATACTGCTACTTTCGTTTTTTTTGCTTTTGATTGGAAAGTATAAAACTCTCGATAAATTAATTAAATACCTGATAATTGCGTTAACAATCAGCACCATATTATCCTTTATTTTTGCAGGTTTAAATTTCAGCAAACCGGTGGATATTAAACAAGTTTTCCCTACAGATTCTAGTGGGGTGATTTTTCTAATTGCATTTATGGGATGGATGCCAGCACCATTAGATGTTTCCATTTGGAATTCATTATGGACAATAGAAAAAAGAAAACAACAAAAAAACTATTCTGTTTCAAACTCACTCCTTGATTTTAATCTTGGCTATTTTGGAACCGCAATTTTAGGTGTTTGCTTTATAGGGGTCGGATATTTTACGATTTTCGGAACCGAAGAGATATTAAGTGAATCTGCTGGAATCTTTTCTAATCAACTTATTCATTTGTATACAGAAAATTTAGGTTATTGGTCATATTATTTGATAGCATTTGCAGCTTTTTCCACTATGCTTAGTACTACGATAACCGCATTGGATGCATCGCCAAGAGCTATGGGATTAACTTCGGAATTAATTTTCAATAAAAAAATAAAACATGCATATCTTTTTTGGTTAATTATATTATTATTTGGCACAATCATAATATTTTTTAGTTTTACTTCCCAGATGGGACTTCTAATAAAAATTGCAACTATTTTATCATTTCTGACAGCACCATTTTATGCGATAATGAACTACTTATTGATTTCTTCCAAACATACGCCAAAGAAAAATAGACCATCAATAAAAATGCATATTTTGAGTATTCTAGGAATTATTTATTTGTTAGGATTTTCGGTATTCTTTTTGATAAAAGGTATATAGGTTTTGTATTTTAGTTTTTATATTTGTGAATTAATTTAAATTAAAAGCTTTGTCTCAAAGAATAGATAATTTAGAAAATGCTTTCTATACAATGGAAATTCCTGAAACAGATACTGTTTTAAAGGAAAAATCCGAGTGGTTTAAAGTTGACTTACCTAAAAGAATAATTGAGCATAAGAAAAAGCCAGACTGGTTAAGAGTAAAATTACCTATTGGACCAAAATACGCGAAACTCAGAAAGTTAGTTGACGAAAATAATCTACATACAATTTGTACCTCAGGTAGCTGTCCAAATATGGGGGAATGTTGGGGTGAAGGAACCGCAACCTTTATGATACTTGGAAATATCTGTACCAGATCATGTAAATTTTGTGGAGTTAAAACGGGTAAACCACTCCCAGTTGACTGGGAAGAAGCTGAAAAAGTTGCCAATAGTATTAAAATCATGCAAATTAAACATGCTGTTTTAACTAGCGTGGATCGTGATGACCTAAAAGATGATATGGGAAGCAAATTTTGGGTTGAAACTATCAATAAGATCAGAGATTATAATCCTGGTATTACCCTAGAAGCTCTAATTCCAGATTTTCAGGGAATTCACGAGCACATTGATAGATTGGTAAATGTTAAACCAGAGGTCATTTCCCACAATATAGAGACAACAAGAAGGCTCACAAGAGAAGTAAGAGTACAGGCAAAATATGATAGAAGCATGGAAGTCTTGAAATATATGAAAGAAACGGGACAAAGGAGAACAAAATCTGGTATCATGTTAGGTTTAGGTGAAACTAAAGAAGAAGTCATAGAAACTATTTATGACCTGAAAAATGCAAAGGTAGATATTGTTACTATTGGTCAATATTTACAGCCCAGTAAAAAACATCTGCAAGTGCAAAGATTTGTTACTCCTGATGAGTTTTTAGAATACAAAGAAATAGGTGATAAGTTAGGGTTTAGACACTTTGAAAGCAGTGCTTTAGTCAGATCTTCATATCGGGCTAGGAAACACATTCAGTAAATCAACCAATTTTTTCTTCAATTTTTTCTATTAAAGTTTTTTCAGCTGAAATCTCCATACTTATAGGTAAATAATATAAATTTTTTACATGAAATTTCCTTAGCTTCGTATAATCTTTTTCTGTTGTAATAACGAAACTTTCTTTAATTTTTGATATATCTTTTCGCTTGTAATTGTAATGGTCAGGGTATTTAAGATGATTGATTAATAAACCCATATCTTCTAGGTGTTTAATCAAATTTTCGGATTTTGCAATGCCTGTTATGACATCAACCTTTTGGTTTGAAAGTTCAGAAATGTTTATTGAATTATTAGTTGAAAAGAGGACATTTGAGTATTTGATTTTACTGAAAAAAATATGTTGATTATATTTTAAATTTATTATTTCAATTAATTGTTGCCTGTTATTTTCTGATAAATTTTCTGGACATTTTGTAATGACAATTGTATCAGCTCTTTTGTATCCACTTTTTGATTCTCTTAAATTACCCCTTGGTAATAAGTAATCATTTAAGTATAAATTTGAGTAATCGGATAATAAAATTGAATATTTTGGAATTACTTTTCTGTGTTGAAAAGCGTCATCTAATATTACCATATTAACACCAATATTTATTAATTTTTTTATGCCACGCTTCCTTTTTTTATCAACTGCAACCTTTATATTTTTAAATTTCGTATAATATTGAAAAGGCTCATCCCCTATTGTGCTTGCATCATCTTTTTCAGATGCTACAATAAAACCTCTAGTTTTTCTTTTGTAACCTCTACTTAATACAGCTATTTTATATTTACGGGAAAATTTTCTTATAAGAAACTCAACCATTGGAGTTTTCCCAGTTCCACCCACGGCCAAGTTCCCCACGCTAATCACAGGAATTTCAAAGGAAAAAGATTTTAGTAAACCAAAATCATAAAACTTATTTCTTAAAAAAGTAATTAAATAAAACTGAAGACTAAGTTTCCAATAAATTATTTTTTTTATCAATTTCATCGTAACTAAAGTAATTATTTATCTTTGAAATAAATAATTAGGTGATGTTAGTTAAAGATGTAATTGACTTTTTAGATAGTTATGCACCACTAAAGTATGCAGAGGATTTTGATAATACTGGACTTCTAGTTGGAGACAAAAATGCAAAGGTCACTGGAATTATAATTTGCCTTGACTCAACTAAAGAAGTTATTCAAGAAGCAATTGATTCAAACAGTAACCTAATAATAAGCTTTCATCCTATAATTTTTAATGGCTTAAAACAGCTTTCACCCGGAAATTATGTAAATGATTCAATAATTTTAGCGATAAAAAATAGTATTTCGATTTTTGCAATTCATACAGCATTAGACAACTCAAATTTGGGCGTAAGCATGAAATTATCTGACGTCTTGGGCATCTCGGATAAAAAAGTTTTAATTCCAAAGACTAAAACAATCAAGAAATTGACAACATATATACCGAAAGATGATGCTGCAAATCTAAAAAATAAATTATTTGGTATTGGAGCTGGATCAATCGGTAAATATGACAATTGCAGTTTCTCTTTTGAAGGTGAAGGAACCTTTAAGGGGAATGAAAGTTCAAATCCAACTATTGGTGATAAACTTAAAGATACTACTCAAAATGAAGTTTGTATTAACATAACTTTCTTGAAACACCTTGAAGAAAAAGTATTATCTGTACTTAAAGAAGTGCACCCTTATGAAGAAATAGCATATGAGATTATAACTATAGAGAATGTAAATGAAAATATTGGTATGGGTATGTATGGAGAGCTAAAAGTGGCGTTGAGTGAAAATGATTTTTTTAAACTGATAAAAAATAAACTTAATGTCAAATTTTTAAAGCATTCAAAATTGATGAATAAAACTATAAAAAGAGTGGCTGTACTTGGTGGCTCTGGCAGTTTTGGAATAGAAAAAGCAATTTCTGTAAACGCTGATGCATATTTGACAGCTGATTTAAAATACCATGATTATTTTAAGGCTGATAATTCAATTTTATTAGTTGATGTTGGTCATTATGAGAGCGAGCAGTTTACAAAAAATTTATTGTATGATATTCTTACAAAAAAATTCCCTAATTTTGCAATCGCTTTAACCAAAACAAATACAAACCCTGTAAAATACAGTTAAAATGGCCAAGAAGAAAGAACCAACAGTTGAAGAAAAATTAAGAGCTCTATATGATTTACAATTAATTGATTCAAGAATTGATAAGATTAGAGATATTAGAGGCGAATTACCTCTAGAGGTAAGAGATTTAGAAGATGAAATTGAAGGACTTAATAAAAGAATTGAAAAATTAGATGTAAGTCTTAAAGAATTAGATGATCAAATCTCCTCAAAGAAAAATCTTATTGAAGAAGCAAAAGCTTTGATGAAAAAATATACAGAGCAGCAAAAAAATGTTAGAAATAACCGTGAATTTGACTCATTGACCAAAGAAACTGAATATCAAGAACTTGAAATTCAACTTGCTGAGAAAAATATTAAAGAATTTAAAGCACAAATAGAACTTAAAAACGAATCTGTTGAATCTGTAAAATCAACTCTATCCGAAAAAACAGATCATCTTAAGCATAAAAAAGGTGAACTTGATACTATTTTAAAAGAGACCGAAAAAGAGGAAAATATGCTACTCAGTAAATCTGAGGATTACAAAAAATTTATTGAAGAAAGGTTATTATTTGCCTATGGTAAAATAAGAAGCAATGTCAAAAATGGCCTTGCAATTGTTCCTATTGAAAGGGGTGCTGCAGGTGGGTCATACTTCACTATACCCCCTCAAGTTCAAATGGAAATTGCATCAAGAAAAAAAATAATTACCGATGAACATAGTGGTAGAATTTTAGTAGATGAAGTTCTAGCAACTGAACAAAAGGAAAAAATGGAAAAACTTTTTTCGAGTATATAAGATTTGCTTTGAAAAAGATTATTATTTCATTCTTGATACTAGGACTATTTTACAGTTCATGTGCGCAAGAATCATCTAGAAAGACTCAAGCCGAATTAGATCCTATTTTGGTTAACGATGAATACGTACATAAAGCTTACTTTGCAAGTGGATGCTTTTGGTGTGTCGAGGCAATTTATGAAAGCTTAATTGGCGTAGATGAGGTGGTTAGTGGTTATTCTGGAGGAGAAACAAATAACCCAACATATGGCTTAGTGAATACAAAATTGACAGGGCATGCTGAAACCATAGAGGTTGTCTACAATCCAAATAAAATTACTTTTTCAAACCTATTAGATGTTTATTTTGGCTCTCAAAATATTAATCAAATAAATGGTCAAGGACCAGATATGGGACCACAATATAGATCTATTATTTTTTATCAAAACGAAGATCAAAAAGAAATGATTTATTCAAAAATAAATCAGATTGAGATAAAGACAGGTCTAAAAGTCGCTGCAGAAGTTTACCCATTTAGAAAATTTTGGATTGCTGAAAATTATCATCAAAACTTTAAAAAAAATAATCCAAATCACCCATACATTAAAAATGTTTCTGATCATAGATTTAAAAGTTTCAAATTTAAATTTGAGGATTTGATTAAAGATTAAAAAAATGGATTTTTTTAATATTCAGAATTCAGATTATATTGAAAACCATTCATCTAATGAAAGAAATATACTTGCTGAACTAAGAAGAGAAACTGAGTTAAAATGCCTTAATCCAATAATGCTAAGTGGTAAAGTTCAGGGAATTTTTTTAAGTATTATTTCAAAAATAATTAATCCAAAAAATGTATTAGAAATTGGAACATATTCTGGATACTCAACTTTATGTATAGCTGAAGGTTTAGGCGCCAATGGCATTATACATACAATCGATAAAAATGAGGAACTTTTAGAAATCCAAAATAAATATTTTGAAAAATCTGGATATAGAAATCAGATAAAACAATACACCGGTAATGCTCTGCAGATAATTCCTAAAATTAAAGTGAATTTTGACATGATTTTCCTAGATGCCGATAAAGAAAATTATTCTAATTATTTGAACATTGTAGCACCTTGGCTAAATAAGGGAGGGATATTATTAACCGACAATGTATTATGGCACGGTAAGGTTTTAAAAAGTAGTGAAACTCACGATGAAACAACAAAATTAATAGATAAATTCAATAAAGAATTAGCTTTAGATTCTAACTTTAAGACGGTAATGCTTCCTCTCAGGGATGGAATAAGTGTTTCAATAAAACTATAAATCCCTTTTAATTGATCCTGTGACGGAATCAATTTCAGATTTTACTTTATCAATTTCAGATTTTACCTGATTTGAAATATCAGAGTTTTTATCTATAGTATCTTTAGAATTATTAATTTCTTGTTTTATTTCGTTTGTAGCATGTTTTATGTTATTAATTCCTTTGCCAAGGTTTCTTGCAAAATCTGGAATCTTATCTGCTCCAAACAATAAAACAACGATAAAAATTATAAATCCAATTTCAGGACCACTAATAAATAAAATCATAATTTGACTAAGCTTTATACAAATATAATGAGTAAGTTTATTTAACTAAAGTAACTCATAAATTTTATGAAAAAAATGTTGCTGGCCAGCTCCTCAACAATTTATGGTCAGAGATATCTTGAATATTTGCACGATGAAATTAAAAATTTGTTTTCTGGATGTAAAAAAATTCTTTTTGTTCCCTACGCAAGACCATCTGGTATTTCACATCTAGAATACACTGAAAAAGCAAAGAATGTATTTAAAATTCTTAATCTTGAAATAATTGATTATACTAATGAAGACCTCAGAGAAACTCTTGAAAAGTGCGATGGGATATTTATTGGAGGTGGTAATACATTTCTATTATTGGATAAACTTTATCAATATAGTTTGATTGATATTTTAAAAAATAAAATAGATTCTGGAATTCCATACTTAGGAACAAGTGCTGGAACAAATATTTGTGGTATCACAATCGGAACTACTAATGACATGCCTATTGTTCATGTAAAAAGCTTAGAAGCTCTTGGAATAATTGATTTCAATATTAATCCACACTATCTTGATCCAATAGATGGATTTGAACATATGGGTGAATCAAGGGAAACAAGAATTAATGAGTTTCATAAATTTAATGATCAATTTGTTATTGGATTAAGGGAGGGCTCATATCTTCAAGTTGAAGGAGATGACATTTATTTAAAAGGGTTAAAACATGCTGTTATTTTCAAAAAAAAGAATGAAAAATTTGAAATTGAAAATGGGTTTAATCTTAAAAATATAATTTAAAAGCTCCAATATTATATCTTTGAATTATGAAAGAAAATAAGGTTTTGTTGATGATTCTAGATGGTTGGGGAAAATCTGAAAATCCAAAAACCTCTGCAATTGGTAATGCCAATACATCATTCATTGACTCTCTATACAATAAATACCCACATGCTAACCTCAAAACTTATGGAGTTGAAGTAGGACTACCTAAGGGGCAAATGGGAAACAGTGAGGTGGGTCATTTGAATCTAGGTGCCGGAAGAATTGTGTATCAAGAATTATCTAGAATAAACATTTCAATAAAGGATGGCAGTTTTCATTCAAACAAGGTTTTATTAAATGCCTTTGAATATGCTGATAAAAATCAAAAAAGAGTTCACTTGATGGGGCTCATAAGCAACGGAGGTGTCCATTCCCATCAAAATCATCTATATGAGCTTATCGATATTTCTGAAAAATATAATTCTGAGGTTTATATTCATGGTTTTACTGATGGTAGAGACGTTGACCCTAAATCATCTGTTACTGACATAAAAAACCTAGAAAAAAATTTAATTGGTAAAAATTGCCAATTAGCTTCAATCATTGGCAGATATTATTCAATGGATAGAGATAATAGATGGGAAAGAACAAAGCTAGCATACGATTTGGTTTGCTGCGGCAAAGGAAAACATGTTTCAAATTTTTCTGATGAAATCGAAAATTCATACAATAAAAAATGTACAGATGAATTTTTATTGCCAATGATTAAAATTGATGAAAATAATAATCCCTTAGGAATAATTTCGGAAAATGATGTTGTTATTTTTTTCAATTTTAGAACTGATAGAGGACGACAACTTACAAAAGTGATGACTCAGTCAAATTTTAATGAATTTAAAACCAAAAAGGAAAATTACCATTTTATTACAATGACCAAATATGACAACTCATTCAAAAATGTTAATGTAGTTTTCGAGAATGATGATTTAAAGAATACTCTTGGTGAGGTTTTAGAAAAAAATAAAAAAATCCAACTAAGAATTGCTGAAACTGAAAAATACCCTCATGTAACCTTCTTCTTCTCTGGAGGTAGAGAAGCACCATTTCAAAACGAAAAAAGAATTTTAAAAAATTCACCTAAAGTAGCAACCTATGATCTTAAACCAGAAATGAGTGCTTTTGAAATAACTGATGAATTGATCACTGAAATAGAAAACCAAACTAATGATTTTATTTGTCTTAATTATGCAAACGGTGATATGGTGGGTCATACTGGGAGTTTTGAAGCAGCAATAAAGGCTTGTGAGACGATTGATGAATGTGTTAAGAGAGTTGTTAATTCTTGTATCAAAAATCAATATACTGTATTGTTAATTTCAGATCATGGAAATTGTGATGTGATGATAAATGAGGATGGGACACCAAATACTGCGCACACTAAAAACTTAGTTCCATTAATTTTAATTAATTCAGAATATAAATCAATCTCTGATGGTATTTTATCAAATATAGCGCCAACAATACTGAAGATTATGGATATTAAGATTCCATCCGAGATGACTGAAAAGCCACTTGTTTAAAATTATGAGTATGCAAAAATCACTAGAGGAGATAGAATTAATCAGAGACAGTGCACTTTTAGTTTCAAAAACTTTAGGTTTGTTAGCAAATGAAATTAAAGAAGGTGTTACAACTTTAATGCTAGATAAAATAGCTGAAGAATTTATAAGGGACAATAACGCTATCCCTGGTTTTTTGGGATTATATGACTTTCCAAACACTCTTTGTACAAGCCCAAATTCTCAAGTTGTACATGGTATTCCAAATAATGAACCTTTAAAAAACGGGGATATAATTTCAATAGATTGCGGAGTTTTGAAAAATAATTTTTACGGAGATCATGCATATACATTTTCAGTTGGTGAAGTTTCAGATGAAATCAATAGATTATTAAAAATTACAAAAGAATCTCTTTATCTAGGTATAAGAGAATTTAAGTCTGGAAATCGTGTGGGTGACGTTGGTAACGCTATTCAAAATCATTGTGAGAAAAACGGATATGGTGTTGTAAGAGAGTTGGTTGGTCACGGTATTGGAAGAATAATGCATGAAAAGCCAGAAATGCCAAACTATGGAAGAAAAGGAGCAGGAAAAAAATTTCATGAGGGTATGGTCGTTGCTATAGAGCCAATGATAAATATGAAATCTCATAAGATAATTCAGTACAATGATGGTTGGACCATAACAACAAAGGATAATCTTCCGAGTGTTCACTTTGAACATAATATTGCAATAATTAATGGTCAACCCGAAATACTTTCAACTTTTAAATACATTTATGATTCACTTAATATTTTTTCCTCTGAAGAAGATGAATTCCACAACCACTTTTCTTAGATGAATAGCTTAGTAAAAATCATTCTTAATATAATCCCAAGAAGCATTCTTACAAGATTAAGTTTTCTTTTGAAACCCCTAATAAAAATATATTTTAGCGGTGATAAGTATATTGATCCTATTGATGGGTCAAGTTTTAGAAAATTTCTACCCTATGGATACAATAATGTGAGAGAAAATGCACTATCTCCATCCACCTTTTCATTGGAAAGACACAGGCTTTTGTGGTTATACTTAGAAAATGAAACAGATTTTTTTAAAAAAGAACTCAAAGTTCTTCATTTTGCACCTGAAGCAGCATTTCTTGAAAAATTTAAAAAGCTTGAAAATATTTCATATGACACCATCGATTTAGACTCCCCCCTAGCAAATATAAAAGCTGATATTTGTGATTTACCACTAGACAATGATTCCTATGACTTTATTTTATGTAATCATGTTTTGGAGCATATAATCGATGACAAAAAAGCCATGCAGGAATTATACCGCGTATTAAAAAAAGACGGTATCGGAATTTTCCAAGTACCTTTAAATATCTCAAATAAAAAAACATATGAAGATTTTACAATAACTGATCCTAAAGAAAGAAACAAAGCTTTTGGACAATACGATCATGTGAGAATTTACGGAATGGATTTTTTTGAAAGACTTTCAGAAGCAGGCTTCACAGTGGAAAAATGTGAGTATACCACAAAGTTTACTTCGGAAGAAATCATTAAATATTGCTTACCCAGTCGAGAAATAATTCCTATTTGCAGAAAATAACAATTAATAAAAACTATTTAACTCTAATTCTTCTAGTTCATTATTATCATTTTCAAAGATTATTAAAGATGAAATTTTAGAATTATTATTAAAGAAATCTTTTATTTCGTCTATAGTCATGGAGTGAATCGCAGTTGCATAGGCGTCTGCATCGATACATGAGGATGCTTTAACAGTTACACTTAAAATATTAGTTCTACTTGGATAACCAGAAAAAGGGTTAATTATGTGAGCAAAACGACTGCCCAGAGAATCAATTTTAAATTTTCTGTAGGTTCCTGAGGAAGCTAGTGAAGTATTATTTAACTCGAGTGTGCTGTAAATACTTCTGTCTCCATCAAATCTTGGCATATCTATCGCTACGACCCAAGGCTTGTTTTTATTCATATTTAATCCTGAGGCTAAGATTTCCCCTCCAATTTCGATCAGATAATTATCAATTTTTTCTTTTTTTAAAAATTTCCCAATTTGATCGACAGCGTAGCCTTTGGCTATTGCGTTAAAATCAAGATATGAGTCAAACGGTCTTTTGACATTATCGTCAATAATTTCAAATTTATCAAACCCAACTCTTTGAAGTAAGTAAGGTAAATTATCATATTCAATATTAAATTTTTCAGGGCCAAAACCCCAATAATTGACTAACAAGCCAATCGATGGATCAAATCTACCATTGGTTTCTTTGTATATTTTTTTTGAAGAATTAAAAACATTTCTAAAATGATTGTCAATTTTAGGTTTCTGATTTTTATTTACTTTAGAAATTATAGAATTTGGTTTATATGTTGACATCGAGTTGTCAATTTCAGACAAAATACTATCAATTTCTTTTGAGAAATTTTCATTTGTGGAGCTGTAAAATTGAATGTTATATGTTGTGCCATAAACAAGACCTGTTAAAGTTGTAAGACGAAGTTTATTACAAGAGTTAATAAAAAGAAAAATAAAAAGAAGAGATACAATATTCTTCATAGAAGTAAAAAGTTAGATAATTTAAAGTTTATCCTCCAAAATCGTCAAAACGAATATTTTCATCTGGAATACCAAAATCTTCCCCCATTTTTTGAACTGCTTGATTCATAAGCGGAGGACCGCAGAAATATAACTCAATATCCTCTGGGGATTCATGGTCACTTAAATAGTGATCTATTACACAATTATGAATGAAACCTATAAATCCGTCTCCTTCGGAATTTAAATCTTTTTTTACTTTCCAATTATCCTCTTCTAGAGGGTCTGAAAGTGCTACATAGAATTTGAAGTTTGGAAAATCCTTTTCAAGCTTATAGAAGTGATCTAAATAAAACAGTTCCTTACGAGATCTTCCTCCATACCAAAAAGATATTTTTCTTCCAGTCTGCAATGTTCTAAATAAATGATATAAGTGTGACCTCATAGGTGCCATACCTGCTCCACCTCCAACATAAAGCATTTCAGCATCTGATTCATTAATAAAAAATTCACCGTATGGACCAGAAATTGTTACTTTATCTCCAGGCTTTCTTGAAAATATGTATGATGATGCTATCCCTGGATTAACATCCATCCAATCATTTGCTTTTCGGTCAAAAGGAGGGGTCGCAATTCTAACATTTAACATGATATCTCTTCCCTCTGCAGGAAATGATGCCATTGAATATGCTCTCTCAACAGTTTCACGATTTTTCATCAATAGAGGCCATAGCTTAAAGTTTTCCCATTCTGATTTGAATTTATCGGGTGAGTCGTGCTCTTCAGGATGAGCTGTTATATCCATATCACTAAATTTAACCTCCGATTCAGGAATATCAATTTGAATATATCCGCCAGCTTTATAATCCATATCCTCTGGAATTCTAACAACAAATTCTTTTATAAAAGATGCCACATTATAATTACTTACAACCGTAGCCTCCCATTTTTTTATACCAAATACTTCCTCAGGGATTGTAATATCCATGTCTTGCTTCACCTTTACCTGACATGCCAGTCTTGCTCCAGACTGTAATTCTTTTCTGGTAAAATGAGGAGTTTCCGTAGGTAATGCCTCACCTCCACCAGATTTTACATGGCATTCACATTGAATACAAGTTCCTCCTCCTCCACATGCTGATGGAAGAAATATCTTTTGGGCACTCAAAGTTGTTAATAATGAATCACCTGATGAAACTTCGATTTCTTTTTCGCCGTTAATTTTGATTTTGACAGGTCCTGAAGGGGATAATTTTTCTTTTACAAGTAGTAAAATTAAAATTAAAAGTAATGATACAACTAATAATATTGCTACTACTAATAAAATTGACTGCATTATGGATGTTGCTAAAATCATTTTCTAATTTATATCATTATTAATTTCATATACTATTTCTTGTTGTTCATCTTCATTAGTATTGTCATTTTCTGATTCATCATTTTGAACTAAGATTTCTTTTGGTGCTTCATCACCACCGGTTAACATTCCCCCAAAACTCATAAAACCTATAGCCATTAGACCGGTTATAATAAATGTGATACCCAAGCCTCTTAAAGGTCCGGGCACGGATGAGTATCTAATTTTTTCTCTAATCGCAGCAATTGCTAAAATAGCCAGAAAAAATCCGAAGCCTGAGCCAACACCATAAGTTGTAGCTAATTGTATAGAGGCAATTTCCCTTGACTGCATGAATAATGAACCGCCTAAGATAGCACAGTTTACTGCTATTAATGGCAGGAAAATTCCAAGTGAATTATAGAGGGAGGGTGAAAACTTTTCTACAATAATCTCTACAAGTTGAACCATAGTCGCAATTGTTGCTATAAACATAATAAAAGAAAGAAAACTTAAATCATAATCGATTAAACTTGGATGAAGCCATGCTAATGCACCATCTTGTAAAATATATTGATCAAGAAGCCAATTCAGAGGAACAGTAATTGCCAGAACAAAGGTTACGGCTGCACCAAGACCAATTGCTGTCGAAACTTTTTTTGATACAGCTAGATATGAGCACATTCCTAAAAATGTTGCAAATACCATATTGTCAATAAAAACAGACTTAAAAAATAATTCTATATGCTCCATTTATTCTTCGATTAAATGTTTACTTCTTGCTCTCTGCACCCAAATTATGATTCCTACTACAATTAATGCCATCGGAGATAGTAACATAAATCCGTTATTTTCATAACCAAATGCATATAAACCAGTTTTATCAATTGGGTCCCCTAAAATAGGTATACCCCAGAGGGTACCTGAGCCTAGTAATTCTCTAAAGAAACCTACCATTATTAATATCACCGCATAACCAAAAGCATTACCAATACCGTCCAAAAACGATCTCCATAAACCATTACCAAGGGCAAATGCTTCAAATCTTCCCATAATTATACAATTTGTAATTATCAACCCGATGAAAACTGAAAGGGTCTTACTTAATTCATAGGCAAAGGCTTTAAGTACTAAGTCAACAATAATAACGAGTGTTGCGATTACCGTTAATTGAACGATAATTCTAATTTTTGACGGGACAATATTTCTAATCATTGATATAACAACATTACCAACACCCATTACAAATAATACCGATACAGACATTACCACAGACGCTTCGAGTTCAGCAGTAATGGCTAAGGCTGAACATATACCCAAGACCTGAACCGTTATAGGATTATTATCCGAAAGTGGATCTGTAATTAATAGACGATCTTTTTTGGAGAGTAATCCCATATTAGTTGTTTAATGAGTTAAAATAGGGTTGGTATAAACTTAGATCACTTCTAATCATCGCGGTTACTCCATCGCCTGTGATTGTTGAACCAGCAATTGCGTCCACTTCATTGTCATATTTATCTTCATTTTTTGGATCTAGATTAGTCTTGGAAACAGTTACTCCCTTAAAGTTTCCCTGAATATCTAATAATGATTCTCCAATAAAATCATCCATAAAAAATCTTTGTTTAATATTTGCTCCTAGTCCTGGAGTTTCGGCTTTGTGATCAAAATAAATACCTCTGATTATCATATCTTCATCAACCGATACATATGCCCAAATCGCATCCCAAAGTCCCTTTCCACGGATTGGTGCTACATATAAATTTCTTCCGTCTTTCTCTGCAATAAATAATGGAAGTTTTCTTTTATGACTTGGATCTTTAGCTAAAGCTTTTTGTTTTTTTACATCTATCAAGTAAGCCTTATCGTCCTCAATTACCTGATCTCCTTGAATATAAATTTGTTTGGTAATGTACTTGTTAAACTCTTTTTCTGCTTTATCTGCAGCAATAAAGTTTACGCTGTTACCTTCATTTTCGTTAATTCCAATAGCATATAATATATTTTGCTGTTTTTCAAGAATCTTGTTGATCCTAATCTTATCTTTCAATGATGAATCAATAGCAGCCAATAGTGTACCAACAATAACAACCAGCCCAACTGCAAATAAAAGTGTGTATGTATTTTTTTCAGTATTAGGTGCCATAATTATGCTGTTTTAAGTTTTAATCTATTTAACCTCATTTTTACATTTGATTGAATGACATAGTGATCAATAGTCGGAGCAAAGACATTCATTAATAAAATAGCTAAGAAAACACCCTCGGGGTAAGCAGGGTTAAACACTCTAATCATAATTGATATAAAACCAATTAAAAAACCATATATCCATTTTCCTTTGTTAGTTTGAGCAGCTGTAACAGGGTCTGTTGCCATAAAAACAGCTCCAAAAAGAATACTCCCAATCAGTAAATGCTCCCAGAAGGGAACACTCATAAGTCCATAAAATTTACTGGAATCGGTGATTAGCCCAGCTTCAATCACGCCGTTAAAAATAAAACCCATAACAAGAGCGCCAATTATAGCACTTAAAATGATTCTCCAACTACCAATTTTACTAAAAATTAAAAATAAGGCACCAAATATTATAAGTAGTTTCGATGTTTCCCCGATTGAACCTGGAATAAATCCAAAAAACATATCTGAGATTGAATAAATGATATCTTGATTTTGAGCATAGCTGCCTAAAATAGTTTCACCCGAAATAGCTTCAGGTGTACCGGCTCTATCTACCGCATCATAAACCCAAACTTTATCACCACTCATCCATGTTGGATAAGCAAAAAATAAAAAAGCTCTAATTGTTAGTGCAGGATTTAAAATATTCATTCCCGTCCCACCAAATACTTCTTTACCGATAACAACTCCGAAAACAACCGAAACTGCGAGCATCCAAAGTGGCAGGTCTACAGGCACAATTAGAGGCACAAGCATTCCAGTTACTAAATAGCCCTCCTCAACTTCATGGCCTTTGATGACCGCAAAAATAAATTCAACTGTTAAACCAACAACATAGGAAACAATAACAAGTGGAAGTACTTTCATTGAACCAATCATCAAATTATCAAAAGTTAAAAAGTTACCAAAAAGTGATGCCTGCGTAGTAATACCATTTGCAGCGTCAATTGCTAAGTTATGTTGATATCCTGCATTAAAAATTCCAAAAATAAGGCAAGGAACTAGTGACATAATAACGGTGTTCATAGTCCTTTTTAAATCATCAGCAACTTTTATGTGAGTACCAGTTGAGGTTACATCGTTTGGAGTAAATAAAAAAGTATGAAAGGCGTTAAAAGCAGGAGCCATTGTTTTACCTCTAAAACTTTCTTTTATTTCATGTAATTTTGACTTTATTGACATAATTAACCTATTTCTTTTTTCATTAAATCTAGTCCCTCTCTAATAATGTTTTGATGAGGTTGCTTTGAAACACATATAAACTCAGTAAGAGCAAAATCGTCTGGTGAAACTTCATACATCCCAAGCTCCTCCATTTCATCAAGGTCCTTGTACATACATGCCTTTAAAATTTGCATTGGGTATATATCAAGGGGAAAAACTTCTTCAAAAGACCCTGTAACAACAAATGCCCTATGTTCACCATTGGTGTTTGTGTTTAAATCGTATTTTTTTTCTGGGAAAAGCCACGAAAAAGTAAGAGCTCTAGAAACAGAAAACTTATCAAACATTGGCTTCGCCCATCCGAACAAATCATAATCATCACCCTCTGGAATTGCTGTAACCTCGTTACTGTAATATCTTAAATGAGCAACAGATCCTAATTTTGTCCCAGTAAGAACATTCCCAGATATTACTCTGGAATTTTTTTCATTTAATTTTAGAAAACTAGAGATATTAGAGCCGATTAATGTTTTGACATATTTTGGATTTGAAACAGAGGATCCAGCTAGTGCAATTAGTCTTTCTGCTAAAAACTTACCATCCAATAGAGCCCTACCAATTATTGTAAGATCTGGAAGGTTTAAAGTCCAGATTATATCACCTTTATTAATTGGGCATACCTTATTGATTATTGTACTTAGATTTCCTGATGGATGAGGACCTGAAACATTGTGAATAACCACATCACTCAATTCTCTTAAAAAACTCTGGCTTTCTTTTCTCAGAGAAATATTTATAGGTCTACTGCAAAGATTTGATAAAACTGAAATTGCACATGAAACACTTTCTTTCTCGTCTTTAGTGATAAAATCAAAATCTGCGGATAACGGAGATGAATCAAAACCAGAAATAAAAATTTCTTTTGGGTTTGAGTTTGGGTCAGCAATCACATCATATGGACGTTGCTTTATAAATGGCCATAAACCATTTTCAACTAAAAAGTCTATTATAATGGCCGGTTCCTCAGATTTTAATTTTTCAATTTTTTTGTAGGAAATATTTTTATCTGACTCAATTTTAATTTCTAAAACTTTTCTTCTGTCTCCTCTTACAATTTCTTTTATTTTTCCTGAAACTGGAGAAACAAATTTAACTCTCTCAGAATTTTTATCAAAAAATAAAGCTTCACCAGCCTTAACTAAGTCATTTTCCTTTACAATTAATTTAGGATAAACCCCATGAAAATCCGAAGGGTAAATTGAGTAATCCTTTGAAAGTTTTGTTTCTTCGATTTCGAGCGAGGGAGCGCCCATTAACTTTAAATCTAAACCCTTCTTTACAACGATGTCTTTGGACATAAATTTGGACTATTTGTTATCTAAATTAAATTCGCTGCAAAAATAAGCCAATATTGAAGATATTACAATTAATTTTTAATTATTTTTAGCATGATTTTTTAACAAAAAATGAAAAAAACATTCATTCTATTAAGCATCTTTTATTTGGTTGTAAATTTTACATTTTCACAATCATTAACTCCAGACTTAGTTAAGTCGATTTCGTTTCAGAAACCAAATCATAATATAGCCTCTAATCTATTTATAGGAACTATCGGTGAGAGCTTTAAAATATCATTTGATATCCTTTCAGGATTCGAATACGATTTATATTATAAAATTGAACATTGTAATTTTGACTGGGAAAGATCAGAGCTTCTAAAATCAGAATACTTGCAGGGATTTGATGATGTTAAAATTGAAGATTATTTTAGCAGTTTTAACACATATCAAATTTACACTCATTACAATATAAATTTTCCAAACCCAAACACGAAGTTTAAAAAGTCTGGAAACTACATTATTAAAATTCTTGACGAATTCGGTGAGGAATTATTTAGAAGAAAGTTTATACTTTATGAAAATCTGTCCACTGTTCAATCGGAAATCAAAAGGTCCAGGGATATTAAATTTATTCATGAAAAACAAGTTGTAAATTTTGAAGTAAATCCCATCAATATTCAGTTTAATAACCCAGCTAAAACCGTTAAAATAAAGGTTTTTAAAAACAATGACTTGAATTACTCAATCGAAAATATTAAACCTCAATATAATTTGGGTAAAAAACTGATTTATAAGTATGATAATGAATTGAGTTTTTGGGGAGGAAATGAATATTTATACTTTGAAAATAAGTTTGTTCGAAATACAAATATTAAAATTAGAGGTTTTGATCTGAATGAAATATATAGCAACTACCTACATATTGATATTCCAAGAAAAAATAAAAAATACACTTATAATCCTGACATAAATGGAGGATTTTTATTTGATGTTAGTAATTCTTCAAATCCTGAATTTGAGGCAGATTATGTAAATGTCAATTTCTCCCTTAAAAAACCTGACTTTATCGCCAGTGAAACCAAAATTTATATAGTTGGTGATTTTAACAACCATGAAATTTCAGAAAATTATGTTATGAGTTACAATCCTGTTAATGAATTATACGAATCAGTTATTAAATTAAAACAAGGCTTCTATAACTATAAATATGTAGCAGTAGACAGTAACAACGAAATAATTCATGGTAAAATTGATGGAAACTTTGACGAAACCGAAAACGAGTACAATGTAATAGTTTATTACCGAAATTATGGGGAAAGGTATGATAGAGTTGTAGGTTTTGGAAAAGGGCTATCACAATACATTACGAACTAAAAAAATTCATTAATTTTGTAGTAAATTATGGTAACACAAATTACTAAAGGCATTAAGATTTCAGTAGACACTTTTTTTCAAGGTACCTACTATAAAGAAATGAAGCTTCACTATGCATTTGAGTATTCAATTTCTATTGAAAACCAAAGCTCTGAGGTTGTACAACTCAATTCACGACACTGGGTAATATTAGACTCATTAAATAATGAAGAAGTTGTAAACGGAGAAGGAGTAATTGGCAAAAAACCAGTCATAAGACCTGGGCAGATACATAAATATAAGTCCGGATGTTTACTGGCTTCCCCCTTTGGTGCAATGTATGGTTATTACAGAATGATTAATCTGAGTAACACCAAAAAGTTTAATGTCATTATTCCATCTTTTAAATTAAGTGCACCATTTGCTATTAATTAAAAATAAGTTAAAAATTAGTTGTATTTTCACTGACCAAATTAATACTTATGAGCACAGGTTTTTTTAAAGTTCCAAAAGCAAAAAATGAAAAAGTAAAATCCTATCGACCAGGTTCACCTGAAAGAAAAGAAGTGATTGAAACCTATCAAAAAATGATGAGTTCTTTCACAGAAGTTCCAATGTATATCAATGGTAAAGATGTAAAATCCAAAAGCAAAAAAAATATCAGTCCTCCACATGATCACCAAAAGATAGTGGGTGAATATTATATCGCTGAACCTAAACATATTGATGCTGCAATTGACTCTGCGCTTGCGGCTAAAGAAAATTGGGAAAATATGTCTTGGGAAAATCGGTCTGCAATTTTTCTCAAGGCAGCCGAATTAATTGCTGGCCCATACAGAGCAAAAATCAATGCCGCAACAATGATAGGTCAATCAAAAACAGTGCATCAAGCAGAAATTGATTCAGCCTGTGAATTAATCGATTTTTTAAGGTTTAATGTTGAATATGTTACACAAATCTACAGTAATCAGCCAGAAAGTGATAATTATGCGTGGAACAGAGTTGAGTATAGACCTCTAGAAGGATTTGTTTATGCCGTAACTCCATTTAATTTTACCGCAATTGCTGGTAATTTACCAACTTGTATGGCAATGCTTGGTAATGTTGTTCTTTGGAAACCCAGTAGTACACAAATTTATTCGGCAAAAATTATAATTGATGTATTGAAAGAGGCAGGTTTGCCAGATGGAGTTATTAATGCTGTATACGGTAATGCATCTCTAATCACTGAAAAAGCTCTTTGTAGAAAAGAATTTAGTGGTCTTCATTTTACTGGCTCAACATCAGTTTTTAATAGTTTTTGGAAAACCATTGGTGAAAATATCTCTAACTACAATACATATCCTAAAATTGTTGGTGAGACTGGAGGTAAAGATTTTATTTTAGCTCACAAATCTGCCAATCCAAAACAAGTGTCTACAGCTATCACGAGAGGTGCTTTTGAGTTTCAAGGACAAAAGTGTAGTGCAGCTTCAAGGGGATATATTTCTAATTCCTTGTGGGGTGAAGTAAAAAAATATCTGCAGGATGATTCGGAATCAATCTCAATGGGTTCACCTGAAAATCTTGAAAACTTTGTCACTTCTGTAATTGATGAAAAGTCATTTGACAAAATCTCCTCATACATCAAAAATGCTAAATTAAGTAGTGATGCAGAAGTAATTTTTGGGGGAAATTTTGATAAATCTAAAGGATATTTTATTGAACCAACTGTAATTCTTACAAAAGACCCCAATTACATAACCATGCGTGACGAAATTTTTGGACCTGTAATGACCCTGTATGTTTACTCAGATGATAAATTTGAAGAAACGCTTGGGCTCGTAGATAAAACCAGTGAATACGCTCTAACAGGTGCAATTTTAGCATCTGATAGATATATAGTTGAGAAAGCAACTAAAGCGCTTAAACACTCAGCTGGTAATTTTTATATAAATGATAAACCTACTGGGGCCGTCGTTGGAAAACAACCATTTGGTGGAGCTAGAGGATCCGGAACTAATGATAAGGCTGGAAGTATGCTTAATCTTTTAAGATGGGTTTCACCAAGATTAATAAAAGAAACATTTGTTACACCAACAGATTATAGATACCCATTTTTGGAAAAATAGATTAGTTAAAATCCTGAAATTCAGTTAAAGCTGCTGTTTGTGAGTTTATGGATGTATTATCTGAATTCACAACAAAAGCAACAATGTAAGAACTATCAATTTGAATTTCTGAATCTAAAATATTAAATGAAAAGGTTTTTGTAACATCATCAAATGGCTGTGTATCATCAAAATTATCTCCTAGGATATTAGTAAAGCTATGAACTAGAACATCATTGTGAACATAATCTTCAATTGGATTTCCCATTTCGTAAAAATAGCTAGTATCATCGAAGTTCAAATAATTTGCCTGATCCGCAATCAATCCATTTTCAGTTAGGTACACGACTAACTTGTGATTTGTCATAGCATCTGAAGAAACAAAACGAATACTAACATTCAAATTATTGCCTTCAATATGACTATCAATCGATATCGCCAAGTTATTATGTAAATTAACGATTTCATCTAGGGAATTTAATTCATATGGGTCAACCCATTCAGTTGTTCTATTGATCCTCGACTCTGGTAATCCAAAAGGCCCCAATGCACTTGTTAACTCCTGTTCTTGAGGTAAAGCAAATTGATCATTTTGATGAGTTGCAACAACAGAAATATTTTCAGGATACACTTGTCGGGCTTGCTCTATAGCTAATTTAACTGGGGGACAATATCCACACCAAGTGCCTGTGAAATCCTCCATTAGTACTTTGTTAACGGGATTGACTACACTATAATCCATTTCTTCTGTAATATATATTTGTCCATTAATTGTGTATTCAGCATATACACTGTGATTACCAATTTCATCGTGAGTAATATGATTGTCTAAAATTTCTAATCCATCAACAAAAAAAATTGAGATATCTGTGATTTCATTTTGATTTTGATCAAAGACATGAAATTCAATGTTTTGGCCAGAAATGTATGAGCTTTTTAGATTGATACCAGAAACTATCTCAGGTTCTAAAGTTAAATCTGAAAAATCTTCACGGTCACTACAAGAAAATAGCAGAAATGCAATGATAAAAAATTTTAAAAATTTTGTTTTCATACCTAAACGAAATCCAAATTTACATATTTTGGAAATTAAATTAACAATAATAAAAAACAAAGTATATTTACAAGTGCTTATGAAAAGAGTCTTATTTTTTTTAATACTATCAATTTCCTTATCAGCATATTCACAAAAGATTATCCCAAACATAAGCTTGAGTGATTTTGAAGGGGAAAAAACTAAAATTTTTGATGTTATTGATGAAAATCAAATTACTGTAATTTCACTTTGGGCGACATGGTGTGTTCCTTGCATCAAAGAACTCGACGCAATAAATGAAGTTTATGAAGATTGGATAGATGAATTAGATTTTAATCTTTTAGCAATTAGCGTTGATGATAGCAGATCAGTCAGAAGGGCAAAAGCACTTGTAAATGGAAAGTCCTGGCCATATGAAATATATTTAGACACAAATCAAGATTTTAAAAGAGCTCTTGGAACATCATTTATACCCCAAACTCTCATAGTAAAAAGCAAAAAGATATTATATCAACACACAGGCTACCAGCCTGGTGATGAGGATTATCTTTTTGAAAAACTAAAAACTTATGCAGATTCAAATTAAATTATTAGTGATTTTTATTTTTTTATTCCTTACATCTCTTTCTCAGGAGAACACATATATTTATGGGAGTTTTGAAAGTAACTCTCAATACTTACAAGATGATGAAGGTTTAAATTTTTATTCACCCTCGGATAAATTTCGTTCTAACAATTACTTAAAAGTAGATTTTCAAAATGGAAATTTTTCATATGGAATTCAATATGAAAGCTATTTACCCAGCGCATTACTGGGTTACTCTGAAATATTTGATAATAATGATGGAATAGCTCAATATTACGTGAAATATGAAAATCAAAATAGTGAAATCACTGTAGGCTCATTTTATGAGCAATTTGGAAATGGGCTTATTTTTAGAGCATGGGAGGACAGGCAACTTGGTATTAATAATTCTCTTCGTGGAATCAGATATAAATTTAATCCATCAAAAGAAGTGCAAATCTCAGGCATTCATGGAAAGCAGCGATTTGGCTTTGAGTACTCAAATTCTGTGATTTCAGGTATTGATTTTAATATTGATATTTCTGGAATTTTAAAACTCAATAATTTGGGTTTTAATTTTGGTCTTAGCCATTTAAACAGATATCAAAAATTAGATGCTGGATTTGACGAACCTGAAAATGTTCAGATAACAGGAGCTCGTTTTGACCTATTCTATAAAGATTTTTATGTTAATGCCGAATTAGCAAAAAAAGGTAAGGATGTTATTGCAAACGAAGGTGAAATATTATCCCAAAGAAAGTATGATGGTACAGCGTTACAAATTGACATTGGATATTCAAAAAAAGGACTTGGAATAAATACATCTATGAGAAGGCTTGAAAATTTTAATTTCTATAGCGACAAGCTAGCTGAGGGAAATATTTATAACCAACAAACTTTAAGCTTTATTCCTGCTCTTACAAAGCAACAAGATTATTTGTTAACAAATATATATGTATACAATTCACAGCCTAGATTAGTTGTTAATAATATTGAAAAAAGAGTTGGAGAAATAGGATTTCAAAATGATATATTTTATTCTTTCAAAAAGGAAAGTTTTCTTGGAAAATATAGGACTAAATTGGCATTTAACTTTTCTTATTGGGGTGCAATTGGGGCTGAATTTATGGATGATGAATCTTATGATGTAGATTTTGTAGGAAAAGGGAAGAAATACTACCAAGACCTTAATATCGAAGTAAAAAACAGATGGAACAAAAGACTAAGCAGTACAATAACTTTTCTTGATCTTTCTATAGACAAAGGTGTTACCCTTGGAGGACCGGTTGGTGTTGACGGTAATATTGATGCCCAAGTTGGTGTTTTTGAAATTAATGCTAAAGATGGTAAAAACAGAAATAATCGATTTGTTTTACAGCATTTGTGGACCAAGGAAGACAGAAAAGAATGGATGGGTTTTGTCTATGAAATTGGTATAAATAATAATGTAAATTTTTTCATTTCTGATCTATGGAATTACGGAAGCTCTGAGCTCCACTATTATAATTTTGGGGGTAGTTATTCGATTGGGAGTACAAGACTAAGCGCAAACTATGGTAGACAAAGAGGTGGACTTATTTGTGTTGGTGGAGTTTGTAGGTTTGTTCCAGAAAGTAACGGCTGTAATCTCAGTTTATCTTACTCTTTTTAGGGAATCAATATTTTTTTAGAAATTATTTGACTTCCTTCTGATTCAAACGTTAATATAACATGCTTTTCTGAAAGGTTCATCAAATCAATTGAATTATAACCCGACATTATTGAATTTTCTGAAAGAATTTTTCCGGAGAAATCATAAATTTTTAAAGATAAATTCAATTGCGAATTAATAATTAACTTATTATTTAGTGTGAAGTAAATTATTTTTGAACCATCCAAATTATTTAACCCCAGAGAAGCTGAATAATAGTAATTTATGGAAAAGTCGGTCTGCAGTTCGGCCTGACTTACAACTTCATCTCCATTTTGATCAACCATATAAAATCTGAAAGTATATTCAACTGGAGTACTTCCATCCCCAGGGTCCTGATTAAAAAAATGATCACCATTAGAAGTTTGGGTTTGCCCAGGCTGGACAGAAACAGATGCTGCTAATGGATATGAATATCCTTCAATGACTCCGAAATAACATTCACCAAAACAAAATTCCATACCTGAACCGTCAGTTCCTGTAAATGAAACAACCTCCGCTTTCAATAAAATTTCATCACTAGTTAAATTTCTTACATAAAAATTGTATGATGCATCGTCATATTCAACTGAACTAAATTCTAGGATTTCGTTATCAGCTAGAACAGAACCCTGTGAATTTTCAATTACAAATGCATTTTCAACTTGAGAAAATAAATTAGAGTAATTAATCAGAGTAATGAATAATAGTATTGATTTTTTCATTAATTTGTTGTTTTAATTGCACAAATATATAGTTTATAGTTATCAATATGAAGAAAAATTATCTTACACTAGTACTTTTATTTCTTTTTGTTTGCTCTTTAAATTCTCAAACAATTGTATCTACTGATCCTGAGAACAGAAAGGCAGTGGTTGAGGAATTAACCGGAATACATTGTTGGGCTTGTCCTGATGGGCATAGAATTCTTAATGATGCAAAAGCTGCATATCCTGGTCAAGTTTTTGTGATTAAGTCACATTCTGGAGGCTTTGCTTGGGATTGTACAACCACAGGTGGCTATAATTTTAATACCCAGTGGAATAATGGTGAATATGAAACGTTAATGCAAAACGCAGGAGCATACCCAGCAGCATCAGTAAATAGACAAGTTTTTGACGGCTTTCCTCACTATGTCAGCGGCGGTACCGCTTTAAGTAGAAGTGGTTGGTTTGCAGCCGTTGAAAATGTTTTATCTCAACCTGCATACGTGAATATTGCAGTAAGTGCTAGTATTGTGGATACGAATCTTGAAATTTTAGTTGAAGCATATTACACTGAAAACAGTCCTGCTGCCACAAATTACCTTCATGTTGCTATATTACAAGACGAAACAAATGGACCTCAATTTTCAGCAGGTTTAAATCCAGATTATGTGGTTAGTTATGAAATAAATCCAACGTATGGCCATGCCGCCGAAACCGAGGAGCTTGAATACAGACACATGGATCGTTTAGTAGATTTAGTAAACGGATTCAATGGTGAACAAATTTACAATACAACTGCAGGATCGTTTGTTTCTAGATCCATAACTTACGAACTGCCAGAGTATTATAATGATGTTGCTGTTAATACAAATGAAATAAAAGTTGTAGCCTTTATTTCTGAAACAAATCAAAATATAATCAATGGAGCAGGATCAATTGCAACTACCCAACAGAATGACATATTAGTTTCAAACATAGGTCTTGACGATCCAGTCGTTCCAGGAGTTTCAGAGTTGGGGTTAGTTGTAACCAACAATGGAGCTAATGATGCATCAAATTTTAGTATTTCGTATCAAATTAATGATGGTGAAATAATAACAGAGTATTTCAGTGGAAATTTAGCATCAGGTAATGAATCTTACTTTACTTTTTCTAATCAACCTGATTTTTCCAATTATGAAGGTGAGGTTAATATAACAATTTCTGTTGAAATGGACGGTGATGATGATACTAGTAATGATAGTATTTCTGAGGTATTTTCGATTTACTCCTATTGTGCACCGTCAATGGATTGCAGTTATGGTGATGGGTTTCAATTAGTTCAAATTGGGGATATAAACAATACGTCTGGCTGTGAGGGTTATGGAGATTTTATGGATCAATCAACAGATATAGAGCTTGGTTCAACTAATGATTTAACAATTACAACCGGTTATGGTAATCAAGTAATTAAAGTATGGATAGATTTTAATGATGACCTTTATTTTAGTAATGACGAAGTTGTTGTAGACAATTATGTTGTAGCTCAAGGGTCAGCAGCAGGAGAATATACAGAAACCATTCCTTTAATAATTGGCGATAATGTTCAATTAGGCGAACATATCATGAGGTTGAAATCAAATTGGCAAGCTGATGTTCCTGAAAATCCATGTGAAACATCTCAATATGGAGAGACTGAGGATTATACTGTAAATATTGTTGAAAGTCTTTCTGTGAGTCAAATTGACCATTCCCTTATTAATATTCATCCAAACCCGTCTAGTGGCGAATTTAATGTTAGGGTTCGTGGAGAAAATTTAGACTTTGAAGTTTTCAATATAATCGGCAAAAGAATTTTATTTGGAAAATTACCTGTTGGTGATAATTCAATAAACTTAACTGATTTTGAAGATGGATTATTCATATTAAAACTTAGAGGTGACGGTGGTGAAACACGCAGCTACAAACTGATAAAGAATTAGTATTAAGTTTAGCTTAACTTTGAAATAAAATTTCAGTTTATATTTAATTTAATGTAAATTGATATTTTATTTCAAAATTTTTTAGGTTTGGTCCAGTAATTGATTACTAAGAAATTTTAAGATAAATGAAAAAATTATTCACTTTCTTTTTAATGTTATCATTATCGGCATTTAGTCAGGAAAAAAACGTTTCTAAAATTAAAAGTTTTCTTCTTCAAAACTTTTCTGTAAGCACTGAAAAATACAACATAAAAAGCTACATAGAAAATAATCCTAATTATGAAGTTTATTATATACAACAAAAATTTAACGGAATTTTTGTTCACAATGCCATTTCATCAATGGCCATTAAAAATGGTGAAATCAAGTCATATTCTAATCGATTTGTTGATGAAAAATATGGTAAATCATCTTTACTGGAACCAAAAATTGACAGTTATACGGCAATAGAACAAGCATTAAATGAATTAAATATCAGAGAATTCAAAAATTCTTCAGATGGGTGGACGGACACAAATATTAATAACATAGAGTCTAAATTAATCTACGTAAATAAAGAAGGTAAACTGCACCTTGCATGGAATTTCAATATAATAACTACTGACCACAAAAACTGGTACGATATTTTTGCAAGCGCAGATAATGGTGAAATTTTAATAACTGAAAATTGGATGATCAATTGTGAGTTTGATGAAGATGGTAATCACACCCATTCTCACAGTCAGAATCACATTGATAATAACTTAAATAAGTCTTCGATTGATGGTTCAACGTATAATGTTGTATCCCTGCCAACCCCGAGTCCAAATCATGGGCCTTTTGAGTTATTAAGTAATCCCGCTGATCCAATAGCTTCACCTTTTGGATGGCATGATACCGACGGAGTTGATGGTCCTGAATATACTATCACTCGTGGTAACAATGTTTATGCAAGGGAGGATGATGAAGGTGATGGATTAGGTTCAGGAATTAATACTGATTATTCACCTGACGGTGGAGCTGAATTGAATTTTGATTTTCAACCTGATTTCTCTCTTTCCGCCTCTGAAAATATGGATGCATCTATTACGAACTTGTTTTATATAAATAATATGATGCATGACATATGGTATAGGTATGGATTTGATGAGGCTAGTGGAAATTTTCAAGAAAATAATTACGGAAATGGAGGATTTGGTGGAGATAGTGTTAACGCTGATGGACAAGACGGGAGTGGTTTTAATAATGCGAGTTTTGGTACACCACCTGACGGTTCAAACCCTCAAATGACTATGTTTTTATGGAGTGGTCCAGCTGGTGAACCACTAACAATTTTAAATGGACCATTAACAGGTGAATACACAGGTCAACCTGCTGGTTTTGGTGAATCACTTCCTGATGACACACCTCTGACTGGAGTCTTAGCGCTATTATATGACCAAGGAGATCTTGGAGAGGAATCCCCAGACCCACACGATGCATGTCAAACGATAATAAATCCAACTGATTTAGCAGGTAATATCGTTGTTATAAGGCGAGGAACCTGTGAGTTTGGAACTAAAATTTTAGCAGCTGAAAATGCTGGTGCCATTGCTGTTATAATGGTTAATAATGTAGCTGGAGGCCCAATAACAATGGGTGCAGGTGTTGATGGAGGTAGTGTAACCATTCCTTCGATAATGATTAGTCAAGCTGATGGCGAGGCTTTAATTGCACAACTACAAGCTGGAGAAACAATCGACGCATCTCTAATTAATGCTTCAAATTATACCGACTCTGATTATGATAATGAAATCATAGCTCATGAATATGGTCATGGTATTTCGAATAGACTTATGGGAGGCGCACAAGCTGCAGGTTGTATGCAAAATGATGAACAGCAAGGAGAAGGTTTTTCAGATTGGTTTGGATTAATGATTACCCTTGGAGAAAATGATTCACCTACATTACCAAGAGGGGTTGCTACATATTCCGCAGGGCAATCTCCAACTGGAGTTGGGATTCGTAATGCACCATATTCACCTGATTTTGCAATTAATGGCTATACTTATGCTGATACAAATAATACGGCAGCTGTTAGTCAACCTCACGGAGTTGGATTTGTATTTGCAACCATGCTTTGGGATCTAACTTGGTTATTTATAGATGAATATGGATTTGATCCTGACCTTACTAACGGAAATGGAGGAAATAACATGATAATGCAGCTTGTTATTGACGGACTAAAGCTTGCACCCTGCAGTTCTGGTTTTGTTGATATGAGAGATGCAATTTTACTTGCTGATGAGTTAGTTTATAACGGAGCCAATGAATGTTTAATTTGGGGTGCTTTTGCCGCAAGAGGTTTAGGATGGCAAGCTGACCAGGGGAATGCAAGTAGTAGAACCGATCAAGTGGAAGATTTTTCAATGCCGCCAAGCTGTATGCAATCTAATAATCAAATTGATGCAGGTGTATTGTCAATTGACTCACCTGAAAGTGGAGTATTAAGTAATAATGAAAATATTTCCATAACTGTAAGAAATTATGGTGTTTTAGGAGTTTCTAATGTCGATGTTTATTATCAAATAAACGGTGGTGATCAAATTATTGAAAATATTTCAGATGTAATAATTTCTGGACAAAGTATTGAGTATACCTTTGAGACAGGTGCTGACTTTTCATTAGTTGGAGATTATGAAATAACCGCAGGCACATTACTTGCTAATGATGAGGACACATCAAATGATTCTGTTATTATTACCATAAGTAGTCAAGAAACATCAAATTGCCCAGATAATTATTCATTACCAATTGCTTGGAGAGACAATTTTGAATGTTATGATCCATTTATAATTAGTGATATTGGTAACTGGATTATGTATGATATAGATGGAGGAACTACTTGGGGAGCAAATGCAGTTGATTTTGATAACGAAAGTTATGTCGGTACCGGAATAATTTATAATCATGTATTAGCAACTCCAACTGGTGGACCAATCCCTGAATGGGACACTTATCAAGGGGACCAAGGATTATACTTTGTTGCTTCTGGTGCTAATGGCACTACCACCCCAAATGATGATTGGATGATCAGTCCCGAATTTTCACTGAGTGGAATAACCTCACCGATATTTTCGATGAAAGCTAAATCCGTTAATGACACGTATGGTCTTGAAAGATTTAAGATTGCTGTTGGAACCTCTACTGATTATAATGACTTTACTGTAATCTCAGACGGAGCATATATTGAGGCTCCAACTGATTGGACAACTTATGAATTTGATTTATCAGAATATGAAGGTCAGAATATTAGAATTGCTATTCACTATGTTGGAAACGACTCATTTGTTCTTCAAACCGACTCCTTCAAAGTTGAAGGTACACTAGGGATCGGAGAAAATGAAATTTCAGATTTTGAATATTTTTACAACCCATACAATGATATGCTAAATGTAAATTCAACTGAAATTTTGAGAAATGTTCAGCTTTATAACGTGCTTGGTCAAAAAATAATTGATGAAAATATCAATAATTACGGGTATCAGATAAATCTGGGGAACTTATCAACATCAATATATTTTATAAGAGTTCAAGGTGAAACTGGAGTGAATACATTTAAACTTAGGATTAGATAGAACTAGAAGGTACATAAACAATTTTCTTATCACAGAAATATTGGATATCAAAAATATTTTTGATATCCAATATTCTTTTTTCGGCAATTCCATTCAATTCATCATCAATATCACCCCCTTTTAAGGCAATAATTCCATTTTCAATTTCATGAGATGAATATTTATTGAATCGTCCTTTTGACCAATCAATTAAAGTTGACAGTTTACCAACTGCCCTAGTGACTAAAAAATCGTAACTGTAATCCAAATCTTCAGCTCTAGACCAATGCGAATTAATATTCTTTAACTCTATCTCCTTAACAACCTCATTAACTACAGAAATTTTTTTTCTTATGCTATCTACTAAAATAAAATTAGCATCGGGAAAGATTATTGCTAGGGGGATGCCTGGAAAACCTCCACCTGTTCCCAAGTCTAATATAGTGGCATCTTTTCTAAATTTTATAAACTTTGCTATGGACAGAGAATGAAGAATATGTCTAATGTAAATATTTTCAATATCCTTCCTGGAAATAACATTTATTTTATTATTCCATGTTTCATAAATATTTTTTAATCTGGAAAGCTGATTAATTTGTTTCTCATTTAGATTTGGAAATTGATCAAGTATAATTTGCATTTCAAAAGTTATTAAACAAAAGTAGGATATTGTAAACAATAATTTTAATAATTCGTACTATGTATTATTTTTGATCAACTAAATATTATGGAGAAATATTTATCAGAAAGGGTTAAGAATTTAGCAACATCGCAAACGCTTGCGATGGCTGCAAAGGCTAGAGAATTAAGAGCATCTGGAAAAGATGTTATTGGTTTGAGTTTAGGCGAGCCTGATTTTAATATTCCTGATTTCATAAAAGAAGCAGCAAAAAAGGCAATTGATGAAAATTATAACTCTTATACACCTGTAGACGGGTATGCTGATTTAAAACAAGCAATAATTAATAAATTTGAAAGAGATAATGGACTGAAATTCACTTCCTCACAAATAGTGGTTTCCACTGGTGCAAAACAGGCACTATACAATATTGCTTCTGTACTAATTGATCCAGGTGATGAAGTTATACTCCCTTGTCCATATTGGGTGAGTTATGCTGAAATAGTTAAATTAAAAGGTGGTATACCTGTTGAAGTTAAAACTGATATTAAAAATAATTTTAAAATGACAGGTAATCAGCTTAAAAATGCAATCACTGAAAAGACAAAAATGGTTTGGTTCAGCTCTCCTTGTAATCCGAGTGGTTCTGTTTATTCTAAAAACGAACTTCAGGAAATATCAAATATTTTTGAATCTCATAATCGTATTTTTATAGTTTCTGACGAAATTTACGAGCACATAAATTATATGGGGGTTCATCACAGTATCGGCAGTTTTAATAATGTAAAAGACAGGACAATAACCGTCAATGGAGTTTCAAAGGCTTTTGCTATGACAGGATGGAGAATTGGATACATTGGTGCTCCGGAATGGATTGCCAAATCATGTAATAAAGTTCAAGGACAAGTGACCAGTGGTGCAAATTGCATTGCTCAAAGAGCTGTGATCACAGCTCTTACTGAAAAACCTGAAAAAATTAAATATATGGTTGAAGAATTTAAAATTCGAAGAAATTTAATTCTCAATCTTCTAAATGATATTATAGGTTTTAAATGTAATATTCCTGATGGTGCATTTTATGTTTTTCCAAATATTTCCTATTACTTTGGAAAAACTATTGACGGATTTGAAATAAACAATGCATCAGATATGTCAATGTTTCTTCTTGAAAAAGCATTGGTAGCAACTGTTACGGGAGATGCTTTCGGAAATCCAAATTGCATAAGGATTTCTTATGCAGCCTCAACCGAGCAAATAAAAAAAGCAGTTCAAAGAATTAAATCTGCGCTTGAAAAGTAAAAGGCTTACCTATTATTCCAAAAATAAGAAGTAAATATTATCAGAACAGTAAATAGCTCTAATCTCCCTAGCAACATAAGAAAAGATGACCACCACTTTGCAAGTAATGGTAATTCAAAAAAAGTATTTGTTGGCCCAAATGCTCCTAATGATGGACCAACATTTCCAAGACTTGATGCAGAAACACCAAGAGCTGATTCAAAATCAAGTCCAAGTATAGCAAAAACAATTGTTCCAATCATGAATGAAAGCATGTAAACAATAAAAAATCCTAAAATATTGTGTGTAATTTCAGGAGAAACCGAGGTTTTATTATATCTCAATGGTATAATTGCATGTGGATGTAAAATTTTCTTAAATTGTAAAATACCATTTCTAATAATTAAAAGATGACGCATTATCTTGAAACCTCCAGATGTACTTCCTGCAGATCCTCCCAAAAACATCATTCCAAAAAACATAAGTAACAAAAGCGGAGACCATGCGGTATAATCAGCGGTAACAAAACCAGTTGTAGTAATAATTGAAACGACCTGAAATAGTGAATGTCTAAATACAGCTTCAACTCTGTCAAATTGACTCTCATAACTTATAAAAAAATCATTATTAAAATACAGTATAGTTGCAACTGAAATAGTAAATCCAATTATAAATAAACTATAAACTTTAAACTCTTCATCTTTAAAAATTTTCTTGAAATTAAATTTGAATCCAAAATAACTCAATACAAAATTGGTTCCGGCCAAAAACATAAATATTATAACGATATATTGAATTATGGGATTAGAATTCCAATGTCCAAGGCTAGCATTTTTTGTTGAAAAACCACCAGAGGCTATATTACTCATGGAGTGATTTATAGCATCAAAAAAAGACATTCCAGCTATTTTTAAGAAAAATGTTTCAATAATAGTGTATGAAACATATATCAGCCATAATCTCTTAGCCGTATCGTTGATTCTAGGATGTAATTTATCTGTACTAGGTCCGGGAGATTCTGCGTTAAACAACTGCATTCCACCTATACCTAAAAGAGGCAAAATTGCAATTGCAAATACTATCATTCCCATACCTCCCAACCAGTGAGTTATACTCCTCCAAAACAAAATACCCTTAGGGAGAATCTCAACATCATCAATTATCGTAGCACCTGTCGCCGTATATCCAGATGTAGTTTCGAAAAATATATTTGAAAAACCATCAATAGTTCCTGTTAAAATATAAGGAATAGTTCCAGAGAATATCATGGCAACCCATCCCAAAACCACTACCAAATAACCTTCCCTTTTATTAATTTGTTTGTCATGATTTTTATTTAAAAACAACATTAATAGACCAATGATCAAAACTAAAAATCCTGAAAGAATAAGATCAGCTGTAATACCATCTTTATACATATAGCTGATTAAGGCACTTAAAAACATAAAACCTCCATTGATTATCAACAGAAACCCCAGAAAATATGTTATTATTTTTATATTAATTTTCATTTAAAAAAGTTTTTCAACCTGTTGAATTGAATCCTTCAAGCAACAAACTACAATCCTATCTGCGGAAATTATTTTAAAATCCCCAAGTACTATGTAACCTTTGCTTTCTCTAATAACACCAGCAATAATTGCACATCTAGGAAAGTCTAAGTCTTTAATTGTTTTATTGCAAACTTCAGACTCATCATTAACCACATACTCTAATAATTCAGCATCCATATTTGCTAGTTGTGAAATTGCAACTACCTCAGCATTATGAACGTGCTTTGAAATGGCATCGGCAGCTAGCAATTTTTTATTGATTAGGGTGTCAATACCACTAATTTGTGATAATTTGTAATAATTAAGGTTGTCAACAAGTGCAATAGTTTTACTTATCCCCTTTGATTTAGCAATAAGACTTGACATAATATTGTCTTCCGAATCTCCGGTTACAGCAATAAAAGAATCCATCTGATCCAAATTTTCCTCTTCCAATAATTCAGAGTTAGTACCGTCACCATAGATGATTAGACAGTTTTCCAAATCCTCAGCTAACTCCTCTGCCCTCTCTTTATTAATTTCAACAATTTTTACATTAAAATTATTCGTTGACAAGTCTTCTGCTACTTTCTTACCTACTCTACCTCCGCCGAGAATCATTACGTTTTTGATAATCCCATTATTTTGACCTGAAAGCTTAAGTAATTCTTCTGCACCACCGGGTTCAGTCATAAAAACTATATGATCTCCTGAGTGAAATACAGTATCACCTCTTGGGATTATGGTTTTTTCACCCCTCTTAATCGAAATCGGGAAAAAATGGGTTTCTGGGAATATCTCTGCAGCCTCAACTACTGTTTTTCCAACAAAGGTTGAGGTATGTGTAGCGCTTAATCCTAAAGTGATAAGAGCACCATCATCAAATTCAAAAGGATCTGTAAACTCCGCTCTATTAATAGCCATATTTATCTCTTTTGAAGTTAAAATTTCCGGAGAAATTAATTCACTTATACCCAAATCAGAAAAATCGATATTTTCATTTTCTTTAAGTTCAGGATTGGAAATTCTAGCTATGGTTTTTTTTGCACCCAATTGTTTGGCTAAATAACATGCAGTTAAGTTAACTGATTCTGATGCTGTAACCCCAATAAACAGATCAGCTTCAGTAATATTTGCTTTGTTAAGGATAGAAATTGATGTACAATCTCCTTGAACCACTCTTATATCTAATTGACTGTTAGGGAAAGTTAGTTTTTCATCATTGAAATCTATGAGAGTAATCTCCTGTGATTCATATGATAATAATTTTGCTAAATGAGACCCAACTTCTCCAGACCCCGCAATTATTATTTTCATTCTTAATAATAAATATTAGAAACAAATATAATTTATTTTACCCAATTGGTTAATTTTAAGCATTAATTGACTAAATACAATAATCACGAAAAAAATTGGTTATTTTATCTGATTTTGTTGATTTAATTGAACTATGAGATTTATATTCGTAATTGTTTTCTTTTTTCTAATATCAACAAGCGTATATTCGCAGCTTTTTACAAAAAAGAGGGTTCTTAATAATGAAAACTTTGATAAGCCTTCTGTTTCATGGGGCTATTTCCTTGGAATGAATAATTTTGATTATAATTTTGATTATGTTTCAAATACTTATGATATTCAAACAGAAAAATCATTTGGCTTCAATGTTGGTTTAATCGGAAATTTTAGAATATCTGACTATTTCGATTTGCGTTTTGAGCCCGGATTGATAATGTCCAATAGAAACTTAGCTTTTAATCCAAATCAATTTGGGGAAACAGAGTTTAACAATAATCTGCATTTTAGAGAAATTAAATCTACTTACATACATTTTCCAATTCTTTTAAAAATTTCAAGTAAAAGGGTTAATAATTTTAAGCCATATCTTCTCGGTGGAGTTTCCACCGCAATAAATCTTTCAAGTAAAGAAAAAAGTGTTAATGATAATAGTTTAGGTGAATTTAGGACAAAAAAGAATGTTTTTTTCTATGAATTAGGTTTCGGAATTGATCTTTACCTTGAATGGTTTAAATTTAGCCCAAGCATTCGTGGAATCTTTGCAATTTCTGATGAGCATGTAGATGATAACAATCCCTCAAGTCCTTGGACTAGTAATATTGAATTTATGAAGACAAGCGGTATACTAATAAATTTTACTTTCCAATAGTCTGACTCTTCAGTACTGAAAGAATAATACCAACCGAAGTTGCTATATTTAAACTCTCTACATTTTCATTATATCTTTGTATTGTAATTTGTTTATCAATTTGTGAAGATAATTTTTTACTAAAACCAATCGATTCACTTCCAAAAAATATAATTTGGTTATTAGAAAAGGTGAAATCTCTAAGATTTTGTCCCTCTAAGTCTGCTGCAACCGTATTATAATTTTTACTATCAAATAATTTATCAAAATTCATGTATGAGATATTTACTCTGCAAATTGACCCCATTGAGGCTTGAATAACTTTGGGGTTATAACAATCTACACTATTGCTAGAACAAATAATGTCTTTTATTCCAAACCAATCACATAATCTAATGATTGTCCCTAAATTTCCTGGGTCATTAATATCCTCAAGAGCAATAATATTTGAATTGAAATCAATTTCTAAACTTTTTGGAATTTTAAATAAACCCAAAACTTTATTTGGTGTTTTTAGATTACTGATTTGTTTTAGCTGAATATTTTTTATGGGCATGTAATAATCTGAAAAATTGTACTTATTTACAGTTGAAAAAATATGAACTGTCTCCAGTTTTGATTGGAGTAATTCATCTATTATTTTTTCTCCTTCAGCTATAAAAAAGCCAGATTGAATTCTGTTCTTTTTAATTCTTAGAGACTTAATTAATTTTATTTGATTTTTAGTAATCATGTTATTTGTAATTCCTAACTTTACCCATGGTAAAATTAATATAAACTAACCTCAAAACATAACCATTCTTTATGAATCATAATATCAAACCTGGGGTAGCTACAGGTGATCAGGTTCAAGAAATACTAAAACTTGCTAAAGAAAAAAAATTTGCTCTTCCTGCTGTTAATGTCATCGGATCAAGCAGTATTAATGGAGTTTTAGAAACAGCTAAAAAATTAAATTCCCCTGTGATTATTCAATTTTCGAACGGGGGTGCAGGCTTTAATGCAGGCAAAGGACTTGGTAATGAAGATCAACTTGCTGCAATTAGTGGTTCAATTGCAGGTGCTCACCATGTACATACAATGGCAAAAGCATACGGGGTTCCTGTTATTTTACACACAGATCATTGTGCAAAAAAACTTTTGCCATGGATTGATGAATTAATGGAAGCCAATGAGAAATGTTACCAGGAAAAAGGACATTCACTTTTTAGCTCTCACATGATTGATCTTTCAGAGGAGCCAATTGAGGAAAATATTAAAATTTGCAAGGGATATTTATCCAGAATGTCAAAAATAGGAATGACCTTAGAGATTGAACTAGGAATTACAGGTGGTGAAGAAGATGGAGTTGATAATAGTGGTGTTGATGAATCAAAGCTATATACACAACCTGAAGAGGTAGCTTACGCTTATGAGGAATTAATTAAGGTAAGTGATAAATTCATGGTTGCAGCAGCCTTTGGTAATGTTCACGGGGTGTATAAACCTGGAAATGTCAAGCTTACCCCCAAAATTTTAAAAAATTCTCAGGAATACATTTCAAAAAAATTTAATCTACCACATAATACTATTGATTTTGTATTTCACGGTGGATCAGGTTCATCCGTTGAAGAAATAAGAGAAGCCATTGGATATGGTGTAATAAAAATGAATATTGATACTGATATGCAATATGCATTTATGTCTGGTGTTCGTGAATATTTCAATGAAAAAAGTGATTATTTAAAAACACAAATTGGAAATCCTGAAGGCGATGATATTCCCAATAAGAAATATTATGACCCAAGAAAATGGATAAGAGAAGGTGAAAGTTCTTTTGTTAAAAGACTTATTAAAGCTTTTGAGGACTTAAATAATGTGAATACATTATAAATTTTTAGATTTGTTAATCATTAAATATGATTTATGGCTTGGTTTAAAAGACAAAGCAAAGGAATTCAAACTCCGACAGAAAAAAAGAAAGATATACCTAAAGGACTTTGGTATAAATCTCCAACAGGAAAAATAGTTGATACAGAGGAACTTCAAGATAATTTTTATGTGAGTCCTGAAGATGATTATCACGTAAGGATTGGCAGTAGAGAATATTTTTCAATAATTTTTGATGATAAATTCAAAGAATTAGATAAAAATCTAAGCTCCAAAGACCCCCTTAAATTCGAAGACAATAAAAAGTATACTGACAGACTAAAAGCAGCAAAAGAAAAAACAAATTTAAATGATGCCATAAGAACCGCAGTAGGTAAATCAATGGGTAATGACATTGTTATTGCCTGTATGGATTTTAGTTTTATTGGAGGTTCAATGGGTAGTGTTGTAGGTGAGAAGATTGCAAGGGCTATAGACTATTCACTGAAAAAGAAAATTCCTTTGGTAATTATTTCAAAATCAGGTGGTGCCAGGATGATGGAGGCTGCAATATCACTTATGCAACTAGCTAAAACATCAGCAAAATTAGCACAGCTCGCTGATGCAAAAGTTCCATACATATCTTTATGTACTGATCCTACAACAGGTGGGACTACTGCTTCTTTTGCGATGCTTGGGGATGTTAATATCAGTGAACCTGGAGCTTTAATCGGATTTGCTGGCCCGAGAGTAGTAAAAGATACTACTGGAAAAGACTTACCAGAAGGATTTCAAACAGCAGAATTTGTATTGGATCACGGATTTCTTGATTTCATAACACATCGTAGAAATTTAAAAAAGAAGATAAACCTTTATTTAGATTTAATTCTTAATAATCCAATCAGAGAATAAATTATCTTTTTTCTTCGAATATCCTATTTTTTAGTATATTTGCGCCGCTGTTATCAGCATACATAATAATCATTTAAATAATATTGGAATGTATTTGACAAAGAAAAAAAAAGAAGATTTATTCAAAAAGCACGGTAAAGATGCCAAAGACACGGGAAGTGCTGAAGGACAAATTGCCCTTTTTACCCATAGAATTAATCATTTAACTGAGCATCTAAAAAGAAATAAGAAAGATTATAACACGGAAAGAGCACTTGTAAAGCTCGTTGGAAAAAGAAGAGCACTTTTAGACTATCTTACCAAAAAAGATATTCTTAGATATCGTGCAATTGTTAAAGAGTTAGGTTTAAGAAAATAACTCATATATCCATTTTGTCTTATAGTTATTCATTGGTTAAAAACTACTTCAACACACCATTTTATAAAACCAAAAAATAATTATGATACCTAAAACGTACAAAGAAATAATTGATTTAGGAGATGGAAGAACCATCTCAATCGAAACAGGAAAATTAGCGAAACAAGCTCACGGATCAGTCGTGGTTCAAATGGGAAAATGTATGCTGTTGTGTACTGTTGTTTCAAATTACAAAAGTGCAAATGTTGATTTTTTACCTCTAACCGTTGATTACAGGGAAAAATTTGCAGCAGCTGGAAAGTATCCAGGTGGATTCTTTAAAAGAGAAGCTAGACCAAGCAGTGATGAAATTTTAACAATGAGACTAGTTGATAGGGTATTAAGGCCTCTATTCCCCAAGGATTATCACAATGAAACTCAAGTAATGATTCAGTTAATGTCGCATGATGAAGAGGTTATGCCAGACGCATTAGCTGGGTTAGCAGCTTCTGCAGCTATTCAATTAAGTGATTTTCCTTTTGAATGTGCAATTTCTGAAGCTAGAACAGCGAGAATTAACGGAGAGTTTGTTATTAACCCAAGTAGAGCTCAGCTAGAAGAAGCTGATATCGATATAATGGTAGGTGCATCTAAAGAATCTGTAATGATGGTTGAGGGTGAAATGGAAGAATGTTCCGAAGAGGAAATGGTTGAAGCCATTAAATTTGCCCACGAACACATCAAAAAACAATGTGATGCTCAGGAAAAATTAGCAAAGGCATTTGGTAAAAAAGAAACCCGTGAATACGATCCGGAGGATGAGGATGAAGATTTAATGAAAAAAGTAAATGACTTCACATATGATAAATGTTATGAGGTCGCTAAGAAAGGACTTTCCAAAGCTGAAAGAAATCTGGCATTTGATTCTATAAAAGAAGAATTAATGGATACCTTCTCAGAGGAGGAATTAGAGGAACAAGAAGCTTTAATCAATAAGTATTTTCACAAATCTGAAAAAGAAGCAATAAGAAACCTGACATTAGAAAAAGGCGTCAGATTAGACGGAAGAAAAACTACAGATATTAGACCTATTTGGTGTGAGGTTGATTACTTACCATCCACCCATGGATCATCATTATTTACCAGAGGTGAAACTCAAGCACTAGCTACCGTAACTCTGGGAACATCTAGAGAAGCTAATCAAATTGACTCACCAACACATCAAGGTGAAGAAAGATTTTATTTGCATTACAATTTCCCTCCTTTCTCAACTGGAGAGGCAAGACCCTTAAGAGGTACCTCAAGAAGAGAGATAGGACACGGTAATTTGGCTCAAAGAGCACTAAAAAGAATGGTGCCCATTGATTGTCCATACACAGTCAGAGTTGTCAGTGAAGTATTAGAAAGTAATGGTTCATCTTCCATGGCTACAGTTTGCTCAGGTACAATGGCCCTTATGGATGCAGGTGTACAACTGAAGAAGCCTGTCTCTGGAATTGCAATGGGATTAATATCAGATGGAAAAAAACATGCAGTGTTAAGTGATATACTTGGTGATGAAGATCATTTGGGTGATATGGATTTTAAAGTCACGGGGACTGCTGATGGAATAACCGCTTGTCAGATGGATATAAAAATTAAAGGTTTATCTTATGACATACTCATTGAAGCATTGAATCAAGCAAAAGATGGAAGATTACACATCTTGTCAAAATTAACCGATACAATCAGTACACCAAACGCCGATGTTAAAGCACATGCTCCAAAAATGATAACGAGAACTATTCCTGGTGATTACATTGGCACATTAATTGGCCCTGGTGGTAAAAATATTCAAGAATTACAAAAAACAAGTGGTTGTAGTTTAGTGATTAATGAAGATCCAGATACAGAAGAGGGAATTGTCGAAATTCTTGGTACTGATCAGGAAGGTATTGATATGGTACTATCACATATTGAATCTATGCTATTTAAGCCAGAAGTTGGCAGTGTGTATGAAGTTAAGGTTATTAAACTTCTTGATTTTGGGGCTGTTGTTGAGTACTGTGAAGCACCCGGAAATGAGGTTTTACTGCATATTAGTGAACTTGCTTGGGAAAAGACTGAAAAAGTTACTGATGTTGTCAATTTAGGTGATACACTTGATGTTAAGTATTTTGGAGTTGATCCTAGAACAAGAAAAGATAAAGTATCCAGAAAAGCACTATTACAAAAGCCTGAGGGCTATGTTGATAAACCAAGGAAAACTTTTAACAGAAACAATAATAGAAAAGGGTTTAATAAAAAATAAATAATAATTTTGTAAGGTTTTATTTATCAAAAATCTTCTATATAATTCACTATGAGACAATTAAAGATAACAAAGCAGGTAACCAACAGAGAAACAGCATCACTTGATAAGTATTTACAAGAAATCGGTAAAGTTGATCTGATTACAGCTGAAGAGGAAGTTGAATTAGCTCAAAGAGTAAAACAAGGTGATCAATTAGCCTTAGAAAAACTTACAAAAGCTAATTTACGCTTCGTCGTCTCTGTAGCAAAACAATATCAAAACCAAGGACTTACCCTACCTGATTTAATCAATGAGGGTAATCTTGGTTTGATTAAAGCTGCTCAAAGATTTGATGAAACCAGAGGTTTTAAGTTTATCTCATATGCCGTTTGGTGGATTAGACAGTCTATTTTGCAAGCATTAGCAGAACAATCTAGAATTGTAAGACTTCCTTTAAACAAGATTGGCTCGATTAACAAAATAAATAAAACTTATGCTTTTTTAGAGCAGTCTCATGAGAGACCTCCAAGTGCGGAGGAAATTGCTAATGAACTAGATATGACCATTAATGACGTGAAAGAATCCATGAAAAACTCAGGTCGTCATGTTTCCATGGACGCTCCTCTTGTCGAAGGCGAAGATTCAAATTTGTATGATGTTCTTAGAAGTGGAGAGTCTCCAAATCCAGATAAAGAACTAATCCATGAATCACTAAGAACCGAAATTGAAAGAGCTCTTGAAACTTTGACCCCAAGAGAGGCTGATGTAATCAAACTCTATTTTGGATTAGGTAATCATCACCCAATGACTTTAGAAGAAATTGGTGAAACCTTTGATCTTACTAGAGAAAGGGTTAGACAAATAAAGGAAAAAGCAATCAGAAGGTTAAAACATACCTCAAGAAGTAAAATTCTAAAAACCTACTTAGGATAAATAAGAAATGATTTCACTACTGATTACCTTTAATAAAAATTCTTTAAATGGGTAATCAATTAATAGCTCCGTCAATACTTTCAGCAGATTTTTCAGATCTTAAGTCAGATATTTTGATGGTAAACGAAAGTGAGGCTGACTGGTTTCACATTGATATAATGGATGGAGTATTTGTGCCAAATATTTCTTTTGGAATGCCGGTTTTAAAATCAATAAATGAATATGCAACCAAGACATTAGACGTACATTTAATGATTGTAAATCCTGAAAAGTATATTGAGAGATTTGCTGAATTAGGAAGTAATATTTTAACAATTCATTACGAAGTTTCAAGAGAAACACTGTCAAAGTCTATTAAGGAAATTAAAAAATATGGAATGAAAGCTGGAGTCGCTATAAATCCTGACTCAGATATCAATTTGTTAGAAAAATATATTCAAGAAATTGATTTAGTATGTGTGATGGGTGTTTTTCCAGGTTTTAGCGGTCAAGCCTTTATTAAGTCTACTTACGAAAGATGTAAAGCGGTTAAAGAATTAATAGTAAAACATAATTCGGGCGCCTTAATTGAAGTTGATGGAGGAGTAACTATACATAATGCAAAAAAACTTCTTGAAAACGGAGCTGATGTGTTAGTTTCTGGAAGTCATGTGTTTAAGGCTGCAAGTCCAAAAGAAATTATTTCAAAATTAAAGAATATCTAACAATTATTTAAATAAAATTTAACATAAAAATAACAGACATCTTATTTATATTACTGAGTAAAATATCCGACATTTAATCGATAATATCCGACATTTTATTTTTTTTATATATATTTGAGTTCTGTAATATTACCAAAATATGTTAAAGAGGTTAATAATATTTTTAATTATTTTTAATTCTAAGTTTATTTTTTCAATAAGTAATAATGAAATAAACGGAAAATTTATTTACGATGTTGATATTGAAAAAAATGAATTGTACGTGTTTGATAATGAAATTTCATTAACAACTTATGATTTGAGTAACGATTCGATAAAATCTAAATATTTATTTGATGCATTTGTACCTGAATTTAATAATGAAACCTGGAGTGGTTTCTACACAGGTGAATTCTCTTTATCAAAATCGGTTATGAATGGACTTATGGATAATTTAGTACTTAAAAAATCAGAAAATGAAAAATTCTATATTTTTCATGACGGTGGAGGTCTTGTGATGAGTTTAGTTGATAGTAGACTCAAAAGATTGGATAACAGTTTTCCATTTATGAATAAATTTTTGGGGGATTTTATCCTCCACGATAAAAAAGTATATCACTTTGGTGGACATGGATTGTTTAGAACAAATAATGCCATGCTTAATTTTGATGAAAACAATTCCAATCAATGGGATGAAATTACTTTTCAAAATGACATTCCTAATGAATTGTCACTTGGCATCTCATCATTTCATTCTCTATTGACACGAAATAGCTATTATATTTTCGGAGGGAATAAATTTAACAATGGGAGAAACTCCAAAAATGAATCAATTTTTAAATTCAATTTTGAAAACTTTTTTTGGACAAAACTTGGAAATATTAATTTAAATATGACTAACGATCCCCTTATTCTTGGAAGCGGAAAATGGTTTTATGTTTTTGGCCAAGAATTTTTCCATTTTATTGACATAGAAAAATCCTCAATTTATAAGTACAAATACAAACTCGGGTTTTCCCCATCAGATCTAAGCTCAATTAAATCATTTATTTCCTATAACAATAAATTTGAAAATATCAATACCCTGGACATTTCAAATGTTATTCTAAATATTTTTAAAAACCATAACTCAAAATCAGAAACGGTAATTTTATCAAAATATAGGCTTGGTAATATTATTGAACTTGACTCAATTACAGAATTACCTCTTTTGAAATATGAGCAATCTAGGAATCAGCTTTTTATACCAATGCTTATTGTTTTAATTATAATTATTATAAATCTTCTTTATGTTGGAATTAATAAAAAAACAGTATCTAAACCGAAAAAATTATTCTCCTTTGAAAATAATGAACTGTACTTCATGAGTACAAAAATTAATATAGATAATAATTCAACCGAGATATTAAAAATGCTTTCAGAAAATGATCAAATTACAAGTAATGAAATCGTTGCAAAACTTGTTGAAAATGGACTTTCTTATGATTATGCATCAAAAGTTAAAAATAAAATTATCGAATCTCTTAACGAAAAATATGAATTCATAACTGCATCTAATGAGCAATTTATAAATATTAGCAAAAGCTCGCAAGATAAAAGAATTCAAATTTTAAGCTTAAATGATAAATAAACTCTTTTTTTACTGGATTTGCATTTTCTTATATTCAAAAAACAAATACCAAAATAGACTAATACCAATATAAATTGTTGTTAGCTCTGTAGAATTAAAATTTTGTTCGATTAAAAAAATCACTATACAATTAAACCAATTAATTGCAGTTAAAAAAAATGAGGTTCTAAGATGTGACATACCACTATCCATTAATATGTGATGTAGGTGATTTCTATCAGCAGCAAAAGGAGATATTTTATTTGATATTCTAACCAGCATTACCCTAAGGGTATCTAGAACAGGAATGGAAATCATTGATATTGCAATCACAGGAATATTTTCAGGCTTTATTGAAAATACATCAACTAAGTTAGAAGTTGAAGCACTTGTTATGTAAGTAATTAAATATGTTGCAAACCAAAAACCAATGAAGAGTGAACCGGCATCACCTACAAATAGTTTTTTACCTTTATGAAAGTTATATCTTATAAACATTGAGCTAGATCCAATTATAATAACAGCGACTGAAGTCAAAGTAAAAAATTCGTTTATATGATTAGTAAAAAGCATAGACGAAAAAAAAGAAATTGAAAAAATTGCTAAATAGCCATCAATTCCATCTGTTAAATTTATTGCATTCATAATTGATAAATAGACAAAAGCAGTAAATAATAAACCTGGAATATATCCGATTTCATAAAATCCTAAAAATCCATTTAAATTTTGAATAATCGGTAAAGTCTTATTTGCATACAATAACATTAAAATCAAAAAAGCAAGGACTATGTATTTATTAAAAGCAGAAATTTCAACGACGTCATCGAAAAAACCAAGAATTGAGACTAAAATGCCCGTAGCAACAATTGGGCTAAAATTTGAAAATTCAACAAAATCTAAATTATCTAAAATTAAAGCACTAACCATTATAACAGCTGCATAAACCACACCACCACCTGTAAATACTGTTCCCTTATGGGCTGCTCTAGAGTTGATAGCCTTTATTAGATTATAGCTCTTTGCAAATTGAATATATTTCCTAAATATAAATCTCGAGAGAAATATGGTTGCGGTAAGCAATCCTAGATAATAAATTACAAAAAAAGGAAACTCTGAATTCATATCGCTAATTTAATAATTAAAATAGTGTATATTATATTGTCGTTTAAATTCTTTAATATTTGAGATAATTATGTAATAATTTAAGAATATGATTTTTAATTTATTTAAGTCAAAGCCTACCTTAAAGGAGTTAATTCCAAATGGATTTATTGATATACATTCACATATTTTGCCTGGAATTGATGATGGAGCTAAAAACATCCAAGAATCTAAAAAATTGATTTCAAAAATGAAAAATTTAGGTTTTTCAAAAATTATTTTTACACCGCATATTTATCCATCACTATATGATAATTCTGAGCAAAGTATTAAAGAAGAATATGGAAAAATTAAAGATAAAATAAATTCGTTTGGAAATTTTTCTTTTGCTGCAGAATACTTAATTGATAATTCTATGATTGAAAAGGCAGAAAAAAATTTACTATTGTGTCTAAAAGATAAATATGTTTTATGTGAATTTAGTTATATCGGAATGGCAGTAAATTATCATGAAATTATATATAAACTGATTTTGAACGGATACAGACCAATTATAGCTCATCCGGAGAGATATTTTTATTTTGATAAAAATATGGAGCAGATGTTTAACTTAAAAAAAATGGGATGTAAGTTTCAGCTAAATCTTTTTTCAACAACAGGATATTATGGTAAAAAAGTTTTGAGCTTAAGTAATTTTCTAATAAAAAAGAATTTTATTGATTTCGTTGGAACTGACATCCACAAAGAATCCGATCTACTTAAGTTTGACAGTTTAGTTAAAATACAAGATTTGAAGGGGTTAGAAAATGCTATAGATAATAATTATCTTTTCATTTAGCATCATTTTCAGAGCCGTAGCCATAACCATAACCATAATTATATTTATAACCATAACCATAACCATAACCATAACCATAACCATAACTCATACTATTACCAACTCCATTTAAGATTATATTAGTATTATTTAATTTAAGCCCTGTATCTTGATTTATGAATTTTATCACATTTCGGGGAGTATGATTAGCTCTTATAGTCAAATAGGATATATCAATACCTTTAGAAAACTGAAAGGTGTCTGCGACGAGTAGACAAGGTGCAGAATCAATAATAACATAGTCATATGATTTTTTTAACTCTTCAATAAGATTTAAAAATTTTTCTGAGCCTAATAACTCGGCAGGATTTGGAGGTATTGGTCCAGAAATAATATAATCCAGATTATCAGACTTGCTAATTAATTCTTTCCAGTTTGTTACTTTATTTGATAGGTATGATGATAAACCTGCATCAGTTTTTTCAATACCAAAATATTTATGGATTTGTGGATTTCGAAGATCAGATCCAACTAAAATAACCTTTTTCTTACTGTAAGATAGAACCTTAGAAAATATTGTCGAAATAAAGGTTTTACCCTCACCTTTAATGGATGAAGTGATTAAGATTGATGTACCAACATTTTGTTTTTTATCAAAGTTTATGTAGGATAAGCTATTAATAATTATTCTTATACTTTCCGAAATAGGTGACCTTGGATCAAACAAAATATCCTTATTAAAATTAGCTTTAAGCTCATCTACATATGGTATTTCAGATGGAGAGATAAAATCCCTATTAAGCAATCTTTTGAGTTGATCAATAGTGTGAATTTTATTATCAAAAAAGAACCATATTGATAAAATTATTGTAGGGATGAAAATAGAAGCGAAAAAAGCGACAAAAGATACATATAAGAGATTTGGGGAAAATATCTGGTCTTCATTCAACATATCAGCATTATCGATAATTTTGATAGAGGGCTTTATAACTGCGTAATTTATACTTGCCTCCTCTCTTTTTTGTAATAAAAGTAAATATAGTGCCTCCTTAACCTCAAGCTCCCTGTTTATAGACCTTAGTACTTTTTCGATCTCAGGAATACCATCATATAAATTCTGATATTCAAATTCTTTATTTTCAATTTTTTTAATCTTTTTGTCGATTTCTTTTGTGTAATTATCAATTGAAAATAAAATATTTGAAGATAAATCATTAAGTTGTTTTTCTAGATTTATCACGTATGGGTTTTTATTTCCACTGGTAATTAATAGCCTATCTCTATCTCTAACTAGCTTATTATAATTTATGACTAGTTCGTTTATAGTATTATCCTGTAATCCTATATTTAAGGGTAATAAATTAAAGCTATTTTCCATTACAGATTCTTTGAAGTAGCCAGCTAGTTCTTTTTTTGATTCAACTTCAAATAATTCAGCATCATATCTAACTTTCTGTTCCATATTCATAGTCATTGAAACAGAAATATCACTCAATCCGTTTTGTTCTTTAAAATTTTTCTTTTTTAACTCAATAGACTCTAGTGATTTTCTTAAAAACTCCTCACGTGAGTCAACAAAATCAATTGTTCTTTTGTATTCAATTCTGCGATCATACACACCATCATTATCAAAAACCTCTAATAATTTATTTAAGTAGTCTGTTAAAATAAATCTGTTTGTTGAAATCATTGATAGCTCCAATTGATCACTTTCTCTTCCGGTTTCATTAACATTAAAATTATTTTTAAAATTAATCATGGCATTTTCAAAGGGTACAATTCTAATTATTCGCGTAATGTCATCATCTGGGATAGACTTAACTTTAAGTTCAAAAGGTAATGCTAGACTCACAGCATTTAAATTTTGAAATTCTAAAATTTGAGTTTTTTCGTCTGAAATAGAATACTTTTCAATAACAATAGATTGATTTTTTAAAATATTAATAGTGTATTCGGTTGATTGGGTTACAGTATCAAGATCTATTTTTAAATTAATTTCATAATCATCTAAAAATTCTTGTGGGTGAAGTCTATTACTCTTGATTATTCCGGACGAGTATAATTCTAAGTTTAAATCTAATTCACTTACAACTCTTCGATGGATTTTTTTAGAATTAAGTACACCTTTTTCGTTCTCAAGATTAATCATAGATCGATTAAAAATAGTCATAGCAGTTGGTAAGGCCATATCCATATCATTTGCCTCATCTATAATCTCTATAGTTGCAGTATTTTTATATTTTTTTGGTGTATATCTCAGAAAGATAATTAGACACAGAAAGCCAACTGTAACACAAAAAATAAAAAACCTCCAGAAGTATAAATACCGAAGAATCTGCTCCTTGATATTTGGAATATTATTAGTTTCGAAAGTATCCATCTATCTTGTAATAATTATAATAGAACTAAGTAAAAATGAGAGAAGACTCAAAAGTGTTCCAGAATTACCTATAATTCCTGCATTTTTAATTCTATTGGTGTTTGGACTAATAATAATTATATCAGAGTTTTGAATCTGATATAATTTTTTTTCTCCAAAAAATTGATTTGTTAAGTCTATCTCAGTTATACTAATATCACCATCATTATCTCTCATAATTTTTACATTATCTCTCCTACCATTTATAGTTAAATCTCCCGCCATTCCAATTGCTTCAAAAATATTTAAATTATTTTGTAAAAAGTCATGCCTTCCTGGTTGATTTACCTCTCCAATAATTGTGAAATGTGAATTCATAACCTTTACATCAATCATTGGATCAATTAAAATTTGCTCGTCTTTTATCATTTTCGTAAATAAGGATTCGATTTCATCAATGGTCAAATTAGCAACTTTAATTTTTCCCAAGTTTGAAAAGTTAATAGTACCATCTTTTCCAACCTGGTATCCATCAAGTAACAAAATATCTTTATTATTTATTGAAATATTGTTAGAAGGAAAATCAAATAAAGACAAGTTTTCGGGATCCTGCAGTTGAGAACTAACCTCAATTTTTAAGATATCATCAACCTTAATCTTATATTCTTCATATTCGTAATTAAATGAATCATTATTTTTAATACCTTGTAAATAAAGGACTTGTTTTTTAGAAGAGCATGCGGATAAAAAAAAGAGCGCAATGATGAGGAAAAATAATTTATCAAACATTTATAAATTTTGAACCCCAAAAATAGTAAAAATTTGTTACTAACGAGGAGTTTATTTGAAAAATGAAATCCCTCTTTATATGAATAATCCGGTTGGAAAATTTTTAAATTATATTTTATTTGATGATTTCTCATTCAACGAGAAAAATATTTCTCAAATTAACTTTGATGAAATGATAAAAAAATCAAGTGAATATCTTTTGCTTCCAGCAATTTATTCAAACATAAAAAAGAAAAAAATAGAAAAATTATTTCCATATCAATTAATTGAATATTTGAATTATATTTTTGAGTTAAATTATTCCAGAAATGAAAATTTAATAAGTGAAATTAGATTTTTATCAAAAAAATTAAATGATAATTCTATTGATCATGTATTCATTAAGGGAGCTTCAAGTATTCCTTCAAATTTATATTCAAATATTGGGGAAAGAATGGTAGGTGATATAGATTTTCTTTTTGAAGATTCAAAAACATCGCTATTAAAAAAACTACTAACGGAATTAAACTACAAAGATATTATTGATCATGGATTCTTTGAAAAAAGACATTTGACAAGGAAAACAAGTGAGAATAAAGTATTTGCTGTTGAAGCACACACAAAATTGTTTGATATTAATACAAAACTAATTGACACAAATAAGCTGCTAAAAAATAAAACAATAATTAATGGTGTAAATGTACCATCTTTTGATGATCAGTATAAAATTAATATACTAAATCATCAGCTTAATAATTATGGATCATTTTTATTAAGTTTTGATTATAGGACTTATTATGATTGTCATTTACAAATAAAAAAATTTAAGATAAATACTAAAGAAATTCAAAATGAAATTATAAATAAATTCTACCTAGTTAGCAAAATTCAAAATGTAAAAATTAAACACAAATTTGAAATAAAAAACGATAAGTTGATTTCGAACAGATTGAAAATAAGAAAAAAAAACATACTGTTGTCAAAAATAGATAAATTCATTTTTTTTGACAGCCACATTTTTTTAGGCATAGTCAACATGCTTCCAAAAAAAATTTATAAACTAATTATTTCAAGAGAATATCGTTATTACCTTTTAAAAAAAATTAAGAATCAAGTTTAATTACAGGAACCTTTCCCCAATCTGTAAGCTCATCTGCTTCATTTAAGCTTACAAATTTAAAATCATTAACCCATTTATCCAGTTTATTCTTTGTTTTTTTTAATCCAACATAAGATTTAAAGAGTCTTTTTATTGGTAAATCCCTTAATACGGGTTGCTCAAAATCAAAGTCTCTAGGATGAAAATATGTCATTATATAATTACTCTTTTTAGTCCAATGATTTATTAAGAAATAAGGGAATAATCTAAAATATCCACCCCCTGAAAAAATAAGCTGATTTCCTAAGATTTTAGTGGCATTTATGGGGAATTCTTTTATTGACACATTATTGTACTTGATTATAGACGGTAAAGAGCTTTTAAAATTTGGCATCCCCCCATGTGCTCTATTAGCAGGAAATACTGAACAATCAATTTCAATACCCAACTCATATAATACCTCAAAAGCCCATTTGTTTTTATCAATAATAGAAAATCCTGGTGCTCGAAAATATTTTACTTTTTTACCGATGAGATCTTCAATTGTTTTTATTGATTTTTCTACATCACGCTTAAACGATACTTTGTCCTGTTCATAAATTAATTGATGCATATGCGTATGAGAACCAACCTCGTATCCCATATTATCAATTTCTCTTAAAATATGGGGGTGTTTTTTAGCAATCCATCCCAGCATAAAAAATGTTGCGCCTGCTTTATGCTTTTCTAAAATATCAAAAATATGGTCCATTCCCTCATTAATTCTTGAGGGATAATTTGACCAATCTCTAATTGTTTTAGTTGAAGGATTGTCTAATATGTGAAACCAATCTTCAATATCAAATGTTAAAATTTTCATCAAAAAAAAGTTTTACCTTGTTTTCTAAATTCAATTACATCTTCTCTTGTGGGGAAAGAATAATATGTCATTTTAGATTTATCGTTTTTGATTAGCTTTACATTTCCAGAGGAAATCAGTTTTATAGCTTCTGAAATAGCCTCCATACCTATTTTTTTAGTCAATCTAATTAATTCTGACTGTGATTTGTTTTTAATTAAAACTTTCTTTTGAATAATAATAGGGCCGCTATCTATACCTTCATCAACAAAAAAAACTGAAACTCCAGTTTCTTTTTCATTATTCTTTAATACCCAAAATGTTGGCATTAAGCCTCTGTATTTTGGTAATAAAGCTGTGTGTAAATTTATACATCCTTTTTTTCCTAAATTAATTAGTTCTGACTTAAAAATTTGATTACCCAGAATAGATACTAAAAGATCCGGTTTAAATTCTTTTATCTTTTTTAAAGAGGATTTTGAATTAATAGAACCTGAGATATTGATTAAGGGGATATTATTCTTTTTTAAAACCCTAAAAACAGAATTTGAATTATTAAGTTTAGAATAAATAAATTTAAGTGCATAGAATAGAAAAAAATTAAATCCAAAAATTTTTAATGTTTTTATAGCTTTTTGAGTAAAACTTTCTCTTTTTCCAAAAGGGGAGACATTTGAGACAATTGAACCAACAACCAAAACATCAGGAGGTAAAATTTGAAATAAATAATCTAAATTCTTAGATAAATAAAATGGTTCGTCTTGAGTAATTATTATTATTCTCATAGTTTTGAAGCTTTTTTAAACCATTTCTTTCTCATTTTTTTAACATCATTTTTAATTATCCAATTAATAGTATTTTGCAAAGATTTGATAGTATTATATCGTGGAGTAAAACCAAATTTTCGGATTCTGTCAGATTTAAAATTTGTTGAGATTGTGAATTTCTTTAATCTCATTGAATTAAATTTTAAATCCTTATTAAAAATTTTCTCGATTATATCTAAAGGAAATGAAACAATTTTAGTGAGGAAGTACGGAATTTTGAATGGCTTAGTCTTATTCAATATTTTTGAAATTTTTAGCGATAATCCCATAGTTGTGTTTTGTGGATAATCGCAATAATTATACACATAATAATTTTCTTTAACATTTTCGATTGTGAAGATTACCGAATCAACTAGATTTTTAACATATGCAATAGATTTAATATTATCACCATTTCCAATAACAAAATAAAATCCTGATTTAATTTGTTGAATTAGATTATATACATTACCAAAATTAAATTCACCAAAGACAACAGCAGGTCTAACTATTATAACCTGACAAAATTTATTATTTTTTGACCAATTTTCAACAACTCTTTCAGCCTCTAATTTTGATTTACCATAATCATTATTAGGTTCTTTTTCAGATTCCTCATCCTTCCCAAGTTGCGAGTCACCATAAACTGCAACACTTGAAAAAAATATAAATTTTTTAATCTTATTTTTTTTTACAAACTCAAGTACATTTTTTGTTCCCGTTATATTTGTTTGATAATAGTTTTTTTGAAAATCAAAGTGAACTGCTGCCATGTGTATTAAACATATTTCATCGTTGGGCACTGTTTTGAATGAAAGCAACTTTTCTTTGTCAAGAATATCAACCTTTCTGTGATTGTTGAAAACCTCTGAATTTTCAATATCAAAATTATATATTATATCTTTTGAATATGACATTGAAAAATGCTTGCCAATAAATCCACTTCCACCTGTAATAATATATTTCATCTTTTGTTTTTTATTTCTTTTAAGTATGATCCTCTATAAAACTCTTTTTGAACAGATCTGGACCTTAATTTTTCTATCGAATTATTTTCTATAATATAATTGATTTTTTGGTCATCAACCTGAAAACCTAAGTAGGTAAATATTTTTTTTAAAACACAAAAAGTGTTATCAACTAAATCTTCATAATTGATACACATATATCCGGAATTTTTCCATCCATGAATCCAATCATTAAACTCATTTTCATATTTATTCTTAATTAAATCAATTGCTTGTTTCTTATTTAACGATTTTAATAGACTATAATCAGGGTGGAATTTGGTTATCCTAACATAATTAAAATGACTTTCAAAAACTTTATCCAATTGTCTGTAAATAATGATTGGCTTGATATTATGTTTTTTAAATAAATTATTTAAACTTTCAGAAAACTTAGAATGCAATTTGATAACCCACTTGTTATCACTTAATTTTTTAAAAAAATCTCTTCTCGGTACAAAATTATGGCTTTCCCCATAATTTGATTCAAAAATTATCGGATCTACAGGCATTACGGAATTATAGCCATTTAAGTCTTGTAGCATTGATTCAAGCCAGGTAGTACCACTCTTTGGCAATCCTGCTATAAAAATTATTTCTTTTTTCTCAGATTTTTTAAACAATACAGTTATGTAATATCTTAAATATGCTGCTGATATTTTTAAATATGGTGTCAAGGTTCCAAAACTGAACTTTAGACCGGCTAAGAAAATTAGATTAATTATTTTTTTTCTCATATAATTTATTTATTCAAAAAGTATTTTTTTAAAATTATCGAAATAAATTTTATTGGAATATTTATTGGCATAAAGTTTAGTGCTAAACTTATAAACTTCTTTTTTATTCAATCTTGAGAATTTAATTATTTTATCACAAATATCTTCTTCATTTGCCGAAATAAAAAAACCATTTTTGCCTTCTTTTATTACTTCATTTATTCCGCCAACTCTAGTGCCTAGAATACCTAATCCAAATGCAAGTGCTTCAATCGTTACAACCGGGAAAGCCTCATGCTTATATTTTGTTGGTAAAACCAATAAATCTGAATTAATATAAATATTTGAGATGTTTTCAGCAGATGAAGTTTTATTTAAAAGCCTTATTTTTCCACTGAAATCAAACTTCTTAACAAGGGTTTTAAATTCATTTTTATCATTTTTGTTATTCCAAGCACCTATAAAATCACATGTAAAATTTAAATTACTTTTTTGTGAAAGCAAATGTAAACTTTGTAATAAAACTAAATATCCCTTGCTCTTAATAAAATTCGATAAAAATAATATTCTTAATGTTTTACCTGAATCTCTTTTGTCCAAATTAACACAAGAATATTTCTCTAAATCTGGCCTAATAGTATTTGGAATTATAAAGTAATTCTTAGAGGGAACATCTACAAGAAATTTAGAAAGATAAATTTCATTCATTTGGTTTAAGACTCTTGAAACAATCTTTTTAGATTTAAATATATTATAACTTCTGTTGTGGATATGTAAAAAAATCTTTCTTGGCCTAATTACAAAATTTATTAATACGACAATGTAAAATCCAAATAAATTAACCGGAGCAGATGTATATAAAACCGTTTTTGAATTTAAATTTTTTAATAAAAAAATAAATAGATTAAGAATCAAAAACTTAGAATTTAAATTAACTAAATCTACTTTTTGAAAATTTAATTTAATATAGTCAATTGTTAATTTATTCATAATTGTCATTCCTGTGTTCGGAGGTGGCATTCTTAGTAGAGATAATATTTGTTCTTTGTTCTTCATTTTAGAAACAACTATAGTTGAATTTTTTTGGATTTTGAAAAAATTGAAAAAAGAAATAAAATTATAAAACTAAAAAACATATTCTTTAAAAAAGAACTCAAATCTGATCTCATCATAAAGAACGTATACGAAAAAAACAAGATGATTAATTCAATATTAGTGTACCTTTTGACAGCCCTGAATATAAATATTAAAATTATGATAAAAATCATTAAGCCAAATTGCCCAAAAACCCAAAAAGAATCAGCTAAAAAACTAAAACCAACTCCATGATCATAAATATCAGGATAAAATTTATCTCTAAAAAAACGATTACCAGAATAGATATTTGATTTATCAAATATTATTGTTGGTAATAAATTATAAAGTATCGAAGGAAAGAACTCTAAGCCAATGTGTTTAATATATCCTCTTGAGATCCCGTCTAGCACATTAAAATTAATAACCACAACAGCGAAAAAATTTTGCAATATCTCAAAAATTGAAAATTGAAAATCAGATGAAATTCTAAATGATTTCACATAAGATGATATTAGAGATATTGGAAAATATAATAAAATTATCAAAAAAGCAGATTTGAGAGAGCCTTTATTAAGAACAAAATAAAAAATAAAGAAAACTAAAATCGATAGAGCTACATTTCTAACACCAATAAAGAACAAAAAATAAAAATGAATAATTGATAATAAAAACAAATTTATTGATGAAAATTGTTTTTTAAAAAAAATTGAAGTCAAACATATAATTGTAAGCAGATTTGTAAAAATTCTTACAAGAGTGAAATAAAAACTATCAGCTCCGTAATTCCATTGATTAAAACCATAGTCACTAGTAGCAAAAAATAAATAGTAAATTGTTAATGCCAAAAGATTCGTCAACAACAAAACTGTTAATGTTAATTGGCTTATATTGACAGACTTAAAATTTTTAAATGATGATAGTAATAATTTTTTATCAAAATAAATAAGAGGAATCAATGAAAGTGAAATCGATTTAAGCTGAAGGTTAAAATTATCAATATCAACCGAAAAAGAAATATATTTATAATTTTTTATGAGATTAAAAATTGGGGTGTACTCAATAGAGATAAAATTGAAGTATGGAACAACATTAATTACAATAATTAAAATCAATAGGAATCTTGAGAAAAAAGATTTAAGATGATAAAAAGAAATTAAAACTAATATGAAAAAAAAGAAGTTAATTTTTGTAATTAAAAAAAATATAAAGAAACAAACAATAAGAGACAGTCTAATTAACATAACGCGATAAAACTTTTCTAGAATTAAAATATAAATGAATTAGGTTGCTAAAAAGTAAAAATCCAAACCAGTAATAAAAGTCTAATTTGAAATAACTTAAGATAATTAAACATAATACTGAGACAATAGCAATTAATAAATTTTCAAAGCCGTTTAATTGCTCTATAATTAATCTTTTTTGAGTATTTACAAAAAACATATTTAAAGACATCACGATAGACGTCAATGATAATAAGATTATAATTTCATCAAAAGAAAAAACAATTATTGAAAGAAGTAAAAAGAAGATAAAGAATGAGTTAAATAAAAACGATTTTATTAAATTTTGACTTCTTTTGATAAGCTTGTCAGCTAATATATAAGAGATTGGATTTAGTAAGGTAAGAACTATTGTACTTATCATCCCAAAATAAAACTTTAAGAGAATCAATTCATTAATATTTTGAACAAATATAAAAATAGGGGTAATAACTATTGCTCCTTCAAGCATCAATCTACTACTAAAAGAAAAAATAACATTATCGATAAAACCCTTTGGTTTAAAGCTTTTAAGTTTGTTTTTATCATTAAAATTAATAATCAAAACTATTTGTCGCAAATGATAAAAAATGAATGGTAATCTGAAAAAAGTGAATATAATTATGTAATAGAATATATTTTCAGTCAAAATAAAAATAAGAAGTCCAATAAAATCAATTATCACTTCAACATTTAAAAAAGCAAATTGATGTGTCCATTTTTCAGGATTAATCTCTAGTATTTTAAACTTAAATATCGATGTATAAATAAAGAAAAATTCAAAGATTAAAATTGGCACAATCAAATAAAACAATGAAATTTTAATTAATGATAAGACCATCCCTATGATAAAGGAAAAAAGAATTATTGAGATATGATGTCTATTAATAATTTTTAATTTACTAAATATTATTTCGTTTCCAATTAATGTCATTGGAACAAAAAAAATTGGTCTAACTATCATAAATAAAAAAACCAAATTAGAGTACAGGTTAAAATTTTCAGGAAAATTATCCTTTAAATAAGGTAAAATTAAAAGGACTTTTAAAATCAATAAAATAAATTTAGGTAACTGGAAAAAGTATGGCTTTAAATTTTTAAAAATTGAATTCATCCTTTAAGCTTATTTTCTATTAAAAATGAATTATTTCTTAAATCAAATCTATTATACTTAATTTCTTTATTTGTTTTCAAATCTATTAATTCATATCCAGCATATTTACAAACGCAATGACCAGCCGCAGTATCCCACTCCATTGTTGGACCTAGTCTAGGATAACAATCTGCAAGTCCTTCAGCGATCAAACATATTTTTAATGAACTGCCTTTTGATATTAATTTAATATTATTTTTTAATTCTCTTTTTTCTTTTATGAAGTCATTAGTCTTATCACTCAGATGAGATCTGCTGACAACTATAATATATTCATTTCTTTCATTAACAATAGGTAACAAAATTGAATTATTTATCAAAGATGGGAGTTTAGAATAGAACTTTTTTATTTGCTTTGAATCCGTTTTATACGAGCCATGTAATTTGCTTGAAAAATAAAACTCATCGGTTGCTGGAGCATAGACAACACCAATCACAGGAACAGAGTTATTAATTAAAGCTATATTGACCGTGAATTCATCATTTTTTTTAATGAACTCTTTAGTTCCATCAATTGGATCAACGATCCATAGTATTTTCCATTTTTTTCGGATATTGAAGTTGATTTCTTTTTCTTCCTCCGACAAAATTGGATATGGAGTTTTTTTGAGAAATTCCTTTATGGTTTCATTAGATACTTTATCTGCTATGGTCAATGGTGAATTATCAGACTTTAAAGAAATTTGAAAATTATCTGAATTATATATCTTCATTATTTTATCTCCTGCAGCAATTGCAGCTTCAATTGAAATATTGAGTAATTTAGAGAAATTCATCTTTAAGTATTTTTAATCCCAAATCTAGATTTATACCAAACTCTTTCATGAATATAATATAAAATCATTTTAGTTAAGAGCTCGAGCCCACCAATTGATAAACCAATGGTAAAATTATTTGTAAATAATATTGATAACAAAATAGTATCTAAAGTACCTAATATCCTCCACGTAAATGTTTTTGAAAGGTGTCTAAGTTTTGAATTACTAAATTTAATCTTAATCCAAACCCTTTCGTGTAAATAGTATAATAAAATTTTTGTAAATATTTCAGAAACTGCAATTTTTGTACCTATCTCAGCATTATTTGTAAAAATAATTGCTAAAACAAAAGTATCAATTGTACCACAAATTCGCCATGTAATTGATTTTATTATATGTCTAATCCTCATTATGACTATCTTCTAAAAAATTCTCTAATTTTTGGTAATAATCTGAATATTGGGTAAAATGGATAAGGCGAGATAGAATACTTCTTAAATGATCTTAGAACATCTTTATTTCCTTTGATAATGTTTTTAATTGAATTATTGGATTCACCTCCAATTCTCATCTTGGTCAAATATTTATCTATATGAAATGAAGAACATTTGTGTACCTCAAAAAATCTTAACATTAAATCAAAATCTGCAGCAACTCGAAGTTCAAGATCAAAATCTCCGTGAGAGTTATATAAAGATCTTTTACAAAAAAAAGCCGGATGAGGTGGATGCCAGCCTTTTCTAAAACTTCCATAAACATAGCCACTTGACTTCCAATATCTAATTATTTTTTTCAAATCATGAGAAACATATAATATATTTCCGTAAACTATATCGGTATTTTTTCTTTTGAAGTTTAACATCACATCAGAGATTACATTATTGTTAATGTATACATCATCAGAGTTTAAAATTCCCACATAATCACCAGTACTAATTGAAATACCTTTATTCATGGCATCATAAATACCTTTGTCAGTTTCAGAAATCCACTTGTCGATTATATCATCATTATCTTTAATAATTTTAACGGTTTTATCACTTGATGCTCCGTCAATGACAATGTATTCTATATTATTATAAGTTTGATTTCGAATAGAGTCAAATGTATCCTGTATTGTTTCTTCACTATTATAAGAAACCGTAATTATCGAAATTTTCAAAGCAATAGACTATAAATTAGAAACCTGTTTATTTATCCAGGGAAAAGTATCTATCATGCCCTGCTCTAATGTTTGAGATACTGACCAACCAACTTTTTCCTTGAAAAGTTGATTATGAGAATTTCTTCCACGGACTCCAGTAGGACAAGGAAAACCATATTTCTTTTTAAATTCCTCTCCTTCGATATTTTTAATAGATATAGATTTTCCAGAAATATTAATTGCAATATTAGCCAATTCATTTATGGTAACCATTTCTTCAGAACCAATATTTACAGGCCCTTCAAAATTGGATGACATAAGTCTTAGAACTGCTTCAACACACTCAGCAACATGAAGGAAACTCCTTGTTTGCTTTCCATCTCCCCATACCTCAATTGAATCACCTTCAGAAGCCTCACAAACCTTTCTTATCATTGCAGCAGGTGCTTTTTCCTTTCCACCAGTCCACGTTCCTTGTGGTCCAAATATGTTATGAAATCTTGCAATTCTGACATTAAGCTTATAGTTTCTAGAAAAGGCTAAAAAAATTCTTTCACTGAAAAGTTTTTCCCAACCGTATTCAGAATCTGGATTTGCTGGATAGGCTGAAGATTCTGTACAGTTAGGATTATCTGGATCTAACTGATTGTACTCTGGATACATGCAAGCAGATGAAGAATAAAAAACCTTCTTAACCCTTTTTTCAACACACTCCTTGGCTACATTAAGATTAATTAAACATGAGTTGTGCATTACATTTGCATCATTTTCACCAGTAAAGATGTAGCCGGCCCCACCCATATCAGCAGCTAACTGATAAAGCTCATCACATTCTTCATTAATAACGAGTTCTACAGCTTTAGGATCTGTCAAATCACATTTAATAAATTCATGACAAATTTCTTCATGATTCCAGAACTCATGATTTTTAATATCAGCGATTCTTACATGACAACCTTCATCTTTCAACCTTTTAGCTAGATGACCTCCGATGAAGCCACCACCACCTAAAACAATAACACTTTTCATAAATAATTTTTTTCTAATATAGTTAATAAGATAAAATCCTTATCAATAAATATAAGCCATTTTAATGGCTATTAATTTTATTTTTTACTAGTTCATAAAGTTTTTTCTCTAAATCATATTTCGGAACCCACCCCAGATTATGCTTTATCTTGTAATAATCAAGGCTGTATCTTCTGTCATGCCCAAATCTATCTCTAGTAAATTTTAGCTTTTTTTTAATTTTAATTTGTTTATTGAAAATTTCATAAATTAAATCAAATAATTGGATATTAGTCAATTCCAAACCAGAAGCAACATTGTAACTTTCTCCACTAATTGATTTATTAAAAATTATATCAACTGCACTACAATGATCTAAAACATTAATCCAGTCTCTAACATTTAGACCATCACCATAAAGTTTTACAAAATCATTTTTTAACATACAATTTATAATATTTGGAATAAGTTTTTCACTGTTTTGGTTTTTTCCATAATTATTAGAACATACTGAGGTAGAAACATTTAAGCCATATGTCTTGTTAAAGCTTCGAACTAATAAATCTGCTGAGGCTTTAGATGCAGAATAGGGAGAATTAGGAAAAAACTTACTTTCTTCAGAAAAGCTACCATTTTCTATGCTACCATATATTTCGTCTGTTGAAATCTGATGAAATCTAGCATTTTTATAATTTTCTTTAAATACAAAAGGACTATGCATCCAAAATTCATAAGAACATTTAAGTAAATTAAAAACTCCGTTGATATTGGTTTGAA
>CABZJM010000006.1 GCA_902526075.1 uncultured Bacteroidota bacterium
ATGCCTGTGAGATATGAGGATGAAAGGGTTGGATGGTTCACGTTAAATAAGATAAATTACAGTTCTGAAAAATTAAAATCTGACAGTTACAATATTGTCAGAAAGTGGAGACTTGTACCATCTGACATAGATGCCTATAATCGTGGTGAATTGGTTGAACCCATAAAACCGATAATTTATTATTTAGACCCAGGCACGCCGATGAAGTGGAGAAAATATTTTAAGATGGGAATTGAGGACTGGAATAGTGCTTTTGAAAAAGCAGGTTTTAAAAATGCCATAATAGCTAAAGACCCCCCTAGCAAAGAAGAAGACCCAAATTTTAGCCCTGAAGATATTAGATACTCAACCGTTAGATATGTTGCATCAACTACCAGAAATGCTATGGGGCCAAGTGTTTCCGATCCAAGAACAGGTGAGATAATTGAAAGTGATATTGTTTGGTACCACAACCATTTGAGATCTTACAGAAACCGATACCTTTTGGAAACAGGAGCAGCAAATCCTAGTGCAAGAACACTATTTACCCCAGAAAAAGAAATTGGTGAAATGATGAGACAAGTCATTGCACATGAAATTGGACATGCTTTAGGATTGCCACACAATATGAAAGCAAGTAGTGCTTACCCAGTTGATTCATTAAGATCTGGGGATTTTACTCAAAAGTTTGGTATTGCAACTACTATAATGGATTATGCTAGATATAATTATGTTGCTCAGCCTGGTGATGAAAACATCAGATTTATAAGACAGCTAGGGCCCTATGACGATTACTCGATAGAATGGGGTTATAGATATTTTGGTAAGAGTCCAGAACAAGAAAAAGAAATTCTTAAAAACTTTGTTGATGAAAAATCATTAAATCCAATGTATATGTTTGGCGGATATGGAAACGATCCAAATTCTCAAACAGAAAATATCGGTGATGACCCAGTTAAAGCTAGTGTGTATGGCATCAGTAATTTAAAAATAGTTACAAAAAACTTAAAAGAATGGACAACAGAACCCAAAGAAAATTATAATGAACTTGACGAACTTTACGGAGAATTAATAGGAGTATATAGAAGGTATATTTATCATGTACTAAACCTAGTGGGTGGTATTTATGACACCCCTCACAATGAAAATCAAAAAGGTGTTGTAAGGTATGTAAATGTTGATGTTGATAAACAAATGGAAGCTCTAAATTTCATGGAAAAAAACCTTTGGAATACTCAAAGCTGGCTAATGGATAAAAGCTTGATTTCTCAAATAAAAGCTGAAGGGGTTTTGGGTTCACTTCAGGGCTTACAGCTCAGTGCATTTAATAGAATATTAAGTGTAAGTAAACTTAATAGAATGTTATCGGCAAGAGAATCTTTAGAAGGTGACCCCCTTTCAGTTCAAGGATTAATTGATAATTTATTTGAAACAATTGTAAAAAAACCTGAAAATCCCGATCTGTCTGAGCAAACATTGCAAATACATTTTACACAAAGAATTGACGAACTAATGAGTGAAGAAAAATTAAATCCAAGTATTAAAAGTTTTTTATTAGACACCAAAAACAAGATTCATAAACTTGCTAAAAGAAAGGGCGGTTCTCATTACAAATATTTAAAATCTATAAGTGAATAAATATGGAATGGTATAAAAAAAATAGAAAGTATTTTTACGCATTAGTGATCTGCTGGTTTCTTTACAGATTGATTACATCAATGATGTACTAATTTAATCCAACATATACCTGATTGCTAGTGAACTCTTAGAAAATGAAATCTTTAGTTCGTTTTGCCTTTCTCTGGAGCTCTTAATTTTGAGTGAAAGATAGTTAGTGTTCGCAAATTTATTTATCAAATCATTTAATGGCCCACTTGGCAATATATTTTTTTTCTCTTTTTTATAAAAAATATCATTTAATCGAAATTGAAAATTATTTTGATTTTTAAATTCGTCAAATGATATATTTTTAAATTCATCAAATTGAAGATTGTTATTCGAAAATGAAGTTAAACTGAATAATAATAAAAAGGCTACTGAACGATACATGTTGAAAGATAAAAAATAATTTACAATTCAGGATTTTCTTTTTTTGAATAGTCTACTTTCCAAAGACCTATTCTATACATGTAAGGACTTCTGAAAACTAATTTATCTGGATACTCAACTTCTCTTTGTTTAATAATAGATATTATTTTTTTGATATTCTTTGAGCTAAGCACATTATTTTTTTGAATCCTTAAGCATACTTTATCATTAAAATCAACAAACCAAATTGTTTCCTGTCTTTCCTCTTTTCCATATCTATCTTTAGTAACTTCAGTTACATTTATGAAATGTTTAATATCACTCCAGGATTTTACATTGTATTTGACATTTGGAAAGAATAAAGACTTTGAAATACCATTAGAATTTACTGTTACCCTAAACAAACTTAGATTTATTAATATAAATAATATTGGCAATAAAAATTCAATATTATCTAATATTTGGATCTCTCCATCATATTGTAGTCTTATTATAAAATAAATTATACCTATGGAAAACATTGTTCCAACAAAATTCAGCTTTAATGTTGATGTATCTCTCATTGTATAATAAAATTACAAATATCCCAGCAATACTGTGAATATTAAAATAAGAAATAATCCCTACTGTCCTTTTTTCTAAAAAATTAATTATAATTTTTTTATTAAATTGTTATAACTAACTATTTAATATCCAAAACGATAATGGGCTATAAAAATGATGTTTTTTTATATCTATGGATTGTGCTTATTATATATGCGATTCTTTATTCATTTTATAAAAATTACATAAAAAAATAATTTTGATTTTTTTTAGATGTTTTAATACCAAATAATATGAATAGAAAAATTTCGCATAAAATTAGAAGAGCTCATAGGTATTTAGGGCTTTTTTTAGGATTACAATTTTTAATGTGGACAATTAGTGGATTGTATTTTAGCTGGACTAATCTTGATGAAATCCATGGTGACCAATTTAAAAATCTTGATTATCAACCAATGGCTTTTGAGGATTTGATTAGTCCTTCTGAGATTAATCATTCTGATGCGATTAAAACTATTGATATCCGCGATATAAAAAAGAAGCCTTTTTATTTAATAAATGGGTCTTATTTATATAATGCAAAAACCGGTGAACATAAAAAGACGATTTCAAAGGAAGATGCTATCTATATCGCAAATAATCACATGAAAGAGGGCTTAGAAATATCAAGTATTGAAAGAATATATGAAGTTGGAAAACACCACGAGTACAGAGAAAAACTTCTACCTGCTTATGTTATTAATTATATATCAGATGTAAATTTAAAAGCATATATCTCCATAGAAAATGCCAAATTTCAAACAGTAAGACACAGAGATTGGAGGTGGTTTGATATCTTATGGATGACACATACTATGGACTATGAAGGAAGAGATGACTTTAATAATACAGTGCTGAGAATATTTTCACTATTGGGCCTTATAACTGTATTTAGTGGATTTTCTTTATGGTTTGTATCTTCGCCAACTGTAAGAAAATTTTTAAAGTGAAAAATTATACTGATATTATTATTGTTGGTGCAGGTCTATCGGGTGTAGGCGCGGCGTGTCATTTGGAGAGAAAAAATCCTGAGAAATCATATGTGATTTTCGAAGCAAGAGAAGAATTAGGTGGTACTTGGAGTCTATTTAAATATCCTGGCATAAGATCAGACTCTGACATGTATACATTTGGTTTTTCATTTAAAACTTGGGACAACCCAAAGTCTTTTGCAGATGCTCCAAATATTTTAAAATATTTAAATGAGGCAGCAAATGAATATAGAATAAAAGATAAAATTAAATACCAAACTAAAGTAATAAAAGCAAACTTTGACACTCAAAATAAAATATGGTCAATAACCACAATTAACAAAGTTGGAAGTGAGGAAATATACCATTCTCGATTTCTCTTTTCTTGTACAGGATATTATAATTATGATAAAGGTTATACCCCTGACTATAATGGGATTGAGAGCTATGAAGGAGAAATCATACATCCACAACATTGGCCTGAAAATTTGGATTACAAAAATAAGCGGGTTGTGGTAATCGGTAGTGGAGCTACAGCAGTAACAATTGTTCCTGAAATGGCTTATGAAACATCAGAAATTACAATGCTTCAAAGGTCTCCAACCTACGTAGGTGCTTTTCCTAACAAGGATAAATATGCTGAATTATTTAAAAAATATTTTGCAAAAAAAGTTGCCCATAAGCTCATAAGATTTAAAAATATATTTGTTCAAATTTTATTTTTTCAGGCATGCAAAATCTGGCCTAACTATGTGAAAAAATTATTGGTAAAAGCTGCTCAAAGAAAATTAGGTAATTTTCCAGCTAAGCCTCATTTTGAGCCAAATTATAACCCATGGGATCAAAGATTTTGTGTGGCGCCTGATGGAAATTTATTTAGAGTCATTCGAGAAGGTAGAGCAAATGTTATTACTGATAAAATTGATTCATTTGATAAAAAGGGGATAAAACTAGTATCTGGTAAAATTTTAGAAGCCGATATAATTATTAGTGCAACAGGTTTGAAGCTTCTAGCTTTTGGAGGGTCAAAAATCAGCATTGATAACAGTCCTTATAATCCATCTGATGCAATAACTTATAAAGGGCTGATGCTTAGTGGATTACCAAATTGTATCTTTTTTGCCGGATATACCAATGCGTCCTGGACATTAAAAAGTGACTTAACAAGTGAATATGCAAGTAGGCTATTTAATTTAATGGACAAGAAAAATTATTCTTTCTTTATGCCTAAGATTGAAAATCAAAACATGAATATTTCCCCCTTACTAAATCTTAATTCTGGATATATTCACAGGTCATCTCACCTATTTCCAAAACAAGGGTCTAAATTACCTTGGAAATTATATCAAAATTATTTTTTTGATTATACAATGCTTAGAATTAATAAAATAAAAGACAAAAACTTAATACTTAACTGATAAAAAATAAAATTGAAACAACTATGAAAAATTTATATAAACTTCTATTATGTGCATTCTTAATGGCATGTGGTTCAGATGAAGATTCTGGAAATGACAATGTAATTAATTTACCTGCTACTATTTCAACCAATGTTAATTCCTTATCATTTGAGAATACAATGGTAACACAGGTTTCTGATTCTCAAGTTATAATCATAAGTGCTGAAAACACTACATCTGAATTGAATATCAGTTCGCCAACTGGTTATGAAATATCAACCGATAATAACTCGTTCTCCAATGATATTTCTTTTGTACCAGAGATTTCAAATGAAATATATGTTCGTTTTAGACCATCTGACGCCACCAACTATTATTCAACACTTGTTATATCATCAAATGAGATTGACAATAATATAAATATTAATTTATTTGGTGTTGGTACTCCGATGATTTACAATTACCAAGCATTTCAAAATCAATCTTTGGGTTATGGAGGAGGATTTAATCAATCCGCTAGTCAAGTGTTTAATTTACATGATGATTTATCGAATGTCCAAGAAATAAAAATGTATCTGCAAATTGATTGCCCATCAACTGGATGTGATGATTGGGATCGCTTTGCTAATGTAAAAGTTAAAGATCAAAGTACAGGTAACTGGTATGAAATAGCTAGGTATATTACTCCCTACTGGGTGGGAACCCAACAATTACAAAGAGGACTTGAATTTGACGTCACTGATTTTAAAATGCTTTTAAAAGATAGTGCTGAGCTGAGGATATATATAGAAAATTGGACAGCAAAAGCTGATATTGTTAGTATTGATTTTGATTATATCGTTGGTACCCCTGACTATGAAAATTATACTATTTCAGAAGTTCTAAATCTTCATTCAAACTCTATCAGTGGTGTTCCATATGGCGTTACTCACAACCTAGATTTAGAAAAATCAATTCAAATTCCAAGTGATTCAGAAAGTATAGAATTTAGAACAATTATATCTGGATGGGGACATGCGACTCCTTATGATGATGACGGAAGACCTTGTGCTGAATGGTGTTATAGAACTCATGATATTAAAATTAACGGAGGAAATACATTTCAGCACAATCTAGGGCCAATAGGATGTGCAGCTAACCCTATTAGTAATCAAAGTCCAGGAAACTGGATGCCTGATCGTGCAGGCTGGTGCCCAGGAATGGCTGTTCCTGTTAGAATGAACAGTCTAGATTCAAGCTTTAGTGGTTCTACAATTTCATTTGAATATGATTTTGAAGATTGGACAAGTGATGGCGCTGGAGGAAATGCTTTCTATGCTATATCAACTTATATAGTTGTTAAAAGTAATTCAGAAATCACTTCTGCAATTGTTGATTAAAATGATTTAGCTATCCCCAAAATAAAAAGAGGCTATAATCAAGGAAACAAGCATTATAAGGATTAAAAAAATTATAATCCTTGTTTTGCGTTTTTCTTCTTTGCTTCCAGTATTTTTTAAGTCTATTTTTCCATTTGATGTGATACTCGAGTAATCTCTCATTCATTGAAATATTTTAAAATTAAAAAGTATCCCATTTATTTTTTATCATTAGGCTAAGACTAGCATTAATTAAAATTAATGAAATTGTTCCGGTCAAAACCCAGCTTGTATTTTCATATTTAGAAATCACTGCTTCTCCAAAAATACATAGTCCAGTAGAAAATAAAATCAGACCAATTAAGGCTAACGTGTATCGTTTCATTATTCAGAATTTTTTTTTAATTCCCATATCACTAGAAGACTCCAAATCACTCCAAATGTGGGGTCTTTATATAGCATAAAACCACTGTCTAAACGAATTAAAATCAGTAGTATTAATTTTCACCCAGGAAAACCCTTTTACTAAAAAACCTTTTTTTCATGATTACAATTTACAATAATTTAAAAAGACCTAAATGTCTGCATTTGTTTTATTAAATTTGGGTAATTATTTATTCCTATTGGAACTTTTAATACTTTATATTTTTCTTACTATCAGCCTATCTTTTTTATGCTCCATTCTGGAGGCTGTATTACTAAGTATAAATACTACATTTATAAAAATTGAGATAAAAGAAGGCAAAAAATATGCTAAAACTTTATCCAACCTAAAGAATTCAATCGACGAACCTCTGATAATTATTTTAACCCTGAACACAATAGCCCACACAGTTGGAGCAATCTTAGTTGGGGTTCAGGCTAAAGTAGCTTATGCTGAGCTAAATTTAGAAAACACTTTTTTCTCAGGTGGAATTTCAGATGAAGTTTTAGTAGGGTTTGTTTCTACAGTAATGACTATTATGATTTTACTTTTTTCAGAAATTATTCCAAAAACTATTGGTGCTAAGTATTGGAATAGTTTAGCTAGATTCACAACTATTTTTCTTTCGTCCATAATTCCTATTTTCAAATACTCTGGAATTTTATGGATTCTTCAAGCATTTACAAAATCTATTGGTGCATCAAAAAAAGAACTTTTTTTAAAGAGGGAGGATATTTCAACTATTGCAGAAATTGCAAAAGAGGAAGGCATAATTGGTAAAAAAGACTCAAACTTTATCAAGAATATTGTGAAGCTTAGAAATGTAAGTGTAAAAGAAATTATGACTCCTTCTTCGGTGATGGTTACAGCAGATCAGAATTCGACAATTAATGAATTTTATCAAAAAAACCCTGAGTTAGTGTTTTCAAGAATTCCAATTTTAAACAAAAATATGATTGAGGCTTATGTTCTAAAGGATACCATTTTGGAAAGCATAATAAATAACAAAGGAGATTTTAAATTAAAAGAAATTAAAAGGCCAATAATTATTTCTGCTGAAGGCACAAAAATTCCAAAACTTTTTGACAAACTATTAAAAAAACGTGAACATATTTCACTGGTAGTTGATGGTGAAAAAAATACTATTGGAATTGTCACACTGGAAGATATAATTGAGACTATTTTAGGTTATGAAATTGTTGATGAAACAGATATGGTTGATGACATGCAGTTACTAGCAAAAAAAATAAGTTCAAATGGTGGTAAAGAGTAGCAATTTTATCTATATTTAATTATTACCAAAAATTATTTACCATGAAAAAAATAATCTATTCAATATTAATTAGTGCTTTTATTTTCTCATGTAATTTTGAGAGTGATTCTGCTGTAAATCAATCTTTTGAAGAAAATTCAAAAACAATGCAAGCACTTTTAACCAGCTATGCAAATGAGGATGTAGACTATTCTCGATTTTCCGAGGATGCGGTATTCAGAGGAACTCTACTAGGGGCTCCTGATACAATAAGACTAGATCAAATCAAAGCAATTCATAAAGACTTTTTTGCGAAGTATGATGTAAAACATATGGCCCCCTTTAATTTTCTACAGGGTGTAAATCCAGAAACTGGTGAGTCTGACGGATCTGTTAGATTTTACTACGACATGCAAGTTACTAACTCATCAAACGGAAAATCTGTTGTTATTCCAATCTATGAATCATTTGACTTTGATAATGAAGGGAAAGCGATATATATTCAATGGTATTGCGATTGGACAGCATCGATATCATCACTTGAATAAAATTGTAAAAAGCGCCTCTTGAAATATAGAGGCCTTTTTTATTGCATTCTAAAGTGATTATATAAGCTTATTAAGTAAAGTAAAAATTATAAATCTGGTGGTATAGACCCCATAGAAAAATTGATTTATTCAAATGAATATCTCCCTCCACTTTTATATTTTGGTTCATTAGCTTGGTTAATTTATACATTTTATTACGAGGGTTATTTAGGTAAAGAAATTGAAATTTTTGCTTCTGCATATCTAAACTCTTTTTTATCTGATGTATTTATTTTTTGGTTTATTTATATTACTTGGTTAGCTGTTAAAAATTTAAAAAAATAAATGAAAAAACTTAGTGCTTTCACAAAAATAGCTTTAGCCATTCTGATAGCAGGAATCATTTATGGAATTGTAAAACAATCTTGGGAAATGATAATTATGTTGGTTTATTTTTTATCCTTAGCATTTTAGAATTACAGGATAAAATCAAATAGATCCAACGTGCGACATTTCAATATCCTCGTTTCTTACTTGACAAACCCTTAACAACTCACTATCTTTATTTTAATAATATAATTATTTTACTATGGAAAATATTTCAATAGCATTTCAACTAATCGTTGCTATTTCTGTTCTTATCGTTTGGATTTTTAGATATGATAACATTATAGTTGAATTTAAGCATTATGGATATCCAGACTTATTAAGAAATTTTGTAGGGGTTGCCAAAACATCAACTTCAACATTATTAATACTTGGATTATGGTATAGTGAAATTACAATTTATGCTTCCTTATCAATGGCCTTCTTTATGTTGGGTGCGCAACTTTCTCACATAAAGGTTAAAAATCCTTTTATTAAGTTTGTCCCATCACTAATATTTTTGATAATGTCTTTATTTATTGCTTTGTTTAATTGTGGCTTAATTTAATGGACGTATTCAATATAATTACAGTTTTCACAGCCATATCCTTTATTGCTTATGGTGTTAATTCTTTTATTTCAAATAAAATGATTATGGAATTTGAAAGATGGGGGTTGGGAAAAAGAAGAAAGCAGATTGGCAGTGTTCAACTAGCCTGTGGTATAGGTATACTAATTGGTTTAAAATTAAATTTAATACTGATTATTAGCTCAGTAATTTTAATAATTATGATGGTTGTAGCTGTTTGTGTTAGAATTAAAATAAAAGATAATATTTCTGAAATTCTACCTGCTCTGGCCTACCTTATTCTAGGAATAATAATTTTACAACAATCGATATGAAAGAACCAAAATCTCCAAACTTTAATACTTACATCATTTTTACTCTTGTTATCCTTGATGTGTTTTTCTTGTATAATTTAATTCAATACATCCGTTTTGGACTTGATACACATTTATATGGGTTTCTTATTTCTTTGGGTGCTGGTATTATTATCCTTATATATCTTTGGAAAAACGGCTACTTTCCAAAACACGAAAAACCTGAATGAATCAGATTTAAAAAATAAACCCACAAACAAAATGAAAAAAAGCTAATACTATATCCATCTTCTTGTTTTAGTCTTATATAATATATATTCCTTACCAAATTTATCTGTAAGAAAGATCTCTTCTCTTTTTATTTGAAATCTACTTATCCAACAAACAAAAAGGATAGGTGTTGTAATTGTGAAAATATTTAAATAGAATATTGATGTTGACGTAACAATCATCAGCAAACCTAAATACATAGGGTTTCTTGAATACTTATAGATTCCAGAGGTAATGAGTTTATTAACTTTTTTAAACTTTATTGGGTCAATTGTAGTTTTTGATTTTATAAACTTAAAAATTGGATAAATTAATATAACCACTCCGATTAAAAGTATAATAAATGAAATTAAGTTTTGATTTGGCAAAAGAATTAAATCAATTTTTTTGGATGAATAATAATTGGAAATAATTAAAATAAAAACTAGTAGAGGAGGTGGTATTTTTAACATTTTTAAACTACAAATCTAATACTATTACTATTTATTCCAATAGTATTTAGCTAAGATTTTTTTGCAAATCAAAATGATATATAAGTTATTTATTTTCCTTGTAGTGCCTTATAAGTCTTCTTATACCTAAAACAAAATAAATTGAACTAAGTCCAAGAATCCATACTGCCATTGTGGACTGATTCATTTCATCTGGAATATTAAAATAAACCAGAATGGAAATAAAACCCATAACTAAATATAATCTGCCAATATTTAATAAACTGTACATTAATGATATTTTTGTAATAATTCAAACACAAATTATATACCAGAAATACAACGAGTCTAATCATGCTTTAAGCGACTTTAGGTGATTTTCCATATGGTCACCACTTTTATACGCACTGCCATGTAAGCGCCAAAGTAATATAGGGGATATTAATATCCTCATTTGTTTCTTGACAAACCCTAAACAACTTGCTATATTGCAGATAAATTAAAAATATAGTTATATGAACTTAATGCTGACAGCAAGTTGTAATGATTCTGATGATTTTAAAATAAATGGCTACGATAAAATAAAATCTGAATTTACTGAGTGGTGTGATTCTTCAAAATGTGTTTTTTGTAAAATTGATGATAAAAATGTTTTAGAACTTTTTTTTGATGTAAACCCGCCAAAACTTAAAGAATGGTTGGCTAAACCCTCCACTCAACAAATTTTTAAGGAACATAATTTTGTTCCAACAAGATATACTTTTGAGCCATTATCGATGTAATTTTCATAAATAAACTAAGATTCGATATGAAAAAAAAAATTATAATTCATCTTATTGGCATAGTGTTGGGTATTTGCATCTTTTTTATGCATAAGCATTTGGTTTTAACTTTGATGGAGTAACGGGAATAGGACTTCTATTATTAATGATTTTATTTGTGTTTTTTTGTCTGTGGTCTATAAAAATCCAATGAAAAAGGAATAAATGAAAAAACTAATACTAATGCTCTTTAATATATATTAAAAGACTAAAACAATGAAAAGAAAAGTAAATGCAATTTGGCAAGGAGGTGGAGCAGATGGACAGGGTATATTAACGGCTCAAAGCGGTGCTTTTAATGAAATGCCATACAGTTTCAAAACGAGGTTTGAAAATGATAACGGTGTTCTTGGTACAAATCCTGAGGAATTGATCGCTGCAGCTCTTGCAGGTTGTTTTAATATGAAATTAAGTTTTGTTTTAAATGAAAACAATTTCCATCCTATTGAATTGAATACAGATGCCATATTAATATTTGAGGATGGTAAAATAGTTGAAATATTGCTGAAACTTATTGCAAAAGTACCTGAAATTAGTAAAATTTTATTTGATGAATTTGTGCTCGAAGCAAAAAATAATTGCCCTATCTCAGGAGCTTTAAATTGCAATATTTATGTAAATTCTACATTAGCATCAGAAACTAATAAATACACGATATGAAAAAACTATTATTTCTTATTATAGCAATTTTTATTTCATTCTCTTGTTCTAATGAAGCACTGGATGAAAACCAAAATAATGTACAATCATTTGTATTTGTAGCTTGTGAAGGAAACTTTGGAGCAAGTAACGGATCAGTATACTATTTCAATCAATCTGGAGATATATTTTCAGTAGATAATATTGGAGATATTGTTCAATCCTTAGAGGTTTATAATGACAAACTTTTTGTTATTGTAAATAATAGTCATAAAATCATCGCTTACGATATAACGGAAAATGGATTGAGTTTACCTGGGATTGAGGTTTCAACAAATGGATCAAGTCCAAGAGAAATGGTTATAGTTGATGATTACTTGTACTTTACTAACTGGAATACAAATGATATTAAAAGATTGAATTTATTTAATTACATAATATCTGATTTTTCAACTCTTGATGGAAAACCTGAGTCTATTATCCACGATAATGGGAAGCTTTTTGTAGCAATGCAAATGAATAATGATTACTCTGATTCTAATAAAGTTTATCAAATTTCCATTGATACAGGAACAATAGAAGAAGAGTGGACAGTTGGATTTGGTCCAACCTCGATTATCAAGGACGATAATAATATTTATGTAGCGAATACATATTATGATGAAAATTTTAATGCATTTTATGGAACATCCAGACTTGATGTAATTAATGATGAAGTAATTATTAATAATTACAATGAGGGTGTAGTTTGTGGGGGCTCAATACATAAATTTAGTTCAAGTATTTTTAGATCGTCAGATGGGGGAATAGTCTCATTAGATGAAGATTTAAATTTTATTTCAAATACTAAAATTGGAGACGAAATACCGTCCCAATTATATTCTACAGAGATAATAAATAATAAAATATATTTTGGTGTTACAAATTTCACAGATATTAACTTGGTAAAAATATATAATTCAAATAATGAGCTTGAATCTACCTATGAAGTTGGGTTATTCCCTGGTGATTTTGCATATTGGGGGTTTGAAGAAAATTAATTATAAAACACGTAGGAGAATTTATAGTTTAAATATTTTTTGAAAAATAATAGTTATTTTTTTAACCAAGAAGTTCAAAAGTTTGCTAAATTAATAGGGAGATATATCTATGTTTTAATTTTTTATAGATGTTACATAAACGGTAAACCCTGATAGGAACGCTACAGCTCCAAAAATCATAAAACTCTGAGAAATCGATAGTCCAGCTCCAATTAGATATCCTCCGATTAATGGACTTATTACTGCACCAAATCTGCCTAATCCAATTCCCCATCCAATTCCTGTTGTTCTAAATTCTACAGGGTATATTCTTGCAGCAAATGCATATAGACCGACAAACCCACCTTGAATTGTGAAACCCAATACTCCAAAAATAAATAGCATTAAATCAGAATCAATAAAATATCGAATTAGAGTCATCAAGACACAGGTTAAAATCATAAAAGTTGATATGACTCTTTTGAGCCCAAATTTTGACGAGAAATAACCTTGTGTAATAATACCCAAAAATGCGCCAACATTAAATATTATTCCTGAGTAAATACCCAGCTCCAAAGATAAACCCATATCTGTAACCAATTTAGGAATCCAACTAATTAAATAATACAAACAAACAAATGCAGAGAAAAAAGCAATCCAAAGCTTTAGTGTTTGATCAATATATTTTTTGTTTAATAATTCATTTATGGCAATTTGATCATTATTTTTTTTATATGCTGGTAGGGTCTTTATATTTGCAATCTTGAGTTTATCAAAAATCCTATTTATGCGCGAAATTGCATTAATTGGTTGACTCTTAATTAAAAATCCTAAAGACTCAAACAAAAAATAATAAACAATAGGTATGAGTAATACAGAGAGGCTGCCAAAAACTATGTAAACATATTGCCAAGAATATTTAAATAAAATGATATTTGATAAATAGCCTGCTAACATGGCACCGACAGGATATCCAGCTAAAACAAAACTAATCCAAAATTCCTTTGACCTGTCAGGTGTATATTCTGAAACAAGAGAAACAGTACTTGCTAGCATAGTACCAATTCCTATTCCACTTAAAAATCTTAAAAAAGTTAGTTGAATTATATTTTTAGAGAAAGCAGTGAAGAAAACTCCTAAAGAAATAATTATAGTACTAATCAAAATAATTTTTTTCCTACCCAATTTATCAGCATAAGGAGCTAAAAAAAGCGCACCAATTGCCATTCCAAATAAACCAGAGCTAAATACAATACCCAATGTCTCAGGGGAAATATCCCAAAAGGAAACGATAGATGGAGCTGTGTATGAAATAACAAGAACATCCATACCATCAATTACATTTAACAAAAAACATATAAAAATAATGGATAATTGAAAAGAAGATATTGGCTTTTTGTCTATTAAATATTTGATATACTTAAGTTTAATTTTTAATCAATTAATTGTAGATAAATAAAAACCCTCTGCAACTAGCAAGAGGGTTTTAATAAGCTTAATTAAATATAATTATTCAGGCATTATCACAGAGTCAATAACATGAATTACTCCGTTTGTTCCGATCACATCAGTTGCAATCACCTCACTCATATTACCATCTTTATCTTTTAAAAATATTTTATCCCCCTTTGAACTAGCAACAAATTTTTGACCATTTAGTGCAGTAAGGCTGGTTTTTCCATAACCATTTTTTAGAGCTTTTGTAATATCGCTGGCCATTAATTTTCCTGAAACAACGTGATACGTTAAAATATTTGATAGAACTTTTACATTTTCTGGCTTGAGCAAGTCTGCTAAAGTATCAGAATCAATTTTAGCAAATGCATCATTGTTTGGTGCAAATACAGTAAATGGACCCTCTCCACTTAGAGCGCCAACTAAGTCAGCAGCTTTTAATGCTGTTACAAGAGTTGAAAAGTCTTTGTTAGAAACTGCAGCATCAACAACTGTTTGAGCTGAAATTGTAATAGATATTAACAAAGTAGTGATCGTTAAAATTAGATTTTTCATTTTTATATATTTTAAATTGAATTGGTACATAAACAAACTTAATGCCAATTTTTATCAAAGTTTTGAAGTGCCAGATGAACTACAACTTTTTTTTAGGACTGTCATATAACCGCCCAATAATTGAAACTTTAAGATGTAACTTAAATAAAAAATTAAATCACAATTGTGTATTTTTATTTTATGGCACTATAAAAGAACCTTCCCAGTCATTATTAATTTTAACAAAATTAGCTCTTATATGACCTTCCCTTCTTAATTGTAATATCTTCATATTAACAGGTCTTAATTCAATTATTGAAAAATGTTTATCATTCAGATCTTTGTCAGTTTTGTGTCCTTTATCAATGCTATTAATTGGTGAACCGGGCGGATTTACAGTTGTATAATTTTCAGAACTTTTACCTACAATACCTTGCCAATACTTTTTTGTCAATTCATTTTTTTGATGAATAGTCGAAACAGTACTAAAGTAGATTTGTAATCCTTGTCTATTATTATAAAATAATAAACCGCAATTGGGGTTTTTTCTTAAATTTTTAATTTTTTCACTTCTTACATCTGAGTATACAAGAAGGTTTTGTTCAATGGTTAGTTTTCTAAATACAACCCATCTGGAGAGTGGAGTTTGTTCCTTTACAGTTGTAAGTACCACGTTTTTAAAAGGGTGTTTTTTTCTAGACGCTACTTTTCTGAGTTCTGAGAAAATAATAAATGGAATTTCTCTAAGGTTGTTGTCAGGAAAAATAATTGGCATTTAAGTTAGTTATCTTAATTTGTTTTTTTGTAAGATGATACAAAAGATTGTTCTTGTATCTTCTATTTCTTCGTGTAGCTTTTTTCTTATTTGCCCTTTTTAAATATCTTTTATCAAAAACAACCCACTCAAGGTCTGTTGCTCTATCAATGTTAATATAATCATCAGTGTATGTTCTTTTCATATTATGTAAAACAATTATACTATAATCAACAAATGTTCCGAATTGTAATTTAATATTAATAATTTGCGAAACAAATACTTTAGTTAAAAACAGTATTTAGTTGATTAATGGGCTTGGTTTATTTAATTATAACAAAGAAACAAAAAAATGAAAAAAGCTAATACTATTAATATTTATCACTCTTATTTATTGCTAAATGATCAAAATTAATAATTGTCCTGTGTGTGGATCAACTTCTTTAAGATCCTATATTAAGACAACCTCTCAAATGCACCATGATGATAGTCTATTTAATTTTGATAAATGCAATAAGTGTGATTTTGTTTTTCTAAATCCGAGATTAAAATTTGAAGATTTGAAAAACTACTATTCGTCTAATTACTTACCATATCGTGGCGCAAAGGCTTGGGGAAAATTTGAATGGTTTGTCTCACAAAGTCAAAAAAAACTAGATTTAAGGAGGGTAAAAGCAATAAAAGATATTCAAAGTCTTGGTAAAGAGTCGGTAATCTTAGATATTGGCTGTGGAAACCCTACTTTTCTAAAAGCTTGTCAACAAAAATTAAATTGTAAAACAATTGGAATTGACTTTAACGATGCAGGTTGGAGAAATCAATTAAATAGCTTTAAAAAAATTGATTTAAGAGTTGGTGAGGTCAAAGATTTACCAGCCGATCTTCATCCAGATGTAATTACAATGTGGCATTATCTTGAACACGATTATAATCCTATTAGAAGCTTAAAGTCATTAAAAAAAATCTCCAAACCATCCACTAAGCTAATAATAGAGGTTCCTAATTTTAACTCTTCAAGTAGAAAAAAATATGCGAAAAACTGGGCTGGCTGGCACACACCTAGACACCTGTCGTTATTCTCACCCAAAAATATTCAACTGTTACTAAAAAAAAGTAGGTGGAACATTTCTAAAGTTTTTACATATGGAACTATGGATCCTTATTTACTATACTGGATGAGTGAAATGGAAAAAAAAGGGATAGACTGGGATAAGAATATGGAAGAAGAATTTATTGGTTTTGTATTCGGAATGATTAAATTTTTTCCTTTCAAATTTTACGAAAAAAAATCCTCACTAGGCATTATGACGATTATTGCGAATTCAAAATAATTTTTAAAAAATCATTTGATTATTATAATCCCAAGTCCCAAGTGATTTATATGGGTGAAATCTTGAAAATAATTCTTCCTTATACCATTGATTTTTTCGAGTTTTTCTAATTGCTTCTTTATGTTGTTTACTTTTATATGCAAACTCTCTTACTGCGTTATAGTTTTTCCATAAACTAAATGTAGCCATTTGAACAACAGGAACTTCACCAATTCCTTTCGTATAAATTAAACCTTTATTTCCGTCTAGAGGTTCTTGAGAAGTGGGAACATATTTCCAGAATCGTAATAGCCAACTCAATTTAATAGTTGCTCTAGTTATAATAGCAATGGGTTGGTTAGGGTCTAAATCTGTCGCTTTCTCAAACGGGGTTTTATCAATCCAGGTTCCTACAGAGGCAATATTTTTCATGTATAGTGTATACATCTCTTTTGTATGATTTTTGTATTTCTTAATTAATTTTGATCGATTAAAAAATTCATTCGCGACTTCTTCAGATTCCCAAACTTGTATTAAGCTGTATACAGACCAATCCGGTAGTGGATTAAAACCTTTGTCCTTACCACTACCCATTAGTCGATAAAAAGAAAGCCCTTTTACATTATATAAGTCCATGTGAGCAATTAGCATCATTACAAAAGCCCAAATTTTATTTTGTAAAGATGAAAACTTAAAAAAAGAAATGGTTGTAATCTGTTTATTCATATTAGATTATAATCATTGTAAAATTAAATTTAAAGAAACAAAAAATGTAAAAATTGCAGTATATAAATTAAATGAAAGTTTAAACTCTTTTTCCTTAAATTGAATATTGTAAACAGTTTGTGTTAATATGCTAATAATTAGCCATCCTATATAATTTGACGTTGGTACCACTAAATTATTAAACCTCCATAAATCTAATTTAGGTGCAATAGGCTCCATAACAAAATCCATAACCAACATTAATGAAGTTCCCACAATAATTATCAGCAAAGTACTATTATTTTTTATCAGGATTGAGGCAATATTTGCGCAAATTACAGTCAATATTACCCAATTTAAGCCAATTAAGAATGGTACACCAAAAAGTTTAAATCCTAAATTATTTCCATAAATATATTCTCCAAAAATTAATCCGTAATTAACCCCAATAAACTCAGAAAACATACCAGTTAAAAAAATTAATAAAAGAGAAAATATTTGATTCTTATTATTCAATTTAATATTTGCAAATAGAATTATTGACATCAGAAAAAGATTTATTGATGTATAACCTGCAAAGAAATCAAGATCGTAAAACACCATACCCAAAAGACCAGAAATATGTACTAGCCAAATTATAAATATTGATATGTTTTTTTTATTCGCTTTCAATTAAATCAGAAACTATTTTTGATGATAAAATTGCTAAAGGTATCCCACCACCTGGATGTACACTTCCTCCACAGAAGAAAAGATTTTTTATTTTTTTTGTGAAATTTGGGTGTCTCATAAAAGAGGACATAATATTATTACTTGAGCTCCCATATAATGAACCGTTAAATGAGTTTGTATTTGATTCTAAATCAATTGGGGTGTAAACTTTTTCTTTTACTATGTTTTTCCCAATCTCTATGCCAAGTATTTTTTCAAGTTTGTTAATTATTTTTTTTCTACTTATTTGAATTTGTCTATCCCAGTTTTGATTAATATTGTATGGTGAATTAATCATAACAAACCAATTCTCTGACCCTTTGGGGGCATCCGATGAAACGTCCTTGCACGAAATATTAACATAAACAGTGGGGTCGTCAAAAACTTGTTTTTTTTGAAAGATTGAATTAAACTCCTCCTTGTAATTTGAAGAAAAAAATATGTTGTGAAGGTCTAACTTATCACAAGTTCCTTTTATTCCCCAATAAAAAATTAAAGCAGAGCTAGAGCTTTCATTTTTCAAAGATCTATGATTAAATTTTTGTTTTATTAGTTTTTTATAGGTAAAATTTACTCTTATCTTTTTGGCAGCTTTTTTTTCTATAATAATCTCGTCAACATTACACCCAAAATAAAATTTTACTCCTATTTGCTTCGCTAATTTGAATAAGACATCTGTTATTTCATACATCCCCCCTTCAGGCACAAATGTTCCGAAATGATTTTCTAAGTGTTGAATTAATGTCATCATACCGGGAGTTTTGTAAGGAGATGAACCATTGTATGTAGCATACCTGTCAAAAATTTGTATTAGGTATTTATTTTTTAATTCATCTGAATTTACTTCATTTAATGTTTTATTTATTTGAAAAATATTTAAGCTAAATAGAGCTTTGACTGTTTCAATATTTAAAAAACTAGAAAATTTATGTAGTGATTTTCTTAAAAAAATCTTCTCCGTTAAATCATATTTTATTTTTGCCTTTTTTAAATATTTATCTACCACAGACTCGTCTACCATGAATTTATTTTTAACCTCTTTTAAAAATTTTTTTCTATTTGAGTATGCAGTAAATTTTGTTTTATCATCCCAAAAATATTTACAATGTATTTTCTTTTTTTTATAATTAAAATAATCCCTAGGATTCAAATTATTGATTTCAAATAACTCGTCTACCAGCTGTGGCATAGTAAATAATGAAGGGCCAGCATCAAATCTAAATCTGTCCAATTTGAAAGTATTAAGTTTTCCACCAGGCAATTTGTTTTTTTCATAGACCTCCACATCGAACCCTTTAGACCTTAGTCGTATTGCAGCACTTATTCCACTTACTCCTGAACCTATTATTGAAATTTTCATAGATAAAATACCATCTGTTAATTTAAAATACTATTTAGAAAACTCAAAGAAAAAATAGTTATGAAATTCGTAATTCTTTAACCCATTTTTGAAAAATATTACAAAAAGCAAACCATATTTTTATTATATTAAAAAAACTAAAGATTTTATGCTCATTTTTAATTCACACTAAAACAATGGACCTTAGACTAGCTCTTGATTGGACACCCAATATCAATCATATCGGATTCTATGTGGCAAAAGAAAAGGGTTTTTATGATAAACTTAATATTGATCTAGAAATAATTTCACCAGAGGCAGATAATTATAAGTATTCACCTGCCAAGAAAATAGAATTAAATCTTGCTGACTTTGCTCTGTGTCCAACAGAATCAATAATTAGTTTTCGAACAAAGAAAAAACCATTCAAACTTTACGCATTAGCAACAATTTTTCAAAATGATATAAGTGCAATTGCTGTTATGAAAGGTAATAGTATTAACCGCCCAAGGGATTTAGATAATAAGTCTTATGCCTCATATGGTGCCAGATATGAAGATTTAATTATTAAACAATTGATTAAAAATGATGGGGGCAAAGGAAATGTAAAAATATATTACCCCGAAAGATTAGGTGTTTGGAATACTGTTGCAAATAACAAATATGATTCTACTTGGATTTTTTTAAACTGGGAGGGTATTGAAAAACCAGACCTAAAGTATTTTAAACTAAGTGATTTCAATATACCTTACTCTTATTCCCCTTTAATAACCACATCATCTAAACATATCAGAGAAAAAAAAAGTTCAATTAAGATGTTTTTAAAAGCAACAAAAAAAGGCTTTATATATAGTGTCAATAATGCTCAAGAATCATCAGAAATTTTATACAAATATTTAAGTGAAGATGATAAAAAAATAAACCTGAAAAATGCAATAAATTTCTCACGAAAGTATTTTGGAGAACAAGATAGTTTTGGGAAAATTAATGAAAATGTATTTTCTAAATTTTTTCAATGGTTGAATTTAAATAAAATTGAAAAAATTGATTTTGATATAAAAGATATTTACATAAAATTAGATTTTTAGTCAAAAAAATAAAAGTGATTAAATATTGTTGCGTATTTTGGACTAAATTGTTGTTACAGAAAAAAGAAATAAATGAAAAAGCTAATACTATTACTATTTATTCCATTTGTTTCCTTTGGTCAAATAAATGATCAGGACTTTAATCTAACCTTTAGTGATATTTCAGAATATCCAGCCGAATTTTCTCAAGCTACTATTGTTTCAAGAATGATTGAGGGTCTTGGTTATAGATATTATTGGGCTTCAAAATCGCTAAGTGAAACAGACTTGGAATACAAATCAAGTGAAGATGCAAGATCTACATTTGAAATAATCAAACATATATATAGCTTGACTAATATGATTTCTTCATCGTTTAAAAATCAACAATATGGATTTTCAGATGTAAATTATAGTTATAAAGAGTTAAGAGAAAAAACGTTATTAAATTTGAAATACATTCACGAACAATTAAAATTAAATCCTGATTTCTCGAAGCTAATGATAAGGTTCGAAAGAGGTGGTAATTTGATGGAGTTTCCATTTTGGAATCAAATTAATGGGCCAATTTCTGATGCTTTATGGCATTGTGGTCAAGTAGTTATGAATAGAAGAGCAAGTGGAAACCCGATACAATCAGGGGTAAATGTATTTATAGGAAAAACTTCAGGCTCAAACTAAACCAACATTCGATATGAAAAAGTTTATAAAAGACTACAGTATTTCACAAATACTAAATAAAATAGCAAATCCCTTAATCATAGTTCTTGGAATACTACTCTCTTTTTATTTAGACAATATGGTTGAGAGAAATAATAAAATTGAATATAAAAATTTTGTTATAAAAAATCTTAAAATGATTTTAATTGAAGACTTGTCAAATATAGAGAAAATAAAGAGCTTACAGAATGATTGCTATATAGCCTGTGAAACTTTAATAAACGACATAAAAGATGGTAAAATTGATTTGAGTGAAAAAGAAATTGCTACAAATTATTTATTAATAAGTCAAAATGGTTGGACATCTTTTTTTCCTCAAAATTCAACTTATGATGAACTTATTTCAACGGGATCGATGGAAATAATTTCATCTGTTAACTTTAGAAAATCTCTTACCAATACTTATACACATTTGTACGAAAGAAACCTCCAAATCTCAAGAACAATTGATGATTTTTTTCTAATGTCTAATAGTAAATTTGGTCCTCATTTTGTTATTGAATACGGAACAAAACAAGATGAAGGATATATATATGACGATTTGGTACCGATTTCATATAAAATTAATAAAGACTTTTATTTATCAAACACTGCTATTTCAGATTTACTTCAAGCGAAGAAACTTATTGGAAACTATTTGAATTTATTAGAAGAGTATGAAAACTCATATTTAAAACTTCAATTACACGCAGAGGAGGAAATAAACTAATAAACCAACATTGGATATGAAAAAGCTTATACTATTACTATTTGTATCTTTACTTTTTGAAATCCCTATGAGCTCCCAGGATCTTGACTTGATTAATCCGTCTAAAGATATCGGAACAAAAAACTGGACTATTGTCAACGATGATGTTATGGGGGGTATTTCCAAGTCTAAAGTTTTAATTAATGACAAAAAAAATTTAATTTTTGAAGGCTATCTATCTCTTGAAAATAACGGGGGATTTGCTTCGTCAAGGATAGATATCGGAAAAAAGAATCTTAATGGTATAAAGTTTTTTGAGCTTAAATTAAAGGGTGATGGGAATAATTATAAACTTAGGTTAAGGCAAAAAAATATGCGTGCTTATTATTCATGTGATTTTAAGTCTCAAAAAAATGAATGGATAATTGTAAAACTCTCGGTTGAAGATTTTAGACCAACTTGGAGGGGATATACCTATTCAAATTATCCAGACTTAAATCTTGACAAAATAAATTCGTTAAGCCTTCATATCTCTGACAAACAGGAAGGTAGATTTAATTTAGAAGTAGAATATATTAAAGCAGTTAAATAAAGCAACTTACTACATATAAATATCCTCGTTTCTTGCTTGACAAAACTTAAACAACTTACTATCTTGTAGACACATTAAACAAAATACGATATTATGAAAAACTATTTTAAATTTTACTCACTGTTAATAATTTCATTATTATTATTTGGGTGCAATAATACAGAGCAGCCAAATATATTTGGGTATGAGTCTGAGGATGGAAATAAAGTAAATATAACTACTGGAAATCAAGCATCACTTGACGTAATTGTAAACTATTTTGAAGGATATAACAATAAAGATCTTGAAACTGTTGAAAGTTTAGAACATGAGGACTTTTTGGGCTTTGCACATACAGGTCAGGTTGTTGAAGGAAGTAAGCAACACATTGAAATGTCTAAGCAATTTTTAGATCAGTTTCCCAATGCAAAATGGGAAATATTATGGTCTATTTCTTCCGAAATAAATTTTAGAGATAAACCTTCCGAAAATTGGGTAACAACTTGCTTGAACACAAGTTATGGTGAGGGTGATACTGCAAATAATTTCCAAAGAATTTTTGATGCACAAATAATTGATGGGAAAATTAAAAAAGCTTACTTGTATCAAAGAGATATGTCGGATAGAGAAATAAAATAATTGACTAACCAATATAAGAAATGAAAAAGGTAATACTTTTACTATTTAATTTATCTAATGAATTTATATTAATTTTATTTACAGATGGAAATCATTGATTACATATTCATAATTTGCTGTGTAATAGGCATTTTTGCATTATTGGTATTAATAATACGTCCATTCATTCCAAAATATATGATGCTTGAAAGTAAAGAAATTAACGTTAAAAGAGGGGAAAGAATTGGCGCTTTAATGGGGATTATTATTGGAGTTTTTATACTTTTTTATATTAACGTTAATGGTTATTATGATATGATTGTTGACTATTTAGAAAGTCTATTATATAAGAGTAACATATGAAATGAATAAGTTAATAGTATTACTATTTATTCCTATAATTAACATTGCTCAAATAATCCCCGATAATTCGGATTACAATCAAAATATAATTTGGGAAAGTGTTTTCACTGAGGGAAACGCCGGGAAAGTAAACAAAGGTTTAGTAGATTCTGATGGAAATTTAGCTGTTGTATTTATGCCTGACAATCAATCAAGGATTCATAAAATTGATGGTCAAAACGGAGAACTAATATGGTCCATAACAATAAATAATACTGTAGGTTTTGGCATTACAGAAATTAATGATAATAACAGGGTTGATTATATAGTTAGTGGTGGATCAGGAAACACACAAGAAAGGTGGATGGCAAGACTGAATGGAGACAATGGGTCAATAATTTGGAATCAGGATTACAATTCAAGTGGAAGCTCATCAATGTTTGATGGTATAAGGTCAACTATTGTAGGAAACGACGGATATATTTATGGCGCCGGATTCATCGGTGGAGACGAGTCTGATACAATTTTTATAGTCTATGGGGGAAATTCGATGACGATAAAAGTGAACCCATCTAATGGACAAGAAATTTGGACAGCTATCAATAGTCAAACAGAATATGCGGTCTCAATTGTTGAATCTTCTAATGGAGATCTATATTACGGCTCAACTAATTACGAAGGCGACCTGACTTTAACAAAGTTAAATAATAGTGGCAATGAATTATGGACACGTAATTTGTACGGTACAGAGGGAATAATTCCTGCCGATTTGGACATTCATAATGACATAATTTATTACGGTGGACATCGGGAAAGAGAGGGTAACGGAGAACCGTTTGACTATTCATCTATCAAAATTGACTTAGAGGCAAATATACTCTGGGCTAAACATTATGCAAACCCAAGGGGTTACGATTTAGAATATATAAGAAACGAATTATACGGTATAAAAGTTTCTGATGATGGGGTATATTTATTTGGGGGAACTGGCGATGAAAATGAGTCGTATTCTGCTACTAACCCACCATTTGAATCATCAGATATTTGGAATGGATGGGTTTTATTTACTGATTTTAACGGTAACATAATTAGAAGTGATGTTTTTTGCCACGAGGAAGTAAATACTGCAACTGAATATGGTGACTTAACCGAAAATGGTTTTGTAATATTTAACGATACTGATGCTTTTGGAGATACTGAAGTTGGTGTTATGAAGATTATTAATCCAAGTTTAACAAATAACAATTATAATATTTCAAATCTAATTGACTTTTTTCCAAACCCATCATCTCAATATATTAATGTAAATATTGATTCAGAGTTGGAAGTAGTCGTTTTTGATCTGATTGGTAAAGAATTGTTTAGAAATAAGATTAATGGTAGGCTTGATATAAGCTCATTAGAAAAAGGCACTTATATAATTAATATTACAGATGGTAGTAATACCTCAACACATAAAATAATCAAAGAGTAAGATACGATATGAAAAAGCTAATACTATTACTATTTATTCCATTAATGTCTTTTGGGCAATCCGAAACTGAAAATAATGCTAAACTGAACTATGAAATAATTGAAAGTGTGCCCATTTTTCCAGGGTGTGAGAGGGGAAATAATGAGAAAAAAAGAAAATGTATGTCTGATAAGATTGCAAAATTTGTTGCAAAGGAGTTTGACGTAGGTTGTGCGGATGGGCTAGGGTTTTCTGGAAAACAAAGAATCGCTGTTATTTTTAAATTTGACACCTTAGGAAGAGTTGTTGGAGTAAGAGCTCGAGCACGTCATCCTAAATTAGAAAGAGAAGCGGTAAGAGTGGTTAAAATGCTACCTATAGTGAAACCTGGGACTCAAGACGGAAAAAAAGTAATAGTCCCATACAGTTTGCCAATTTTTTTTATGGCTAATTAACAACAACCAACATACGATATGAAAAAAAAAATTACTTTAAACCTAATTACAATAGTTATTGGTATAGTTATATTTTTTTATGCTCAAGAATTTGGTTTTAACTTTGATGGAGTTACGGGAATAGGACTGATTTTGCTATTGTTTTTGTTTGCATTTTTTGGTATTTGGAGTAAAATAAATCAATAAAAAATTAAACCAACATACGATATGAAAAAGCTAATACTTCTACTATTTAATTAATCTATTGAATTTTTATATATATTCGCATCACACAAAAAGAATTGGTTTGATTGATTGCTATGGTTGGCTCTCTTTCAAACCTTTTCACTTTTATTAAGCAACATACGATAAACCACAAACAACTTTTTCACTAACTTGCAAGGGCTATCATTTTAATAACATTATGAAAAACCTTTTTATTTTATTATCATTTTTAATTTTATTTCAAAGTTGTTTCACTTATAAAACAGTGAATTATGATGAAATTTTAAATGATAAAAAACAAAAGCTTGAAGTTGAAATGCTTGATAGAACAAAATTTAGTGGCCAATTGGTGTCTACAGACGAAATAACAATGACTTTAGAAAATAATGGGATCAAACAAACTATCTTTAAGAAAGATATTTACGAAGTCAAAATCAAAAAGTTTTCAATTCTTAAAACCCTAAAAAAAATTGCCAAAGGAGGTGCCTGGGTTGCAGCTTCGGCAGGTATACTTTTTATTATTATTCTATCAAATTCTGACGGAATTCCATAATTAATTACTTAAAAATATGTAACCAGCAGTAATTTAAGTTAAAAGAAGAAGATATACCTATAATTTAGTTATCGCCTAACGTACCCACCAATAGATTTTCTGTATTCTATTTCAAACCCATTTTCTTTCGCAAACTTTTTGAATTCATCTGTTGCATTACCTATTGTCAAAAATGATTCTATTTCAAAGATTTCAAAAAATCTATTGAAATTTGGGCCTTTGATGAAATCTATTCCGTGTTGGATACCATCATCACTATTATTATACCTTTCAATTAAAGTTACTTTTTTACCGTTTTCAGAGATGAAATAACCGTAAACAGTTGATGGCTCTCTTTCAACAATAAAATCAGAAAGTTCCTGAGTAAATGCCTCAACATCAACTCTTGAGTTGTTTTTAGTGTTCAATTCTAAAATAAAAGTAATTTCTGAAGATTTAGAGTTGTCTAAAACCTTAAGTTCTTTAGATTTTACATTAGTATTACAAGCGGTAAAGCTCATTGTAAATAACAATATAAATAGTAATTTTTTCATATTTAAATAAGTTTATAATTCAAATATAAGAAACGTAAGTCTAACCTATTTACGTGGTTTTGAAATAGCTGATTTAAAAGAGGAAGATATGCCTATGATTTAGGTTTTGAGGGATTTAGCCAAACAAGTATTGTTCCTGCTACAATACCTGCCCAAATAAACGGCTCAGCCAAACTAATATCATAAGCTCTCCAAATGATAAATGCAAGTATGCTTATTGACAATGATATGATACAAGCAATCTTATATGACTTTTTCATATCGTGTGTTGGTTAGTCTTTTTTGTTTTCTATTGAATCTTTTGCTTTTACCGCCTCTAATCTTGCCTCAATTTTTTCATATTCAGATTGAATCTTCTCTGCTATAGTGTGATTAGAATACTCTAAACCTAAAATTATAATTAAGGCAACTATAAATATGATTCTAACTACTCTTTTTTCATCCTTTTTCATACACACAATTTACAATAATACTAAAATAAAAAGATTTACCTATGATGGGTTGTTAACAAACTGAATTGTTATGTTGAAATTTTTGTAGATATCTCAGTTTCGTAGGGGGTTGAAGTATTGAGCGAGAATCGTACCTTGTACTCTCTACGTATAGAAAGGACTGCCATATAACTGCCAAAAAATTGTACCTTTAACTTGTAACTATTAAAAAAGAAACCTCCGATTTCTCGAAGGCTTTATTCTGTGTAGTGTAGCGGTTTCGCTTGCTCCCCCTCTTGGGCTCGAACCAAGGACCCTCTGATTAACAGTCAGATGGTAAAACTGTCTACGACACTGATTTCCAGTGTTTTGAATAAGTAATTAAATATTAACTGTCAAAACACTGTCAATATGCAACTGAGCTATCCCAAAATTAAAATCGATTCAAAAGGTAAATATTATGTATACTTCTATCAAAATAATAAACGATATAGACTGTATAATGGAAGCAGAATTGGATCATTAACAAACCCAAATATTCATGGTGAAAAAGTCAATAGAAAAATAGCAGAGCTATTGGCTTCAGAAATTTATAATTTCATTCTCAGTGGAAAATTAGTTGAGGGTTTTAGAGCACAAAAAAAAGTAAAAACCAAGCTATCAGATTATAAGTATTTGAAGATTGCATTGGAAGATAAACTAAACCAAAAATACTCAGCTAAATATAAAGCAATGTTAGTCTTTGTATTTAATAAACTGAGCAATCAAATGGTTAGTCAAAAATTAACATTAGAAGCCATAAAAAAAACTCTTGCAAGCTACAGTAATGAAACCTCATTCAACACTGTTAAAAGACATCTTAATGCCCTTATAAACCATGCTGTAAGTATGGGTTTAAAACAAAACCCTGGGAGGACTATAAAACATAAGAAAACCAAAGCTAAATTGCACAAACCATTTGATGACTTATCTTCTATTTTAAGTGAAATCAAAAGCTTTAATTTTAATCTTTATTTATGTTGTTTGTTGACCTATGGCTGCTTACTTAGGCCTCATCGTGAAATAAGACTTTTGACATGGGGAAATATTTCAAGAGACCTTAACTTTATCAGTCTTTCAGGTTATCAAAATAAGTCTGGGAAAAATAGAATAGTTCCTATTCCGACTTACATAAAGCAATATCTAAGGCCAGGGGAAAAAGAAGAAAACATATTCTCAAGAGTTCCAAAACCATTTAATGATGATTACTTTAAAACCAAATGGTCTAAGTTTAAACTGCAATCAAATTTAGTCAAGAAAAACCACACACTTTATTCTTTCAGACATAGTGGGGCAATTAGACTTTTTGAAAAAACAGGATCTATAACTAAGCTTCAAAAAGCTATGGGGCATTCATCAATGAGGGTAAGCTTAACATACTTACGCAGTCTGGAGATTGCTGAATTAAAAGAGGAAGATATGCCTATGCTTTAGCTTATAAATGTTGATTATGTTGATTTTTCAAGCGGTATTTACTTACCACTAAAAGTTCATTATATATTTTTTTTAATTATATATAATTTACTTTAAAATTAACATTTTCAACATTTTAAATATAAAGTATTAATAATCAATAAGTTAGAGTATGTTGATTTTATGTTGGTTATGTTGATTATATTGATTTATGCAATAATTAAACACAGATAAAGCATAACGATACTTCGGCTAATACAAGCCGTAAACAAAATATCCCCCACAAATACAATTTAAAAGTTAAACTAACTATTTTTTTTTCTTGATGATACTTTCATAATAAATGTCTGCCCAACCTTTGAATTATTGTAAGGAATATTTTCAAAAAGTTTTAAAAACTTATTATTCTTTCTGATTTCTTCAATGCTGTTTTTTGATTTATTTTTTTTCATAACTATATATTTAATATTAACAATATGCAGTTCAAGAAAGAAATTGAATACTCGGTTTTTTTGGTTGAGTAACCCACATTCTAAACCACCGTGCAACGAGTTTGTCGGTTGGTACGCTAATGCGTTCTTGATGCAACACAAATATAACAAATTTAAATTTTTGAGGTAGCCGATTAAAAAGAGAAGAAGTTTTTAGTTATGGAAAGACTCCAAACAACCACAACACTATATCATTTTTAATAAAAATTATTTTTTTACATTAACAACGTTTGTAGCAACATATTTCGTTTTCAAAATATTTTTGTCAAAGAAATCTTTAACACATTTTTCTTCATCGTTATTTGGCCATATTAGGTTTTTACAGTCTTTTACTGCAGGGGCTGCATCAAACCAATCAAAAAACTCATTTGAAAACTCTTTTGTATTTGGCTTGGCATTTCCAAATTTATATTTTACAATTTCTCCTGTTTTTAATTCATACTTTGGATACCCAAAAGAATAATCAACAGATGTTACTTTTCCATTGGTGAGGTTTTCTACAAAATTTAAAGAAATTACTTCTCCACCATTGAGTTCATAAAAAGACCAAAAGAATCTATTGTCATAAGGGTCTTGGTTTTCTTTAGACTTCATAATGCATCCATAGTTTTTGTATCTAATAACTTTAGGAAACATATCCAATTATTTTAAAGGTTAAATATTATAAAATTAAGAAATGGTGAAATGTATTTCTTCAAAATTTCATCGTGATTTTTTTCATACTCAAGCCTATTATCAATTGCCATTAGCTGATGAAGTATATTTACTTTTTTCGGAATTAAATAAATACTTTGATTTCTTATTTCTATAAAATCATTGAATAATGATAAATGATTACGAAAATACCCATATTGATTATACAATGTTGTTCTTTTTGTCCAAACATCAGTTAACGAATATTGAGAGCCAAATAAATAATTGAGCTCTTCCAGTATAACTTCACGATTTGCTTCATTTACCAATAATAGGTTTGGATATTTTTCGCGTAATTCTAAAATAGAATCTATTGCATTTTGAATTGATCCACTCGAAGAGTCATAAAGCGTGTTTACACCAAAAGCAAACTCAAAAAAATTTAAAGATTTTGTTTGTTCAATTATTTTCAGACAAGCTCTATATGGAAATAGTAGCCTCTTTTCATTTGAATCTTCTAAATAAGAAGAGTATCGTAGCATTTGACGTTTAAATAGAGTTGTATTGTCTATTTCTTTATTTAAATATTTTTTTCCTAACGGAGTTATATCATAGTTTTTTTTATCCTTCGTGATTAAGCCTAAGCGTAATGTGTGAGAAACATTATTGTTATTAATTTTTGCCTCTACATTAGTAATAGTTGCTATACATGGCCTGTATTTCTCTATAGTTGGTTCAACCAAATTTCTGAAGTACGTATCAACTGAATAATCTCCAAGGGTTTTAAAAATTCTTTTATATCCACTTTTACGCTCTCTTTTTCCATATTTTTTTGTTTGAGCGAAATCAAGACTTGTGGGATTAGCATTAACTGTAGCAATTTTGAGGTAAAGTTTTTCGGTAAAATCTTTAATGTTTACACTTTTTGGCAGAGAAAATTTCAATGGGTTTTTATTCCCTCTTTTAAATTTTGGAAACTTCCCTTTAACAGCGCCTTGATTTATTTCGTTAATCCACTCATTTAATCTATCATCTTGATCCCTTAAAGCTTGTAAAACAGAATATACCATTTCAAAAGACTCCATATCAACAATATCTGATGAACTTGAACCATCTGGTATTAAAATAGGAATAATAAAAAAAGCTGTTTTATTAGGTGTGTGGATAGATTTTCTCAAAGCTCTTCCACAAGCTTGTACGATATCAATAATTGAATTTTTATTATCTACAAAGTAAATTGAATCAATTATTGGGACATCTACCCCTTCCGTTAAACATCTTGAATTAGAAATAAGTCCGTATTTTGCTTCTTTAAACTCATCTAATTTTTCTTGACGACTGCCAGCTGACATACTTCCATTAATATGATCAATGAATATATCATCCGACTTAATAGAGCTGTTTAGTTTAGTAATTAATTTTTTTATATCATTTCCTTTACCTATTTCTCCTAAGAAAACTTTTGCATTATTAACAGAGTTATGAAATGAAATAACTTTGTTTATAGGGTATGACTCCAGAGCCTTTGATAATATAATTTGAGAAAACAATATTTGTGCAGTAGTTAGTGTAATTTCTTTTACATCTAATACTTCTAATTCTTTATTATTTATAATCCATTCTTTTAATTCATGCTCTTGAATACCAGCAACAATTATTTCATAATCTGAAATTATTTTATCATTTATAGCATTTCCAAAATTATAGGAATGAAACAGTTTACCATAAATATTTTCATCATCCATCGAAAAAACTACCCTATCATTTTCTTCTGCAATTTTTTTGAATTTAGGTCTTAACATACGCTCAGTTGCAGTCATAAACAATCTTTTTTTACTTGGGATATTATTGTCGTCTAACGCCAATGAAAAAAGGGTTGAATATTTTGCGCCTGCTGTTCTATGAGCCTCGTCAAATATTGTTAAGTCAAATGTTAAATCGTCAAAACCTAAAAAAGTTTCAGCTATAACAGGCAAAGATTGATATGTTGAAAAAACATATTTAGTTTGAATCTTTTTGGAATGTAAAAAATCCGAGACCTCTTTAACATTAGTTGTAACAGGAATATTTAATTCAGAGATTGCTATATCGCCATTATCATCTTCATCCAAAGAAACTGATTTGTCGCTACAAACTGCCAAATATGAAAATAGTTTGTTACTCTGATTTGCCCAAGCTTCTAAAGTTTGTTTTATTAGAGCTAAACTTGGAGCTAAAAATAGTACGGTATTAGCATTTGTTTTTTCAGTTATCCACAAAGACGTTAAGGTTTTTCCAGTACCACAGGCAGCGATAACTTTACCTCTATTTGATGTTTTAAAGCCGTTTATGGCATCCTTTATTATTTCTTTTTGAAAATGATATGGTTTGTATTTTACTCTATCAACAACTTTTTGCTTGTTAGTCAAGGTATACAATGATTGGAAAAAATCGTCATCTAAAATATCAAGATCGTCAACTAATATTTGTAAATGTTTTTCTTGTTTTTTTGATAAATTAGTTAGAGAATAGCAATTTGCAATAGTGTAATTCAAATCTGTATGTTGGGCCTCAACCCAAAATTTAGCTAAGTCATCATAACTTGGTTTTTTTCGGTCGGTTCTAAACTTTACCTGATATGCTGCGGCTTTACCATTGTTTAATATAATTAGACCATCAACACCACTATCTTTTTTTTCTAATTTGTATTTTTTTAGGTATTTATTTGGAATTTCAGATGAGCGGTATAATTCATTAATTTGATATAATTGTTTATTTAGCAATAAATAGGCATAAATAAATTGTTCAAATACTTCTCCCTTGAGATAAGTGGTTGATAGTTTTTCTATTTCTTTTTCAATACTACTCCAATCTGAGTATCTACTTTTAAGTATCTGATTATATATCATAGCAACTCTAATTCGATAATTGACTCCCTCATTAATCTATCATAATTTGAATGTAGGTCAGAAGTCTGTTGACCAGATGATCTAATTTTACGAGCGTAATATACATTATTTACTTTATAGCCAATTTTTTCAGCTATATCACAAATCAAAAGATCCGTTGGTACCATAATTCCTTTATAACCTGAATTTGCAACTACTATAAAGCACTTGCCACCTTTAACAAGAATAGTTGCTTGTCTTTTTAATATTTCAAACATATCATCAAAATAACCTCTTAACATATCTGGTATATTTTTATTCCAAATATTATAAGTTGAAATAAGATTTGCTATTGTATCTACATCTGACAAATAATGTTGTATTTTATGATCAAACTTAGAGTTGACGTGAGACCTCATAGCGATTGACCTATATTTTGCAAAACCCTTGTAGCTATCTACAAAACTGCCTAACCAAAATTCTAATTTATATACTTCACAATAATCAAAACAATTTGCATAAGGAGGAGAAAAAATTGATATACCTGCTTTTTTATCAGTTAATGAACGGTAGGTCTCGTCTACCAAAATCGAACTATTGAAAAAGAGATGTTTAGTTTTTTCTGAATATGAAGTTGCATTAATATCATCAAGCATTTTATGACATTTTGATAAAAAGTACTCATAAACATTTTGAATTTGTTTTTTGTTTTTTTTCAATTTAAGGCCATTCCCGTCTTTTACTCTAAGAGAAGCATTTTCAATTATTGACAAATAAGCAAGCATCAAAAAGTTTTTAGCCTTAACATTAGCTAATGAATCAATAAACCCTTTTATTCTTTGTAAACTTTCTAATTTTTCTTTGATAAATGATGATTCAACTACTTTTGGTTTTTCATTAAACTCCCATTTTTTTGAATTATCAAAATTTTCTAATATTGATTTAATTGTATTCGTATCATTAATCGTATAATTTTCCAATTTTACTTTTGAGGCAAAATATGCCATTGGATTAATGTCTATTCCTATAGAGTTGTAGCCCATTTCTTTAGCCACTAAGTTTGTAGTTCCCACGCCTGAAAAAGGATCTAAAACTAAAAGTTTTTTATCAGGGCTTACATCATTTAAAATTGATGCAACTAAGTCACGTGCATAACCTTGTTTATAATCATACCAACTATGAATAGGTATTTCTTTGTTTGTACTAAAATTGACTAAATTTTTATAATTATCATTAGTAATAAAATCATATTTGTCAATTAAACGAGCTATGATTTTTTTATATCTTTTAATTAAATCAATATGATTATCGTTGTCTAATATTACCTTGTCTTTACTTAATCTGCTCACTTTTAGTACATTTTTTTTAAATATGTTTTGTTAAATTTTGAAAACAAATTATGCTTGTTGTTTTGTAAATAAGACTTAGAAAATCCCTCAATCAATGGTAAAGAACTGTTTAAAAAACTCATTAACCAATCATATTTACTTACTTTATCAATATTCGAAAATTTGTTAAATAACAAGTCTAACTCAATAGAAAAAGATTGCTCATTATCATATGACTTTAAATTTTTCTTATCGCTTTTTTTAAAAACATAAATAAAATCCCCGTAAGGTGAGCCTTCAAATCTTGTATGAGCAGTTTGCTTATAATTGTCTACTCCACTTTGAAAATAAATACCGTTTTCAACAAGTGTAAAGCCAGAGCGAAATATTGAAAAAAGAAGAGCTAACCATGCGCTTATGTCTTTATTATTAAACGTTAAAACCATGTGTTTTTCAGGTTTTAAAACTTGAAAACACTTACTAAATACACTAAAAAGATTATCCTCATAATTATACATTGATTTGGCTCCTTTAAAGCCCTTTTTTCTGTTAGAAACCGCTTCCAAAGAAAAATCAGGGTATTTTTTGTATAAATCTTTATTCCAAACATACCAGAAATGTGATAATTCTAAATATTGGACATTACTTCCGTAGGGAGGGTCAGTAATAATAGTGTCAATACTGTTTTTTGGCAGGTCAAATTCCGCTATTGTGGTGTTATTCAACAAAAAATTAGATTTATTTCTTAAATCTTTAAACTTACTTGTTTTTAATAACTCATAATCAAACTTGCTATTATAAGATAATGAATCTTTAACCCTCTTAAAAGATTTCATAAAGGCAGACACAATATTTACTTCACAAAATTGAGAAGGAATCCAATAGGCGTGCCTACTCCAAGTGGTAGGTTTACCACCTTGCCATGCATCATTTGTAAAAGACATTATATTTGTTTCTTTGACAGTATTGCTAAAAGCAATTCTTAGCAATTCATAGTCATCATTTGAGAGAATATTTTTTTCTAAATTAATATAGTGAAGTAGGATATTATTTATCATTAGATTTCTTTCTGTAAACAAATCTTGAAAATTTTCTATTCCTTTTTCTAAAAGAGTATCCTCTTTTTGTCTATCCCAATTTTTTGGAATTATATCTTTTGACAAATTAATTTTATATTCTTTAATTTTTCGTTTTAGGTAATTAACATGTTCTTGTAATCGATTTAAATCTTTTACTTGTGGTGCATATATTATTTTCTGTTTATTATGGTTAAAGCCAACCAGGTATAGGTAATTATGTCCAACTCTTTTCGAATTCCTTTGCGCATATCCCCTTGTATCTATTTGGCTATTTTTACAAGAGTTATTTAAACATTTATAATAGCCTGGCTTATTTCTTAATTTATTTGATAATAATGTTTCGTTTTTGCAATCAGGACATATCACTTTAAAAGTAGTTTCTATCCATTCAACATAAATTTTTTCTCCATTATAATCAAAATAATAATAGTCTTGGTATAGCTCATTTAACTTATCAATAATTAATTTAAAAGTGTCAAATAATTGTTTAATATTATCTCCTTTACTTACCATATTATTTACTATTAATACCGATAAAGGATTTAAATCGAAACCAATCACTTTTCTTTTAAGTTTTAAACCTTCATAAAGAGTGACACCGCCACCACAAAATGGGTCTAATATAATTTCATTTTCATCACTAAAGGATTTAATAATTTCAGAGAAAACATTCCAGGGTCTCCTTGCAAAATATTTATGTATTTTGTAAGGTGATGTATGTCCTAAAGCTTTTACTGGCTTAAAATTACTTTTGACCATTCTGTTATTAATAATTTAAAATAGATAAATTTTGATCAACAAATTTAATAAATCATGGATAGTGTAGTATTCATCCACACACCACTTTTTAATCTTGTAATCAATGTTTTTAAATAGCTGCTATAACTTATTTGCAAAGTAGTAAAAGCAATAATTCAAACAAAATATAAACCCCAAACAAATTTATCCCGGTTCAATAAATATGAACTTGGTATTACACTTCGATTTTTATCAGCGGGGTATTTAAAAAAATCGATTATTGTGATAGAGGCATTTAAATAATTAAGACAGCTTTCTAAAATTTTTAGAGTTTATTTACTGTCAATTTACTGTCAAAAAGAAACGGAATTTTGTTTCCCGATGTTTATTTGGTAATTTGTAATTTCAAAACATTGGGAAAAAAGAAGCCCCCGATTTCTCGAAGGCTTTTATCTGAGTAGTGTAGCGGTTAAGCTTGCTCCCCCTCTAAGACTCGAACTTAGGACCCTCTGATTAACAGTCAGATGCTCTAACCAACTGAGCTAAGGAGGAATTTACTTTTCAATGAGGTCAAATATATGTAATATTTTTAAAATTCGATTTTTTTTTAATTAAATCTTAATATCTAAAAATTTAAAAAATATAGGGTATTAGCGCTTTTCTTTTGTCAGGATATTCTTTAAAATAATTAATATACCAATTGTGATGATTTAGGGCTCTTGGAATTAAGTTAAAAGCAGTCCATAATGCAAAGCTTAAAGTTCCAAGATTCAAAACAATTATAGCAAAGCCGATCCACTCAACAATCTCACCAAAATAGTTTGGACAAGAGATAAAGTCAAACATGCCACCTTGAGGAATTTGATACTCTTTATTATCTTTACGTAATGATATTAATTTATTATCTGAGGATCTGTTAATATACATGCCAGTAAAAAAAATTATTAGTCCAATTAATGTGTTAATTCCAAAATCAAGTTGTGACATGTTTCCTATTTCATAACCAACAAAAAAACCATTAAATAAATTAAAAATGAATGCACTAATTACAATTAAAAAGGGCATTTTTTTTCCATGAGTCTTTAGCTTAATTGGAAATAATATGGATCTATAGAAATAATGTAAAATCCATAATGATAGTATTAGTATTATGATTTCATTTTTTTCAACAGGCAAAATTAAAACTGTTATTGGCATTACAACCAAAGCAGGCAATTCCATCCAAAACCACCCCCACTTATTATCAATAGTAATTCCCCATTCTGAATTAGAATGTCTGCCGTAGGGAGCAATTGTTTTTGAAAATATGAGATATAAGAAAGTGCAAAATCCTAGAAAAATCCAAAGGAATAGAAATTTATAGAACCATCCCATGTCAAACTATAAAATTAAATAATTTATATATGTCATTTCCATTAGCAAATATTACTAATGATAATAAAATAATAAAGCCAATTATTTGAACCGTCTCCATGAATTTATCTGATGGTTTTCTTCCTGAAACCATCTCATAAATTAAAAACATTGCATGTCCTCCATCTAAAGCTGGTATAGGAAGTAAATTTAGCACACCGAGCATAATCGAAAGAAATGCTGTGATACTCCAAAAAGATTGCCAGCTCCAAGCAGAAGGAAAAATATTACCAATTGCTAAGAAACCTCCCAAACCTTTGTATGCTCCAGTACTTGGATTAAAAATGGCTACAAACTGTTCAATATATGACCCTAAAACAGAGCTAAATTTTTGTGAACCAAAAGAAATGCTTTCCATCAAAGTATAATTAGTCTCTTCAAAACTTAAAAGACCCAAATCTATTTTTTCTGAAACAGTGGAGCCAATATTAAAACCTAATTTACCATCTTCATTAACATTTAAGGTTTTTTTAATTCTAAAGGAATCTCTAAATAATTCAACCTCAACTGTTTGGTTGCTATTTTGTTTTAATATAGGGGTTAATTGGTCCACGTACTTTACATCTTTAGCATTAACTGAAACTATCCTGTCCCCTTGTCTAATGTCATAATCTTTATTTAAAGATTCTTCAGAAACTCCTTGAATTATAAATGGCTCCCTTAGTTCAAATAATGAATTATTTTTACTAGTTGATAATTTACCTAAAAAATCAATAGGAAGTTTTATTTCAAGGGTTTCTTCATTTCTTTGAATTTCATAACTAGAAGCTGTTATTATAGAGCGATTTAGATCAGAAAATGTGTCAATTTTTTTGCCATCAGCACTTAAAATTTTATCCCCTGTCTGAAATCCAAGTTCTAACAAGATTGGATTATTAATTAAAAATCCATCCTTAATTGAATCAAGAGGTATTGATGAAGAACCATAACTGTATGCCATTCCAATATAAATAATTAGTGCCATAATGAAATTGACAGTTACACCACCTAACATAATAATGAGTCTCTGCCATGAAGGCTTTGATCTAAACTCCCAAGATTTTGGAGGTTTTGCCATTTGATCCTTGTCCATACTTTCATCAATCATTCCAGCTATCTTAACATATCCGCCAAGAGGTAGCCAACCTATACCCCACTCAGTTTCACCAATTTTTTTCTTAAATAGTGAAAAATTAACATCAAAGAATAGGTAAAACTTCTCAACTTTAATCTTAAAATACCTTGCTGGCCAATAGTGTCCAAACTCATGCAGAACAATAATTAAAGAAAGACTTAAAATAAATTGTAAAACTTTAATTAAGATTTCCATAGACTTATTTAATTAGCTGACAAAAGTAATTGATTAATAGTAAATTAAAAATATCTATTTTGATTATTTAATGTAAAACTGTTGTATTTTTGCATACCACAAAATTTGATTGAATTTGAAACTATTTAGAAAAAGAGATTTTATAACTGTTGGATTTATTTTAATTTTTTCTTCAGCAGCTGTTTACATGTTTTATATAATTCTAAAACCTATTGAAGTTTTACCTATATACCAACCAGCTGAGGTAAATGAGAAGCTTGTTGACTCTTCAATAATTCATGTTGCTAAATACCATAAAATATCTGATTTCAAATTGACAAATCAAAACGGTAAAGAAATTACACAAGCTAACTACAAAGACAAAATTTATGTTGCTGATTTCTTTTTTACTACATGTCAAGACATATGTCCAATAATGACAAAAAATATGTACAGATTACAAGAGGAGCTGAAAAATGATGATGATATTTTATTTTTATCTCATACTGTAATTCCCGAGATTGATACGGTTCAACAATTAAAAAAATATGCGATTGAAAATAATGTTGATGATTCTAAATGGAACCTTGTAACTGGAGAAAAAAAACAGATATATAATTTGGCGAGAAAGTCATACCTTGCTGTCGAAGATACTGAATATGGGAAATTTGATATGATTCACACTGAGAATTTCATGTTAATTGATAAAGAAAAACAAATCAGGGGATTCTATGATGGTACAGACGATAAAGAAATTGATAAACTATTATCTGATATTCAAATACTAAAAAAGCAAGACTTATGATTAAAGACAGAATTACTAATATTTATTTTAAATACCTAATTGCTTGTTTATTACTTGTTTTAATTTCATGTAAAAATGATAAAATAAATTATCATCAAACTAATAAAAAACCTGTGACTGATGTTTATTTTGGATATGAGGTTAAAGATGATTACAGGTGGCTTGAAGATGACCTATCATCAGAAACTGAAGAATGGGTGAAAAAACAAAATCAAACTACTTTCAAATACTTAAACCAAATTCCTTTCAGAGAAGATTTAAAAAACAGATTGTTAGAATTACTTGACTACGAAAAAATTTCTGCTCCTTTCAAGAAAGGAGAATATACATATTTCTACAAAAATAGCGGGCTGCAAAATCAAAGTATCTTATACAGGAATTTAGATAATCAAGAGCCAGAAATTTTTCTTGATCCAAATAAATTTTCAGATGATGGTACCACTTCCTTGTCAGGTATCAGCTTTTCAAATGATGCAAGTTTAGTTGCATACAGTATTTCTGAGGCTGGTGAAGATTGGAGAAAAGTTGTTGTTATGAATACCAAAACAAAAGAAGTGGTTGGGGATACAATTAATAATGTTAAATTTTCCGCTATTAGTTGGAAATCAAATGAAGGATTTTACTACTCTTCATATGAAGCACCTGAGGGAAGTAAATTATCAAGCAAAACAGATCAACATATGCTTTATTATCATAAATTAGGAACTAAGCAAAAGCTTGATAAAGTAATATATGGGGCTATACCTGCTGAAAAAAACCGATACGTTAGAGGTTATGTAACTGATGATAGTAGATTTCTTGTAATTGATGCAGCTATAAAAACTACAGGTAATAAGTTGTTTATTAAAGATCTAAAAAATAATTCCACTTTAAAGACAATTGTTGATAATTATGATTCAAACACTTACTTATTAGATAATAGTGGCTCAGATTTAATTTTAGTAACCGACCATTTTGCACCCAATAAAAGAATTGTAAAAACCAACTTTAGCAATCCTGGACAAGAGAATTGGACAAATTTAATTCCTGAAAAAGAATTTGTGTTATCCCCATCCACCTGTGGCGGATTTATTTTCACTGAGTATATGGTTGATGCAATTTCTAAAGTGTATCAATACAACTACAATGGTAAATTAGTAAGAGAAATTAATTTACCTGGAATAGGAAGTGCAAGCGGATTTAGCGGTGAACAGGACCAGATGGACTTATATTTTAGTTTTTCAAACTATTACACTCCAATGAGTAGATTTAAACTTAATGTAAAATCTGGAAAATATTCTGAATTTTGGAGTCCAGAGATTGATTTTAACTCTTCAAATTACGAGTCAAAACAAGTTTTTTATGAGTCTAAAGATGGAACTAAAGTACCAATGATTATAACATACAAAAAGGGAACCAAATTAGACGGAAAAAACCCAACAATTCTTTACGGATATGGTGGCTTTAACATAAGCCAAACGCCTGGATTCAGAGTTACTAATGCCGTTTGGTTAGAACAGGGTGGAGTTTATGCTGTTCCAAATATTAGAGGTGGTGGAGAATATGGTAGAGAATGGCATAATGCGGGAACCCAGACTAAAAAACAAAATGTATTTGATGATTTCATTGCCGCCGCTGAATTTCTTATTGCCAAAAATTATACTTCAACTGAGTTTTTAGCGCTTAGGGGCGGATCTAATGGGGGTCTTTTGGTTGGGGCAGTAATGACCCAGCGTCCTGATTTAATGAAAGTTGCACTTCCTGCTGTAGGTGTTTTGGATATGCTAAGGTATCATAAATTTACTTCTGGTGCTGGATGGGCATATGACTACGGGACATCTGATCAATCTGTTGAAATGTTTCAGTATTTAAAATCTTACTCCCCGGTACATAATGTCAAGAAAAATACTGTATATCCTGCAACTCTTGTAACAACTGGGGATCATGACGACAGAGTTGTACCTGCTCATTCATTTAAATTTGCAGCTGAACTTCAGGATAAAGGAATCAAAGAGAATCCACTTTTAATAAGAATTGAAACTAATGCAGGTCATGGAGCAGGAACTCCAGTGTCAAAAACTATTGAACAATATGCTGATATTTTTGGATTTACTTTATTCAATATGGGTTTTGATAGACTACCTTTAAAATATTAAAAAATGAAGAAACTTATATACTTAATATTGATCTTGAATCTAAACCTTTCAATTTCACAGGAATTAATAATCGGTGAGGAAAGAGTTGACCCTGGAATCGTGTTTATTTTTGAAGGAGCCGTTAAAGATCATGTTATGCCTCAGGCTATGCATCTTAAAGAAAATGAAACAAATATTCATATTGAGGCTCGCGTGAATTGGGACATTAAAAATACCCCTGACGGTTCACCTGGGGGTGGTTTCGTTGCATATTTACATATAAACTCAAAAGTTACAAGCCAAAAAACTGGGTTAAGTACATTTATCGATTTGGTCCCACATATAAACCTAATAGATAACTATCATTATGCAAGAAACATCTCTTTACCAGGGAAAAAAGATGAGTTATACACAGTAGAATTTAACATAATTCCTCCAACAAATATTGAGCTTTCGCTCCACAAAGACTGGCTAGATAAATATGGTAGTCAACTTATGACTGGACAATATTTTTTATATAAAAATGTGAATTTTGAGGAAATAGTAAATTCTACTAGAAGGTAGTCTAGCCAAGAGCTACATCTAATCCCATCATAACAACAAAACCCAAAATTAGTCCCATTGTTGCAATGTCGGTGTTTCCACCACTTTGGCTTTCGGGAATCACCTCTTCAACTGTAATAAATATCATAGCTCCAGCAGCAAATGCTAGTGCATAAGGAAGTATTGGGTATATTGTAATTACGATAGCAGCACCAATAACAGCAAATATTGGTTCAACAATTGCAGAGAGTTGCCCCCATTGCCATGACTTAGTTCTACTAAATCCAGCTCGTCTCATTGGCATAGAAACCGCAAATCCCTCAGGTGCATTTTGTAAACCCATTCCTATTGCTAACGCTATAGCTCCACCTAATGTCAAGCCTATATCCATACCCGATGCTATTGCGCCAAAAGCGACTCCAACAGCTAGCCCTTCAGGAATATTGTGTATAGCTATTGCAAGAACTAATAATTCGGTTTTCTTTAAGTCTGTTTTTGGGCCCTCTGCTTCTTCAATTTTTTTAAATAAATGTAAATGAGGAATTTTTTTGTCTAAAAAATAAATGAAGAAAGCACCAAAGAAAAACCCAATCGCAGGCGGAATAAATGATGGTAGAGCTGTAAGACCTAATTCATTTTGCTTTTCAACAGCATCAATTGCCGGAGATAAAAGAGACCAAAAACTTGCAGCTATCATGACACCTCCTGTAAAGCCAAGAGAGGCGTCAAGCAATTTTCGATTTGCTGACTTAAAGAAAAAAACTAATCCAGCACCAACCGCAGTAAGAATCCAGGTGAATAACCCGGCACAAAAAGCTTGTAATATCGGATCACTTAAGCCGATAAAAAAATTTTCTAGTGTAGTTGAAATACTTTCCATAATTGTGTTTGGTGAAAATAATAAAACAAATGATATATTTAGAGAAAACGTTTTATATTTGCAGTAATTTATAATTATTCTAGATATGTACCCAGAAAAATTAGTTTTACCCATGAGAAAACAACTTACCGATCAAGGGTTTAGTGAGTTAAAGTCAGTTCATGATGTTGATGAAATGATCTCTAATGAAGGCACAACTTTGGTAGTTGTAAATTCAGTTTGTGGATGTGCAGCAGCTAATGCAAGACCTGGCGCAATTACAAGTTTAATTAATGATAAAAAGCCCGATCATCTAACAACCGCTTTTGCAGGGGTGGATCGAGATGCGGTTGAAAAAGTCAGGTATTATCTAGCGCCATTTCCTCCTAGCTCACCTGCAATTGCATTATTTAAAAATGGTGAATTAGTACATATGCTTGAAAGACATCATATTGAAGGTAGATCTGCTGAAATGATTTCTCAAAATTTAAAAGGTGCTTATAACGAGCACTGCTAGTTGTAATATCTAAGAATATCAAGGTTAACCTTTTGTTTTAGTTTATTAAGGTTAATTACTTCCATCTTTTTTATCTCGTTAGGTCTTCCGTAATTTTTAAAAACTGTATATTTTATATAGGTTGGATTGGATTCGTCTTGAATTGAATAATTTTCAATATTAATTATCCATTTTCCTCTATCTGATTTCTCGATTATGAATTCCTCAGTATTATATCCATAATTAAGTTCATCTTCCAATAGTTCTTTATCATCTAAAACTGTGTGTGACCAGCTATAGTATTTATTTTTTGGATCAACAAATTGAACATTAAACTCAACTGCTGGATCATTCCAATCAAAAATAATTCTGTAATCAAACCCAAAGTTTCTCCAATCATTTTTTGGAACATATGTCTTTAATGTCTTTAAGGGAAAGGAAGTCTGACTTAATTTATCAAACTTAGTCCAATACAGGTGGGCAGCCTCGTTAACAACAGTTTCTTGAAGACCAAGCATATTTACATTCTTTAGCTTATTATTTAACATTAAATCGTATAGGCTAGCCGCTAATTCATAATCATGATTTTCTTTATATATCAATACCAAATCCCTGTATGATTGTTCGTCAAGTGGTCGTATTGAAAGTAATCTCTGATATATAATTTTTGCTGTTTGAAAATCTCCAATTTTTTCAAGATGATAAGCAATTGTTTTTAGAGCCTTAGGGTTGTCCTTTGCTTTTTTTGCAATTGATTTTAGTATACTAACTGCGAATTCTTGATCGATTTTTTTAAAATAATTAAACGACTCAATGTGGAATAAAACAGATAATTCATAAACTCCAGTACTTAAACTTGAAAATTGGTTTTTTGCCTCGTCAAAAGATTCTGCTGCATTATAGTCTTTAATATAATAAGGTACTATAGAATCAAATGCTATTCTAGGTGTTTGCTCATTGTAATCATTTCCTTTAACTTTTAAGTTGTTTAACAATCTTTGAACCTTTCTTGATAAGGATTTCATTTTTATTAAAAAAACCCCTCCTCTACCTTGACTTCCATAACGATTTGTTGCTGCTAATGATCTCAGTAGAGTTATACTTTCTATCTGTTGAGGATCTATAAAATCCGGAACTTCATTATAAATTAAACCCTCAATATCAAAAATTGCAGCTGCAGAATTATTGATGGAAAGTGACCCACCTCTTACATAAATTTGAGCCTGATTACCCGTTGCTGCACCATTTTGATTATATGCAATTTGTACATTTGTAAACTTACCACGAATTGCATCTACAATTGAAACAGCCCCAGGCGAAATATCTTCTGATGTAATCATAGAGGTTGAGAAACCAACAGATTTTTTTTTCTTTTTTCCATAACCTGTATCTACTTCGTCCCTTAACTCAGTGGTTCCAGTTATAGTTACTTGATCTAGAATTTGGGTATCTGTCTTTAGCAAAATATACTTGTCATCGAGGCTCTCAATGAGTAATTGCTTTTCAATCATTCCTAAATAATTAACAACAATAACATCATTAAGGTTTGCTTTAATTCTAAAAAAACCTTCAAAATCTGATTTAGCTTCAATTAAAGAATTCTCGATTTTTATTGATGCTCCCTGTATTGGGCCCTTTACACTAAAAACCTTTCCAAAAATATAATTGTCTTTAGTATCTTCTTCATTAAACCATAAACTTGAATTATTAGCTTTCTTTAGAAAAACTTTATTTGTGTTTTTTAGAAATTTATAAAGATTTTCAGCGGTGGTTTTTATTGTATCATATCCTTGGGCTGAAACCATAAAAATATCATTTTTTTCAACACTCCTCTGTAAATAATTTAAAGAGAAATTACCTTTATCATCAGCTAATGCACCAATATTTTTATTTAAGAATTTGACTTCAGAGAACTGAATTCCAGTTTGAGTTTCATAGTCTAGTACCTGAGCATTTATATTAATCTCTACAAAGTCATCTTGTTGAGAATATAAAAATTGAACTGTAGAAAATATAAGTATTACAAATACCTTTTTCAAGAATCTAAGTTTGATACTAATATCTTATTTTTTTAGAATAGTAGGTGTTAAAAAACACATAATATTTAGTTAAAGTCCGGCTTTTTCTTGTTTAAAAAAGCTGATGTTCCCTTAATGAATTCTTTTGTTTCAAAACACTTGCTGAATTCGTTTATTTCAAATTCATAACCATTAACATCTTGATCAAAATTAGCATTTACGCTTTTAATTGCATTTTTTATAGCATTTGACGAATTTGACAATATTTTTTGGGCTAGTTCTTTAGCAAAAACCATTAATTGATCTTGAGGGGTTTTATAATTTATCAAGCCAAATGCTAAAGCATCATCAGCATCTATCATTTTTGCAGTTAAAATCATGTCTAGAGCCCTTCCTTTTCCGATTAGCTGGGGCAATCTTTGAGTCCCACCATAGCCAGGAATAACACCTAACGAAACTTCAGGCAAACCCATTTTAGAATTTTCTGAGGCTATCCTAATATGACATGCCAATGCTATCTCCAATCCTCCACCGAGTGCATACCCATTTATTGCGGCGATTATTGGCTTTGGACAACTTTCTATGGTTTCGGACAATATTTTATGACCTGATTCTGAAAGCTCATATGCTTCTTCCATAGAAAAATTTACAAACTCTTTAATATCTGCTCCTGCAACAAATGCTTTATCACCAGCTCCTGTAATAATTATTAGCCTCACATCAGGATTTATAACTGATGATTTAACCGCGTGATCTAGTTCTGAAAAAGTTTCAATATTTAAAGCATTTAGGTTTTTTGGTCGATTTATAGAAATTATATTAATTCTGTTATCAATTTCATATGTAAGATTATTATAAGACATATAAATTATTTTTTTGGAAAGGTAATATTAAATGTTGTTCCTACATTACTTTTCGAGGTAAATGTAATACTACCGTTATATGCAGTGATTATGTTTTTTATCATCGATAATCCTAACCCCATACCACTTGATTTTGTCGTAAAACTTGGTTCAAATATTTTTTCTGTATCTGTTTTAGAAATTCCATAACCATTGTCCGAAATTGAAATATTTATATTATCATTTTTTTCAGAAATATTTACTGATATTTCAGGTTTTCTATCCTCTGGAATTGCTTGGAATGCATTTTTTAGTAAGTTAGTTATAACCCTAATGAGTTGCGTTCTGTCAAAATTAGCTTGTATTTTGCCAGATGAAGAGTTAAAGCTTATCTGGTCTCTGTTAAAAATATCAATTGCAAGTTCAACCACTTCAACTACATTTAATTCTTCTTTTTTGGGTTCAGGCATCTCTGCAAAATCTGAAAAAGCGGTAGCAATTGAACTCATAGTGTCTATCTGCTGAATCAAAGAATAACTAAATTCTTTGATTCTTTGCTTACTGAATTCTTGTCCTTTACTAAAGCCACGTTCAAAAGTTTGAATACTTAATCTCATCGGAGTTAACGGATTTTTAATTTCGTGTGCTACTTGTTTTGCCATTTCTCTCCATGCTGTTTCTCTTTCACTCTTTGCAAGCTTGACAGCACTGCTTTTAAGTTTGTCTATCATTGTATTGTAAGAATCAATGAGTGCAACTACCTCTTTGGGTGTATTTTTGACATTAATTTTAAAATTTTGATTTTGAAGGTTAGTTCTTTTTATAGTTTCACCAATAGAATCCAATGATTTTGTAACAAAATTTGAGATAAAATATGCAATAATAAACGCTATCAAGATCATATTACCGTGTACAAAGCCTAAGCTGATTAAAAATCCGCTAAGCTCTTCCTTACTACTTGAGTCATCAGCAAAATACGGAATATATATTATACCCAAAGGTTGGTTATTAAAGTTTGAGACTAAATTATAAGATGATTTAAAGTAACTTGAGTTTTTATCATCTATAACATACCTCGGAGAATTATCATTTTGAAAGTATTCTAAAATTTCATCATCCAAAATTGTGGTGCCCCTGACTCCGGTCAGAGCAGTTGAACTTTTTAGTAATACACCATCCAAGTTATATAATTCAAATTCCAAATTATGTACATCAGCCATTTCCAATATCATACTATTATTTAATGAATTAATTGAGTTTATTTCGTTTTTTTGCAACTCGTACTTAATATCAACTAATAGATTATTTTCTTTTCTTTCTAATCTTCCTTCATGATATTCAGAGTTTTTTTTATTGAATTGAAATAAAGTTACCCCTGCAATCATTATAGATTCAACAACAATAAAGACCATCATGTAGTAGAAAATTCTTGAACTTAATGAAATATTATTGTCTGGCATTTGTATAATTTGAATGGGTTAGCCGTAAGTTTAAATTAAATTTAGTAATAATTTAAAAATCTCGAAATTTTCACAACATCTAAATAAAAATATTTAGAAGATTAAATTCATATCTTTGGCAAAAATTACAGATAATGAAAAATATTTTAAAATGGACACTTATTGTTTTGGGAGTTCTTATTTTATTGATTTATATTTTTAATATTGATTATGTTTTTAAGGGTGTACGAACAATTTATTTTACCGGAAATAATACTGCTTTTATTTTCGATTACGAATTTTTTGATAATAGGGAAATAAAAAGTACTAACCCTCAACCTTGGGCTCTACACAAACTATATAATACTGTCAATGAATCTGATAAACTCAAAGGGTTGAATAATGATAGAAAAACAAAATCTTTCTTAGTAATTAAAAACGATAGCATACTGTTCGAAAAGTATAGTGATGGCCACAAACAAACCGATATATCAAATACCTTTTCGGTTTCAAAAAGTATTGTAGTTAGTATGATGGGTAAGGCTATTATGGATGGTAAAATAAAAAGTCTGGAACAGCCAGTTAGTGATTTCTTTGAGGAGTATAAAGATGGAATGGCAGGTGAATTAACTGTCGGTGACTTGGCCTCAATGTCATCTGGAATGGAATGGAGTGAAAAATATTATAATCCAATTAATATAACCTCTGAAAGTTATTTTACTGATGATTTAAGATCAGTTATTTTAAGACAAAAGATTGTAAAAAAACCTGGCCAAGGATTTAGGTACTCTAGTGGAGATACTCAGCTGTTAGGGATGGTGATTGAAAAAGCTACGGGAACTATACTTAGCGATTATTTAACCCAAAACTTCTGGATTCCAATGGGGGCAGAAACCACTGCATTATGGCAGATTGACAGTGAAGAATCTGGAATGGAAAAAACATACTGTTGTATCTCGGCAACTGCAAGGGATCTTGCAAGATTTGGTAAACTATATATTAACAAGGGAAAATGGGGTGATGCTGAAATTCTTGACTCAACTTTTGTTGAACTTTTTTTAAATCCTGTCTTTGATGAAACTCCTTCCTATGGTTATGGCTGGTGGTTATACAAATATAAAGGAAAAAAAGTTTTTACAATGAATGGTCACAGGGGACAATTTGTCATCTCCTTTCCCGATGAGAATATAATTATTGTTAGACAAGGCGAGGATAATGAAAAGGGGGGCGATGGTACAGGTGATTTATTTCAGTATATTTCTGAAGGATATAAATTAGCAACAGCAATTGAATAATATTTGAAATTAAATAAGGAAATAATACTTAATGTGAATAATCTCTGTGTTAAAACTACAGAGAACTCACAGCATCAAAATTTAATAGACGGGGTTTCATTAGACATAAAAAAAAATGAAATTGTTGGGCTTATTGGAGAATCTGGAAGTGGTAAATCCCTAACCTCATTGAGTATTCTTGGGCTTCTAGAAAAAAATAAGTTTGATATCTCTGGTGAAATTATCTTTAACGGAAACAACCTTTTAGATTTAGACAATAATGCAATGATGGAAATCAGGGGGTCTGAAATTTCAATGATTTTTCAAGAACCAATGAGTGCTCTAAATCCAACAATGAAAATCGGCGAACAAATTTTTGAGGTTTTTAAAGCTCACAAAAACTTATCCTTTGAGCACACAACAAAAAGAATAAAAAAACTAATCAAAAAAGTAAAACTAGATAATGTAGAAAATTTACTAGACAAGTACCCACATCAAATTTCAGGAGGCCAAAAACAAAGAGTGATGATTGTCATGGCGTTGTCATGTAATCCACAACTACTCATCGCAGATGAACCAACCACTGCCTTAGATGTTACAATTCAAAAAGAGATAATTGAAATTTTAAAAAATCTGCAAAAAAGTGAAAAATTGTCAATATTATTTATCTCTCACGATTTGAGACTTGTGTCGAATATTTCAGATAAGATTTTAATTATGAAAAATGGAAAAATAATTGAGGGAGGTTCAAATAAAAATATCATAAATTATCCTAAAGAAAACTACACTAAAGCTCTTTTATCTTTGATAATTAATGATAAAAAAAGATTAAAAAAATTGCCAACTGTAGAAAGTTTTAATAAAAATTTTAAAGAAGAAGCTGAAACAGAAAAGGAAAGAAATAAAAGAATAAAAAGCATCTATTCTGGTAAACCAATCTTGGAAATTAAAAACGTTTCAAAGTTCTATAATACATCAAAAAATTTGTTTAGAAACAATAAAAGCTTTAAAGCTCTTTCACAAATAAGTTTAAAATTATTTAAAGGCGAAACTTTAGGCTTAATCGGTGAGTCTGGGTCAGGAAAAACAACGTTATCAAACGCTATTCTTAAAATTCATGAATTTGAAAAAGGTGAAATTCTATTTAAGGGAAAAGATATTTCAAAAATTAAAGAAAGAGAATTACTTGAGTTTAGAAAAAATGTTCAAATAATTTTTCAAGATCCTTACGCCTCTCTTAACCCACTTCAAAATATATTTCAAATAATTTCAGAACCTATAAAGTTTCATAGAATCTGTTTAAAGAATGAAGTTTTTGAAAAATGTAAAGAGTTGATAAGCGATGTTGGGCTTAATGAAAATTTTTTGAGTCGGTACCCTCACGAACTTTCAGGTGGGCAGAGACAAAGAGTTTGTATAGCCAGAGCTATAAGTGTTAATCCAGAAGTACTTATTTGTGATGAGTCTGTTTCTGCTCTTGATGTTTCAATCCAGGCAAAAGTGTTAAACTTATTAAATTTACTCAAGAAAAAATATAACTTTACATATATATTTATTTCTCACGATCTTTCAGTTGTTAAGTATATGTCTGATAAAATAATAGTGCTTTACAATGGTAAAATAGTTGATTATCAAGATGCTGATATACTTTTTGAGAAGCCAAAAGATAATTATACCAAAAAACTAATTAAGGCATCATACTAGCTGTGGAAAAAATCTGGATTCCAAATAATTATGAGTCTTCAAATTTATTTCAGTATGAAAAGTTTCTTGAAAAAAAGTATCGTCTGTCTTTTTCAAATTACAATGAACTACACGAGTGGTCAATAAAAAACCTAGAAATTTTTTGGGAATCAATAAGTGAATTTTATAAAATCCTATTTGATAAGCCCTATGAATTTACATTAAACCGACAAATCCCTTTTTATAGATCGAAATGGTTTGAAGGAGCAAAATTAAGCTATGTAGGTCATATTTTACGACATGCAAAAAAAAATCATACTGCAATTATATATAAAAATGAATTAAATAATATAGTTGAAATTTCGTGGAACAGCTTATTAGAAAAGGTAAAAGAAGTAAGGAGCTGGCTAATAGAAAACAATGTAAAAAAGGGTGATGTTGTTGTGGGGTATTTATTGAATCATCCTGATACAATAGCTTCTTTTATGGCTGTAAATTCTCTAGGTGCTATATGGTCGTGCTGTTCACCAGATTTTGGAATAGAAAGTATAGCAAACAGATTTGAACAATTAAAGCCTGATATTCTTTTAGCACATAACAAATATTCTTATAACGGAAAAGATTACATACAAGAAAAGAAAATCAAGGAGCTTCAAATTAACCTTCCTTCAATAAAAAAAACAATTGTATTTGACTCAACATTTGATTCATGGAATCTTAACTCAAATTACTGGATTGACTTTGAGTTTGAGTCTGTTAAATTTGATCATCCAATATGGGTTCTTTTTTCATCTGGAACAACCGGAAAACCCAAAGCAATTACTCATGGTACAGGCGGTATATTGCTAGAGCAATATAAATCTCATTCTTTACACCAAAATATAATGAATGGGGATAGGTTTTTTTGGAATACTACAACAGGGTGGATGATGTGGAATTATGCTATTGGTTCATTTCTGTGTGGTGCAACTCTTTGTCTTTATGATGGTTCAGCTAATTTTCCTGACATTGGAGTTCAATGGAGGTTTGCAAAGGAGGCTAAAATTAATCATTTTGGAAACGGCTCACCACTGTTTATAGCAAGTATGAAGCAAAACTGTAAAGATGTATGTAATGAGAATTTAAAATTTATCAAAACCATAGGAGCAACAGGGTCACCATTGTCGATTGAGGCATTTAAGTGGTTACAAAAAAAACTCCCAAGCACTCAAATAATTTCATTAAGTGGTGGAACTGATGTCTGTTCTGCATTTATTGGCGGATGTCCTAAATTGCCTGTGTATGCTGGGTTTTTACAATGTATTATGCTAGGTGCATCAATAAAAGCTTGGGATGAAAGTGGAAAGAGCATTAAAGGTAAAACTGGTGAATTGGTAATTACCGAACCATTACCTTCGATGCCCATATTTTTTTGGGGAGATGAAAATTTTAAGAAATATAAAGATTCTTATTTTCGTGAAAATCATGAAGTTTGGACTCATGGAGATTGGATATTTATAGATGAATTAAGAGGGGTTTTGATGCAAGGTAGGTCGGATGCGACTCTAAACAGAAACGGGATTAGAATTGGTTCTTCTGAGATTTACTCAGTTTTAGACGGCATAAATGAAATTAAAGATTCCTTAATAATAGATTTAAACATTGGTGGTTCTAGCAAACTGATATTATTTGTGGAAACAGAATACGAGTTAAATAAAGATTTTAAAAGTAATATTATTAAAGCAATAAAAACTAAGTGTTCTCCTAGACATACTCCAAACTTAATTTTTTCAATTTCCCATGTACCCTATACTATTAGTGGTAAAAAAATGGAAATTCCTATAAAAAAGATCTTGTCAGGTGATAAAATCGAAAATGTAGTCTCCAAAGGTGCTATGAAAAATCCTGAGTGTATTGAAGATTTTTTAGTTATTAAAAATCAATATCTAAAATCTCTTGGTCAGTAGTCTTGCCTGAGCTGGTGCTGTCAATTACAAACTTATTACAATCTAATTCTACTGATAATCGTTTTGGTCGATCAAAGGATTCCTTTGAAATTAGTAGCGTTGAGTCTTGGTATACACTTTTCATATAACCCCCCCAAATTGGTAATGCCATTGATGCACCCTGACCATATGCTATATCATCAAAATGAATTGCTCTATCTTCAGCTCCTACCCAAACACCTGTAACTAAATTTGGAACCATTCCAATAAACCAACCATCACTTTGATTTTGTGTTGTTCCAGTCTTTCCGGCAATAGGATTGGTAAACTCGTATGGATAGCCTGTGACTACATTTTGATAGGCTCTATTAAATTCATCTGCACCAGTTGTTCTCAACCGTGTTCCAGAGCCTGCCCTGGTAACACCCTCTAATAAATTAACAGTAACATAAGCGGCTTCTTCACTTAAAACATCTCTGGTCACGGGTTGATTCTTATACAAGATCGTACCATTTTTATCCTCAATCCTTTCTATAAAAACTGGCTGCGTATATACACCTTTATTTGCGAAAGTGGAGTAAGCTGCGACCATTTCATAAACACTTAGATCAGGGGTTCCAAGTGCTATTGACGGAACTGGCAGAATTCTTTGTTCTATTCCTAAATCTTTAGCTAATTTAACAACAGTACGTGGTCCAATTCTGTCCATCAATCTGGCAGTAACAGTATTTACCGAGTTTGCTAAGGCATTTTTTAAAGTTCTTGTTCTTCCATATTTATCACCAGAATTTTTTGGACACCATTGCTCAACATTTCCAAATTTATTTTTTTCTATACAAAATTGGCTGTCAGGAAATGTGTCACAAGGAGATAGTTTTAATTGATCTATAGCTGCTGCATAAACAAAAGGTTTAAAAGTTGATCCAATTTGACGTTTACCTTTTTTAACCATGTCGTACTGAAAATGTCTGTAATTCATCCCTCCAACCCATGCCTTTATATAACCGTTAGTTGGATCCATAGACATCATTCCCGGTCTAAAAAAAGACTTATAATATTTCATTGAATCTAGGGGAGTCATAGTTGTATCTATTTCTCCCGCCCATGAAAAAACAGTCATTTCTTTAGGGATATAAAATGACTCCTCAATTTCCTCATCGTTTTTTTTCAAGTCATATTTCATTTTTCTCCATCTCTCCGATCTTCTCATAGAAATTCTTAATAAAGTATCGACAGCACCACTGGTTAACTCACGAAATGGAGCGATAGAATCATCTAATGTTTCATTTTGTTCAAAAAATTCTTTCTGAAGCCTTGGCATGTGAGATGTAACAGCATTTTCTGCCATTTCCTGCATTGAGTAATTTATAGTTGTATAAATCCTTAGGCCATCTGTATTTAGGTTATACTTTGATCCATCTGGTTTTCTGTTATTATCATCGTTAATCCATGTTTTCATATGAGCTCTCAAAAACTCTCTAAAATAGGTTGCTAGACCTTCTCTATGTGATTCAGGTGTATAATTTAAATTAAGTGGTTGCATTTTTAACGAATCAATCAAAACTTCATCTAAATAATTATATTTTTTCATTTGACCCAAAACGACATTTCTCCTATTTTTAACCCCTACCGGGTTTCTATGGGGTCTAGGATTATACAAAGAAGAGTTTTTTAACATCCCAACTAAAATTGCTGATTCGTTTATATCCAAATCAATGGGCTCCTTACCAAAATAAATTCTTGCAGCACTTCTTATGCCATCACCATTATTACCAAAATCATATAAATTTAAATATTGAGTAATAATTTCATTTTTGGTATAGTGTCTTTCTAATCTTACAGCAATTATGTATTCTTTAAACTTCTGAGTTAGCCTTTCAATGATATCTCTAGAGCCCTCCCCTGTAAATAGTAGCTTTGCTAATTGTTGGGTGATAGTACTTCCACCACCGTCTTTGCCCAACTTTATTGCAGCTCCGACGGTTCTCTTAAAATCTATGCCTGAGTGAGAGTAAAACCTAATATCCTCAGTAGCTATAAGAGCATCTACAAGATGGCTTGGAAGTTCCTCAAAAGTTACTGGTGTTCTGTTATCATTAAAATAATATTTCCCAAGGGTTTTACCATCCGAACTTATGACTTCACTAGCTAAATTAGTTTTTGGGTTTTCCAAAACTTCAAGGTCTGGCATGTCTCCAAATCCCCCTATTGAAGCATAATAAAAAATGAAGGTAATAAGAATGATTGGGGTTAAAAAAAACAACCACATCAAAAGTGAATACCATTTATACTTTTTCTCCAAAGCTATTTTATTTTTTCCACCTTGTAACCAACATCAACAATTCCGCTTAAATTTTCGATTCCTCCAACCTTGTTAATAATTCTCATAGCATGTTGAATTGAAACAAAATACTTTTTGTTGTTGACTAAGCTAATATTTTCTTTGTGTAATAAGGAATTCTCAACAATATTAATTTGCTTATTTCCAGTAAAATTTCCGTATTTATCTGCCAATTTATATTCTAATGTATCAATTGATAAAATATCTGATGAGTCCTGTAATGAAACAATTAAAAATATATTATCAAATGGATATTTTTCGTCAATTCTTAAATTAATAAACGATTTATATGAAAGATTTTCTCTAGTATCAAGTTCGAAATTAAAATGCTGAATTGAATCCTTGTGCCAAATTCCATCAACAGAATTATATTCAATGAAATCAATGTTAGTATTACACGAAAACAATAAAAATAAAAGTCCTAAAGTTATTTTATATTGCATTTTTTTTCATTTTTTTTCTGTCAAATCTAGTTATTTTATCAGTTCTACCTTTTTTAAAGATATCATCAATATTTTTCTTAACCTTCCTCAATTTTTTTTGGACTTTATGTGGCATTTGGGTAATTTCAAAACAATCATAAGAACAACAATTTTTCATTTTTATTTTACAATCATTACATTGAATAAATAATAAGTGACATGCGTCATTAGCACAATTTGTGTGAATATCAAATGGCTCTCCACATTGATGACACTTTGCAATAATTTCGTCACTGACTTTTTCAGCACGTCTATTATCAAACACAAAATTCTTACCAATAAAATTATTTTCTAATTGTTTGTTTTTTACTTGACGAACATACTCAATTATACCACCCTCTAACTGAAAGACTTTCTTAAATCCCTTGTGTTTAAAGTAAGCACTAGCTTTTTCACATCGAATTCCTCCAGTGCAATACATAAGTAAATTTTTATCTTCCTTGTGATCCTTTAGCATCTGTTCTATTACTTCCAATGAGTCTCTAAAAGTATCAACATCAGGGCAAATTGCATTTTTAAAATGTCCAATCTCACTTTCATAATGATTTCTCATATCCAGTACAATTGTATTTTCCTCTTTCATCAAGTTGTTAAATTTTTCGGCATTTAAATGAATTCCTTTTTTGGTAACATCAAATGAATCATCATTTAATCCATCAGATACAATTTTATCTCTTACTTTAATTTTTAATTTCAGGAATGACTTTGTCTCATGTTTTAAAGCAATATTGATCTTAACATTCTTTAAAAATGACATTGAGTTAATATGCTCAATGAATATTTTTAAGTTAACTTTAGGAAGTGATAGTTGAGCATTGATTCCCTCCTTTGCAATATAAATCCGCCCTAAGGCATCCACTGAGTCCCAAAAAATAAATAACTCATCCCTAAATCTTTTTGGGTCATTAATCTTAGCATATTTATAAAATGAAAGGGTAATGCGTTTTTGATTTGATGAATCTAGAATACTGGATCTTTCATTCGAGCTTAATTTATTGTACAGTTGCATACTACACTTTTTTTAATTACTAACAAAAGTAGAAAAAAAGATAAAAATCATCTACCAGTATATTGTATTGTGTAAAAAGATATCCTAAATTAGTAATGATAAAAACTTAATTATGGCCAACAATAAATCAGACAAATTAAAAGCACTGAAATTAACCCTAGATAAACTGGATAAAACATACGGAAAAGGTACAGTTATGAAAATGGGAGACTCGCCTAATGAAAATGTAGAGGCTATATCCTCTGGATCCATAGGGCTAGATATTGCTTTAGGTGTTGGCGGATATCCAAAAGGAAGAGTTGTAGAAATATATGGTCCAGAGTCATCTGGAAAAACTACATTGACTTTACATGCTATTGCAGAATGTCAAAAAAAGGGTGGAATAGCAGCGTTTATTGATGCTGAACATGCATTTGATAGATTTTATGCTGAGAATTTAGGTATCGACATTGAAAATCTGATAATATCTCAACCGGATCATGGGGAACAGGCATTAGAAATTGCTGATAATCTGATTAGATCTGGAGCAATAGATATGGTAATAATTGATTCTGTTGCAGCACTTACCCCCAAAAGTGAAATTGAAGGTGAAATGGGAGATTCAAAAATGGGTCTTCATGCAAGACTTATGTCACAAGCTTTAAGAAAACTTACCAGCTCAATTAGCAAAACTAATTGTACAGTAATTTTTATTAATCAATTGAGAGAAAAAATAGGTATAATGTTTGGAAACCCAGAGACAACAACTGGTGGTAATGCATTAAAATTTTATGCTTCTATCAGGTTAGATATTAGAAGATCAACTCAAATTAAGAATAGTGACGGAGTAGTTATGGGTAATAAAACCAGAGTTAAAATAGTAAAAAATAAAGTTGCACCACCTTTTAAATTAGCCGAATTTGATATAATGTATGGCGAGGGAATTTCAAAAGTTGGTGAAATTATTGATTTAGCAGTCGAATCGGAAATAATAAATAAAAGCGGTTCGTGGTTTAGCTATGAAGGAACTAAGCTTGGTCAAGGTAGAGATGCTGTAAAAACTCTGTTAAAGGATAATCCCGATTTGATGGAAACACTTGAATCAAAACTTAAAGAAATTATTTAGGAGTTTCTTAGATCATCAAGCATTAATTTTCTTACATCATCGCTTAGTTTGACGCTGTCCTCCTTTACCATACCACTAGTCTCAATTGGGTCGTGAATCTTGACCCTCAATATTCCTGGTGTACCCTTCGAAGCTCCAATCAACCCTCCAAAACTCCATGGAAAGCGTCTTTTATTATCTAAAAAAGTCATAGGAACAATTGGAACTTGATGTTCAATTGCCATCGTGAAGGCACCATGTTTGAAAGGAGCTAGTTCAACATCTAAATCTGGCACTGTTCCTTCTGGAAAAATACCCAAACTTATTCCGCCATTTAATTTTTTTTTGGTTTGTTCAAAGACCTGCTTTTTACTGTCTTTGCTTGATCTATCAACCAAAATCATTGTTCTTCTATAAATAGTTCCAAAAATTGGAATCTTATCCAGTTCTTTTTTACCAACAAAAACCAATGGGTTTTTTCTTACCGTAGAAACCAATAGCATGACATCTATCATAGAAACGTGATTTGCTACAAATATATACGGACTGTTTTTTTTTGTTTTTATTTTTCCTTTCCGAGACGGGAACATACCCATGCCCAATAAAATAAGATCGGACCACAATACACCCATTAAATAAAACTTTTTATACCAATTTCTGTTTAACAGAATTATAATAAAGGAGGGTAAAATAATTATGATGGTAAATACAAATACTAGTAAGTAAAACCATATATTGTAAAATGTCCAGAAAATGTATTTTGCTACTTTCACAAGTCTCAAAACTAATTAATTTATTTTAATAAAAAATTTAACTTTGTTATTATGAGTGAAAAACCAAAAAGAATACTTACAGGAATTCAAAGCACAGGAATACCTCACTTGGGAAATATTCTTGGAGCTATTATTCCTGCTATAAATTTTTCGAAAAAAGATAATGTAGAAACATATTTGTTTATTGCAGATTTTCACTCCCTAACTCAGATTAAAGACTCCAAAGTATTAAAACAAAACACCCTATTTACTGCTTCAGCATGGCTGGCATGTGGACTTAATCCATCTCACACAATTTTTTACAGGCAAAGCGATGTACCACAGGTAACCGAACTTGCCTGGTATCTAAGTTGCTTTTTTCCATTCAACAGACTAACGCTAGCGCATAGCTTTAAGGATAAAAAAGATAGATTAAAAGATGTGAATTCGGGTTTATTTAATTATCCCATGCTAATGGCTGCAGATATTTTACTGTACGATGCTGAAATTGTTCCCGTTGGAAAAGATCAACTTCAACATTTAGAAATAACAAGAAATGTTGCCAATAGATTTCACAATATTTTTGGAGAAACATTTATCTTACCAAATGAATATTTACAAGAAGAATCTAAGCTGATCACAGGTACTGACGGTGAGAAAATGAGTAAAAGTAAAAATAATATTATCAATATTTTTGCTTCTGAAAATGATTTAAAAAAACAGATTAAATCTATAGAGACCGACTCCAAAGAACTTGAAAGCCCTAAGGAATGGAGAACGTGTAATCTGTTTAATATCTATAAGCTGATTGCTGATAAAAATCAAATTGATACAATGAAGAGTAAATATGAAGCGGGGGGCTATGGGTATGGACATGCAAAAAATGATCTATTTCAACTAATTGTTGAAAAGTATTCAAAGGAAAGAAAAAAGTTTAATCACTATATTTCAAATCCCAATGAAGTGGAAGAAATCCTAGTAAAGGGAGCTGAAAAAGCAAGTATTACAGCCGATAAAGTTTTAAGCAGAGTGCGCAAAAAATTAGGATATTGAAATAAAAATTTCATATAATTTTATATCTTAGATTTCAATAGGCCATTACATGAAAATTAGTAGTTATATTTTTGAATTATTACAAAGTCACGATTGCGTCATTGTACCAAATTTTGGCGCTTTAGTTGCAAGAAATATTTCAGCAAAAATCAGCTCTGATGGGTCCAAAATTTTTCCTCCTAATAAAGAACTTTCTTTCAATAAGAATTTAGTTAAAAATGATGGATTATTGATTAATGCAATTTCATCAAATGAAAATATTAGTTATGAGGAAGCAGAACAAAAGATTACAAACTGGGTCAGAAGAACAAATAAGAAGCTTGAAAAACAAAGGTATTTTGAAATAAAAAATATTGGTTCAATTTCTTTAGAAAATACTAAATATGTTTTTGTGCCTAATCAAAACTCAATTTTTCTTAAGAGCTCTTATGGGTTTAATTCAATTGACTCATCAGAAATAACAAAACGCCAAAAAAATATTAATAACACCTATTTGAAATATGCTGCAATACTTATAGTCTTTTTGTCTTTGACTGGAGTATTGACAAAAAGCTACTTTGACAGTATAAATGAATTCAACAAAGCTTCGTACGCTGAAGCAAACTGGGAGATTGAAAAAAAAATACAAAAAGCAACATTTAATATCAATACATCACTGCCTGTGGTGAAATTACCTATTAGAAAACAATATGGAAGTTTTCATATAATTGCAGGCTCGTTTAGGCTTGAGGAAAATTCATTAAGAATGATATCTCAACTTAAGCAAAAAGGATTTATTGAGGCTAGAAAAGTGGGAGTAAATAAATTTGGCCTACTGCAAGTTGCTTACAACAGCTATGATACTGTTGAAGAAGCAAGATTGGCTCTCTCAGAAATCCGTACCAAGGAAGATTTGAATGCATGGCTTTTGATAAAAAACTAAAACTCTCAGACATCAAAACGCCTAAAGATTCTCTTACAATACTTACTGATTCTGTTTTGCCTGGTGAAACAAATGCATTAAATAATCTATTTGGTGGTGAATTATTAGCTAGGATGGATAGAGCGGCAAGTATCTCTGCAAGACGACATGCCGAAGAGATTGTTGTAACATCTTCTGTAAATAATGTCTCTTTTGGTAAATCAATTCCTATCGGGACCACAGTTACAATCGAAGCAAAAGTTTCAAGAGCTTTTACTACGTCAATGGAAGTTTTTATTGATGTTTGGATTGACGATGATAGTGGTAAAAAAATAAAAGCTAATGAGGCAATATATACTTTTGTTGCCGTTGACAGTTCTGGAAAACCAACAAAAATTGACAAGATCAAGCCTGAAACAGACGAAGAAAAAATGAGATATGATGCTGCCTTGAGAAGAAGACAACTAAGTCTTGTGTTAGCTGGTAAAATGAAAGCAGATGATGCAACAGAATTAAAGGCTCTATTTTCTTAGATTATAATTTATAAATCCAAGTCCTCGGGTTTTGTGGAACTCCATTATAAAAAATACTAAAACTTAAAATCGTCTGCCCGTTTAGCGGGTCTGTTGCAATTTTACCAATTACTTCCTTTGTCTTTAACTTATCTCCTTTTGACACATAACTCTGAGAAAGATTTTTATATACAGTAAAGAAATTCCCATGCTGAATAAGAACAATACGACTATTATTTTTAGAAACAATGATCGAATAGACCTCGCCATCAAAAATTGTTCTAGCCTCGACATCACTGGATGTTCGAATTCTAACTCCATTGCTTTGGATAGTAGCTGTTTTTACAATTGGATGGGGTTGCTTTCCAAAGCCCAAAACTACATTACCTCTTATAACAGGCGAGGGTAATCTACCTTTATTTGCATTAAAGTTTTTTGATATTAATTGAGCCTCTTCGCTTAATTTAAAACCGCCCTCGTTTCTTTTTGAATTGGCTAAAGCTTCCCTTATGAGTTTCTCAATTTTTTTATCAATTTCCATAGAAAGCTTTTGTTTCTGTTTGATCTCGTTTTTATATTTCTTTTGATCTTTGTTAACCTCGGCAATTAACTCATTAAAATCACTATATTGAATACTTAATTCTTTTTTAATATTTTCATTTTCGTTGATTAATAACTGTTTATTTGTCTTTTGTGAGTCAAGAGCGATAATAACATTTTCTATTTCTGAGCTGGTGATTTTAATTTTTAACAATGTTTTACTTTGAAAGTTTGCATATTGTTTAAAATATTGAATCCTTTTATATGCTTGCTGGAATGATGATGAGGAAAATATAAACATCAACTTATTTAACTTGGATTTTTTTTTGTAACCTATTAAAAGCATCTTAGCAAACTCTTCTTTTAAGGACAGCTCTTTATTTTTTAAATTGGAAAGCTGAATCTCATTATCATCAATTTCGTTTAAGATTAGATTTAATTGATTATTAATATTGCTAATTAAATTTTGTTGTAGTCTGATTTTATAATTTAAGTCCTCTGCATTTGAGATTATCACACCTTTTTTCTTAGAGGAATTAGACAGTTTTTGCTCAATTACTTTTATCTCATTTTGAATTTCTATTTTTTGTTTTTCTAATAATTTTTTTGATTGTGATCTTAAATCAGTGACTATTAATAAGAAAAAAAATAAAAGTAGCCTAAAGGTCTTCATTATAATTTGATGCGCTTATAATTTTTAGGGATTCTAAAAGGGATGTTAATTTTTTCTAGTGAAGAGATAGACTTAATCTCAATATAAAGGTTTTCTAGTCCGTTATTAGAAAAACGTATTCTTGTAGGTAAAATTTGTTTATCAACAATTGTAAAATCATCGTATGAAACTTCAAAAAAATTATTTTGGTCTTTAAATGAGTGTTTTAGAACTCTAAAATTATAGGGACTAATCGAGACAGTTGATTGAACTACTTTTGAATTTATAAAAAAATTATCATCTCTGTATATATAGCTGTTTTCAGTTTTTTTATATAAAGAAGAAGGATCAAATTCATGTATTAAAATACCTAATATGAGATTTTGAAGTATTTGAAAATTTAGATCGAAACCAATTTTATCGTTTATATAATTAATATCTGATTTAAAGTAATTTTTTTCAATTTTATTATAATATTTTACCGAATCACTATCGATTAATATCCTAGCAGCACCTAGTGAAGCATTAATCCATATTTTTTGATCTGCCGAAATCCGCATGGTTATAGTGTTAGATTTTATTTTATTATTGTCTCTAAATGAGACTTTGGCTTTTGCTTGTATATATTCTATACTATTAAAACTATTGTTAGCAATACGGATAGATTTTTTTGGTGTAAACTTTCTGTTGCTATTATTATTTTCTTTCGATGCATTGTAAAGTAAAGAGCATGAGCTAAAAATGAAAAAGGAAAGTATAAGAATTGTTTTTTTCATCATCATATATTATGTGCCAGTACTTCCAAAACCTTTATCTCCCCTTAATGAATCATCTAATTTATCTACGGATTTCCAAGAAACAGTTTCATGTTTTACTATAACCATCTGAGCTATTCTATCTCCAGAATCAATTTTGAAATCTGAATCAGATAAGTTTACTAATATCACACCAATTTCACCACGATAATCTGCATCAATTGTTCCAGGTGAATTTAAAACAGAAATTCCCTTATTTAGAGCTAATCCGCTCCTAGGTCTTACCTGTGCTTCATAACCTTGTTTTAAAGAAATAAATAGTCCTGTTTTAACCAATGTTCTTTGTAGGGGCTTAAGAACTATTGGATTTTCTAAATATGCTCTTAAATCCATACCAGCAGAAAGAAGAGTTTCATATTTTGGAAGCTTATTATTCGAGATATTTACTATATCTATAATCATCTTATCAAATTAAATAACGTAATTATTTGTCTTTTTTCTCTGATCAAAATTACGATATTCATAACCATTACACATACAATTCCAACTAATATATTATCTCTAAATCCGTAAAAATAAATAGATGACAGGGAAATAGATAATACTATATAAAATAAAATCTTTGATACATTATAAGGAATAGGATAATATTTTTTTCCAATCATAAAGGACAATAAGGCCATAGTGAAATATGCTATTAGTGTAGCAACTGCCGAACCCAAGAAACTATAATTTGGTATTAAGATTATATTTAATGATAAAGTTATTAAAGCTCCTGCTCCCGAAATATATGCGGCAAATCTAGTCATGTCAGTAACTTTATACCAAACGGATAAATTTTGATATATGCCAAGACAGAAATTAGCAAGCAAAATAATAGGTACAATATACATGGCCTGCCAATACTCGGGATCACCAATAAAAATTACTTTTAAAACATCAAGGGCGACAATGACTAAAACCAGTATCGAAGATCCTATTATGACAAACGTTTCAAGAACTAAAGCATAACTCTTTTTTGAGCTTTTCTTGTCAGCTTCACTAAAGAAAAAAGGCTCTATGGCTAGTTTATATGCTGTAGAGAATAATGTCATGAAAATTGCTAATTTATAACAAGCTGCATACATTCCAATTTCAGTTTTTGCTATTGAGCTTGGTAATAGAAAATCTAATAAAATTTTATCAAAGGTTTCATTAATAGTAAATGCTAGGCCTGAAATTAAAATTGGAAATGCATAAGCAAGCATTTTCTTAAGTAATTTAAAATTAGCTTGATAATTTATTCTAAAATAAAATGGTATTAATAATAATAAAGAAACAAAACTGGCGATTAGGTTTGCAATGAATATATAGGCAACTTCAAAATTTTCAAAATATATACTCTGGAAAAAGTTGTAGGATTCTGAAAGATCTTTTAAGAATATTAAAAGAAATATATTCAACGAGAAATATATTGTTACGTTTATGATTTTTATTACCGAATATCTAAATGCATCACCTTTTAGTCTTAAGTATGCAAATGGGATAACGGTTAGAGCATCAACAACTAATATCCACACAACAATACTAAGATAGTCTGTGCTGATTCCGGTGAAGTCTGAAATATTTAACTTAAAAATACTGAATAATGAAGCGAAAATAAACGATGTAATAATAATAGAAATTGCAGCTGTATTTAACACATCGTTTTTATTTTTTTCAGTATTATAAAATCTAAAAAATGAGGTCTCTAAGCCATAGGATAGAATAACATTGAACAGTATTATATAAGAGAAAATAAGTGAAAGTGTACCGAATTCAGAAACCTCGCTAATAACACTCTTATCAGTATGTACTCTAACCAGAATAACACTCATAATTCTGGGAAAAACGGTAGCTATTCCATAGATAAATGTTTGCTTGAATAATTGCAGAAATTTTCCCAAAATTTGATGCTTTGTTTCCTAAAAATAAAGCAATAATAATTGGAAAACAAAAAGAGTGTAAATCAACTATCCATTTAGAGCTTCAGCTCCACCAACAATTTCAAGAATTTCATTGGTAATGGCTGCTTGTCTGGCTTTATTATAAGTTAGTTTAAGTTGATCCCTTAGCTCGGTTGCATTATCTGTTGCCTTATGCATAGCTGTCATTCTAGCTCCATGCTCTGACGCATAGGAATCTCTAACAGATTTATACAGTTGTGTTTTTAAAGACTTAGGAATTAACTCAGAAATAATTTCGATTTGAGTTGGTTCAAAAATATAATCAGAAGAATCTTTTTCATCATCCTTAGACTTGTTATTTTCAATCGGAAGATATTGCTCCTGAATTACGATTTGAGTAGCTGCATTTTTAAACTTATTGTACACAATTTCTACACTATCATATTCTTTATTAAGAAACATGCTCATAACTTTGTCAGCGATTGTGGAAATATTTTCAAATGTTAAATCATCGAATATCACATTATTAGAATGAATAACATTATAGGATTTTGAAAGTATATCACTTCCCTTTTTACCTATACAAAAGAACGATACATTTTCATCAGAAGAGTTAGCAATCTCTGTACATTTCTTTATTACATTAGAGTTAAATGCACCACATAAACCTCTGTTTGAAGTAATGCAAACAATTAATTTATTTTTCACTTTCCTAGGACTTAAATAAACATTTTCAAAATCAACAGAAGATGATAAATTAACTAACATTTGAGTAAGTTTATCAGAATAGGGTCGCATAGCAGTAATAGCATCCTGAGCTTTTTTTAGTTTTGCTGCAGATACCATTTTCATAGCACTTGTAATCTGCATAGTTGATGATACAGAAGATATTCTATTCCTGATTTCCTTTAAGTTAGCCATAAATTAGAACTTTGAAACTAAATCAGCACACACCTTGTCTAATGTGCTGGTAACTTCATCTGTTAATTTTCCTTGTTTAATCGTAGATAGAATTTTTGAATGTTTATCATTCAAAAGCCTAATGTATTCTGATTCAAATTCTTTAACCCTATCAACTGGGATATCTCTTAATAAATTCTTTGAGCCTGCATAAATAATTGCAACCTGATCTTCAACCTTAAAAGGATCATTTTGAGCTTGCTTTAATATCTCAACATTTCTTTTACCTTTTTCGATAACGTTTAATGTGGCAGCATCTAAATCAGATCCAAATTTAGCAAACGCTTCAAGTTCTCTGAACTGAGCCTGATCTAATTTAAGAGTTCCTGAGACTTTTTTCATCGATTTGATTTGTGCTGATCCTCCAACTCTTGAAACAGAGATTCCAACATTAATAGCAGGCCTAACTCCTGAATTAAATAAATCAGACTCTAAAAATATCTGGCCATCAGTAATGGAAATAACATTTGTAGGAATATATGCTGATACGTCACCAGCTTGAGTTTCAATTATCGGAAGTGCGGTTAAAGAACCTCCACCTTTTACAATTGACTTTAGTGATTCTGGAAGATCATTCATTTCTTTTGCAATAGCATCGTCGTTGATTACTTTTGCTGCTCTTTCCAATAACCTTGAGTGTAAATAGAATACATCTCCAGGGTATGCTTCTCTCCCCGGCGGCCTTCTTAATAATAAAGATATTTCTCTATATGCTACTGCTTGTTTTGAGAGATCATCATAAATAATTAATGCAGGTCTTCCTGTATCTCTAAAGTACTCCCCGATTGAAGCACCTGTAAATGGTGCATATACCTGCATTGCTGCAGGATCTGATGCGTTTGCTGCAACAATAGTTGTATATGCTAGCGCACCTTTATCTTCTAGTATTTTTGCAATACCTGCAACAGTTGAAGCTTTCTGTCCAACAGCAACATATATACAATATACGGGTTCACCAGCATCATAAAATTCTTTTTGATTTAGAATAGTGTCAATACAAACAGTTGTTTTTCCGGTTTGTCTATCACCAATAACTAATTCTCTTTGGCCTCTTCCTATAGGAATCATTGCATCAACAGATTTAATTCCAGTCTGTAAAGGCTCATTTACTGGTTGTCTAAAAATTACACCTGGAGCTTTTCTTTCCAAGGGCATCTCATAAAGTTCTCCTTTTAATTCACCTTTTCCGTCAATTGGAGTACCTAGCGTATCAACAACTCTACCAACAATTCCTTCTCCAACTTTTACCGAAGCAATCCTTGATGTTCTTTTTACAGTATCACCCTCTTTAATATCGGTCGAAGCTCCAAGTAATACAATACCAACATTGTCCTCCTCTAAATTCAGAACAATTCCCTGTGTACCATTTGAAAATTCTACTAATTCACCATACTGGGCGTTTGATAACCCATATGCTCTAGCGATCCCATCACCAACCGTAAGAACACTTCCTATCTCATTTAGAGATGATGTTGAATCAAAATCTTTAAGTTGTTTTTTTAAAATAGCTGAAATCTCAGCTGGATTTACTTCGGCCATAGTCTTTAATTTGTAAGTTCTTTTTTTAAGTTATTTAAGTTTTGCTTCATACTAGCATTATACTCTTTTCCGTCAAATCTAATTATAAATCCTCCGATAATACTTGAATCTATAATATTCGTTAAACTGATAGACTTAGGGTCGGAAATATTAATTTTAGATAATATTATTGACTTTAAATCTTCATCAATAGGTGAAGCAGTTATTAGTGTTGCCTCTTTGATATCATTGTGCTTGTTATAAAGCTGCGTGAAACTAATTGCAATATCGCCAATAATTGAAAGTCTTTTATTGTGAATTAATAAATCGATAAGCTTTTCAGTTAAAGCATTACTATTTTCTAATAATGATAAAATTGCCTTTTTCTTATTCTGATGATTAATTTGAGAATTCGACAATAAGTTTTTAAAATCTAATGAATCACCATATAGCTCTTTGATAAGGCTCACATCCTTATAAACTTCGTTTACTGAATTTTCCTCACTAGCAATCTCATACATTGCTTTTGCATATCTTATGGCGGCTCTAGACTGCATTAATTAAGTTTGGTTTTGTCTAGAATATCTTGGATATTCTTTAGTTGTTTTTCTTTATTGTCAAGCTCTTTTGAAAGGAGTTTTTCAGCGATATTAAGTGATAAATCAACTACTGTGTCTTGCAATTCTTTCATTGCAGCTGATTTTTCATTTTCTATGGCTATTTTTGCAGTTTCAACAAGCTTATTAGCTTTTTCTGTTGCCTCACTTTCAGCATCAGCAATAATCTTTGATTTTATCTCTCTCGCTTCCTTAAGTAAAGACTCTCTTTGAAGTTTTGCTTCATTTAAAATCTTTTCATTATCAGCTTTAAGGTTTACCATCTCTTCTTTGGCTTTTTCAGCAGCTGAAAGGGCATCTTTTATGGATTTTTCTCTTTCATTAACTGCTCCTAAAATTGGCTTCCATGCGAATTTTGCAAGGATAAAATATAGTATAGCAAAAGAAACAGTTGTCCAAAAAATAAGTCCAATATCTGGGGTTACTAAGTCCATATTAATTAATTATAATAATTTGTGTGTCTACTTAATAAGCGATACAACTACTGCAAATAATGCAACTGCTTCAACGAAAGCAATTAATACAATTGCTGACCCTTGTAACTTTCCTTGCATTTCAGGCTGTCTTGCCATAGCTTCCATAGCTGATCCTCCAATTTGACCGATACCTATGCCTGCGCCTATGGCTGCTAAACCTGCACCAATAGCAGCAAAAGCACCGTAATCAACTAATGTTTCTTGTAAAAAAATAATTAAACTCATGTTTATAAAAATTTAAAATTAATGTTCGTGTTCTTCAATTGCACTACCTATATATAAGGCAGACAACATTGTAAATATGTATGCCTGAATGGCAACAACTAAAACTTCAATAAGACTGATAAATACTGAAAAGAATAATGACGCCGGAGCTAACCATAAACTTTTAAAAATAAAAATAAGTGATATTAAGCTTAATATTATAATATGCCCCGCAGAAATGTTTGCAAATAATCTTATCATTAATGAAATTGGCTTAATGAAAATTCCTAAAAACTCGATTGGGGCTAAGAATAGTTTCATCGGAACTGGAATACCCGGCATCCAAAAAATATGCTTCCAATAATCTTTATTAGCAACTATAGTAGTTATAACAAATGTAATTGCCGCTAATACAAATGTAAAAGCAATATTTCCACTCAGATTGGCGCTGAACGGGAAAAACGGAATTAAGCCCATTACATTATTTATCCATATAAAAAAAAACAGTGTTAGAAGAAATGGCATATATTTTTGGTAGTTTTTTTCACCTATCATTGGCAAAGCAACTTCATCCTTTATAAACATAACCAATGGTTCAGTGAATTTACCAAGACCTGTTGGTTCTCCCTTTTTTGATTTAGAGTATGTCCTTGCCGTTGCAACAAAAATTAATACCAGTAAAAGCATTGACAGAAACATAGAAAAAACCATTTTAGTTATTGAGAGATCTAAAGGCTTTTTATTTAGCACAACTCCATTATTGTCGTAAATCACATATTTACCCAAATACCCGGTTTGCTCTGCGTAATAAATCTTCTCGTGATACTTAACAAATGCCTGTTGCTTTTTCTTTACGATGACTTTTCCTGCATCATCATGATCAAATTCGGATGAAAGAAATGTGACCAGTCCATTCTCTGTCCAAAGTATGATAGGCAGGGGAAAAGAAACTGCATGACCATTAATGTCCATGATGTGAAATTCGTGAGAGTCTTTTATGTGGTGCATAATCATTTCATTTACATCAAACTCTTTAGAACCGTCTAATTTTTCAACTGGATTAGCAAAAATATTTGCAGAAAAAAATAATAGTAAAAGTGAAGTGTAAATTCTTGATAATTTTAAAGGCATTTTGCTAAAATTTCTTCATATTAATATGGTTGCAAATGTAAGTACATTAAAGGAAATTTCAAACAAAATAAATCACGAAGTTTCAAATATTATTCAATGATTTTTTAAGATTGAGAATTTCCATTGTCAACAATAAAAAATATACTGGGAAAAAATTATAAACTAGTATCGTAATGTCATAGTCTTCATAATTGTTAAAATAGATAAAGTAAGCAACAACTGAAAGCATTTTTATAAATGTAAGTATAACAAATGAAGTTAAGGGCTTTATAAATTTGTAGTGTAGATTAATTTTAAAAAAAAAGAGCAAAAAAAGTACAGCAGAATAGTTTAAGAAATATATTGAAATTAAAGGTGGAGGGTCATTCTTAAAAATTTCTAGAATTAAAAATTGGTGCATAAAAAAAAGGGCAAGCGTTATTAGGGTAATAGTAAATAAAACCTTGATTTCTTTCACAAAATTATTCATTTTTGGTAACCTGAGCTATTGTATAATATATCGATAATGAAATTGAGAAAATTGCAAATATTAATGTGAATAAAGAGTATTGGTTTGGATAAATTTCATCGAGCTTTAAACCTAAAAACACACCCGCTACAATTACAACTAACATTTGGAAAGCTAGTTGGGAGTAAATTATAAAACTATGCTGTTTTTTCTTTCTTTTCTGGGGATGCTTTTTCTTCACTGTTAATTAATTCTTTTACTCCACCCTTCATAGAACATGTAGCATTAAATGTTGCGCCTGGCTCTACTGAAAGTTTAGCAATTTCTACCTCACCCTCTATGTAGGCAGATGATCTTAAGGTCAGCATACCAGATAGTTTTAATTTTCCAGAAAAACCTCCTTCAAAATCTGCATTTTCACCCTCAAGGCTACCATTGATAACACCTGTTTTACCAACCACAATTTTTCCAGATGTTTTTATATTGCCTTTAATATTCCCCTCTATTCTAAAGTCCCCTTCGCTAAATATATCACCAACCAATGTAGTGCCTTGGGTAATCATATTTTGTTGATTTGTATTGCTCATAATAATTTATTTTTTTTCAAACTTATCTAAATTTTTGTGTATTTGAATCGTTTTATAATTATCAGATGATGCTACAAAAAACGAGTCAGCCTGAATATCGATGGTTTTTTCAAGTCTTTCCGCTAATCCTAAACTCCCGTCATAACTCTTTAAACCATGGACAACAACAAATGTAGTAATATTATTGTAAAAATCTTGAGATACACGAAGGTCTAGATAATCTACATTGACAATATATTGTTTTAAATCATTAATCTGACTTAAAATCTCATTATCTGAACCTACTGCGAATTGATAAATAATTTTATAGTTATCAGATATGTTATTGTTTTTGAAATTGTCATTTTTAACCGAAGGAAGCACCTCATCTAAAATTAATTCTGCTTCTTTTCCTTCAACCGTTGAAGAATAATTTAACTTAATAAAAGTTAAAGCTTTTTCATATTCTTTAAACCCATAAACTCTTGCAATTGCTAGAGCTTTTAAAAATTCCAATTTAGGAACAATTGGCTCGCCGTTAAAATCCAAAATAAACTTGTTGCATTCGTCAATAACTTGAACATACTTTTGATCATTGAAATCAATGTATAATCTCTCATAAATCTCATTTGAATTCTGCTTTTCTTTTGAAATAGTAGTTGGATCCAGCAAAATCTCAGCATATTTTGAATTTCGGTGATTTGCTATAATGTCCTTTTTATATTGTTCAGCTTTAGTAACTGAGTCAAGAGACAAAAAATTCTTATAAATAAAATATTTCGATGGAGGTATTAAGTTTTCAGTTGGGTCATTTTCAAGTAATCCAAAAAGCTTGTTATTAGAAATTTGATATTCATCAAACTGGTCTTTGTAAATCGACCCCAATCTGAAATACGCATCATTCCTTCTTTTATTTAAACTATCAATTAAAATTGGATCGTTTGGAATTAGCCCAATATAATAACCTACAGAAAAAACACTATCCTTGTTAATACTATTGACCTGGTCTAATGACTCTTTGTCTTTTATATTAGAAGTAGATATTGACCATCTCCAATTGTCTTGTAATCTTCTGTTTCCCCATCTATTTTTAAAATCATTTTTACCATAGGAAACAGCTGTAGTATTATAAAAATAAAACAGAGCAGATTCAGAATCTGTAAAGGTTGTGATTGAATTTGATGAACCTAAATTATTATTCTTTTTTTGAGACTTCTTTTCTTTGTCTTTTAATTTAGAAATATACTTGCTGAAGTAAGACTTCCTGCTTTCATTAGGCATATTAATTAATCTAATAGTACTGTCTAGCTCCATAGCAATAGTTTCATAAAAAATTAAATCGTTTAAATTTTCTCTTTTTCTCTTTATTTTTTTAAACTCCCTCGTTCTACTATTCAGCTCGCTCAAAGTGCTATCGTAATAGAGGCCTGCCTGTAAATAATCTTTATTTCTAAAGTATAATTCAGCTAATTCATTGTAATTTTTTGCAATCAAAATTTCGTCATCCGGATCAGACCTCAGTGATTTATTAAAATAAACAACTGCAAGAGAATCATTAAAACTTTTTAAAGAATCTATTAGGTTAACCTCAGAATAATTTTTTTTAAGATTAAGCATTGCTATTTGATGATAAATAATATCTAGGAAGTTGTTATTTTCAAAATTTTCTACTAAATCTTTCAATTCTAAAATTGAGTTATCAATAGAGTCTGAAGTACTTGATCTATTTATATATGACTGTATGTAAAATTTTCTTGGAATTTTTCTATTTAGATTAATAATTTCTGAATAAATGTCATATGCAGTATCGTTAATCGATAAATCTTGATAAAGTTGAGCCAGTAAAAATGTTTTTCTTGGGTTATTCTTTAAATCATTAAACTGTTGATTTGATTTTTTTAAATAGTAAGATGCGCTGTCAATTTGTTCTACATTAATAAAAGCTTGAGCTAGATAAGAATTTGCTAAAGACCTTTCTTCGATTAAAAGATTATCCTCCTCTAACAATTCTTGTAAATTGTCAATAGCATATTTATTTTGATCTAGGCGAATATTTATTTTCTCCTTCCAAATTTTGACCTTGTTAATATATTGACTGGTCGGGTACTTGTACAAAATATAGTTAAATGCTTCTAAAGATGGTATAAATCTGTTATCAAAATATCTTGATTTTCCTAAAAGAAAATATGCCTGATCCATTATAGGATTTCTTTCCTTTCCATCAACATTCATTGAATGTTTTTGAATTGCCAAGGTAGCTTTTTCTTCAGCTTTCGTGAAATTCGTTTCACGTTCATCTTCATCAGCGTCGTAAAACTTAAACTTTTCAATTGGAAGTAAAGTCCAAAAATTATCTCTTAAATCATTTTCTAAATCAACCAGGCCTTCGGCATATAAATTGTTACCGTTAAAAAGGAAATTATATTTAGTTGTAAGGGAATGAAAATTTTTATTTAAAAATTTATCTTTTTTCCTTGAGCATCCTAAAATAATCAAAAAAAGTAAAAAAAATATCGAAATATATTTAAGTGATTTTTTCAATTTATAGGCCTTATTGTTAGATTAAAACAGAATATAATTGATGATATTGTGCATTGCACAAAAATAGTCATCTTTTTATTATGACGTTGAAAATATTTAAATTCGTAAATAAATATAGTTATGGGTGGAATCAAAATAACTTTTAAGGTTGATGGAGTGGAAACCACTATTGAAGGTGATGAAAACAAAACACTTTTAGACAGTGCAATCGAAAATGATGTTGATGCACCATACTCTTGTAAAGGCGGTGCTTGTGCCACCTGCATTGGAAAACTTAAAACAGGAACCGTAAATTTAGAGCAAAATTATATTTTGACTGACAGTGAAATCGATGAGGGCTTAATCATTACATGTCAGGCCTATCCTACTTCACAAGAAATTTATCTTGATGCTGATGATATTTAAAGTATCTCCTTAACTCTTTTAAATATTATTTCTGGACGTATTGAGTTAATCGCATTTTCATAATCTTTAGGACATTTTGATCCATATACTGTCACTGGAACTTTGGGGAATCTCTTTGAATCTGGGATAATTGAGTTTTTATGTGGCTGATTAAATGGGCTATAGCCTGTAAAAGGATGTGTTGCGCCCCAAATAGTGATGACATTTACCCCGAATAAAGAAGCAACATGACCATTTGCAGAATCCATTGATATCATTACATCTAAATTTGATATGACTGCCATCTGCTCACTTAGAGAATAATTAGAGGAAATTGTATATATGTAAGTTTTTTCTTGAGAAATTTTTTTTATTTTTTTTTCCTCCGCACCTGGTGCCCCAAAAATCAAAATTTGATAGCTAGGGCCGATTAACTCAATTAGCTTCAAAATATTTGCTAATGAATATTCTTTACAATTATGTCCAGCAAAAGGAGCAATACCAATTAATCTTTTATTTAAATCAAATTCGTGAATTTTATTATCGATATTAATCTTACTGTAAATATTGAATAGCTGTAGATTAATACTCATTTTTTTTAAAGAAAAAATATCTGCATATCTTTGATGCATAGGTTTTAGTCTTCTAAAGATTGAGCCATTTATCAGGGATTTTTTTTCTTTTCTCCCTTTATCAATGACTAAAATTCTGTTAAATTTAAATGCTAAAAAAATTCTAAGAATTTTAGTTCTTAAAACATCGTGTAAATCAATTATATGGTCTGGCTTTATCTGGTTGATTTGTCTTGAAAGACGAAACAAGCCATAAATACTTTTGTGTTTAGGTTTAAAAAAAAGAAAATTAATATTTGGAATTTGATTATATAGAGTAGAGAAAAACTCAGTAGTTAAAATGGTAATTTTGACCCTAGGGTGGTTATCTCGCAATACGCTAATAGCCGGTACTGTCATTGCAACATCACCAAAAGCCGATAGTCTGATTATTAATATATGACTGCTCAAATTAAATCGGTTATTTTAAAGTAGTTATTCATAGTCTTTGTATGACTTTTCCTCAACAAAACCAGATCCTGTAAGTAAATTAATCGATTTTTTTATTTCACTTCTTTTATCATTTGTAAAATAGACCGCTCTTGCCAGGCTTACAAAATCAGATCCAAAATCTTTATTTCTTTCGCATTCTCTTATGTTGTCTTCAATTGTCCACAATTCTGAATTTATTTCAGCTAATTGTATGTAAAGGTTTTTTAGTTTTTCTCCAAATGAGCCAAATAATTGGCCAGCTAAGGGATTTAATTCGTCATGCTCTTTTTGAATATTTGACAGTTTTTGAACATCGGTTATATTGGATAGTTTTAATTCTAAAATTGCTAATTTATCAAGTAACTCACCATTAGATACTTCAACTTTCATTGTTAGTTTGTTTTTAAAAATTAAAAGGATATGAGTTAGTTAAAACAATGGTTAAAATCACCACCTCAAAAAACAAATTATCTCTTAATTCTGAAATTATTTTAATCAAAGTTACCAGAAATGGGAAAAATAAGAAAATGGAATACTCTTTAATTAAAAAAACTAAAAATATTGAGTTTAAAAAAAAAATAAAAAGAAATAGGTTTTTCATTCTTTCAGTCAAATTGTTACCAAAGAATTTAAAACTATAATAAATAAATATTACTAAACAAGTAATAGCAAAAATCCAATGGTAAAAACCAGCATTTAATATTGCTTTTGGAGAGCTTATTTTTACCCAAACCAAATCCAAATATCCTGTAAAGGAATCAACTGATAATTCAACTCCAATTAATAAGTTTAGCAAAACAAATGTGATTAAAAATCCTGTAGTATATCCAATTAAAATTTTAAAAAAGTCTTCTAAATTTAATTTATAAAAGATATAGGATCCGGACAAGATTGTTATAAAAAATATAATATTTATTTCGTGTAGAAATGTTGAAATAGAAAACCAAAACCCTATGTCAAATAACTTCTTATTTATATTCTTGTTTGACTTTAGGCTATATATTGCTCTAACAGCAAGTAATAAAAAAAAATATGACAATATAATCTTTAAATCATTTGGCATTTTTAAGTAAACTCCAGAAAACAATATTAAACCAAGCGTTATGTAGTTATTATTTTTTAAAATTGAGTTTTTTGAAATGATAAAGAGCGACACAAGAAATATAAAGCAAATACAAATTTGAGAATATAAATCCTCAGTCAATATATTTTTATTTCTAAAGGAAAACATGACAATAAATGAAAGGGCTATTGCAACAATTACTTGTGCTAATTTTGTGAATTTAAAAAACCTTATTATCATTTAAAGATTTGTATATTTGCAAAGTAAATAAATATGTTTCACAATGAAAGAGTTCTTTTACGCTATTGAAAATCTTTTTGTTAATTATCTTTTTATACCCTTTGACGTTCTGAGGGAAGTTGGTGACTATAATTGGTGGCTTGCAAATATCATGGCGTGGGTTTTTACTTCAATTGGAACAGCTGCTTTTTGTTATTGGATGGTTCAACTTAAAAAATTTGATGATAATGAAGAGGAAGATATGACAATCACTGCCCATGACTATCTATAGGTCAAATCCTATATCTTTTCTATAGTTCATTTTTTCAAAACTTATCTTTTTTATTGAATTATAGGATTTTTCTAAAGCTTGTTCTACGGAATTTTCAATTGAGGTTATAGCTATTACCCTTCCTCCATTTGTTTTGACTTTTCCGTCTTCATACTTGGCTCCAGCGTGAAAAACCAGAGAGTCTCGAACAGAATCTAAACCAAAGATTTCCTTGTCTTTTTCATATTGCTCTGGATATCCGCCCGAAACCAAAAAAACAGTAGCTGCTTTTTTTTCGTCAATAATAATAGTATGATCTTTTAAATTACCATTACCTGCGGCACATAATAGTTCTAATAAGTCTGATTTTATTCTTGGTAAAACTACTTCTGATTCAGGATCACCCATCCTTACATTGTATTCGATTACATAAGGCTCATCATTTACTTTAATTAGCCCAAAAAATATAAACCCTTGATAATCAATGTTGTCTTTTTTAAAACCATCAATAGTTGGTTGAATCACATGTTTTTCAACTTTTTCTTTAAACTCTTTTGTTAAAAAAGTAGGAGGTGAAACGGCGCCCATTCCTCCGGTATTTAATCCTGTATCTCCTTCACCTATACGTTTATAATCCTTTGCGCTAGGTAATAACTTAAAGTCTTGGCCATCAGTGATCACAAAACAACTCAATTCAATTCCATCTAAGAACTCCTCGACAACAACGCTCTTACTCGCATCTCCAAATTTTGAATTTACCAACATTTCATGAATTTCATTTTTTGCCTCATTTGGGTTGTTAATTATTAAAACTCCTTTACCTGCTGCTAATCCATCAGCTTTTAGTACATAAGGGGCTTTCATTTCATCTATATAAGAAAATGCTTCATTAATATTTTCAGCGGAAAAAGTTTTATGTGATGCCGTTGGAATATTATGTCTGTTTAAAAAATCCTTAGCAAAATCTTTACTTCCCTCAAGCTGAGCAGCATGCTTATTTGGACCTATCACAATTATATCTTTTAAGTCCTTGTCACATTTTATAAAATCTGTTAACCCATTCACTAAAGGCACTTCAGGACCAACAACCACCAATGAGACATTTAAATTTTTAATAGCTTCTACTATACGCTTAAATTGATTCACTTGGATTTCTATATTGGATGCTATTTCACTGGTTCCAGAGTTACCAGGTGCTACATATAAATTTTTACACAATTTACTTTGTCTGATTTTATAAGCAAAAGCGTGCTCTCTACCACCTGAGCCCAATATTAATACGTTCATTAAGTTATAAAATTTAATAGGCCTTTTTTTGACCGGTTAAAAAATTAATAGTTGTTAAAAATACAATATTTAAATCCAAGATTAAAGACCAGTTTTCTAAATAATAAATATCATATTTTACCCTGTTTATTATATCCTCATCAGTTTCAATTTCTCCTCTA